>CAXYJY010000061.1:0-388282 GCA_964277755.1 uncultured Hymenobacter sp.
TGCCGGTGTTGGTGAAGCTGAAGGTGTGCTTCACGACCTCATCGGGCTTGATGTCACCGAAGTCAAACTGCGTCTCGGCGAAGGTCATCACCGGGGCGTCGGGGTTGGGCGCTTCGGTGTCGCTGGCTACGTTGGGGTTATCGATGGTAGGGTTGGCCTTGGCATCGTCGGCGGCGGCGGCAGTGGCATTCATGCCCTGGGTGCCGGCTTCGGGGGTTTTGTCGCGGTTGCAGCTGGCGGCCAGCAGGCTGAGCGCTAGCAGTACACTAACTTTTTTCATAGCGCAAAAGTACGGCGGGCGGATAAGTACCGTGGACCCTGCGGGTCCGCGCGGGTAGTGCGTCCGGTCGCTACCCCGCGCGGACCCGCAGGGTCCACGGTACTCCACCTTACAGCTTGTTAATAATCGCCTGCGTAAACTCTGCGGTAGAGGCCTTGCCGCCCAAGTCGCCGGTGCATTCGTCTTTGTTGAGGAAGGTAGCATTCAGCGCCTTTTCGATGCGGGCGGCGTGCTCTTTCTCGCCGAGGTGCTCCAGCATCATCAGGGCCGAGCGCAGCAGGGCGGTGGGGTTGGCTTTGCCCTGGCCCGCGATGTCGGGGGCCGAGCCGTGCACGGCTTCGAAGATGGCCATGTTGTCGCCGATGTTCGCGCCGCTCACCACGCCCAGGCCGCCCACGAGGCCGGCGCAGAGGTCGGAGAGAATGTCACCAAACAGGTTAGTCGTCACAATCACGTCGAACTGCTCGGGCTTGCCCACCAGCTGCATGCACATGTTGTCGATGATGCGGTCGTCGTAAAACGTAACCTCCGGAAACTCGGCGGCGGCGGCCTTGGCGGCTTCCAGCATCAGCTTGCCGGCGTTTTTGAGGATGTTGCCCTTGTGGGCCATCGTCACGTGCTTGCGGCCGTGCTTGGCGGCGTAGGCGAAGGCGGCGCGGCAGATTTTGCGGCAGCCCTCCACCGTCACGCGGCTCACGGAGTCGGCGATGCCCAGGCGCTCGTCGTACATCTCCAGGCCAGCGTACAGGCCCTCGGTATTTTCGCGAAACAGCACCAGGTCAATGCCTTCGAAGCGCGTTTTAATGCCGGGCGTGGTTTGGGCCGGGCGCACGTTCTGGTACAGGTCGTACTTCTGGCGCAGCGTAATGTTCACGCTCTTAAAGCCCTTGCCGACGGGAGTGGTCACGGGGCCTTTCAGGCCCACGCGGGTGCGCTCCAGCGAGTCATACAGCGGCTGGGGCAGCAGGCTGCCGCTTTCGGCCAGGGCGGTTTCGCCGGCGTTGTGGGTTTCCCACTGCACGGGAACCTGTGCGGCGGCAAAAATATCAACGACTGAGCGGGTGATTTCCGGGCCGATGCCATCGCCGGGAATGAGCGTTACGAGGTGCATAAAAAGGTACCTGTGGATAAAAGGAGGAGCAAACGAGGGTGGAGCCAGCCGGCCAGCAAACAAAAGAGCCTGATACGCTGGCAAGGCTTGCCGGCAAATATCAGGCTCAATGTCTTAGCAACTGTTTAAGCTTGGCAGAAATCGTTTGTCCTTGCGAGCACAGCAAAGCAATCGCACCCGAACGGTACCCGACGAGCGCCCTGAACAAGTGCGATTGCTTCGCTGCGCTCGCAATGACAAACGATTTTTAACTAGTAAAAGCAATTCAACCAGCGTTTTAGCGATTAAAAAGGCAACTAGCTAGTGGCGCGGCGCGAGTTGATTTGGCTGATGAGCTGGTCAACGTCGCCGAGCAGCTGCTCGGCCTTGGTTTTGGCGTCCTGAATCACGCGCTGGCCTTCGCGCTGGGCCGACGACGGGGCGTTGTCGCGGCTGGTCACGAGGCTTTCGGTGAGGTCGGCCAATACCGAGCGGTATTTTTCGAGCTGGTAGCTGAGGAAAGAGCGGGTTTCGCGGCCGGTTTCGGGCGCGTAGAGCAGGCCGATGGCGGCCCCGGCAAGGGCGCCGCCCGTGAAGCAGAGCAGGCCGGTGGTGGTTTTGCTAGCCATTGTTGAAAGGGTCGGGAAGTGGAAAAGAACTGAGCGGCGAGCTTCGGCTTGCCGTTTTGATTCTTGGAAAAACTACTTTACGGCAAGCTAAAGCTTACCGCACACTACTGGTTATCAAGCAGGCCACGGCCCGATTTGCGGATTTCGCCGCTGGCGGCCAGGTCCTGGGCCAGCTTGTCCAGGATACCGTTTACGAATTGCTTGCTCTTGGGGGTGCTGTAGAGCTTGCTGATTTCAATGTACTCGTTGATGGTCACCTTCACCGGGATGCCCCGGAAAAGCTGCATCTCGCAGAGCGCCATCTTCAAAATTATCTTGTCGAGCAGGGCCACGCGCTCCACGTCCCAGTTCTGCACCGAGTCAGCGATGAGCTTTTCGGACTTGGCGTCGTCTTCGAGCGTCTTTTTATAGAGCGTTTCGGCGAAGTCGCGGTCGTCCTGCCAGTTGGCGCTCAGATTCATCAGCTCCTGCTTTTCGTCGGCCGCGTAGGGCAGCATTTTCAGGGTTTTCAGGACCAGGTTACGCACAATGGGGCGGTTTTCCTCCCAGTTCAGGTCGTTGGCTTCGAGGTAGCGCGGCAGGGCTTCGCCCTTGAATACAAAGTCCTTGTAGATGTGGCGCAGCAGCTCCATATCGGTTTCGTAGTCGGTTTCGGCCAGGCCGGTGTTCTTGCCGTTGAGGTAGGCCTGCACGGCTTCGTCGGGCTTGATTTCCTTCTGCCAGGCTTCGCGCAGGGCCTCGATTTCGTCCGCGTCCGTCCATTGCAGCTTACGCTTGATGGTGGTTTGCAGCAGCTGCTCGTTTTCCTTGAGCTTCTGGAAAGCGGCATTCTGGAACAAGCGCGCCGTACCCTCGGCCTCGAAGCGCGGGCCGGTGAAGCGCCGGGCCTCGCGCTCGTTGTCCTCGGTGATGATGTCGAGCAGCGCCGGGGCCAGGTTCAGCAGGTGCAGGTATTGGTCGTGAATGCTTTCGGCACCGTGCATCAGCTGGCCGCCGTAGAAGGTGCCTTCTTTCTGCACCAATTGCTCGTAGTAGGCGATGGCGGACTGGAGGGCAGCGGCCACTTCTTTGTCGTCGGAGCCGGTTTCGGGCAGCTCGCCGGTGCGGTGCCACTCGCGCAGCTGCGCTTCGCCCAGCTTGCGCTGGCCTTCGAGCAGGCGGCGGTCGGGGGCCACGTCGGCATTCAGGTCGGGCTCAAACGCCACCGCGATACGGTCGTGGGCCAGCTGAAAATCGGCCGCTACCGCCTGCTGATAGGCGTAGAGGGCTTGCATGACCTTGATTCTGAGAAGGCGGCGGTTTAGCATAATGGGTTTTGAATGTTGAGTTATAAACGTTTGTCATTGCGAGCGCAGCGAAGCAATCGCATCAGGACGAGTTGCTTACGAGCCGTTCGGGTGCTGCTCAGGTGCGATTGCTTCGCTGCGCTCGCAATGACAAACGTTTATAACTCCTTTAGTAGGTCGATTTTACTTTCCCCACCGACGCGATACGCTCTTCGGCTTGGCGAATGGCGGCGGCTTGCGGGTGGGAGTTTTCCTGCTCGGCTTTGTCGAGCACTTGCAGGGTGTAGTCGTAGATTTTTTCAGTTTGAGTAAGAGCACCCTGGCGGCTGCTACCCACTATTTCGGAGTAGACGTTGATGAGGCCACCGGCATTTATCAGGAAGTCAGGCGCGTACACGATACCGCGGCGCACCAGCTCGGGGCCGTGCTCGTTTTCGCTTTCCAGCTGGTTGTTGGCCGAGCCGGCGATGACGCGGCACTTGAGGCGGTCGATGGTTTTGTCGTTCACCGTGGCGCCCAGCGCGCAGGGCGAGTAGATGTCCACGTCCTGGTCGTAGATTTCATCGACGCCCACGGCCACCGCGCCGAAGCGGGCGGCTGCCTCGTAAGCGCGCTCCTCGTAGTAGTCGGTGAGGATTAGTTGGGCACCCTCTTTTTGCAGGTGCTCCAGCAAATACATACCCACGTGGCCCACGCCCTGCACCGAAATGCGCTTGCCGGCGAGGCTGTCCGAGCCGTAGGCTTTTTTGGCGGCGGCCTTCATGCCCATGTACACGCCGTAGGCCGTCACGGGCGAGGGGTCGCCACTACCGCCCATGCTCTCGGGCAGGCCGGCCACGTGCTTGGTTTCCATCCGAATGTACTCCATGTCCTTGGTGGTCATGTTTACATCTTCGGCGGTGATGTACTTGCCGTTCAAGTTATTAACAAAGCGGCCGAACTTGCGGAGCAGCGCTTCGTTCTTCAGCTTTTTGGCATCGCCGATAATCACGGCTTTGCCACCGCCCAGGTTCAGGCCCGAAATGGCGGCCTTGTAGGTCATGCCGCGGCTCAGGCGCAGCACGTCGTGCAGGGCCTCGGCCTCGGTGGCGTAGTGCCACAGGCGGGTGCCGCCCAGGGCCGGGCCCAGCACCGTGTTGTGGATGCCGATAATGGCCTTGAGGCCAGTCTCATGGTCGTGGCAATACACCACTTGTTCGTGCTGGAATTCGGCCACCTGGTCGAAAACCGATGCCTGGGCAACGGGAGCGTCGAGCATCATAGGAAAAAAATTGGGGGTTGGGTGGGAAAAAAGGGAGGGAAGAGTAAGGCGTAACTTTGTTGGGGTAGCGGCGCGGGGAACCTCCCCCCCCCAGCCCCCTCTCCAAAAAATAGGGGGAGCCGACCGCTGGCAGACGCAAGCAGTCATCAGGCTCCCCTCTTTTTTGGAGAGGGGCCGGGGGTGAGGTTCCCCGTGCCGGGCCAACGTCCAACACCGTTGCGGCCACAAAAGTACCCAAGTTTTTCCGGTTGCGGCCCTGCGCGCCGCCGCCCTCCTCCCCTATGCCGACCCGCTCGCTCGCCGCCGTCAATTTCCATATCTACCGCTACAAGTGGCATTTTCTGGGCGGTGTGCTCTTCGTGGTGCTCAGCACGTTGCTCACCATTTTCCCGGCGCAGCTGGTGCGCTACTCCTTCGATTTGGTGAATGAGGGCATCGACCTCTACCACCTCTACGCGGGCACTCAGGCGCAGGCGGGCGTGTACCAGGTGTTTGGGCGCAACGTGCTGTTTTACGGCATGTTGATAATCGCCCTGGCCTTGCTGCGGGGCATCTTTCTGTTCTTCATGCGCCAGACGCTCATTGTGATGTCGCGCCTGATTGAGAACGACCAGAAAAACCAGATATACCAGCACTACCAGTCGCTGCCGCTCAGCTTTTACCGCCGCCACAGCACCGGCGACCTCATGTCGCGCATCTCCGAAGACGTGGGCCGCGTGCGGATGTACCTCGGGCCGGGCATCATGTATTTTTTGCAGCTCGTGGTGCTGTTCATCCTCGTGGTGCCGCTGATGCTGATGGTGAACGTGCGCCTCACGCTGCTCACCATCCTGCCGCTGCCGATTTTGTCGGTCGCCATTTTCTACATCAATAACTTAATCGAAAAGAAATCCGACGACATCCAGAAGGCGCTGGCGGCCATGACGACCTTTACGCAGGAGGCGTTTTCGGGCATCCGGGTCTTGAAATCGTTCGTGCGACAGCAGGATTCGCTGGATAATTTCACGGCCGCCACCAACGAATACAAAGACAAGTCGCTCAGCCTCAACTTTGTCAATTCGCTGTTTTTCCCGCTCATCATGTTCGTGGTGGGCATCAGCACCATCGTCACGGTCTGGATAGGCGGGCAGGAAGTGATAAACGGCACCATCACGACGGGTACCATTGCCGAGTTTATCATCTACGTCAACCTGCTCACGTGGCCCGTCACGGCGCTGGGCTGGACGTCGTCGCTGGTGCAGCGCGCCGAGGCCTCGCAGGCCCGCATCAACGAGTTTCTGGACGAGAAAACCGACATCGTGTCGCGCCGCGACGTGGTGCAGGAGATGCAGGGTGAAATCGTGTTCGACCACGTGTCCTTCACCTACCCCGACACCGGTATCAAGGCCTTGCGCGACGTCAGCTTCCGCATTCAGCCCGGCCACACGCTGGCCATCATCGGCAACACCGGCTCGGGCAAAAGCACGGTGGCCGCCCTGCTCTGCCGCCTCTACGACGTGACCAACGGCGACATAAAAGTGGACGGCGTGGACGTGCGCGACTACGCACTAACCTCACTGCGCGAGCAGATTGGCTACGTGCCGCAGGATATTTTCCTGTTCTCCGACAGCATCCGCAACAACATCAACTTCGGCCTCGACCGCCCCGACGAGGCGCGCATGGCCCAGGCCGCCCGCGACGCTGACGTGTACGAAAACATCATCCGCTTCCCCGAAGGCTTCGACACCAAGGTCGGCGAGCGCGGCATTACCCTCTCCGGCGGCCAAAAGCAGCGCGTAAGCATGGCCCGCGCCCTGGTCAAAGAGCCCAAAATTCTTATCCTCGACGACTCGCTTTCCGCCGTCGATACCAAGACCGAAAACGCCATCCTCGACAGCCTCCAGCGCGTGATGAAAAACCGCACCAGCCTCATCATCTCGCATCGCGTGAGCTCGGTGAAGCTCGCCGACCAGATTCTGGTGCTCGATGACGGCCAAATCGTGCAGCACGGTACCCACGCCGCCCTCATGGCCGAAGCCGATGGCCTGTACCGGGCGCTCTACGAGCGGCAGTTGCAAACGGAGGATGTAGGGTAAGCTTTAGCTTGCCAGTAATTGCTAGGCCACTAAAAAAGCCCCAATGGAATGTATCCGGCGGGGCTTTTTTTATGACTAACGGCAAGCTAAATTACCCTACACCTAGTCGCCGACCATCACCCGGCGCATCCCGGTTTTCACGCCAGCCGTGCAGCGCACGACATACGGCCCAGCGGGCAGGCTCGTCACGTCGAGCACGACGGGCGTGGTGCCCACTACCGTGTTCTTGGTCAGCACCGGGCGGCCGTCTTTGTCGTTGATTTCGATGCGGGTAGGGCCGGGCGCGTCGCAGCGCACCGTCAGCTTGTGGCTGATGGGATTTAGCTCCGTCTTGATTTTGAGTGCGTTAGGGTCGGCAGCCGGCGTCACGGGCGCCAGCGCGATGGGTGCCTGTTCGGTAGCTGCGCCATCGGCGGCAGGCTCAGCGGCTGCTGGTGCGGCGGCGGGAGTAGTAGCGGCCGGCTTCGGGGAGGCTGGTTTGGCGGCGGCAGCGGCGGGCTTCTTGGGAAGCGGCTTGGTCTGGGCGCGGCCGGTGAGCGGGGCCAGCAACAAAGCTCCTGCGCAGATAGTAATAAGTCGCATAGAATGGTAGTGATAAAGGGTTGGCAATTTTGACTGGGGTAAAGGTACAACGGCGGGCTTTTTTTCGGAAGCAGCTTTTACCATAGCCGGCGTGTTGCATCTTTTGTAGGAAGTAGCGGCAGCAAGCGCAGCCTGGTGCCCTTCGCTTCGATTGAAGCAGCTTTTTTCAGACTTTTTTCTGCAAACTGCAACTCCTTAGAAATCTACCGAGTAGCTTTGCCAAAACCTTGCCGTTTGCTTACAATCGCCTTTTTGAAGCAAAAAAATTTGCGCGGACTTTTGCATTTATCAATCTTTCTCCTACCTTTGCAGCTCCAATTCCCTCGGGGTGTAGCGTAGCCTGGTATCGCGCCAGCATGGGGTGCTGGAGGTCGTAGGTTCGAATCCTGCCACTCCGACCGAGGGTTTAGTTGCCCCACGATTAAGCCCCCGACCTTCGGGTCGGGGGCTTTTTCAGGCCAATTAGCCAACCGAATTGGATTACCGGCGCGAAACTGCCCCCTCAGTTTCGCAACCTTTCGGGGTGTAGCGCAGCCCGGTAGCGCGCGTCGTTCGGGACGACGAGGCCGTAGGTTCGAATCCTGCCACCCCGACTGATACTGTAAAAAAGGCTGCTTGTCTCTGCGAGACAGGCAGCCTTTTTTTGTTCTTTTTTTACGGGCTGCCGGCCGGGTTCACCCGACTTCTACTTTGGGCAATGCTATTTTGCATCGCACTCACCTATCAGCAGTTAGAAGCCATGAAACAGCCATTAGTCAAAATACTCCTGCTGCTGGGCCTGAGCGGCAGCCGAGCCGCGCAAGCGCAGTTCAACTCAATATTTTTCCAGCCTACCTCGCGCCACTGTCCTTGCTGTTGCTGCCCCCGCGACACTAGCACCACCACCGAGCGCACCAACCACGTAGCCCTTCTTATGGGGCCGATGCTGCTGCGCGATGGGCAGGGCAGGGCGCGAGCCGGCGCCCACATAGAGGTAGGCACCAGCGTAGCGCCGCGCCTAACGCTGAGCGGCCACTTGATGATGAGTATCAACCGAGCTAGCGGCAGCCTGGGCACCGCTGCCACCGCGCCGGCCTACGGCCTGCACAGCCTCACAGGCCGCGCCCGCTATCAGCTGCTCAATAGCCCGCACTGGCGCGTAGAGGGGCTAGCTGGCTTAGGCGCGGGGGCCGTGTGGCTGGTCGACCGCGACCAACAAGTGTATACCCGCGGCCGGTATGGTGATAACAGCCACTCGGCCACGGTGGCCTTTCGGGTGCACCCGCTGGCTGAGGTGGGCTTGAGCAGTAGTTGGAAGATAGGGCGCGAGTTTTGGCTGACTTCGCAGGCCAGCTACGCCCAGGCGGCCTTTGGGAATAGCCTGGGCACGCCGGGCGACTTTTCATACTGGTCGCTGAGCGTGGCAGCCACCATGCCGTGGGGCCACCGGGTGCGCTAGCCTATTTCACCCCTACCCACAGTTCACTGACATCACCCGCCCCAAACTGCTCCAGGTACGGCGGCTGCTTGGTCAGCTTCTGGGCCTTGATTTCCTGCTCGGCGGCGGCGTAGAGCTTGCCGGGGGCCAGCATGAAGCTCGCGCCGGCCAAGTGGGCGTGCAGGGTGCGGCGGCCGGCTGGCACCACGCGGTAGCGCCAGCCGGTGGGCAGCGTAGTAGTAGTGTCGGCCACGGCGAGGCCCACGAAGGCCCGGATGCTGTCGTGCGCCTTTTCAGGGTCGTTGTAGTAGAGGTTGGCCAGGGTGCGGGCGGGGCCAAAGCGGCCGTTGGCCTGCATGTCGCTGGCTTCGCGAAACAGCTCGCCGAAACGCGGGCCGCTGACCTTGCCGGCGTAGAGCTGGCCAGCCAGCAGCACCGGGGCGGCGGTGGTTTCGAGGGCTACGGTGGGCGTGCGCAGGCCGCCCAGGTAGGCGTAGATGCTCAGGCCGATGGCCGTGAAAATGAGGACGAGGGGAAAGAGAAAACGCATATTTTCAATTATCAGTTAACAGTTATCAATTATCAGCCTGCCTAATTGACGCTTGGCAAGGCAGGTCTCTTAGGCGTCAGGCCTGACCTGCCTATTGCTAGTTGATGACTGATAACTGATAACTGACTCGTGGCCCTTGTACTGCATCCGGTAGAGCTGGGCGTAGTAGCCGCCGTGACGCAGCAGCTCGTCGTGGGTGCCGGTTTCCTTGATTTCGCCGCGGTCGAGCACGATGATGCGGTCGGCCTTCTGGATGGTGCTAAGGCGGTGGGCGATGACGAGCGCCGTGCGGCCTTCCATGAGCTTATCGATGGCTTCTTGTATCAGCTCTTCGGTTTCAGAATCGACGGACGAGGTAGCCTCGTCGAGCACGATGACGCGGGGCTCGTAGACCAGCGCCCGCACGAAGCTGATGAGCTGGCGCTGCCCCACGGAGAGCGTCGCGCCGCGCTCCATCACAGGGTAGTCGAGGCCGCCGGGCAGGCGCTCGATGAAGCGCTGCGCACCCACGAGCGCGGCGGCTTCCCAGATTTTGGCGTCGCTGATGTCGCGGTTGCCGAGCGTGATATTGTCGCGGATGGAGCCGGCGAAGAGGAATACATCCTGCAAGACTACCCCAATCTGGCGGCGCAGCTGGCTGAGGTCGTACTCGCGCAAGTCCTGGCCATCGACTCGAATGTGGCCCTTCTGGATGTCGTAGAAGCGGCTTAGTAGGTTTATAATGCTGGTTTTGCCCGCGCCGGTAGCGCCCACGAAGGCGATGGTCTGGCCGGGCTTCACGTGGAAGCTGATGTCTTTCAAAACCCACTCCGGCTCGTTGTAGGCAAACCAGACATTATCGAACTGCACGTCGCCTTGCAGCTGCGGCACGGGCTGGGTGCCGGAGGTAGCCACCAAGTCTTTGTTATCAAGTAGTTTGAGCAGGCGCTCGGTGCTCACTAGGCCCAGCTGCAAGGTATTAAAGCGGTCGGCAATCTGCCGGATGGGCCGGAAGAATAGCGAGTTGTACATGATGAAGGCAATCAGCTCACCCTTCGAGATGGAGCCCGCAATCTGGCCCTGCGCGGCGTACCACACCAGCAGCCCCACGCCGATGGCCCCGAGCACCTCGGCCACCGGGAAGTAGATGCTGTAGTAGAGCACCGACTTGATGTTGGCCTTGGTATGCTCCTGGTTTATGGCCTCAAACTTCTTGTACTCGCGCTCCTGGTTGTTGAAAATCTGCACGATGTTCATGCCCGTCAAGTGTTCCTGCACGAAGCTGTTGAGCTTGGCCACAGCATTGCGCACTTCCTGAAAGCTACCCTTTACTTTTTCCTTAAACACGTAAGTACTAAAGAGAAGCGGCGGAATAACCGAGAGGCTGATGAGCGCCAGCTGCCAGTTCGTCCAGAACATAAAAATCATCAAAAAGATGATTTGCAGCAAATCGCCCACCATCGCGGCCAGGCCCTCGCTGAACACGTCGGCCAGCGTTTCCACATCGGAGATATTGCGCGTGACGAGCACGCCGATGGGCGTGCGGTCGAAAAAGCTGAGCTTGAGGCTGAGCAAGTGCCGGTAGAGGTCAGTGCGGATGTCGCGCACGATGTACTGGCCTAGCCAGCCGCCGTAGTAGGTCTGGAGGTAGCTCACCACCGTGTTCACGACCAGCAGCGCCAGCAGCCACAGCGTCGAGCGGTTGAGGCCCGCCCAGTCGTTGGTGCTGATGTCCACGTCTATCATGCGCTGAATGAGCGCGGGGCGCACGGTGCCCAGCACGGCGGCGGCCACCGTGAGCACGATGAGGCCGATAAACACGCCCCGGTAGGGCTGCACGTAGGCGAGCAAGCGGCGCAGCACCTGCCAGTCGAACACTTGGCCGGTTTTGGTAGCAGAAGTTGGGTCCATAAGTAAGTCGGGCTACTAACAAAGGTCGGGCAGGGAAAGTCTACGGCGCGGGCCAATTCGCAAGTGAGCGCTGGGCCTATCTTCGCCGCGCCCTCTTTTTCTGCTTTCTATGCCTACTTCTTTCACCCGGCTGCTTTTGCTGCTGACCTTGCTGCTGGCCGCTAGCCCCGGCCGCGCCCAAACCATCGACACCGAGGCCGCCACGGCCTACTGGAAAATAACCGACGCCCTGCGCCGCAACGAGCCGCTGACCGATGCCAGGTGGCGCGAGTTCCTGGCCTTGCCGGCTAACAAGGTGTACGTGAGCAGCATTTTCGGCAGCGATACGGCCGACCTGGCGGCCTATCGGCGAGCCATCGAAGTAGTGTACATGCCGCGGCACGACTCGCTACTGCAAGCGAAGCTTAAGGCCAAGCGCTGGTACTACGTGCTGGTGAACAATTACAAAGAGCACGAAAAAGAGCATCAGGCCTTTTTGGCCGAAACTGCTAAAAACCCAGCTTACCTGGAAAAAATGTACACCTACGCCTACGAATACCTCCCCACCCGCGCCCACCGAAAGCAACCTGCCCTGCGGTTGTACTACACTGCCTTGGGCGACGATGCTACTTCGCAGGAGGACGGTATTGTCTTCAGCCTGTACGATGCCTACAGCTACCAGCGCGTGCGCCTCGGTATTCTGGAAGCGCACGAGCTGCACCATCAATTGCTGGGCTACGCCATCACACCCACCGAAAACCTTACCCGCCCCGCCCAGCCCGAAGATGAGGGCCTGTTATGGCTGCTACGCTCAGCCCTGGTAGAAGGCCTGGCTGACCTCACCGACAAGCGGGTGCAGTTGGCCGCCCCCGCCGATTCGGCCGAGATGCGCCAGCGCTACTTTCGGCCGGCCCCCTGCGTACTGCACCAGGTAGATTCCGCCATTCAGGTGCAGGCGGCGGGCGGCCCGGCGGCCCCCGAACGGTTCTACCGCCGCCTCACCAATGGCAGCAATGGCCACTTGCCGGGCTTTTTTATGGCCTACACCATCCTGCAAAACGGCTACCGCAAGCCTCTGCTCGACCACGCCGACGACCCCGTCACCTTTGCGCTACTCTACCAGCAAGCGGCCAAAAAGGATAAGCACCACCAGCACCCGCCCGTTTTCACCGAGGCTTCGGTGCGCTACCTGCGGCAGTTGGCCCGCAAGTACGTCCGACCCCGGCACACGCTCACAGCAGCGCCAAAGCCCTAGCTTACAGCTCATAGCTCATAAGCTATTTTGTACTTCTCCGCTTTCTACTGAGAATAAACAGGCTTTTTTATACTAATCCCCCAGCTATTCCGGGTTAACTTCATCGGGCACGATGCCAGGCGCATATTCTACCCTACTCAGGTATAACCCTTTGGCTGGCGCAGCCCCACTGGCTGCCACGCGCTGCTGCCGGTGCAGCACCTGCTGAAACTCGGCCGGCGTGAGCTTGCCCCGTCCTACATCGAGCAGCGTACCGACTACCAGCCGCACCATACCCCGCACAAAGCGGTTGGCCCGGATGCGGAACACCAGCCCGCCCGGCGCAGGGTGCCAATTCGCTTCGTAGAGGTAGCACACATAATGGTTTTCGCCGCCTTTTACTTTTGAGAAAGCCGTAAAGTCGAACTGCCCCACGAGGTAGCTAGCCGCCTCGTTCATGGCCGCTACATCGGGCGCGCGGTCGAGGTACAGCGCCTGGTCGCGCCGAAACGGGTCGGGCCGCAAGCTCACGAAGTACTCGTAGGTGCGCGCTTCAGCTGAAAAACGGGCGTGGTCCTTCTCCCTAACCTCATGAATGCGAAAAACCTGCACATCGGGTGGCAACGCTCGGTTTACGCGGTAACGCAGCAGGCCGAAGGTCATATCCCCGGGCAAATCCGCCTCGAAATGCGCTACCTGATGGCTGGCGTGTACGCCAGTGTCGGTACGGCCGCTACCCAGCGTATGAATGGGTTGGCGTAACACTTGGCTAAGCACCTTATCGAGCGTTGCTTGTACGGTAGGCACCCCCGGCTGCACCTGCCAGCCGCAGTAGGCAGTGCCGTCGTAGGCAAAATGAATAAAGTAGCGCATGGAAGCGCAAAAATACCACTGCGCAGCCGATGCAAGCAGCCGATAGCCATATACCAGAAGCTGCTGATACAGCCCCTCTCACGCGCTCAAAACCCCGCTAGCACGAGCAGTCGCTTCAATGTAATGCCTCGTCTACACCATCCCTACGTATAGCTCGGCAAACGCCTGCTCGCGGCTCAATTCGCCAGTTACGTAGCGCTTCAACTGAGCCAGCGCATTCAGGGTAGGCTTGCGCTCGCATAGCGCCTGCACGATTAGCGCATTATCCACTTCACGCTGACGGGCGGCGCATTTAAGGATGCCGGTGCTTGGTTTGGAAGCAGTTAGGCTTGCAGTATTCATAGGTAATCAAGGACAGAGAGCAGAATACCTTTTTAGTAGCCAAGCGAGTTGTTAGCAATTGCCGCAACTAGTCTATATGCCTCCTAATAGGTGCCCAAAGATAGGTAGCCGGTCTACTGCCAACCTACACCCCCGTAGTACTATTACTGAAAATTTATTGAACTACTACTATCTCTTTTAATTGCCCGCAGTTGCCGGCCAGGCCGCGCTCCAGCCACCGCCTAACGGTGTAATCGCCAGCCATTACGTCCCGGTTGGGAATAAGTTGCAAAAAATAGCACATAAAAAAGCCCCGCAGCCGAGGGCCACGGGGCTTTTCCAGAAAGTAAAGTAGCGTTACCGACCAGCCGCGAGGGCCTCAGCACCACCTACGATTTCGAGAATCTCGGTCGTGATGGCTGCCTGGCGCGTCCGGTTATAAGTCAGCTTCAGCGACTTCAATAGCTCACCGGCGTTGTCGGTGGCCTTGTCCATCGCCGTCATGCGGGCACCGTGCTCCGAGGCATTGCTTTCCAAAACAGCCTTGTAAAGCTGAATTTTCAGGCTCTGCGGGATGAGGGTCTTGATAATCTCTTCCTTGCTCGGCTCGAAGATGTAGTCGATGCTATTGTCGGGCGCGCTGGCGCTGGGCGTACCAGCGGGCACTTCCGTGGGCACCAGCGGCAGCAGTTGCTCGGCCTGCACCACCTGCGTGGCTACGTTCTTGAACTCGTTGTACACCATCACCACCTCGTCGTAGGTGCCTTCGGTGAAGCCGCGCATGGCTTCCTCGGCGGCCTCGCGCACAGTATCAAACGAGAGCTTGGCGAAGACGTGCGTGTAGTTGCCCACCAGCATGTTGCGGCGGCCGTAGTAGTCGTGCGCCTTTTTGCCGATGGCCATCACCGAGATGTTGCCCACCGGCAGGTTGGCGTAGCGAGCTGCAATCAGCGCGTTCACCCCCTTGAAGATGTTGGCGTTGAACGCGCCGGCCAGGCCGCGGTCGGAGGTAATGGCGATGACGAGCACCCGGTTTACCGCGCGCACTTCACCGTACTCGCTCACTACCTCGTCGGTAGTGGTGCGGGTCAGGTTGGCCAGAATGCTGGTCAGGCGCTGCGCGTAGGGGCGCATCCGAATGATGTTGTCCTGCGCGCGGCGCAGCTTGGCCGCCGCCACCATTTTCATGGCTTTGGTAATCTGCTGCGTGCTCGAAACCGATTGGATGCGCGAGCGAACTTCTTTTAAGCTAGCCATATGTTGTTTAGAAACTAAAAATCGCCTGTCATTGCGAACGAAGTGAAGCAATCGCACCAGCATGTCGTGCGGATGCGATTGCTTCGCGTTGCTCGCAATGACAGGCGATTTTCTGCTAGTTATTTACTGAGCAAAACCTGCGGCTACGTCCTTGGCCGTCTGGCGCAGAGCGCCGGTCACAGCGTCGTCGAGCTTGCCGGCTTTAAGGGCCTTCAGCGCGTCGGGGTGGCGGGCGTTCAGCACTTGGCGGTACTCCTTCTCAAACTCACGCACGCGGTTCACGGGCACGGTGTCGAGCAGGCCGTTGGTGGCGGCGTAGATAATGGCTACCTGGTCTTCCACCTTCACGGGCGAGAACTGGGGCTGCTTCAGAATCTCCAGGTTGCGGCGACCGCGCTCGATGGTGAGCTTGGTCGAAGCATCGAGGTCCGAGCCGAATTTGGCAAAAGCTTCCAGTTCGCGGAATTGCGCCTGGTCGAGCTTCAGCGTACCCGATACCTTCTTCATCGACTTAATCTGGGCGTTGCCACCCACGCGGCTTACCGAAATACCCACGTTGATAGCGGGGCGCACACCGGAGTTGAAGAGGTTGGTTTCGAGGAATATCTGCCCGTCGGTAATCGAAATTACGTTGGTCGGGATGTAGGCCGAAACGTCGCCCGCCTGCGTTTCGATGAGCGGCAATGCCGTCAGCGAGCCCCCGCCTTTCACCAGCGGCTTCAGGCTCTCGGGCAGGTCGTTCATGTTACGCGCAATCTCGTCCGAGGCGTTGATTTTAGCGGCACGCTCCAGCAGGCGGCTGTGCAGGTAAAATACGTCGCCAGGATATGCTTCGCGACCCGGAGGGCGACGGAGCAGCAGCGACACCTCGCGGTAAGCCACGGCCTGCTTCGACAAGTCATCGTAGACCACGAGGGCTGGGCGGCCCGTGTCGCGGAAGTACTCGCCAATGGCGGCACCCGTAAAGGGCGCGTAGAACTGCATCGGCGCGGGGTCCGAGGCCGAAGCCGATACTACCACGGTGTAGTCCATCGCGCCGCCCTTGGTGAGGGCATTCACTACCTGTGCTACGGTCGACGCTTTCTGGCCCACGGCTACGTAGATGCAGAACACGGGCTCGCCGCGCTCGAAGTACTCGCGCTGGTTGAGGATGGCGTCGAGCGCTACGGTCGATTTGCCGGTCTGGCGGTCACCGATAATCAACTCGCGCTGGCCACGGCCAATCGGAATCATGGCGTCGATAGCCTTGATGCCGGTTTGCAGGGGCTCGGTTACGGGCTGGCGGAAAATTACGCCGGGGGCCTTACGCTCAAGGGGCATTTCGTAGGTCTGGCCCTGGATGGGGCCGCGGCCGTCGATGGGCTGGCCCAGCGTGTTTACCACGCGGCCCACGATGCCCTCGCCTACCTGAATCGAAGCGATTTTGTTGGTGCGGCGCACGGTGTCGCCTTCCCGAATTTCGGCGTAGTCGCCGAGCAGTACGGCACCCACGTTGTCTTCTTCGAGGTTGAGCACCAGCCCTTGCAGGCCGTTCTCGAACTCTATCAGCTCGCCCGACTGCGCGTGCGACAAGCCGTAGATGCGGGCCACGCCGTCGCCGACCTGGAGCACCGTGCCGACTTCTTCCAGCTCGGCGGCCGATTTGAAATTGGACAGTTGCTGCCGCAGGATGGCGGAAACTTCGTCCGGGCGTACTTCTGCCATGGATATATTAGTTTAAGCTGGGAGTAAAAGTCTTGTCGGTGAGCGAGGTACGCAGGCGGCGCAGGCCGCCACGCACCGAGTCATCAATTTGCCGGTCGCCGACGCGCAGCACGAAGCCGCCAATCAGCGAGGCATCCACCTTCTCGGTGAGCGAAACTTGCGTGAGGCCGGTTTGCTGTTGCACCATCTGCTCGATTTCAGCGCGGGCGGCGGGCGTGAGCGGCACGGCCGACGTTACCTCGGCCACCTGCACGCCCATCAGGGCATTGTACTGCTTCAGAAACTCGTCGCCGATGTGCTCCAGCGTCGCCTCACGGTTTTTGCTGGTCACAATCTGAAAGAAACGCAGCAGCAAATCCGACACCTTGCCCTGAAACACGGCATTGAGGATGCTTAGTTTCTTGTCGTGCTTCACAATCGGGTTGCGCAGCAGCAGGCGCAGGTCGCGGCTACCGGCCATGGTGTTGGCCAGCAAGTCCATGTCCTGCTTGATGGTTGCCAGGTTGCCCTGCTCCTGGGCCAAATCCAGCAGGGACTTAGCATAGCGGGCAGCTACTTGTTGGTCGGCCATTGGGAAAATAAATCGTTTGTCATGCTGAGCTTGCGAAGCATCTTGTCAGGCTCGCGCAGCTTGAATTACTAACTCTAGCGAAGCAGCCGTGGTAAGATGCTTCGCAAGCTCAGCATGACAAGACGGTTAGTTCAATTTTACGTCCTTGAGGTACTCGGTCACCAACTGCTGCTGGGCGGCCGGGTCGGCCAGCTCGCGGCGGAGCAGGCGCTCGGCAATGTCCACGCTCAGTTGGGCGGCAGTGTTGCGCACTTCGGCCAGCGCCTGGTTTTTCTCTTGCTGAATGGCTTCGCGCGCCTGTACGGCAATGCGGTTGGCTTCTTCGGTGGCGTCGGTTTTGGCCTTCTCCACGATTTGATTGGCAATGTTCTGGCCTTCCTTCAGCATCTCGTCGCGCTCGCGGCGGGCGTCGGCGAGCAGCTTCTCGTTGCCGGCTTTCAGGCTTTGCATTTCCAGCTTGGCTTGCTCGGCCATGCGCAGGGCTTGGTCGATGCTATCCTCGCGGTCGCGCAGGGCGGTCAGAATCGGCTTCCAGGCAAACTTAGCCAGCAGGAACAGAACCAGCAGAAAGATAACCAGTTGCCAGAAAATAAGGCCTAATTCGGGGGTTACAATTCCCATAGTAAATAGAGATTAAATGTCGGAGTAAATGCGGAAAACGTGGAAATGTGAAGGATGTGCTAATGAGTAAATTTTGCATTTACCACATCACTACATTTTACACATTCAGCACATTTTCAACCGGCTACCTTCACGCAAACAGCCCGCCGCGCCCTACGCCGAAGCGACGCGCAGCGGGCTGCTTGGTGCCGTCTCTATTCTTAGAGCTTGAACGAAATCAGCAGGCAGACTACTACTGCGAACAGGGCCAGACCTTCGATAAGAGCAGCTACAATCAGCATGGCAGTTTGAATTTTGCCCGAAGCTTCCGGCTGACGGCCAATGGCTTCCATAGCCTGACCACCGATGCGGCCGATGCCGAGGCCAGCGCCGAGGGCTACCAAGCCAGCGCCGATAGCAGCACCAAATACAGCCAGACCAGTGGCATTAGCAATCTGCAGTAACAGAGAGAGCAACATAAAAAGAGGGAGAAAGTGTGGGGAATGAAAAACAACTAAACGGCAGCTAACCAGCTACCAGGAAAAAACAACCAAAAGTACTAGTGGGCCGGGTTGGGAACAGTGCTACCGTCGAAGCCGGTCTGCATGTCGAGCGAGTGCTCCTCGTCGTGGTGATGCTCTTCTACCGCGCCGCCGATGTACATGGCGGTCAGCAGCGTGAAGATGTACGCTTGCAGGATGGCCACCAGCAGCTCCAGCACGTTGATGAACAAGCCGAAAGCCAGCGAGATGGGTGCCACGGCCGCCGAGCGGAAGATGAAGATGAGGCTGATGAAGCTCAGAATCACGATGTGGCCGGCCGTGATGTTGGCAAACAGACGCACCATGAGCGAGAAGGGCTTCACGACTACGCCAATCAGCTCGACAGGAATCATGATGATGAGCAGGGGCTTGGGCACGCCGGGCGTGTTGAAGATGTGGCCCCAGTAGTTTTTGTTGCTGCTAAACAGCGTGATGAGCAGCGTGAGCAGCGCCAGCGTGAACGTCACGGCGATGTTGCCGGTGAGGTTGGCCGCGCCGGGCGTGAGGCCGAGCAGGTTGTTGAACCAGATGAAGAAGAAGATGGTGAGCAGGTACGGCATGTAGCGCTCGTACTTCGGACCGATAGACTTCTTAGCTACCTCATCGCGGATGAAGACGATGATGGGCTCGAAAAACGACTGCAAACCCTTAGGAGCGCGGCCCTGATTCTTCTTGTAGCCAGCAGCTACGCTGGTGAATACTACCAGCATCAGCACGGCGCTACCCAGCAGGGCTACGGCGTTTTTGGTGATGGACAGGTCGTAAACCTTGCTGCCATCGGTCGTTACGAGCTTGCCTTCGCGCAGCATGAGACCGTCATACTCAGGCCCTTCAAGATGCGAACCGCCGGCTGCCCGCTTGCGCGAAGGCGATTCTTCTCTGGCCGGATGGGGCTCGGCGGCGAGCTTCTTGGAGGAGAAAACCGAGAAGCCTTTGCCCGGCCGGTAGGCGATGATAGGCAGATAGGAGGTGAAGTGGTTGTTATCGGTCGAGAACCAGTGCCACTCGTGCGAATCGCCGATGTGATGCAAAATCATCTCGCCGGGGTTGAACGCCTCCTCTTTTTTGCCCCCTTCGGTGGGCTCGGCCGCAAAGCCGGCAAACGTGCAAAGGCAGAAAAGCAGCGTGAGTAACCTCTTCATTTAAAACTAATTAAAACCCGACTAATTTGGTAAATTCCTATGCTTCGGGAACTTGCTTCTTGGAAAACGGGCGCAAGTTACTAAAAATAGCCCAAATTTCAAAGCCAGCCCCCAGAAAGTAGCTTATAAAGAACACGCCCAGGAAGGCCCAGGTACCCCGTCCCTCCTGCGCGCCGCCCCGTAGCAAATACACCAACACGATTCCCAGCGACAGCATCAGCCGCAGTACCACGCCGCCGAAATAGGCCCCGAGGAAGTTGTCGGCCGAGCGGGCTACGAAGCGCGCCGTGACCCAATACGTGAGCAGCGTAACGGCCAGCAGGCCGCCGAGCACGTAGGGCGCGAGCGGGTGGATGACGGCCGGCCCAAACACCATTTTCAACCCGAAAAGCACCGCGAAGCTGGCAAGCACCAGCGCGGCAAATTGGGTGAGAAACGAGCGAGTCATGCGGTAAGCCCGGCTGCGCAAAGCGAACCGGGCCGCAAAGGTCGGTATAAAATCCCGAGCACCAACGCAAAGGCCCCGCTAGCGGTGGCTAACGGGGACAAAAATAGCTGCTAGAGCTTCTATACCTCAGTTAGCAATGATATAGTTGATGCGGCGGCGGCGCTGCGCGCCGTTGGCGAAGGTCATCGTGACATCGAGCCGCACGGCCGTGTTGAGGGCATAGGTAGTGGGCACGGTGTAGGTCACGGCCTGCGTGGTAGTCTTGAACGTTTGGTTGAAGGTGCCGGCGGCCGGGTAGTTGCCGACCTGCATCGAGTCGATTTTCGTGACTTGAAAGACCGTGATGCTCGTCGGGTTGTCGGGTTGGTTGTAGACGGCCGTTATCGGGATGGTTTTGCCGGGGCCGTATTTGGCAGCGAAGCCAGTGGTACTGAACGTAGTGCCCAACACGCCGATGTTGAAAAAGCCCGGCTCGGCCTGCAAGTCGTAGTAGGTATCCAGGTCGTCTTTTTTACAGCCGGCCAGCAGGCTGGCGGCCAGTAGCACCGGGGCGAGGCGAGAAATCAGCTTCATAAGCGATAACTAATTAAAGATGAAGCCTTATGGCTGGTCAAACCACAGCGGCTTGGTGATGTAGGTATTGATGTCGCCATTGGCCACGCCGGCATCGGAGAAGAGCTTGGCCACGGCATTGGGGCTGTAGAGCACTTCGGTGGCACCAGGCGGTAGGCGGCGCGGGTAGCGCAGTTTGGGGTCGGTTTGGCCGGCGGCCGACTGGTTTACGGCGGTGCCCACGGGGTAAGTGAAATTGACGTAGATATTGGCGTCGAAATCGAGGCGGCGCAGGTCCGACCAAGAGTCAGGGTTCAGGAACATGGCGATGTACTTCTGCTCCATGATGCTGCGCAGCGTGACGGCGGCGGGCGTCTGGGGCACGGCCGCCGAGGCGAGGTAGGCGTTTATCTGGGCCGTGGTAATCGTCGGAAACGTAACCGCCGGCGGCGAGTAGGTACCGCCCGCGCCAATCTTGACCATGTGCGCCCGAATGCCGGCCTGCAAAGCAGCCAATGCGCGGGGCAAATTATTGGCCCGGAAGGCCGCTTCGGCCTCAATAAACTTCAGCTCGTGGTAAGTGATAACCTCGAAGTAGCCGAGGTCGCGGGCGTACCAGCCGCCGTAAAAATCGGTGATGGCCGGCGTAACGCCGGGCGTAATGTTGATACCCGTGGCCGGCAGCGACGTACCAACGCCGGGGTTGGCACCCGTGCTGGTAGTGGGTGCCATGATGCCAAAGCGCGGGTCCACGACGCCCGGAAAGGTCGTGCCGTTCAGGTACTTGATAATATTCGTCGAAAAAGTAGCGCCCCCAAAGTTGGCCCGCGTTACGCCGAAAATATTGGTGGTGCCGGTGAGCGGCAGCACGGCCACCTGGTAGTTCAGTTGCGCATCGTCGGCGCTGCTGGTAAAGGCTTTATCGCAGAGCGCGAGCACGGCCACGGGGTCGTAGGTGCCCTGCTTTTTGGTGAGGTGCTGGGCCTGGCGGGCTTTCAGGGCGTAGGCCAGGCGCGTCCACTTGCCCACGTCGCCTTTATACAGGATGTCGCCGCTCTCGCTGGGCGCGGTGCTGTACAGCGGGCGCGCATTGGCCGAGGCCGGCTTCTGCATCTCCACGATGCCTTCGTCGCAGAGCTGGTTGATGGTGGCGTAAATCTGCTGCTGCGGGTCGTACTTGGGCGTGTAGTTGGCCCCGCCCTGGTAGGCCTCGGAGTAGGGCACGTCGCCGAGCATGTCGGTAACGTGGGCCAGAATAACGGCCTGCATAATCTTGCCCGCGCCCACGTAGTAGGGCGAGCCCTCGGCCTGCGCCGCCGCTATCATGGGCGGGATATTGCCGCCCGACTGAAAGTACGAGTAGTTAAAAATGTTCGTACTCTGCGCGTTGGTGAAAATATACTGGTCGTTGGTGCCGCTGTTGGCGGTGCGGTTCACCACGTACTGCTCGATGTAGGGCGTGCGCAGGGCCGTAAACATCTGCGTCTGAATACCATTGGCGATGATGTTCGGCAGCAGGAAATTGGGCGTGGTAGAGGTCGGGTTGTTGGGGTTAGTATTAACGTCGAGAAACTTCTCGCACGAGGTCAAGGCGGTAGTAGCGCCCAGCAAGCCGAGTAAAAGGAGATATTTTTTCATGTTGAATAAAGTTGTTAGAGGCGAGCGCTAGAAAACGGCTGTCATGCTGAGCAACGCGAAGCATCTCGCTCGCCTCGTTGCCAACACATTGGTTATTGCACCACGCGAGATGCTTCGCGTTACTCAGCATGACAGCCGTTTTTCATTAGCTTCCTGGCAGTTAAAAATTAACCCGCAGCCCCATGTCCACGCCGCGCGTGGCCGGGATGTTACCGTAATCGATGCCACCCGAGCCGCCGCCGCGCACGCCGGCCCCGGCCGAGGCCGTTTCGGGGTCGGCCCCGGTATAGTTGGTTAGTAGCACGAGGTTGCGGCCGGTCACGCTCAGCTCGATGCCTTTCAGGAATGAGCTAGCGCCGCCCAGCCAGCGGGCCGGCAGCGCGTAGCTGAGCGTGACGTAGCGCAGGCGCGCCCACGAGCCATCTTCGATGAAAGCGGTGCCCGCCGCGCCCAGCACGTTGGTGTAGTAGGCCTGGGTCAGCTCGGCCGGGCGGGTGTTGGGGGTGTAGCCGGTTACGTTGCCGCTGGCGTCGCGGGTCGGCACCACGCCGTCGAATACTACCTGCTTGTAGCGCTCGGCCGTGCGGGGCGAGGTACCCACAGTGGTTTGGTAGTAGTCGTTGCCGTTTATCACCGAGCCACCCACCCGGAAATCGAGCAGCGCGGCCAGGGATAAACCCTTGTAGGTAAACGTATTGGTGAGCTGTGTGGTGAAGCGCGGCGCGCGGTTGCCGGCGTACACGAAGTTAGAATTGACAGTGGGGTAGCCCGTGGCGCTGTTGATGATTATCTGGCCGTTGTAGGGGCTGTTGGGGTCGTTGACGCGGGCAAAGTCGCTGGCCGCGATACCCCCGATAGGCCGGCCGGGGAAGGCCCCACCCTCGTGGATGTTGGTGATAAACGTGTCGGACTGGTACACGACCGTCAGCGGGTCGGGCAGGCTTTCCACGCGGTTGGTATTGTGGTAGAAGTTCAGGAGCACGTCCCAGGTAAAGCCGGTGGTAGTGCGGACCGGCGTGCCGCTGAGGCTGATTTCCTGGCCTTCATTGGTCACCACGCCGCCGTTGATGTATTGCAGGATGAAGCCCGTGGCCTGGCTCACGCGGGGCGCGATGAGCTGGTCGGTCGTGCGCGAGCGGTAGTAGTTGAAATCGAGGCTGAGGCGGTTTTTGAAGAATTGCAGCGCGATGCCGGCCTCGTAGGTGCGGGTGCGCTCGGGCTTCAGCAGCGGGTTCGAGCCGAAGAAGTCGTTGCGGAAACCGCCGCCGATGTAGGTGTTCTGCGTCAGGGGCGACTGCACGCGGTAGGGGCCGGTGTCGCGGCCCACCTCAGCCACGCTGGCGCGCACCTTGCCGAAGTTCAGAATCGGGTTCTGGTCGAGGCCCAGCACCTTTGTAAACTCGTAGCCCGCCGCCGCCGAGCCGTACAAAAAGCCTTTGCCGAAGATTTTATTCTCATCGGGCCGGGGCAAGGTCGACGACTGGTCGTAGCGGGTTTGCAACTCTACCGTCAGCTGGTCGAAAAGCGTGACCGCCAGGCGGGCGAAATTGCCGATGAGGTGGCGCTTCGAATCGCGCTGCAACGCCCCACGGTTTACGGTGTTATTCAGGCCGATAAAGTTGGGGTTCTGAAAAATCAACCCCAGGTAATCGACCGCCTCGGTGCGGTTTTCCTCTATCGTATTACCCAGAATGAGCGAGCCGCGCAGCTTGTCCTGCATAAAGCTCTGGGTGAAGGTGGCCAGCGTGGTGGCCGTCGTCAGGCGCGTCTGGTCCACGGTTTCGGCGAGGCCACCAAACTGGTTGTTCACCTGCGAAGTGCCCACGGCCCGCACCGATGTCACGCGGGTAGTCGCCCAATCGG
The DNA here is from genome assembly GCA_964277755.1 of uncultured Hymenobacter sp. Classification (GTDB taxonomy): domain Bacteria; phylum Bacteroidota; class Bacteroidia; order Cytophagales; family Hymenobacteraceae; genus Hymenobacter. Next base: position 23,785 of record CAXYJY010000061.1, read on the forward strand.
TACCGATGTTATGGCTCAAGGTCAGCCATTTGGTGGGCGAAAAGCTCAGCAGCGCGTTGCCGATAAAGCGGTTGGTGCGGTCGGTTTGGGGGTTGCGGTCGGCGCTCCAGTAGGGGTTATCAGCATCAGCATCGGTGCCGTTGCCGAGGGCCAGCAGCCGGCGGCGGCTGCCGTCGGGGTTGAGGTAATTGGTGGCGTCGTCGTTGCGCGGCCAGTTGAGCAAGCTCAGCATAAAACCGCCCGTGCTGCCAAACAGCCCCGGCCCCTGCAACGGCCGCCGCGCCCCCGAATTGAGGTACTGCCCCGAGCCGCTGATGTTGAGCTTAGGCGAGATTTTGGCCGAGCCCGACAAACGCACGGTCGTCTTGTCGTAGTTGCTCTGCGGCGTCACGCCGCTCTGTTGCAGGTTGGAGGCCGAGGCAAAAAAGCTGGCCTTGTCCGAGCCGCCCGACATCGTCACGAAGTTTTGGGCGGCGTAGCCCTTGCGAAAAAAGCTACCCAGGTTGTCATACACCGGCTGCCCGTCCTGAAAGCGCGGCCCCCACGACGAGCGCGTGGAGCCGTCGAAAATGCCGTTGGAGCCCTGCCCGTAGAGGCTCTGCATTTTGGGCAGGCGGTTGACCTCGTCCACCGACACCTGGGTGCGAAAATTGAGCTGCGTGCGGCCCGCCGCGCCTTTTTTGGTGGTGATGACGACGGCGCCGTTGGCCGCGTTCAGGCCGTAGAGGGCGGCGGCGGCGGGGCCTTTAAGTACCGTCATCGAGGCGATGTCTTCGGGGTTGAGGTCGCCGGCGCGGTTGGCCGCGCCCACCGAGCGGCCCAACAGGCCGTTGAAGGCCGAGCCGCCGCCCGGCGCGGTGCTTTCCTGAAACGACGAGTTGTCCATTATCATCCCGTCGATGACGAATAGCGGCTGGTTGTTGCCATCGAGCGAGGTGCCGCCCCGAATGACGATACTAGCCCCCTCGCCTGGCCCGCCGCCCGAGGAGGTGATATTAACGCCCGCCACCTTGCCCTGCAAGGCGTTTACGATGTTGGGCTGGCGCGACTCAATAATATCCTTGCTGCTAACCTCTTGCACGGCCGTCACGAGGTCGCGCCGCTCCTGCTTGATGCCGTAGCCCAGCACGAGTACCTCGTCGAGGTCGCGGTTGCTGGCCGTCAGCGTCACATCGAGTGGGCCGCCGTCGGCCTTGCGCTCCACGCTCTCGAAGCCCACGAAGCTGAACACGAGCGTGGCCCCGGCCGGCACGTTAGTGAGCGTATAGCGGCCTTCGGCATCGGTAGCGGTGCCGTTGTTGGTGCCCTTCACTACCACGTTCACGCCGGGCAGCGCGATGCGGTCGGCGGCCTGGCGCACCACGCCGCTGATGGTGCCCGTGGCGGCGGCCGCAGTGCCGGGGGCCGTTTGGGCGCGGCCGGGCGGGGCCACCAGCACGCCGGGCAGTAGGGCTAGGGGAAGCCAGTAGATTTTCTTCATAGAAGCGAAAAAGGTTGAGAAGGCAGCTTTATTTTCTTACAATCAGACAACTACTAATACCTATTAGCAATACACTCAAGTGCATTGCCTAAATATTAGCGCTGTTCGAAGTGTTAAAAGTGCAACTTATTTTCGACTTTTCTTCACACTGACTTAATTCGGCCCGGCGGCCCGGCGCGGACGCTATTTTCTCCGGCAACGTTTGGGGAAATTATTGGCCCGGCAACGCGCTCTCAATAGCCAGCTGCAACAGCGCCGAGCGCACGCCCAGCTCACCCAGCTTGCCATTGCGACGCGTCGGGTTTACGCGGTTGGTGAGCAGTATCACGAACAAATCCTTATCCGGCTCGACCCAGAAATACGTGCCCGTGAAGCCCGTGTGCCCGTAGCTGCGCGGGCTGGCGCCGCGCGCCGCGTTGAGGGCCGGGTTTTTGGGGTCGGGCTTGTCGAAGCCCAGCCCACGTCGGTTAGCGGGGCAGAAGGGGCACGCGGTAAACGCGGCCATTGTTTCGCTTTTGATGAGCTGCTGCCCGCCATAGCACCCCTGCCAGAGGTAAAGCTGCACCAGCTTGGCCAGGTCGTTGGCAGTGCCGAAGAGGCCGGCGTGGCCGCTCACGCCGCCCAGCATGGCTGCGTTTTCGTCATGCACCGTACCGTGCACCACCGCATGGCGAAATAGCGAGTCGTACTCGGTGGGCGCGATGCGCCCCAGCGGAAACCGGCGCAGTGGGTTGAAGCCCAAGGTAGTAGCACCTATCGGTCCGTAAATTTCTTGCTCTAAAAACCTGTCAAACGGCTGGCCCGTGGCCTGTTGCACGTAGTACGGGTAGAGCATAAAGGAAAAATCGGAGTACACGTAGCCCGGCCGGGCATTCAGCGGCGAGGCGGCCACGCCCTGGTAGATGCGGCCCGGCAGCGCCCGGCTACCCCATAAGCCACCGGCTACCGGCAGCGGAAACGCGGCCGACGAATCGGGCCGGAAAAACTGCGGCTGCAAGCCCCCACCCTTCGCCACGTAGCCCTGCCAGAACGGAATAAACGCCTTGAGCCGCGCTTGGTGCGTGAGTACGTCGCGCAGGCGCAGGTCTTGCTTGTCAGTGCCTTTCAAAAAATCAAACAGCGCGCCCAGCGTGTAGTCGAAGCCGAGCAGGCTGCGGTCTTGCAGCAGCATGAGTGCCGGCAGGGCGGCCGTTACTTTGGTGAGCGAGGCAAAGTCGTAGAGGGTATTGTTGAGCACCGGCCGCATAGTGCCGGCCTGCTGCACGCCGTAGCTACGGCTCAGCGCTACCACGCCGTGCCGCGCCACCAGCACCTGCGCCCCCGGAAAGGCCCCGGCTTCGAGCGCCTGCTTCATCACGGAGTCGATGAGCTCGGGTAAGTCATCTCGCAGGCCGGCTTCTTTGACCGACGCGTAGGCCAACCGTGCGCCGCCCGGCGTAGGCAGGCCTGCGCTCAAGCCGAGCGGCGCGGCTGGTAATCGCCCAGCCGCACCCATCCCGCCAAAAATGACTTGCACGGCGTGGTCGAGGGCTGCCATACTGCGGGCTTTCACCAGTACCACGGCCGTAGCCTGGCGCAATTCGGGCCAACTCAGCGCGGCGCTGTCAAATACCAGCACAATGGTTTGCTTACCCAGCGCCAACGTTTGGCGTAGCGCAATCTGGTCGTGCGGGCCGCCTTCGGGCAGGGCCAGCAGCAGCAGGTTATGGCGGCGGAGCTGAGCAAGGTCAGCTTTTTGCGGGCCGATGATAAAGCGCGTCGGCGCATAGTCGGCTACGTCGTGCGGTAGGTGCCAGCTAAAATCGAGGCCACCTTTCGGGGCCGCCGTAGCCTGGGCCTTTATGGTAGCTAGGCACAACGTATCGAGCCGTTGCAGGGGTAGCAGCTCGCCCTCGTTGCGCAGCACTACTACCTCGGCGGTGCTGAGCGCCGGGCGGCCGGGCGGCTGCCCCTGGCCGCCCCGCGCACCCACGAGCATCAGCAACAAACACCAAACAACAACGACGGGCCGAGGTAGCAAATACGGGAGCATAGCCCGCAATATATTGCCCCTCAGCCCGTCGCGCCGTAGCGCGGACTTTCCGCCCGCAAGACGAATCAAAACACTCGCGGCCTGAAAGTCCGCGCTACTTAGCCGCCGGAAAGTGCGCGTGCAGCCACGCTACCACCCCGTCGAGGTCGGCGGGCGTGAGGTTATGGCCGGCTGGCGTATCGCGGCGCGTGAGGTCGTAGCCGCCCTGCGCGAGCAGGGCCGCATAGGCCTCGGTGGCGGCGGGGCGCACGGTAGGGTCGTGGCTGCCAGGCGCGAAGTACACCGGCACCGGCCGGGGCGCGGCAAACGCCGGCACCTGCTGCACCAGTGGCTGCATGGGCCGCCACAGCACCGCGCCCGCCAGCAGGCCGGGGTGCAGCATGAGCAGGCCGCCCGCGATGTTGGCCCCGTTGGAGTAGCCCACCGCGATGAGCTGCGCGGGGTCAAAGCCTTCTTTGGCAGCCACTTTCGGCAGAAAATCGGCCAGCTCGTGCGTGCGGAACACTACGTCGGCCTCGTCGAAGACGCCCATGCTGAGGCGGCGAAAAAAGCGCGGCATCCCGCCCTCCTGCACGTTGCCGCGCAAACTCAGCACGTTGAGGCCAGGGCCGAAGTGGGCAGCCAGCGGCAGCAGGTCGCGCTCGTCGCCGCCGGTGCCGTGCAGCAGCAGCAGCGTGGCGCGGGCCGGGCCGGACGCGGGCTGGTACACGTAGGTGAGAGGCTGAAAATCGGTCGGTTGCATGGGTTAGCCTAGTTTGGGAAGGTGGGCTTCGATGGCGGCGCGCTTGCTTTCGTGCTGGGCGGGCAGCATAAGGTGGGTGCCCAGCTCGGCCAGCGGCTCATCCACCATAAAGCCGGGGTTGTCGGTGGCGACTTCGAAAAGTACGCCGCCCGGCTCGCGGAAATACATGGCGTGGAAATACTGCCGGTCAATCTGGGGCGTCACCTGGAAGCCCTTCTTAATCAGCAAGTCGCGGAAGTAGAGCTGCGTCGCGTCGTCCTTCACCCGGAAGGCCACGTGGTGCACCGAGCCGGCCGCCACCTGCCCACGACCCTCGCCAGGGGCGGCTACCAGCTCCACGAGGTTGGCCGTGCCGAGGGCATCGGTGGCGTAGCGGTAGCGGTTGACGTGCTGCGCTACTAGTTTATACCCGAATACGTCGGTGAGCACGGCCGCCGTGGCCTTCACGTCGCTCAAGGTCAGCGTAATGTGGTGGAAGCCGCGGGTGGCTACGTCGGCCCCTACCTCGGCGGTAGTCCAGGGCGTGCGGGGGTCGTCGGCTACCTCAGTCAGCTCCAGCTTGAGGCCATCGGGGTCAAGGAAGGTGAGGTAGCGCTCGCCAAATTTCTCAGCGGGCTTGTTGTAGGTTACACCTTGTGCATCAAAGCGCTTCATCCAGAAATCGAGGCTGCCCTGGGGCACGGCGTAGCCAATTTCGGTGGCCTGGCCGGGGCCGCGGCGGCCGGGCGTCATGTGCTCCCAGGGGAAGAACGTGAGGATGGTGCCCGCCGAGCCGCTCTCATCGCCGAAGTAAAAGTGGTAGGTGCCGGGGTCGTCGAAATTGACGGTTTTCTTGAGAAAGCGCAAACCAATCGTCTTCGTGTAGAAGTTGAAATTGCGCTGGGCGTTGCCGGCGATGGCCGTGATGTGGTGCAGACCTAAGATGCGGTTTTCCATGATTGATAACTATTTACAGAAAAGCGATTGTCATTGCGGGCGCAGCGAAGCAATCGCACCTGAAAGGCGCGGCTGAACAGGTGCGATTGCTTCACTACGCTCGCAATGACAGGAAACTAATGACAGAGAATTACTAGTGATTTATCGGCGCTTCGATAAGCAAAAACCGCGTATCCGCAGCGCAGTCGAGATGCACCGGGGCGTGGGTATTCCAGATGCCCAGCGCGTCGCGCTGGCTCAGCACCTGGTCGTTTATCCGCACGGTACCGCTTATTACGAAGACGTACAGCATTTTATTCAATGAGTTAAAGCCGTAATCGAGGCTGTGCGCCTCGGTGTAGTAGCCCAGCGATAGCTTAGCGTTCTGGTTTATCCAGCAGTGGGCGGTGCCCTCCTCGTTGCTCACGATGGTAGTAAGCTGGTTGGCGCGCTTGTCTTCCGGAAACTGGCGGCGCTGGTAGCGCGGCGTCACGTTTTGCAGCTTGGGCTCAATCCAGATTTGCAGGAAGTTCACCTCGTCGTCGCCCACGTTGTACTCCTCGTGGCGCAGGCCGCTGCCGGCGCTCATTATCTGCACGCCGCCGGCCGGAATCACCTCCGAGTAGCCCAGCGAATCCTTGTGGTTCATGGTGCCAGCCAGCAGCACCGAGATGATTTCCATGTTGGCGTGAGCGTGCAGGCCGAAGCCTTTTTCGGGCGCTACAAAGTCGTCGTTGAAGACCTTGAGCAGCCCGAAGCCGTTGCGCTCGGGGTTGGCGTAGGGGCCGAAGCTGAACGTAAGGTGGCTTTGCAGCCAGCCGATGTCTTTGAGGCCGCGCTCGGCGGCGGGGAAGAAATGGGTGTTCATGGGAAAGAGGCTGGGAGCGACTGACAAGCGGCTGGTTAAATAGCGCGCCACAAATGTAGCAACATTTAATGTACATACATCAATCAGCGCAAAAAAGTTTTTCGCCCCGCGCTTTTATATGGTGCCGGACTGTCGTTGAACGGCGTAGAAACGCAATACTTTGCGTCTTGGCGTTGCTGAGTCAGGGTTATTTATCGCAATCCTAACGCAAGACGCAAAGTATTGCGTCTCTACCTCTAAGCCTACCCCCTACCCTTTCGTAAGCCCGCGAATGACCTGGTAGAGCGCCGCCAGCACCCCAAACAACATCAGCCCGATGGTCCACCACGGGTTTTTGTTCTGAAAATGGCCGTCGAGCCAGGTGCCGGCCCAGGCGCTGAGGCCGATGGTAGCGAGCATCTGGAAGGCGATGCCCGAGTACTTGGCAAAGGCGCGCAGGCGGTCGGGCGAGTTGGGGCCGTCGGCGTCGGACGGGGGCAGCGGGTTGGTAGCCATAGAAATGAGCGGAAAGCTGGGCCTTTGCACTACGGGGGCAGCGGCGTGGTGTTTCGGGCAGAGGCGGCGTAATTTTACCGATTGGCGGGCGTTACCGAGGGTGGCGGCCGAACATTCTGGCCCCGGCGCAACGTTGGCGCGGTATCTACCTTTCTTCTTTGGCTTTGACTCGCACTTTTTCCCTTCCCCAACTTTTTGGAGGCTTGCTGGTGGCGCTGCTGGGCGCGGGCGCGGTGGGCTGCGCCTCCGACAAGTCGCTGGTGAGCCACCAGCTCAACAACGTGGCCGCCCGCGACAACGGCTACTTCCTGGCCCGCGAGAAGCTGCGCGAAACCGAAACCGCGCTCAACAAAGGCCGCCTCAACGACTACAACCGGGTATTGCCGCTCTTCCCGACCCTGGACAGCGGCACGGTGCGCGCCACCCGCGCCGACCTCAACGACATTATCAAAAAAGCGTCGCTGCCGATTCAGCACCGGCCGGGCTCCGACTGGACCGATGACGCCTACATTCTGGTGGGCTGGTCGCGATTTTACAAGATGGAGTTTGACGATGCCGTGCTCACGTTTAAGTACGTGAACAGCACCAGCAAAGACCCCTACGCCAAGCAGGAGGCGCTCATTGGGCTGATGCGCAGCTTCCTGGTGCTCAAGCAGCTGGATAATGCCAAGGCTGTGTCGGACCTGCTCGACAAGGAAACCGGCCTGCGCAAAGACGCCCGCGAGCTGTTTTTGACCCGCGCCGCCTACTACCTCCAAATCAACGAGCCCAAGCAGGCCATCACGCAGCTGGAGCGCGCCGTGCCGCTGATTCCGCTCAAAAACGAGCGCTCGCGCACGCGCTACATTCTGGCGCAGCTGTACCAGGAGCAGGGACAAGACAAGGAAGCCACCGCGCAGCTCAACGAGATACTCAAGCGCAACCCGCCCTACGAGCTCGATTTCTTCGCTAAGCTGATGCTGGGGCAGGTGTCGGAGCTGGGTGCCAAAGACCGGGCGCGGCTGGATAAATATTACGCCAAGCTCCTCAAAGACCTTAAGAACAAAGAGTATCGCGATAAAATCTACTACGAGATGGCCCGCGTGGCTTATCGCCAGCAGAAATACGGCGAGGCCCTGAAGTTGCTCCAGACCTCGGCCCGCGCCACTACTACCAACCGCTCGCAGAAGGGCTACACCTACCTGCTGGCCGGGCGCATCTACTACGAGAACCTCCAGAAATACCGCCTCGCGGCGGCCTACTACGACAGCACCACCCAGGCGCTGCCCAAGGACAACCCGACCTACGCCGCCGTGCAGGAGCGGGCCGATATTCTGAAGGAATTTGCCAAGCAGTACACCATCATCGAAACCCAGGACAGCCTGCAAGCTCTGGTGAAGCTGCCCGCCGCCGAGCTCGACCAGCGCCTGGCCAAGTACGCTACCGACGAAATCGAGGCCAAGCGCAAAGCCGCCGCCGCCGCCCTGGCCGCCCAAAAAGCCCAGCAGCAACGCGCCCTGGCCCAAGCCCAGGGTGCGGCCGGCGTGCCGAGCGCCCTCAGCGGCACTCAGCGCGACATCAGCAACCCCAACGCTTTCGACCCAACTACTGGCGTGCCTACCGGGGCGCTGTGGTACTTCGACAACCCCACCGCGCTGAGCACGGCGCGCACCGACTTCGTGCGCAAGTGGGGCGACCGCGGCCTGCGCGACAACTGGCGCACCGTGAACACGCCCAGCAGCTCGCCCAACGACCCGCAGAACGGCGGCGTGCCGGTGAACATTACCGGCAACGGCACTACGCAGGTAAACAACCCGGACGGCCAGCCCGGTGGTGCGCCCGCCGCGCCCGACCCCGCCGCCGAGCAGCAGGCGCTGGTGGCCGGCTACCGCGCCGCCCTGCCCTCCTCGCCCGACAAGCTCGCGGCCTCCAACGTGCAGGTCGAAGCGGCCATGTACGAGCTGGGTGGTATCTACAAAGAGCTGCTGAAAGAGCCCGCGCGCGGCTACGAAACCTACACCAGGCAGGTGGCTCGCTACCCGCACGGGGCCAACGCGCCCGAGGCGTACTACTTGCTCTACCTCTACTACAAGGGCCTGCCCGACGCCGAGAAGATGGCGCAGTACGCGGCCGCGCTCCAGCGCGAGTTTCCAACCTCGACCTACGCCAAGCTCATTGCCGACCCGCTGTACCGCGAGCACGAGCTGGCCTTGAACAAGGAAGTAGCTCTGCATCTCGATTCGGCGTTTGTGCTGTATAAAGACCAGTATTTTACGAAGGCCAAGGCCGTGCTCATCCGCACCGAGCGGGCGTATCCCAAGAGCGGGCTGGCCGACCGCATGGCGTACCTGCGCACGCTGCTCACCATCCGCACGCTGCCGCCCACTACGGCCCGCGCGGCGGTGATGCAGTTCACCCAGGAGTTTCCGAACAGCCCGCTGGTGCCCCGCGCCCAGGAGCTGGCGGCAGCTTATAAGAAAGCCGAGGAAGGACAGCTGGCCGGCGCGCTGGCCTCGACCGACAAGCCGGTAGTGTCCATCTTCCGCCCCGGCGAAGTCAATAACCGCCTGCGCATATTGGAAGACGACGACCTGCCGCCCCGCCTCGACGCGCCCGCTACGCCCGCCCCTACCGTGCCTGCTACCGCCCCCGGCGACCTCAAGCCCGCGACCACGCCCGTGGAAACGACTTCGCCGCCCGTAGCCCCGGCCGTGAAAGCCGCTCCTACTCCTAAATCCGGCAGAGGCGGTAAAAAGCCCGCCGCAGCCGTTGCGCCAGCGGCCAAGCAACCCGCTGTGGCCCCCAGCACAGCGGCCACAGCCACGACTACCCCGGCGACTGGCGCGGCTGTGCCGGCTGGCAGTGCGCCGGCCCCCGCTACTATCGCTACCCCGGCAGCGGGCACGCCGCCCACCACCACGCCTACGTCTGCTACCCCGGCCCCCGTAGCCGCCCCAGCCGTGGCCTACACCACGCAGCTGAGCGCCGCCCACGCCGTGGTGCTGGTGTACCCGAAAGGGGCCGCGCCCACAGCCGACCTCGCCACGCAGCTGGGCACGTATAACGGCAAGTTTTTCCGGGCTAATAACCTCGTAGTGCAGCCGGCCGAGCCGCTCGGGGCCACGCAGGAAATGGTCGTGGTACGGACTTTGCCGGGCGCCAAAGTGGCCCAGAGCTACGCTACCAAGCTGCGCGGGCCGCAATCGCCGCTGGCGCGGCTGCGCGGCCAGGGCTACCAGACGCTGGTTATCAGCCTCAGTAACCTGGCCTTGCTGCAAGGCGCGGGCGACGTGGCGGGCTACCAACAGTTTTACCAACAAGTTTACCAATAAAGACTACGAGGTATTAAGCAGGCAGCCGGCGGGAGGGTTTTGGCAAACGACCCCGCTAGCTGCCTGCTTCCTTTTGCCTTCTCCCGATTCTTAGCACATGGCTACTTCTTCACACGCTACTCCCTCCCACTCGGCACACCGCCCCGCTGGCCGCAAGCCGCCCGTAGCGCGGCGGGGGCGCTTTCAGGCGTTTATCCGCACCATGTGGGTGCTTTTTTGGGGTGGGCTGGTGGGGCTGCTGTTGTACGTGGCGGCCGTCAATTACAACTTCATGAACCTGTTTGGGCGCATGCCCAACCTGCGCACCCTCGAAAACCCCAAGAGCGAGCTAGCCTCCGAGGTATACTCGGCCGATGGCGTGCTGCTAGGCAAGTACTTCCGCGAAAACCGCACGCCCGCCGACTACCGCGACCTGCCGCAGAACCTGGTCGATGCGCTGGTGGCGACCGAGGATGTGCGCTTCGAGCAGCATTCGGGTATCGATTTTAAGAGCATCATGCGGGCCGTGGCCGGCTTAGGCCGTAGCGGCGGCGGCTCCACGCTCAGCCAGCAGGTAGCGAAGGTGTTGTTCAAAACCCGCCCCGGCGAAGCCAGCAACCTCAACGACGGCACGCTGAATGGCGAGGGCAAGCTGGGCTTGCTCATTACCAAAACCAAGGAATGGCTGCTCGCCATTCGGCTGGAGCGCAACTACACTAAGCGCGAAATCATGCGGATGTACCTTAACACCGTCGATTTTGGCTCCAACGCTTACGGCATCAACACAGCCGCCAAGACGTTTTTCAATAAGAAACCCAAAGACCTGACTACGCCCGAGGCCGCCACGCTGGTGGGCATCGTGAACGCGCCGTCGCGCTTTAGCCCAGCCCTGCACCCAGCGCGCTCGAAGCGCCGGCGCAACTGGGTGCTGTCGCAGATGAACAAGTACGGCTACCTGCCAGCCGACGAGCTTGTTAAAGACACGGCGAAGGCCATTGTACTGCACTACTCGGTGGAAAGCCCCACGCAGGGCCTGGCCCCGTATTTTCGCACCGAGGTGGCTAAGTACCTGCAAGCCTGGGCCAAGGAAACCGACCACGACCTGTACGCTGACGGCCTGAAAATCTACACTACCCTCGACTCGCGGATGCAGCTCGCCGCCGAGCAGGCCGTGAGCGAGCACCTAGCCTTGCAGCAAAAGGCGTTTTCGGCGCAGTGGAAGGGCCAGCTACCCTGGCGCGATGAGAACGGCCGGGTTATTCCCAATTTCCTGGCCACGGCCATGCGCCGCACCCAGCGCTACAAGTCGCTGATGGCGCAGTACGAGGGCAACAAGGACTCGGTGAACTACTACCTGCGCAAGAAGTACAAGATGCCGGTGTTCAGCTGGCAGGGCGAGCAGGAAATGCTGCTGTCGCCGATGGACTCGCTCGACTACTACAAGCGCTACCTGCGGGCCGGCTTCCTGGCCGTGAACCCGCTGAACGGGCAGGTAAAGGCCTGGGTGGGCGGCCCCAACTTCAAGTATTTCAAGTTTGACCACGTGCGGCAGGGCAAGCGCCAGCCGGGCTCCACGTTCAAGCCCATCGTGTACACGGCGGCTATCGATGCGGGCTACTCGCCCTGCTTCCCGCGCCCCGACGTGGCTACTACCTTCCCACCGGTGGCGGGCCGGCCGGCCTACACCCCCAAGAACTTCGAGGGCGGCTTCTCGGGGCGCGTCTTCACGCTGCGGCAGGCGCTGGCACGCTCCATGAACTCGATTACGGCGTGGCTGGTGTTGCAGCTTACGCCCAAAACCATTGCCGAATACGCCAAAAATATGGGCATTACCTCGCCCATCGACCCGGTGCCGGCCGTGGGCTTCGGGGCGTCGGATTGCAGCATTTACGAGCTGTGCGGGGCCTACGGCACCTTCGTGAACAAGGGCGTCTGGACTTCGCCCATCATGGTGACGCGCATCGAGGACAAGAACCGCAACGTGCTCCGCGAGTTCGTGCCTCGCACCAAGGAAGCGCTGAGTGAAGAAACGGCCTACGTGATGACCAACATGCTGCAAGCCAGCACTACCGAGCGCGGCGGCACCAGCACCATTTTGCACACGGGCTTCAAGTTTCCGTTTGAAATCGGGGCCAAGACGGGCACTACCTCCAACTACTCCGACGCCTGGTTTATGGGCATTACGCCTAACCTCGTGTGCGGCATGTGGGTGGGTGGCGAGGACCGCAGCATCCACTTCCGCTCGGGCTACTATGGGCAGGGCGCGCGCCTGGCGCTGCCGCTCTACGGCATTTTCATCAGGAAAATCTACGCCAATAAGAACATCGATTTCGATACCAATCCCTTCCCCAAGCCCGCCAAGCTGGACATCGAGCTGGACTGCTCGAAGTATTCGGGCGCGCGGCGCGATACCATCCCGGCCGACCAGAAAATGGCGCAGCCGACTACCGACGACCTAGACGACAAAGACATCTAAGACCGCAGATTAAAACGGATTTTTAGGATGTAACGGATACGCCCGCTGCGCGGGCTGACTGGTTCCTGTTGGGGTACGTGGTAGAACGTATAATGGCCGGCAAAAGTAGCCAACTCGCCTCTGCATATGGGGCAGTGAGTAGTGGGTGCCCGCCACCTGGCCCTGCTCGCGGTGCAACGAGCTGCCCGCCACTGTATTCTGCACCAACTGCAACGAGCAGTAGGCTGGGCTCCCGCCACTTGGCCTTGCCCCTGGGGCAAGGCCAAGTGGCGGGAGCCCACTGTAGCATAGCCAGCCCGGCGCAGCCGGGTGTATCCGTTACATCCTAAAAATCCGTTTTAATCTGCGGTCAATTCTGCGGTCATGGCAGCCAAGTCCGAACTACAAGAACAAATAAACCGCCTGCCGCACCAGCCCGGCGTGTACCGCTACTTCGACGACGAGGGCATTATCTACGTGGGCAAGGCCGTGGATTTGCGCAAGCGTGTGTCGTCGTACTTTACCAAGCAAGACCACAACAAGAAGACGCAGCAGCTAGTCAAGAACATCAAGCGCATCGAGTTTACCATCGTGAACTCGGAGTCGGATGCGTTTTTGCTGGAGAATAACCTCATCAAGCAGCACCAGCCCAAGTACAACATCCTGCTCAAGGACGGCAAAACGTACCCCTACCTGCTGCTGACCAAGGAGCGGTTTCCACGTCTCATCCCCACGCGCAACAAGCAGCCTGGCGATGGGCAGTATTTCGGCCCCTACGCCCACCAAGGCGCGCTCAACGTGCTGCTGGAGCTCATCCGGGCCTTGTACCCGCTGCGCACCTGCACGTATAACCTGAGCCCTGAAAACGTGGCCGCCGGCAAGTTTAAGGTGTGCCTGGAATATCACATCGGCAACTGCAAGGGGCCTTGCGAAGGCAAGGAGGATGAAGCTACCTACAACCAGTACATCCAGCAAATCCGGCAGATACTGGGCGGCGACCTGCGCCTGCCCAAGCAGTACTTCCGCGAGCGCATGACCGCCGCCGCTCAGGATATGCAGTACGAGCTGGCCCACCAGTTCAAGCAGAAGCTGGACAAGCTCGACGCCTTTCAGGCTAAGAGCACTATTGTGAGCGACACGCTGACCAACATCGACGTATTCAGCATCGCCTCGAATGAGAAGTCGGCGTTCGTTAACTACTTCAAGGTGATGAACGGCAGTATTATCCTGACCCAGAACCTGGAACTGACCAAGAAGCTGGACGAGACGGACGGCGAGATTCTGGCACCACTCATCATGCAACTGCGGCAGGAATACGAGAGCGAGGCCCGTGAAATCCTGACCAACGTACCCGTGGGCGACCTGCCCCTACCCGGCGTAGCCATCGCCCAGCCCCAAATCGGCGACAAGCGCAAGCTGCTGGAATTGAGTATCAAAAACGTGCTTTACCTGCGCAAGGAAAAGGAGAGCATGAACGAGAAAAGCAAGGATGTGAATGAGGTTCGCATCATGGAGCAAATCAAGAAAGACCTGCGCCTGACCGAGCTTCCCAAGCACATCGAATGCTTCGATAACTCCAACTTTCAGGGCGATAACCCGGTGTCAGCGATGGTGTGCTTCCGCAACGCCAAGCCCAGCAAGAAAGACTACCGCCACTACCACGTAAAAACGGTAGTCGGCCCCAACGACTTCGACACCATGTATGAGGTAGTAACGCGCCGCTACCGCCGCCTGGTGGAAGAAGGCGCCAGCCTGCCGCAGCTCGTAATTGTGGACGGTGGCAAGGGCCAGCTCAGCATGGCTGTAAAGGCACTGAAAGACCTCAACCTCTGGGGCCAGATTCCGGTCATCGGCATCGCCAAGCGCCTCGAAGAAATCTACGTGCCCAACGACCCGCTGCCGCTCTACATCGACAAGAAGAGCGAGAGCCTGCGCCTGTTCCAGCGGATGCGCGACGAGGTCCATCGCTTTGGTATCACCTTCCACCGCAAAACCCGCGACGGCGCCACGCTCAAGACCGAGCTCACTGATGTGAAGGGCCTCGGTCCCGTTACCACCGACAAGCTCCTCAACAAGTTTAAGTCGGTAAAGAAGATAAAAGAGCTTACCCAAGCCCAATTAGAAGCCGAGATTGGCAAAGCTAAAGCTAAGGTTCTTCTCACCTACTTCAGCGAGCAGGAAGACGCACAGAAAGCTCCTAAGGCAGCATAGTCGACCTATACGCAAGCGGCCAGCCTACTGAAAAGCAAAAAGCCCCAACCAGCAGGTTGGGGCTTTTTCCATCTAGTCAGGAGCGAAGCTCCTTATCTGTTAAATCTTAAAAATCTGTTCGAATCTGCGGTCTAGAAGGACCACAAGTTGTACTCATACTCCACCAAGTCAGCTGCGATTTGCTGCGAAGCCAGCAAACCTTCACGCTCGCCGCCGTAGGTGCTAGCCAAGTCATCACCAGCCGGGTTAGAAACCTTGGTGATGTACGAGTTGAACAACCACAACTCAAACGCATCAGCAAGGTTCTTATGTTGCGCATCGTTTTGCGCGTTGAACCAGATGGCCGTTTGCGGATTGTTGCGGAACACCTTCACCAAGTCGGCATACTTGAAGGTCGCAATGTTCTTTTCCAGACCCGAAACGTTCTGCGCCAGCGTGGAAGGCAGCTTCAGCGAGATAGTCTTAATCTGGTGGTACATCCGCGAACGCTTCTTGTCGAATATCATCTCCTCCGACAGCTCCATCTGATAGATGTCTTTGTAGCGATACGGAGCCGACGTAGCAGGAGGCGGTGGGGTTTTAACTGCTGCTACTGAAGAAACGGGCACTGTCTTATAAACAGTCTTACCGTTTTTCTTCACCGGCTTGCCGTTGGCGTCGAGCACAGGCACACGCTTGGTAGCAGGCTTCGGCTTCGCGGCAGCAATCGGCATTCCCCAATCGTCAACTGCTTTTTTAGCAGCCGGCTTCTTGGCGGTAGAAGCAGCGGGTGCACCCCAGTCGCCGCCATCATCAGTAGCGCTGATGGGTGCTTCAAGCGGATAAGACATATTCTCTAATACCTCCTTTGAGTTAAACGTCGAGGTTACCGAGTCATTCTTATAAGCTTGCAACTCACCACGATTTACGGCCTCAATGATGACTTTGCTGATTTCTTTCCCATCCGAGAACATGGGCTTGTTTTGCTTTTCGCGCAAGTCGATGGCCCGCCAGATAGTCTTACGGAACATTTGGTCGGATACCGGGATGGGCCGAACTGCGCCCGTAGTAGCGGTAGCAGCAGCTTGCTCCTGGGCATGGGCGGTCAGCGATGCTGCAAAAGCCGTGAGCGCCAAGGGCATTACTTTGAAATAGCGAGTCATAATTGTAGAACGGATAGCGGATTAAATTATTGCAGTGGGACGTTGAAGGAAGTATTACCCATGTTAACCTCTTCAATCTGACCTTGGAAGTTGTTGCGCTGCACACCTTTCACTTCGATATACAAACGGTCGCCTTCCTTGTAAGCGTTTACCATGTCGCTCATATCACCTTGCGCGCCGCTAATGGTTTTCATCAGGACCGGCTTCTTGCCACGAGCAAGCACGGCCGTAAAGCCAGCAACGCGGTAGCGTGCATCTTCAGGCAGGAACGAAGCGAAGCCCGGGTCAGGAATTGCTTTAAGCGTAATAGTACGGATGGCGGTGCCAGGCGTGCCTTGCTTTAGGTTAACTTCTTGGCCACCAGCGAAGCACTTAATCGTGGGGTTGGGAATGGGTCGAACTTTGAAGTTTTGCGAGCCGATGGGGTTACCACCGCTGCTCACGTTCAGCGTTACCTCACGGGCATTGGGCACCAGCGTTACTTCACCTTTCTGGCCCGAGATTACCGAGGCCCCCGAAGCCGAGAAGCTAGGCTGGTACTGCGCACCCAGCGCGGGCACTTGTACACTCAGCTTGTTGCCGCACTTGTAGTATAGGGCTTGTACCGAAGCTGACTGAATCTGCATTACTGGCTTGGTTACCACGTATGGCACTGTCACCTTGAAAGTAGTATCGCGGCCGTTCTGGTTCATGCGAATGGTACCAGTCCACGATGCCTTGGCATTGCCGGCAGCGTCAAAGTTGCCGGGACGAGCCGTGAACTCTACTTTACCGTGGCCATCAGGACCAACTGCCAACGGCGAGCCGTTGTATGTCATCGTCGGACGCAAGCCCGAAGCGCTGGCCGTCAAAAACAGTTCGGCTTTGTACTTCGTACCAGCAGCTACCGTTTGCGACTCGGCCGAGGCGAATGCACCCAGCTTATCGAATACCAGCGTGGTAGCACCCACTTGCTGGGCTTGGTGCGTCAGCGCGTCGGCTTCCAGCTTTAGTACTTCCGTTTCTTTCTGCGAAAGCGTAGCCAGCGCAGCAGCCAACGGAGTCGACTCAAAGTTCAACTGAGCGAAGTCCTTCGACTTTT
Source organism: uncultured Hymenobacter sp. (assembly GCA_964277755.1). Classification (GTDB taxonomy): domain Bacteria; phylum Bacteroidota; class Bacteroidia; order Cytophagales; family Hymenobacteraceae; genus Hymenobacter. The sequence goes on from CAXYJY010000061.1 coordinate 40,496, forward strand.
GCTCCTTGGTAGTCTGGTCTTTGGCAGTGAGTACGCGAGCGTCTTCTTTGCCATCGAGGGCCAGTGGGGTCGCTTTGCCTTCTGCCGTGTATTTACCGATGTAAGCCGAATATTCATTCAGCTTCGCCTTCAGAGGATACCCCAAGCCGTTCTTTTTATCGCCCGAACCAATCATAGTAGTGGCAACAATGTCCTCGGCGTTGATGTCCTTGTATTCGGTAGCGCCTTTGGGGTTACCACCAGCTACTACAAGCTTATCGCGCACATCGCGCAGGTAGGCAATCATTTCTTTGGTCTTCTGGCGAATTTCTTCACTCTGGGCCAAAACTGCCTTGTCCTTGGGTTGATTACGGTTTTTTATAACCGCAGCCTCAATGCCTTTGATGGTACCGTCTGCTGCGCCCGAAGTTTTATCGTTAACGCTCAGCAAGCTGTCGTCAATGAACTTGAACTTCAGAATTACAGCCGACTGGACTTGAAGCGCCAGAAGAGCGGTTAGCACGAGGTACATCATGCCAATCATCTTCTGCCGCGGTGTTTCTTTTCCGCCTGCCATTATACAAGTGTTGCTATAGTTAAGAAGAAACGCTAGTCAACGAATACTAAGCGGCGCTGCCAGCGCGCATAGCGTTGAGCATGTTGCCATACACACGGTTGAGCGACGACAAGTTAGTGGTCAGGTCGGCCACTTGCGCCTGCATGTTCTCGGTGTCTTTGCCAGCCTGAATCATGTTCTCCATGGCTTTGCCGAGCGTGCCGTAGAACTGGTTCATCGACTTCAAATGCGTGTTGGCATCCTGAAGTTCCATTTCGTACACTGCATTCAGCGCGCCCAAGTTCTTGGTCACATTCTGCACTTGCAGGTGGTACTCTTTGGCGTCGTTGGTAGCGTTCGACATGGCCGAAACGGCTTCTACCGTGTTAGCATACGACTCGTTGATGCGCTCCAGCGACTGGGCGGCGGTGCGTACTTTCTTGGTGTACTCGTCGGTTACGTTGGTAGCCTCACCGAGCTGGCCGAGCTGCGCGGTGGTAGCGCTGAGGCGGTTCAGGCCCTGGCCCAGGTTAGTGAGGGCCTCGGGGGTAACGTTGGCGTTTTTCAGCATGTCGTCCAGCTTGCCGGTAAGGCCATTGGGGGCCGGGGTTTTGGCATCGCGGAAACGGTTATCGTTGGTTGAAGGGTCATAGCCTTCGCTCAGTTCAGGGTAAACCAGCGACCAGTCGGTTTCGGCCTGGTGGGGCTGGAAAGCACTCAGAAAGAAGATGACAGCTTCCGTCAGCAGACCTACGGTCAGCATCGGGCCAGCACCGGGTAAGTGCTGAATTTTAAACAGGGCACCTACGATTACTACAGCAGCACCGATGCCGTAGATTTTCGGCATTAGAACATCGTACAGGAAATTCTTCTTGACAGCCATCTTGAATTAGAAGTACTTAGGGGTTTGTGAAAAAAGATGAAATGGGCAATGAACAAAAACTAGCGGTTGAGGCCGCGGTTGGTGCCCATGCCAATCTGAATCATGGAGCAACGGAAGCCGATGTAGGAACGCGAAGAGTCTTGGTATTCGAAATTGCGGGTACCTGTTTCGAGGAAATACTGAATGTCTTTCCACGAGCCACCACGCACCACCTTGCGGGGTTCGTTGTCGTCGGGGTTGGTGGGGTTCAAGTCCCACACAATCGGCACGGAAGCTTCCATGTAGGCATCATCGCACCACTCCGACACGTTGCCGGCCATGTCGTACAGGCCGAAGTCGTTGGGGAAGTACGAGCCTACTTCCGAAGTGTAAGCAAAGCCGTCTGCGGCGTAGTCACCCCGGCCGGGCTTGAAGTTGGCCAGCATGCAGCCACGGGTGTTGCGCACGTAGGGGCCGCCCCAAGGGAACGTTACACCTTCGCGGCCACCGCGAGCTGCGTATTCCCACTCAGCCTCAGAAGGCAGACGGAAGTTGGGGAGGGGAGCTTCACCGCGCTCTTCGTTGTTCGAATTCTTGAGCTTGCTGCGCCAGTTGCAGAAATACTTGGCTGCAAACCAATCCACACCTACAACCGGGTAGTCGTCGAAAGCCGGGTGCGAATAATAATATTCAAGCAGCGGGTCACCCATGTGGTAGGTGAAGTCGCGCACCCACACGGTAGTATCGGGGTAGAGCTCCGTCTTGATGTAGTCTTCGCCAAGAGCTTCTACCGAGTCCTGCATGATAGCATTCACGAACTGACGATATTCGTTGTTCGTGATTTCGGTTTCGTCCATATAAAAGCCGGCAATGGTTACCTGCTTGTTCATATTGACCATCGAAGCTGAGATGTCTTGGTCAGTCTGCCCCATGTGGAACGTACCGCCGGGGCATGGCACCATCCCGAAGGGTACATCCTGCGGGTTGAAGACTGGCCGGTCTTCCGCACCCACCAAGTCGCCCCGGTAGTCTTTGGTAAAACAGCCACCCATAAATAGCCCGGAAAGAGCTAAGAGGGGCAGGGCTAGAAACTTTTTCATAATAGAGAGAAGACTAATTGTATATCCAGGAGCTAACTAGGCCTATTTTATCGCTTGGCAAATCTACACTATTTCAAGTCGCTTTGCAATATTGATGGGGCACACTGCCCCTATTATTTGCACTACAAAATAGCGAAAGTGCCTTGACGTAATCAAAAACAGCTTTTTTTAGCGCAAGAATATTTCCTTACAAACTTCCTTACCCCGCTTAGCTCAACCCTAGAAATAGGATTAAAAGCTGTAGCGTGGGGTACGAATAGCCGGACGAGCTTTTGGGCCAACCTGAGGTAGGCGCAAGGAGAGCAGGATTTCGTGCGAGCTGAAGGCCCGAGCGGCCTGATTGAAAGCGATGAAGTCGAAGGCGTAACCGATGCGGTAACGATTATCAGCCCCGAACCCGTAACCCAGTAGCCCTGAGAAGGATTCCTGATGGCGATAGTTTACACCGGCCCAGAATTGGTCGTTGAACGTGGCTCTTACGCCACCCTCAAAGGAATAGTTTTTTTCGTTGTCGTATTTGCTTACCGCGTCATAGTTGCCTGGCAGTACCGATTTGACGAGCACAGTGGGCGTAATGGTAACGCTGGACGACGCCTCAATATTATAGCCGGCCGTGAAGTAAGCGTGGTTTTCACCGAGCGACCGCGACGTATTCTGGTAGCCGATGATGTTGCCATTGGCATCACGCCGGGCGCTTTGCAGCGTGTAAGTGCTCCGGAAGAGATTATTAACGCTGAGGCCGGCGTAGAACTTGGGCGACTCGTACCACAGGCCCGCGCCAGCGTCGAACTTCTTGTCCGAGCCATTTTCCGGCACGTAGGGGTCGTTGGCGTCGATATACTTATAAGTGCCCTTGCTGAGATAAGTATAGGTACCTTGAATACCAATACCCAAGCGACCGCTTCCCAGATTAATATGCTGTGAGTACGACAACGCTGCGTTGGTTACTTTCGATTCAGCAATCTTGTCGTAATAAACGACTGCGCCCAGACCGCCGCTCAGCGCCCGGATGGGCACCGACACCGAAGCCATGCCCGTGCGGGGCGAGCCATTGGCATCCCCTTGCGTATTGCCCAGGTTCAGGTACTGGTAGCGGCCAATCAGGGTAACCTCCGTTTGCCCTTTAATACCGGCGTAGGCCGGGTTGAGGTACATACCGTTGAAGCCGTAGTGCGTGAACTGCGGCTGTTGCTGCGCCGAAGCGGTGCCGGCCGCTGCCAACAGCAGCAAAGGAGCAAGTACATTTCCCTTCATATGAGGTGCAAGAAAGAACTGAAAAGATAATATGGCGAGTAGGAGTGAACCTTAAAATAGGATGAATCCTGCTTCCAAATGTAAGTACTAAATGGTAGCCGCGCGAAGCACTATCTACTATTCAGGCTTATTTTTCTTGTTTCAGTACCTTATTGAGCACCCTTTTAGCTGGCTCCTTTGGTTTTATCGGGCCCGGCCTTAGTGGCAGGCGCGTGCTGCCGGATGTAGGCTTCGATGGCTCCCGTCATCGACGGGGCATTGGGCATAGGTGCCTCAATGTCAAGAATGAGTCCAGCATCCCGTACAGCTTTGGCAGTGGTGGGCCCAAAGGCTGCGATACGGGTGCCATCCTGCACAAAATCTGGGAAATTAACAAAAAGCGAGCTGATGCCAGAAGGACTAAAAAAAGCGAGGCAATCGTACTTCACATCCGACAAATCGGACAAATCGCTGGCTACCGTCCGGTAAATCACCGCCTCCGTGAACTTGAGGTTGTTAGCTCGCATAAACTCGGGCAGGTCATCCTTACGAATGTCTGAGCACGGGTATAGAAATTTCTCACCCTTGTGCTTTTTGATGACGTCGAACAGGTCGGCAGCCGTGCGCTGGCCCACGAATAGCTTGCGCTTGCGCAGTACAATATATTTCTGGAGGTAGTTGGCCGTTTGGTCAGAAATGCAAAAGTACTTCATCTCGGCCGGCATCTCAAGCTTGGCTTCCTGGCAGATGCGGAAGAAGTGGTCAACGGCGTTGCGGCTGGTGAAGATGACCGCAGTATAATCGAGGATATTTATTTTATCCTTGCGGAACTCCTTATACGGAACTCCTTGCACCTCGATAAACTCCCGAAAATCAACCCGGATTCCATACTTCTCAGCGAGTGGTGAGTAGGGCGAAACGTCGGTAGTGGGCTTGGGCTGGGTAACCAGTATGCTGCGGATGGGCTGGGCGTGCCGGTTCAGACCTGGCTGTGCTGCGCTCTCGGCCATAAAGAAAAAGGTAACGCTAGGGCGATAGACTAAGTGAGCTGGGCCACCCCCACTGGCCAGTGGATTCAGAGAGGGGACGTAAAGACAATGAGCTTGAGCAATACCGCCAGGGGCAGTATTTCGGTAGCACAAAGGTACGCGAACAAATGAAGATTGAGTAGTGAGGCCCGCTGGTGCAGCGTTTGGGCTACCCGCAACACCGTTACCGATAGCAGCACCAGCACAAAGCCGTTGGCTATACCAACGATGGGGGGCCAGTAAGCGTTCAGGCTCAGAAACAGGAACAAGGCGATGGGCACCAGCAGCCCCATGACCAGCGTCGTACGCAAAAACTCGCGGTAGTGCAGCGTGGCCAGCGGGCGCAGGTCGAAAATGTAGCTTAGCCCTTCCACCAGCACGAGCTTGCCGATGATAAAGCTTAGAATAAGACCCGTATAAAGCCCGATTTTCGACAGGGTAGCGGTTTCGGGCACCTTCAGTAGCTGTTTTACCAGGGGCAGGCTGCTAAAATCGGTGTGCAGGGCCGTGAGCAGTAGCGCCAGCGAAAGTGAGAACAGCAGCACCAGCACAAGGTTTAGCAGCGTGAAGGCGGGCCGCACCAGAAATGCCTGCGGATTACCTTTGACACTCAGCATATCGCTTACTTGCAGCGCATTGGCCAGGCCAGCTGGATAGGCGCTGCGCACGGCCCCGTAGAGCAGCCCCATCAGCAGTAGCCCCAGTAGCAGCGACTGACTTTGCAGCGTGCCCGCCTGAAGCCGGGCGGGCAACGGAGCCGCGCCAGCGTGCGACGCGCTGGCCGGCACTTTTTCGGCGGTTGGGTTAGAAGCTACCACCGTAAACGAGCCCAGCGCGGGGTAGCCATCGGGCTGCCACACGGCCAGCAAATGAGGCGCTGCCGCCTGGCGCGGCAGGTTTTGGGCCAGGTCCACACTGTATGAGCCTGCTTTGCCGGCCCGCAGCAATAGCTTGTTATCCAGAAAGATACCGAAGCCCGGCTGCGCTGCGAATGACACCCGTATCGGCTGGCCCGGCCGCAGGCGCACCCACTGGTAGTAGGCGTGGGCGGGCGCATGGTAGCCGGGCAGGTAAAGGATGAGTCGATTGCGAGCGGCGTCGTGCAGCAGCCAGTTATCGGCCGAGAGGCCGGGGGCCGGGGCGGGTGGCAGCGGCCGGTACTCGGCGGCTCCGGCCAGCCGCACCGCGCCCAAGCAGGCCAGCAGCATCGCCAGCAGGCACCGCCAGCACCAGATAGCCAACGCCTTCATCATTAAGAAGAAGCAACCTGGCGCCGGGCCAGGCGGCTTTGGTACACACCCAGGAAAATGCTCAATAGCACCCCGAACACCAGCAGCGCGCCAATCAGAATGAGGTTGCCCAGATGCGCGAAATTGATAACGAAGAGAATCACTACCGAATTGAGCAAACCCAGCAGCAGCACTGTGCTGATTTGCGAGAAGCCCAAGGCCATGATGCGGTGATGCACGTGGTTTTTATCGGGAATGAAAGGCGACTTGCCGGCCAGCATCCGCAGAGTAAACACCCGCAGGGTATCGAACAGGGGCACGAACAGAATGCCGAGCGTAACGGCCGGGGCCGTGCTCCCAAACGGCTGCCCTGTGCTATTGCCCATCTCGATAAACTGAATGGCCAGTATCGATACGATGAAGCCGCAGACCAGCGAGCCCGTATCCCCCATGAATATATTGGCTTTGTGAAAGTTATAGCGCAAAAAACCCAGCATGCCGCCAATCAGGCACACGGCCACAAACGAGTAGTTGCTGAACGCGCTGCCGCCGTAGCGCAGAAAATAATAGCCAAACGTACCGCTGATAATAAGCACTATCGTGCCAGCCAGGCCGTCAAGGCCATCAATGAGGTTGATAGCGTTAGTAATGCCCACGATAACGACGAAGGTGAAGCCGTAGCTGAAGCCCGCCGGCAGCGTTTCAATGCCCAGAATACCTTGGAAGCTAGTAATCCGCACGTCGGCCATTATCATCACGACGCCGGTAGCAAGTAGCTGTCCCACAAACTTTTTGGCCACCGAAATAGTCACCAGGTCGTCCTTCAGGCCCACAAAAAACAGGATGATGCACCCAGCCAGCAGCTGCTGCACGCCGTTGGTAAGGGGCGCGAAGATGGTGAGCGCCGACATAAAGCCCGCGAACACGGCCACCCCGCCCAGGCGCGGCGTCAGCGACTTGTGCACGGTGCGCCCGTTGGGCGTGTCGAGCAGGTTTTTGAGGTGCGCGATGAACACGATGGAGGGCACCGCGAACATGGCAACCAGTAGCGCCCACAGCGCGGCCAGGCCCAGATAAATACTAAAGGTGTGATTCATAGCCTAAAACGATATACTAATCCCTAGCGCCGCCAACTGCCCGGCACCCCGTGGCCAAAGCCACCCCGGCTAGCCGTGCAGCACGCCCGGCTGCCCATCCAGTAGCTCCAGGCGGCTCAGGTTTTCGGGCACGATAGAATCGGGCACAAACAAAAACTTGCGGTCAAAAATCTGGCGGTCGCGGTAGTAGCTCACCCAATATTGGTTGGTGAGGTGAAACACGGCGGGGTCAATCAGCTCGACGGGCGTAGCCGAGTGCGGGCCAATTTCGGGAAAGTGGTAGCGCAACGTAGTGGTACGCACGGCCTGCCCATCGGGCTGGTTGCCGTAGCCATCGGCCGCGATGATGACGTTTTCGAGCGCGAAGTCGTTGCTATTCAGCAAAAACACCTGCCACGTGGGCGGGTTGCCTTCGTCGAATGGCGGGGTAGTGCTGGGCACCACCGCGATGGAAACGCCAACCACGGGCTCGAACGGAATATCCTGCTTCATAAATTAACTGGCTACTGACAAAACGCTCGCAGCAAGAAAGTTGAAAAATAAGGGCGACCGCACAGTACACGTGCTAGCCAGCTAGCTGCACTCGCAGGTGCGCCAGCAGGTGCTCCTGCGCTTCATTCAGGTCTACGGCGTAGCCCAGCTCGGCCTGCATCGAGGTCACGGCCTTATCGGCGATGCCGCAGGGCACGATGTAGCCAAAGTAGCTCAGGTCGGTGTTCACGTTGAGGGCCAGGCCGTGCAGCGTAACCCAGCGGCTGCACCGCACGCCCATCGCGCAGATTTTGCGGGGGTTGGCCGCGCCTTCTTCCCAACCCAGCCACACGCCGGTGAGGCCCGCGATGCGCCCGGCGCGCAGCCCGTACTCAGCCAGCGTTAGTATCACGGCCTCCTCCAGCGCCCGCAGATACCAGTGGATGTCGGGGCGGAAATTCTCAAGGTCGAGCAGCGGGTAAGCCACCAGCTGCCCCGGCCCGTGAAAGGTGATGTCGCCCCCGCGATTGATGCGGTGAAACGTGGCCCCGTGGGCCGCCAAGGCGTCTTCATCGAGCAGCAGGTGCTCGGGCTTGCCGCTTTTGCCCAGCGTATAAGTAGGCGGGTGCTGGCAAAAAAGCAGGTGGTTGGGCGTGGGCTGCGGCGGCAGGCCCGCAGCTTCAGCTTGGCGGTTGGCCGCTTTAATAGCCAGCGTATCAGCTAATAGCTGCTCCTGCAAGTCCCAGGTGGGCACGTAGGGCACCAGGCCCAGGCGCTGCACCAGCAGCGCTGGCTGCCGCGCGGCGGGCGGCGGGCTGGCAGGTAGCGGCGCGCCGGCAACTGCCGGGGCCACGCAGGCTGAATAAACTTCCATAGCAATTACAGAGCGAAGGGTGGATAGCGAGCACTAGTATTATTTTCGCAAAGGTACTTCGCACCGTAGGCTTTGGCTTGTGGCCGTTGCCCGCCACCTCACCGAGGCGGGGCTCCTTTCCTTCCCCAACACGACATGCCCTACTTTGCCCACGAGCTAGGCCAAGCCGGCGAGGCCGCCGCCGCCGACTTTTACCGGCAGGCGGGCTACACCATCCGGGCGCAGGGCTACCGCCACGGCCGCGCCGAGGTCGACCTCATCGCCCAGCGCGGCCAGGAGCTGTTAATATTTATCGAAGTCAAAACCCGCTCGGGCGGCCAGTACGGCACACCCGAAACCTTCGTTTCGGCCCGCAAGAAGGAATTATTTCGCCTAGCCGCCACGCACTTGCAGGAAGAGCTGGACTGGCGCGGCGACATCCGCTTCGACATCTTGGCCCTTACGCAGCTCAGCCAGGGCTTCCGCATCGAGGTGTTTGAGGACGCTTTTTATTAAGCTACGCTTGTCATGCTTTGCTGTGCTCAGCATGACGGAATCACCCCTCCGCTCATTCACCCATCTACTCACTACCCGGCGGGCGTGGCGGGTACGGGAGGCGGCGTCACGGCCGGCTTGGGGTGGTAGCCGGGGCGGCGCTCGGCGGCCTTGCGCACAGGGGTGCGCGGGGCGGGCGCGCCGTGGCTGCCAGGGCGGCGCGGGTCGTTTTTGGTAGCGTCGGGGTCAGCGTCGCCGCGCTTGTCGAGGTTTTTCTCTTTGTCGTAAATCGGCGAGCCGCCGTGGCTGTACTCGCGTATCAGCTCGGGCTCGGCTACTTCGGGCTCGTAGCCGCTTTCGCCATACTGAAATACGTAGTGGCGGTAGCCTTTGTAGTCCCAGTAGTTGGTCCACTCCCCTACCCGGCGGCCGTTCTCGAAGTGGCCTATCCACTCGCGCTTGCCGTCGGCGGTGTACTTCACGTAGTCGCCTTCGAGCTTGCCATTCACGTAGGGCACTACCTCTTTTATCATGGTGTTGGCCCCGTCGTAGTAGCTAATGTTGGCATCGCGCGGGAAACCCATCTCGTAGTGGGTCTTGGCCGTGAGGCCGCCTTTGTTGTCGTATTTCTCCCAGCGCAGGTGCTTGGTGCCCATGGCGTAGTAGCCCTGCTCGATAACCTGGTTGTTGACCAGCCGCTTGAAGGGGCCGTGCAGCACCTTGTCGGCGGTGGGGTCGAGCTCGCCGTTGGCCGCGAAAATCTTCTTTTTCTTGGGATTGAAATAGTACACGGCCGGCGCCATGGCGCTGGGCTGCTTGAAATTCTTGAGGTAGTAGAAAACGGTAATCACCTGGTTTTTGCCGGTGCCCGTCTTGAAGTAACCGCGCTTGATGCGCTGGCCCAGAAATATCTTCTTCTTTTTGTTGGGCTTGCGCTGGGCGGCTTTTTCTTCTTCCTTGGCCTTGCGCTCTTCTTCCTTACTGATAACGGCTTTGCGGCCAGTAATGCTCAGCTTCGGGTTTTTCTTTTTGGTCGTCGTCAGGCTATCGCCCGGCGCGCCGGCGGTAGCCGGCTCCTCCAAGCGCGAGTTAAACGATACGGTTTTGCGGGTGCAGGCGGCCCCCAACACCAGCATCATCCCTAAAACGGCCCATCGGAACCCAAAGCGTAGCATAGAATACTCCTTGATAACGTAATCGCCAGCCCAAACGCAAATATATCCCGGTTTGGTGCCCGAGGTGGATGAGTGAATGCGCCTGTCATGCTGAGCGCAGCGAAGCATCTCGCTCGCCTCGTTGTAGCGTCAGTGATTACTCCCCACGCGAGATGCTTCGCTGCGCTCAGCATGACAGGCGCATCCACTCATCCACCAAGCGTGTCGCCCGCTACCAGCAGGTCTACCCGCAGGCCGCGGGCGCTCAGGGGCTGGCCGGGTGCCAGAGCAGCTTGGTTGGTAGCCACGCCGTGGCGGGCATCGACCACCACTACCACGTCGGTGCCGAATACCTCGGCGGGCTGGCCGGGGCGCAGGATGAGGCCAGTTTCTTCGGCCAAACCCAAGCCCAGTAGCGCGGGGTGAGTCAGCACGGCGTGCATGAGACGCGGGTATCGGCTGCGCTCGATAAAATGCTGGTCGATAAGTAGCTCGGGCAGCAAGCCCAGGCCGGCAATCACCTCGATGCCGCCGCCCAGCAGGCTGCGCCAGCCCCGGCCGGCCACCAGCATTTGCGCGCCCAGCGCCGAGGCCCCGGCGCTGGTGCCGGCTAGTATAAAACCCGCATCGGCCTGGTGGCGCTGGCGCAGCACCTCCAGAAACCGCGTGCCCAGCAGGCGCTCGGTGAGGCGCTCCTGGTCGCCGCCGGTAATGAAGACCAGCGCCGCCGCCTGCAACCGGGCCAGAGTAGCGGGTGCGTCGGCGGGGTGGTAGTCATCTACCTGCAAGTGGCCCACCTGCGGGCAACCCAGGTGCCGAAATACGCGGGCGTAGGCGGCGTAGGTCACGTCGGGCTGGTAGGCCGTGGCAGTGGTCACTATCTCGATGGGGGCCGTGCGCTGAGGTAGCAGGCCGGCCAGCAGGTGCAGGGTCAGGTCGTCGGCACCGCCGCCCAGCAGCACAACGGTACCCTGGGGCGAGGCGGCGGCGGGCGCAGGAGTAGAAGTCAAGACAACAGGGAAAGAAGGATGCGAAAGCGAAGTACGCCAAAAATGCCCGGTACGGCCGGATATGGCCGCGCTTGGCCGTAATTTTGCCGGGCGAACCGCCCCTTTGCCTAGCGAAACACAACCTCCGTTTTATTTAAAACCTCTAACCGGTTTTTACCCATGACTTCGCCCGAGACCGTAGCCCACATTACGTCGCTGATTCAGGAGGGCGAGTTTTTTAAGCTCAAAAAGCTGCTGCGCGGCTACCAGCCCGCCGAGCTAGTCGAGCTGATTGAGAACGAGGACGAGCGCGAGCAGCTCATCATTTTTCGGATGCTGCCGCTCAAGCTGGCCACCGAAGTATTTGAGTACCTGGACCTGGAGGTACAGCGGCACTTTCTCGACAACCTGGCCCAGGACAAGATTACCGACATTCTCAACGAGATGTCGCCCGATGACCGCACGGCGCTGCTGGAGTTTTTGCCGGCTAATTTCGTGGCCGAGCTCGTGCAAAACCTGTCGGAGCCCGAGCGCCGCGTGACGCTGCAGCTGCTGGGCTACCCCGAGTATTCGGTGGGCCGCCTGATGACGCCCGACTACATCGCCATCCGCGAAAATTGGACCGTGGAGCAAAGCCTCGACTACGTGCGCCAGCACGGCGGGCAGTCCGAAACCCTGAACGTGCTCTACGTGACCGACGCCCGCGGCGTGCTCATCGACGACATCCGCATCCGGGAGTTTTTGCTGGCCGCGCCCACCACCCGCGTGCGCGACCTGATGGACCACCGTTTCGTGCAACTCACTGTAGACCAGGACCAGGAAGAAGCCATCGACATCTTCCGGCGCAACGACCGGGGCGCGCTGCCCGTGGTGAGCGCCGACCAGGGCATCCTGCTCGGCATCGTGACGCTGGATGATATTCTGAGCATCCGGGAAGAAGAAGACACCGAGGATATTCAAAAATTCGGCGGCTCCGAGGCGCTCGAAGAGCCCTACCTCACTATGCCACTGATGCGCCTGCTGCAAAAGCGCGCCGGCTGGCTGGTCGTATTATTTTTAGGTGAATTATTGACTACCTCGGCTATGCAGTACTTCGAGGGCGAACTGGCCAAGGCGCTCGTTCTTACCTTATTCCTACCCCTCATCGTCAGTTCGGGCGGCAACGCCGGCTCCCAGGCCACGTCGCTTATTATTCGGGCAATGGCGCTGGGAGAATTTACGCTCAGTGAATGGTGGCGGGTGCTGCGCCGCGAACTGGTGAGCGGGGCGGTGCTGGGCTTCATCTTGGGTGCGGTAGGCGTAATTCGCATCGCAGTCTGGCAAGGCTTGGCCATCAAAGACTACGGCCCGCACTGGCTACTAATAGCGTTCACGGTCGGCATCGCGCTCATGGGTATAGTGTTGTGGGGCAGCATCACGGGCTCGATGCTGCCGCTGATACTGCGCCGGCTGGGGCTCGACCCGGCCACGTCGTCGGCCCCCTTCGTGGCCACGCTGGTCGACGTGACGGGGCTCATCATCTACTTCACGGTAGCCCTGATGATGCTGCGCGGCACGCTTTTGTAAGCGTAGTCGCCGGGCCACTGGCTATCTGTTTGTTATCTTATTCTTATCTAGCAATCCACTTACTACCTATTCCTTATGGCTGATTCTATTCTTGTTACCACTCCGTCGGCGGCAGCTCGGCCGTTCTGGCGCTTTGGGCTCATCAGCGGGGCCTTTCTAATTTGCTGGCTGGTTGGCGCGGCCCTCGGCTTGGGCGGCGACAGCCCGCTCGACAAGGCACTGTGCCACCAGCTAGCCGCGGGTAGCACCTGGGCGCTGCGCCTGCTGGGCTGGCAAGCCAGCGTGTCGGCTACTACCCCCAACCTGCTGCTCTTGCAAGGGCAGCCCGCCGTTATCGTGGGGGGGCCGTGCGATGGGCTGGTGCTGTACACGCTACTCGTGGGCTTTGTGCTGGCCTACCCGGGGCCGGCGCGGCGACGACTGTGGTTTATCCCAATGGGCATAGTGGTGCTGTGGCTGCTCAACGTAGTCCGCATCGTAGCCCTGGCGCTCAACCAACGTTACTCGCCCGATACCTTCTATTTCAACCACCACTACGCTTTCAGCGCGATAGCTTACTTGGTGCTGTGCGGTCTCTGGGTGCTTTGGGCGCGCCAGTCGCTGCCTGCGGTTGCCACCATGCCAGCCAGCCCCGGTGCCGCCCGGCCCTGGCTTACCGGCCGCGTAGTGGCGGGCGGCGGGCTGCTGCTGGCCCTGGTGCTACTGGAAATTTTCAAGGAACAAGCTGTCGCGCGCTTGAGCGCTGCCTGGGCCGCCGGGCTGGCCACCGGCCCCAGCTGGCTGCACCGGCTACCCGGCGCGGCAGCTGGCGATGTACCCAGCGCCATGAGCCAGCTACCGCTGCCAGTGGGAGTAGCCTATCTTGCAATCTTTCTGATACTTAGCCTGCTAGGGCTGGCCTTGGTATTACCCGGCCGCTCCTGGGTTACTGTGCTGCGCTGCTACGCGGCCATGGTGCTGGCGTGTGGGCTGCTGGCGCTGGTAGGCCGCGTGGGCAGCCTACCGGCTGCCTACCACCTGTTTCGAATGGTGCTCGATTTTATGACCTCGCTGCTGCCGGTGGCAGGGCTGCTGGTGCTGCTGTGGCGGCCCCCGGTCTCTCCAGTGGCACTCGTTCCGGCAGCCAACTAGTGGCGGTGGGCGCTAGTCGAGGCGGCGGCGGTTGGCTTTTTTGTCGCTCTGGCGCTTTTTGCTTTCGAGGCGCTGGCGCACGGCTCCGGCGCTGGGCCGGGTAGGGCGGCGCGGCTTGGGGCGGCGCACGCTTCTTTGCAGCAAGTCGTAGAAGCGCGCCAGGGCTATATCCTTGTTCCGCAGCTGGCTGCGGTCGTCCTGCGCCACTACTAGCAGGTCGCCCTCGGTGGTGAGCTGATTGGCCAGCTTTTCCAGCAGCAGCGCTTTCTGGGTTCCATTCACTACCTGCGAGGCGGGCAGGTTCCAGCGCAGCTCTACCCGGCTTTCAACCTTGTTCACGTTCTGCCCGCCCGGCCCGCTGGCGCGGCTGGTCTGGTAGGTGATTTCGGGTAGAAAAGCAGCGGCGGGCGGCAGCATAGCGTTAATTATCAATCAGTAATGAGCAATTAACAAACTTCTGCCCCTCACATACTACGCTGGTGCCCCTCACATACTACGCTGGCCTACTTTTCCAGCAGCATAGCGCCGTAGGAGTAGCCGCCGCCGAAAACGGTGACGATTATCTTGTCGCCTTCCTTAATAGTATCCCACACCTCGGCCAGGCCGATGGCCGAGCCAGCGCAGCCGGTATTGCCCAGGCGCTCGATGTTATTGACGGCGCGGGCGGGGTCGAGGCCCAGCTGCTTCACCACGTTGGCCGAGATACGCAGGTTTGCCTGGTGCGGAATTAGGTACGTCAGCTCGTTCACCGTCAACTTATTGCCATCCAGCAGTTGCTGCGTAATGCGCGCCATGTAGGTGCAGGCCTGTTGAAACACGTCGCGCCCGAAGGGCATCACGATGCCTTTGTCAACGGGCTTCAGCGTCACGGCCTCGTCGGCCTTGCCCATGGGGGCGGCCCCGCCGGTCATTACCTGCACCACGTGCAGGTCGTCGGCGGCCAAGCGCTCTTTGGTGAAGAGCAGCGCGGCGGCCCCATCGCCCCAGAGGTGGCCCGCAATGGTGTCCTCCTCGTTGTTGTAAGCCGTGTTGTGCTCGGTCACGACGACCAGCGCCCGGCTGGCTTTGCCCATGGCAAAATAGCCCTCTACTATCTCCACGGCATTGAGCAGCGACGAGCAGGCCGACGAGATGCTGACCGTCGGTATCTCGTTGATGCCGAGGTCGCGCTGCACGGCGTGGGCCGCCGTGTAGATGGTATCGTGCGGGGTGTAGGTGCCCACCACGATGAGGTCGATGCCGGCCGGGTCAACGCCGGGCGTTTCGGCCAGCAGGGCGCGGGTGGCGGCCACGGCCATCGTGTTGGCATTCTCGCCGGGGGCGGCCCGGCGGCGCTCCCGGATGCCGGTGCGCTCGATTATCCAGTCGGAAGCCAACCCGTTGAGCCGGGTGAAATGTTCGTTGGTGACAACGGCCGCCGGAATGTAGGCGGCCACGTGATGCAGGTACACGCAGCGGGTAGTGGGTGGTAGAATATCAGGACAAAGGTCCGACCAACAAACGTTCGGGTCCGAATAAAGACGCCAAAAGCCAGAATCTTGTACGCAGCAAAGGTAACGTCTGCCGTGCGGCGCAGTACTAGCGGCTGGGTTTGCACGTTGGCACCCTACTTGCCGGGGCGGTGGCGGGGCTTACTTTTAGCATTATGCACATACGTTTTTGGAGTGGGCTGAGCGGGCTGCTGGTAGCCGCCGCGCTGCCCGCCGCCGCGCAGAAATACAACACCGCCCTGGGTGCCCGCCTGGGCGGCGGCAACTACGGTATCACGCTGCAACAGCGGGTAGCCTCGCGGGTTACCATCGAAGGCATTGCCGGGCTGCGCGAGCGCGAATACAGCGGCACCGTGCTGGGGCAGTACCATTTCGGCATTCTGGGGCCCAGCCTCAACTACTACTTCGGGGCTGGCGGGCACCTGGGTCACAACAAAGACACCGGCAACTTCGGCGGCTTCGATGGTATGGTGGGCGTCGAGTACAAAGTGGCGTTTTTGCCCATCCTACTCAGCTTCGATTTCAAGCCTACCCTCGAAATCAACAGCAACGACTATGCGCGCTTTCCCACGGCTTTTTCGATTCGCTATGTGTTCATCAAGCGCAAGAGTGGGCTGTTCGAACGTTTCCGCCGATAATCACGCAGTAGCCAGCCGCTACTCGCCCTTCGGGCGCAGGGCCGGCTGTAGCTCGTGCTCGTAGTAGCAGTCCCAGTGCCCGCTGTCGAGGTAATATACGGGTACTTCATAATGCTGCCGGCCAGTGATACTAGGCACCAACTGCCGGCCGCGCCAGATAACGCGCTGCATCGGGGCACCCGGGGCGAGCTGTACAAAGCTGCCGACAACGTACTGGAAGAAGGGACGCGGGCGAATAGGGCAAAGAAAAGCTCCGCTGGCGTGGGCCGGTAAGGCATTATTCCTTCGACCACCCATAACCGTTGCTAAAAAACACCCCTAAAGCTAAAAAAAGCCTCTAGCGCAATGCTAAAGGCTTTTTTCGTGGCAACAGTTGGAATCGAACCAACGACACCAGCATTTTCAGTGCTGTGCTCTACCAACTGAGCTATGTTGCCGAGGTTTCCCGTGGGCCGTTGGGGTGGCTTGGGGGTGCAAAGGTACGCCAGATTGGTTACGACGCAAGTTTTTGCGTAATAATTTTTCAGAATCCCTCAACTGGCCTTTCCAAAGTAGTCGTCATGCCTACTAAATTGCGGCCCCATCCCACCCACTAGCTTACCTTTACTTCATGTTGCAACCCATCCTTTTCGCGCTGCTGCTGCTGGCGGCGTTTGGCCTGTTTGCCTGGCAGGTGCGCAAAATCCGGGCAAATATTCTCGTCGGGCGCGACCGCGACATGAGCGGCCACTTCGGCGAGCGCCTCAACAAAACGCTGCTGGTAGCCTTTGGCCAGCAAAAAATGTTTAAGCGCGTTACGCCAGCGTTGCTGCACCTAGTAGTGTACGTGGGGTTTCTGGTCATCAATGTAGAGGTTATCGAGATTGTCATCGACGGGCTGTTCGGCACGCACCGCTTCCTCAGCTTTCTGGGGCCGGTGTACGATGTGCTGATGGCAACCAACGAGGTGCTGGCCGCGCTGGTCATCGTGGCGGTAGCGGCCTTTTGGTGGCGGCGCAACCACAACCCGCCGGTGCGCCGCTTCACCGGCCCCGAACTGCGGATGTGGCCCAAGCTCGACGCCAACATCATTCTCTACATCGAGGTGGCGCTGATGCTAGCGCTGTTCTTCATGAACGCGGCCGACATCAGGTTGCATCAGCTCGAAGGCAAAGAACTGCCGGGCACGTTCCCGGTCAGTCAGTTTCTGGCTGGCCTGCTACCCCCGGGTAGCGTAGGCACCCTGGAAGTGCTGGAGCGCGCGGGCTGGTGGATTCACATCACCGGCATCCTGCTGTTTCTCAACTACCTGCCTAGCTCCAAGCACTTCCACATCATCATGGCGTTCCCCAACGTGTGGTACTCGCGCCTGGTGCCGCAGGGGCAGTTTTCCAACGTGGAGAGCATCACCCACGAGGTGAAAGCCATGATGGACCCGAGCTACGAGGTGCCCGCTCCGCCAGTCGGCCCCGATGGCTCGGCGCTGGCCCCTACCCCTTTCGGAGCTAAGGACGTGGAGGATTTGCCCTGGACGGCGCTCATGAACTCGTACTCGTGCACCGAATGCGGGCGCTGCACCTCGGTGTGCCCGGCCAATCTGACGGGCAAGCTGCTTTCGCCGCGCAAAATCATCATGGACACCCGCGACCGAGTGGAGGAGAAGTACAACTCGCCGCTCATCTTCCATCCCAACGTGTACGGTGAGGAAGCTAAGCACGAGCCTATTACCGACCTCATGGAGGCCACGCTACTGCGCGGCAAGGTGACGCCCGAGGAGCTTTGGGCCTGCACCACCTGCAACGCCTGCGTCGAAAGCTGCCCGGTAAACATCAACCCGCTGGAAAGCATTATCGAGATGCGCCGCTTCTTGGTACTGGAAGAGTCGGCCGCGCCCAACTCGCTCAACGTGATGTTTTCCAACATCGAGAACAACGGCGCGCCGTGGGCCTTCTCGCCCTCCGACCGCCTTAACTGGGCCGATGAGCTGTACGTGGCCGAGAAGGCGACCGCCCAAGCCTAGTATTTGATTTTGAAGCTTTAGTATTTCCTGATTAGCTATTATGACGCCGACCTCCTCCCCCGCTGCGCCCGCCAAGCGCCAGCTTACGGTGCCCACCGTGGCCGACCTCGCCGCGCAGGGTCGCGCGCCCGAAATCCTGTTTTGGGTGGGCTGCGCCGGGGCTTTCGACGACCGCTACAAGCGCGTGACCCGCGCCTTTGCCCGCATCCTGGAGCACGTGGGCACCGACTACGCCGTGCTGGGCCTCGAAGAAAGCTGCACCGGCGACCCCGCCAAACGCGCCGGCAACGAGTTTCTGTTTCAGATGCAGGCCATGCAAAACATCACGACGATGAACGGCTACGGCATCAAGAAAATCGTGACGGCCTGCCCGCACTGCTTCAACACCATCAAGAACGAGTACCCGGTATTGGGCGGCGAGTATGAGGTGATTCACCACAGCACGTACCTGCAACAGCTTATCAATGAAGGCAAAGTAGCGGTAAAAGGCGGCGAGAGCTTTCAGGGCCGCCGCATCACCTTCCACGACAGCTGCTACTTGGGCCGGGCCAACGACATCTACGAGGCCCCGCGCGATGTGCTGGCCGCTCTCGATGCCGACCTGGTCGAAATGAAGCGCAGTCGCGCCAACGGCCTATGCTGCGGCGCGGGCGGTGCCCAGATGTGGAAAGAGCCCGAGCCCGGCAAAAAAGACATCAACATCGAGCGCACCGAGGAGGCCCTGGCTACCCTCGGTGGCCAGGCCGCCGCGCTCGACAACCTGCGCGGCGTCGAAACCGAGCGCACCGCGCCCAGCGAGCACAGCCTGCAAGGAGCCATCATCGCGGTAAGCTGCCCGTTTTGCATGACGATGATGAGCGACGGCGTCAAAAACAAGGAGCAGGAAGCTAACGTCCAGGTATTTGACTTGGCCGAGCTGATTGCCAGCGCCGAAGGCATCAACGCTTGACCGCAGATTAAAGCGGATTTGTAGGATTTAACGGATACGCCCGTTGCGCGGGCTGAATAAGCGAGCGAGTGAATGGGTGGGTGATTAGGCTTGTGGGTTGCTTTTTTGAGCTGCGCTTACTTTTACAAGCTAGCGCTACGCTAAAACCAGCCTGCACTTGTTCTGTATTCTCGCCAGTAACACGCCCGCCTAGTCAGCCCGCGCAGCGGGCGTATCCGTTAAATCCTACAAATCCGCTTTAATCTGCGATTTATATCCTGCGGTCTATGTATGTAGCCTTTGACCACCTACCGCCCCACGCCCGGGTGTGGATATACCAGGCCAGCCGCCCGCTGGCCGAAGACGAGCTGATGGCCGTGCTGCCGCGCCTCGCCGCCTTTGCCGGGGAGTGGACCAGCCACGGCCGGCAGTTGGCCGCCTCGGCGCAGTTTCTGCACCGGCAGTTTCTGGTGCTGGGCCTCGATGAGGCCGTGGCCGGGGCCAGCGGCTGCTCTATCGACGCCTCAGTGCGCTTCGTGCGCGAGCTGGAACAACAGCTTGGCGTAGACTTGCTTGAAAAATCGCGCATGGCTTTCCTGACCGATGGGGAGGTGCGACTGCTGACCCGGCCCGAGCTGCGCGCGGCCGTAGCCGCCGGGCAGATTACAAGCGCCACGCCCTACTTTAATAATACTCTGAGCACCAAAGCCGAACTAACGGGGAGCTGGCCCGCGCCAGCAGGCCAAACGTGGCTGGCGCGCTATTTCGAAAATTGACAAAACGGTAATAATAAGCCTATGGGAGAGCCATACAACCCCAAATTGTTGTATTATTGCCCGTCAAAACCTTACTATTCTCTTTTCGGGCGCATGGCTTTCACCTTTACCAATTTGCCAATGAGGAATCTTTCAATTGTGGGGGCGGCCGCCTGCTCGGTGGTGCTGCTGAGTGGCTGTGCTACTTCGGGCGGCCTCACCAAAGCAGACAAGCGCTTTGCGCAGGGTGAATACGAGCCCGCCATCGCGCTCTATAAAGCCGACGTAGCGAAGGGCAAGAACGCCGCGCAAGCCAATTTCCGCATTGGTGAAGCGCTCCGCCTCTCCAACCGCCTCGACCAGGCCGAGCCCTACTATAAGGCGGCCCTCGACGGGGGCGTGAAAAACGGCGACGCGGGCTATCGCTACGCTGAAGCCCTGAAAGCCAACGGTAAATTTGAAGAAGCTGCCGCGCAGTTCAACACCTACGCCCAGAGCGGCGGCAACAGCACCCTGACCGCCCAGGCCGCCAGCCAGGCCCAGAATGCCAGCGCCAGCAAGGCCCTCGCCAGCAAAGCCGCCGCCTACGACGTGGCCCCGCTCGACGCGGTGAACTCGCCCGAGTCGGACTTCTCGGCGTCGCGCCTGCCCAGCACCGGCGAGCTGGTATTTGCCTCGGGCCGCGACGGCAAAACCTACCTCGGCAACGGCGGCAAGTTCTTGTCGCTTTACGCCCAGAAGTTTGACGACCCCGCCGCCATGACTGGCGGCACGCCCCGCAAGCTCGAAGCGCAGTTCAACAACGCCAACGAGCACCAGGCCAGCGCTACCTACACGCCCGACGGCAACACGATGGTGTTTGCCCGCTCGAACGATGGCTCGAAAAAGGGCCTCAAGAGCGTGGATTTGTGGGTCTCGTACTTCCGCAACGGGGCCTGGACCGCGCCCGAGCTGGCCAACATCAACGACCGCTCGGCCGATGACTTCGCGCCCGCTTTTGCTCCCGATGGCAAGACGCTCTACTTCGCCTCGGGCCGCCAGGGCGGCGTAGGCGGCAACGACCTGTACAAGACTTCGCTCGACGCTAACGGCCGCTTCACGACGCCCGAAAACCTCGGGCCGGGCATCAACACCGTGGGCAACGACAACTTCCCCGGCATCGCGCCCGATGGCACGCTCTACTTCTCGTCGGACGGGCACCCCGGCTTTGGCAAGCTTGATATCTTCAAGGTCGAAGGCAACCAGGTGGCCAACCTCGGGCCGGCCGTGAACTCGGCGGGCGACGACTTCGCGCCTTTCTTCACCGGGCCGGGCATGGGTGTTTTCTCGTCTAACCGCGAAGGCGGCAAAGGCTCCGACGACCTGTACTCGTTCAAGCGCAAGCCGCGCCCCGTGGTCACGTACACGCTCGATGGCACGGTGCAGGCCTTCGACAGCGAAACCAACGCCACTACCCCGCTGGGCGGCGAAACCGTGACCATCACCAGCGCCAACGGCCGCAAGCAGGACGTAACGGCCGGCCCCGATGGCAAGTTCACGGCCAAGCTCGACTCGGCCCAGACCTACCAGCTGTTTGCCGACCGCGACCAGCACTTCATTGCGCGGGCTACGGCTACTACCGAGGGCCGCTACCCCACTGGCACCACCCAGCCGCAAACCGACGTTCGCGTCCCGGTGACGCTGACGTTGAACAAGATAAACAAGAAGCCTATCGTGGTACGCGATATCTTCTACGACTACAACAAGTATAACATCCGCCCCGATGCTGCCGTGCGCCTCGACACGCTGGTGCAGACGCTGAAGGACAACCCCAAGATTCACATCGAGCTGAGCTCGCACACCGACCAGCGCGGCAAAGACGCTTACAACCTCAAGCTCTCGCAGAAGCGTGCCGAATCGGCCGTGGCGTACATCGTGAGCAAGGGCATCAGCAAGGGCCGCCTCGTAGCCAAGGGCTACGGCGAAACTCAGCCCATCGTGAAGAACCCGAAGTCGGAAGCTGACTACCAGCGCAACCGCCGCACCGAGTTCAAGGTCACGAGCGTGGATAAGTAAGGAGTAGATTTCCTTCGCCAACAAAGAAGCCTCCGCCGTGCGGGGGCTTTTTTGTTGGCACGGCATTTGGAAATGGGCTAAGCAACCCGGCGAAATCCTTTGCTGGTCCCACAGCTTATGTCATGAAAACGTTACGCTTTTTGCTCGCCACGGTGCTGCTTAGCTGGGTTGGGAATGCGGCGGCAATGGCCGCGCCACCGGCCCCGCCCGCTAACGCCAACTTTGCGTCGGAGCGCGGGCAGGCCTTTGGGCTGCTCCTCGACGGGCAGCCGCTGACGCGGCCCGTGGCCCGGCAGGTACACGTAGACCACCTGGCACCGGGCCAGCACTGGGCCGAGTTTAGCGTGCCTACTGCCTTCGGGCCGCCCATGCGCTTCCGCACGCCGGTGTGGCTGGCGCCGGGCCTCGAAACCAGCTACGTGCTGGTGCTGCGCCCCAGCGGGCCGCGCCTGCGGCAGGTGAGCGCGGTGCCCGTGCCGGGCCCGGCCTACTACGGGGGCGGCTACCCAGCCCCCGCGCCAGGCGGGCCTCAGGGCGGCTACTACGGCAATCAGCCTAATAACCAGCCCTACCCCAACAATGCGCCGTACGGCAGCTACCCAGCCCCCGCGCCGGGCACCAACTACCCCGGAGGCTACGGCAGCCCGGCCCCTGCACCGGGCGCAGGCTACCCCGGCGGCTACGGGCAAGGCACCGCGCCCGACCCCAACACGGGCGGCTACGACCCCAACGGCCCCGCCGGCAACTACTTATACCCGCTGCCGGCCACCGACGTGCAAAACCTGGTGCAGGCCCTGCGCCGCCAGTCCTTCGACGATAGCCGCCTGCCGATAGTGAAACAGGCGCTGGCCCAAAATAGCGTGCAGGCCGCCGAACTGGCCGAGCTCATTAATACCCTGACCTTCGACAAGGCGCGCATCGAGCTGGCCAAATTTGGCTACGGCCGCCTCAGCGACCCCCAGAACTTCTACCGGGTGTACGACGCGCTCCGCTATCCGTCGAGCATCCGGGAAGTGCAGCAGGCCCTAGGCCTGCCGCAAAATTAGCGTGGCTTATCTTTAGTGTGTAACTGTTAAGTTATCAATAATGAAGCCCCGGCCGCCACTAAGGCAGCCGGGGCTTTTTGCGTGCTTATAAGTAATGGCTAGCGCAGGCGGTCGGCGCTGCGCACCAGCTGCTCGTCGCGGCGGATGAAGCGGCTGGCGAGCAGGTTGAGCAGCAAAGCCAGCGTGGGCAGGTAGAAGGCGGGCAGAAACTGGCCTTCGAGCTTGGGATTGAGGGCGACCTCGCCTTGGTTGGAGAAGTAGAATTGCAGGCCAAACGCGGCCATGATGAACAGGATGTTCAGCGAGCCTATCTGCACCTGCCGGATGCGGTTGCGAAACTGGAAAATCTGGTACACGGCTACGGCGACCGCTACCAGCGCCGCTACGGCGGTCAGGAAAACCGGAAACTTCGTTGCTGGGGCGTTCATGCCGACGGCCTGGAAGTTGAAGGCCGTGAGGGTGAGCTCCTGGTGGGTGAGGCCGTCGACCTTGTGCCAGAGCGGCAGCGCCAGCATACTCAGCATCGACAGGGCCAGCAGCAATAGAAATACGCTTTGGATTCTTTGTATCATCTTTGTGGTTGTGAAAAATGGCCTTGGCGCCCGCGCGCAGGTCCCCCAAAATTAGCTTTCAACTGGCGGACTTGCGCCGCCGCAACGATACTACCCGAATGCCGAATGCGTATATCGTGGATGCCGTCCGCACCCCGATTGGAAAATTTGGCGGCGCGCTAAGCAGCGTTCGCCCCGACGACCTGGCCGCGCTGGTGCTGCGCGAGCTGCTGCGCCGCAACCCCAGCGTGGACAAAAACGCCGTGGAAGACGTGATAATAGGGGCCGCCAACCAGAGCGGCGAGGACAACCGCAACGTGGCCCGCATGGCCGCGCTGCTGGCCGGCCTGCCCGTGACGGTGCCCGGCAACACCGTGAACCGCCTGTGCGCCAGTGGCCTGCAAAGCATTGTGGACGCGGCCCGCGCCATCAAGGTGGGCGAGGGCGACGTGTACCTGGCCGGCGGGGCCGAGAGCATGACCCGCGCGCCCTTCGTGATGGCCAAGTCGGCCACGGCCTTTGCCCGCGACTTCACGGCGCATGACACTACCCTGGGCTGGCGCTTCGTCAACCAGAAGCTAGCCAAGCAATACTTTCCCTACACGATGGGCCACACGGCCGAAAACGTGGCCGCGCAGTACAATGTGAGCCGCGAGGACCAGGACGCCTTTGCCTTCGAAAGCCAGCGCAAGTACCACCGCGCGGCCGAGAAAGGCCGCTTCCGCAAAGAGCTGGTGCCCGTGTTCCTACCCCAGCCCAAGGGTGATACGGCGCTGTTTGACACCGACGAGCAGCCCCGCGTGTCGACTCTCGAAAAGCTGGGCACGCTGAAGCCCGCCTTCCAGCCCGACGGCGGCACCGTGACGGCCGGCAACTCGGCGGGCATCAACGACGGGGCCGCCGCCGCCCTGCTCGTGAGCGACGATGCCCTGGCGCGCTATAACCTCAAGCCCATGGCCAAGGTGCTGGCCTCGGCGGTGGTGGGCGTGGACCCGGCCATCATGGGCATGGGGCCGGTGCCAGCCATCCGCAAGGTGCTGGAGCGCACCGGCCTCAAGCTGGAAGACATTGATTTGTTTGAAATTAACGAAGCCTTTGCTTCGCAGAGCGTGGCCGTGGTGCGCGAGTTGGGCGTGGACGTAAGTAAGCTCAACGTGAATGGCGGCTCCATCGCGATGGGCCACCCGCTGGGGTCGAGTGGGGCGCGCATCGTGGCCACGCTGGTGCACGAGATGCAACGCCGCGAGGGCGTGCGCTATGGCCTGGCGGCCATGTGCGTGGGTGTGGGCCAGGGCGTGGCCGTGGTATTTGAGAAAATGTAACCTTTAGTACCTGGGCCCGGCGCGAGTCGGGCCTGTTTTTTTTACTACTTGCCCGCTTTATCGCTGCCCGCCCGCCTACTGCCCGACAAGCACCGCCGCCTGGTGGTGGGGCTGTTTTTTGGGCTGGTAGTGGCACTGGGGCTGTGGCGGGTGCCCGACTACGGCTCGTTTGTCGACGAAGACTCATGCCGCGACAGCGGGCAGGTGTCGCTGGTGTACCTCTACGGGCTGGTGCCGCGCGCCTGGCTACCCGCCCGCGCCGCCGCGCGCCTAGCCGCCACGCCGCCCCACGGCCGCCTCGAAAACTACCGCGACCGCGACTACGGCGTGGCCTTCGAGCTACCCCTGGGGCTGCTCGACAAGCTGAGCGGCTACACGGACATGGGCGACATCATCCGGCTGCGGCACCGCTGCGTGTGGCTGGTGTGTTGCGCGGGGCTGCTGGCTTTTTATTGGCTAGCGGCGCACCGGCTGCGCAGTTGGCGCGCGGGCCTGCTCGGGGCGCTACTGCTGCTGCTGAGCCCCCGGCAGTTTGCCGATTTCTTTTATAATAGCAAAGATGCCGTGTTTCTGGCCGCCTACCTGGTGGCGGCGGCCACGGCGGTAGCGCTGGTGCGGCGGCCCACGGCGGCGCGGGCGGCGGCCCACGCGCTGGCCTGCGCGCTGGCCATCGATATTCGCCTCATGGGCATAGTAGTGCCGATGCTCACGCTGGCATTGCTGGCCTTGCGGGCGTGGCAAGGCGACTACCGGGCCGAGCGCGCCCGGGGTGCGGCGCTGCTGTATTGTGTGTTGCTACCGGGGCTGGTGGTAGCTTTTTGGCCCTACCTGTGGGCGGCCCCGGCCGGGCGCTTCTGGCAGTCGCTACTCAATATGAGCCACTTCCGCTGGGAAGGCTACATGCTGTATCAGGGGCAGCTGGTGTGGAGCACCGCGCTGCCCTGGCACTACCCCCTGGTGTGGCTGAGCCTCACTACCCCCCTACTTTACTTAGCGGGCTTGGCACTGGCGCTAGCGCTGCTGGGGCAGCAACTGGCGCGGCGCGGCTGGCGCCTCTACGGCAACGACGGCGAGTGGCAGAACCTGCTGCTGTGGGGCCTGGGCGCGGGGCCCTTCGTGGCCGTTGTTGCGCTGCATTCGGTGCTGTACGATGGGTGGCGGCAGCTGTATTTTGCCTACCCGCCGCTGCTGCTGCTGGCCTTGCGCGGGCTGGTGGCGGCATGGCGCTGGCAGCCACCCGCCGCGTTGGCCGCGGCGCGCTGGCGCGGGGCGCTGGGGCTACTGGTAGCCGCCTCAGTGGTTTCTACCGCGCGCACGATGGTGCAGCTGCACCCGCTCGAAAATCTGTATTTCAACGCCTTGGCTGGCCCGCACCCCGAGTTGCGCTACGAATACGACTACTGGGGCCTAAGCTTTCGGCAGGGGCTGGCGTGGGTGCTGCGCCACGATGCGCGGCCCAGCATTCGGGTGCGCGCCAGCCTGGGGGCTACCGATGTGCTAAACTGGTATTTGCTGCCGCCCGCCGACCGGGCGCGGCTCGTTATTCAACGCGACCCCAACGGGCCGGCTGAGTATTTTATGACCAATTATCGCTATCACCCGCAGCCTTACCCCGGCCTCGGCGCACCCGTATACTCGCTACGCGTGGAAGACGAAGGGCGACGGGTAGTCGATATTTTTAAACTACGCTAGCCGGCAGCCGGATGCAGGCTGCGCCCGGCTGCCGATACTTGCATAATTTTTCCCACCTCCATGACCTACGATTCCTCTCCCGCCTTTGCCGCCGCCCAGGATGCGGCCGACCCGCTGGCCCGCTTGCGCCAGGAATTTCTGTTTCCAAAGGGCCCCGACGGGCAGCCGATAGCTTATTTCTGCGGCAACTCGCTGGGTTTGCAGCCCAAAGCTGCCCGCGCCGCCGCCGAGCGCGAATTCCGGGCCTGGGAAGAGCGCGCCGTAGAAGGCCACTTCACCGGCGAGCAGCCCTGGCTGACCTACCACGAAACGCTGGCCGAGGCCACGGCCCACGTAGTCGGGGCCAAGCCCGATGAGGTGGTGGTAATGAATACCTTGACCGTGAACCTGCACCTGCTGCTGATTACGTTTTACCGCCCCACCGCCACCCGCTACAAGGTGCTGATGGAGGCCGGGGCCTTCCCCAGCGACCAGTACGCGCTCGAAAGCCAGGCCCGCCTGCACAACCTCAACCCCGCCGATGCGATAATAGAAATCGTGCCCCGCCCCGGCGAGCATACGCTGCGCACCGAGGATATTGAGGCCAAAATAGCCGAGCTGGGCGACTCGCTGGCCACGGTGCTGTTCGGGGGCATCAACTACTACACGGGGCAGGTGTTTGACATGGCGGCCATCACGCGGGCGGGGCACGCGGTGGGGGCGATGGTGGGCTTCGACCTGGCCCACGCGGCCGGCAACGTGGTGCTGCACCTGCACGACTGGGACGTGGATTTTGCCTGCTGGTGCAACTACAAGTACCTCAACTCGGGGCCGGGCGGCTCGTCGGGTATCTTCGTGCACGAGCGCTTTGCCGACCGCCCCGACCTGGTGCGCCTGGCTGGCTGGTGGGGCCACGACCAGGCCGCCCGCTTCCAGATGAAGAAAGGCTTTCAGCCAATGCACGGCGCGGCGGGCTGGCAACTCTCAAACGGCCAGATTATTACCCTGGCTATCTACAAAGCCAGCGCGGAGCTATTTGAGCAGGCCGGCGGTATGGAACAGCTACGCGCCAAGAGCGAAAAGCTCACCGGCTACCTTGAGTTTCTCATCGATTCGCTGGGCTTGCCCAAGGAAAAGCTCGAAATAATCACGCCCCGCGACCCAGCCGCGCGCGGCTGCCAGCTCTCGCTGCTGGTGCATGAGCGCGGGCGCGAGCTGTTCGACTACCTGGCCGCGCGGGGCATCATCGCCGACTGGCGCGAGCCCAATGTTATCCGCCTTTCGCCCGTGCCGCTCTATAATTCGTTTGAGGATGTACGCCGGGCGGGCGCGGCTATTTCTCAATTCTACAATGAGCACTGAACAATGAGCAAACCTGATAGGCGACAATCGAAAAGCCTGCTCACTGCCCATTGTTAATTGCTCATTCCCAAACATGGAAGACTACGCGGCCAAGATGGCCCTCAAAACTGACGCCGCGCTGCGCGACTACGTGACGGGCCACGCCCAGTACCGCGAAGATGCCGTGCTCGCTGCCCTCGACGAGCTGGCGCGGCGCGGCCAGCCCGCGCCCGAAGATGCCGCCCTTCGCCCCTCGCTCGAAACCGTGGTGCGCGAGCAGCAGGCCGCCCAGGCCCAGCGCGAAGCCGCTACCCCCGCCGCCGAGCAGGAAGTGCCCGAAGACGAGCAGCCGGTGCTCTACACGCCGGGCGTTATCGTGCTGTTCTCGGTGCTGTTCAACACCATTGCCGGGGCGGTGTTGCTGGCCATCAACATGTACCAGGTCAAGCGCACTAAGGCCATCTGGGGCCTGGCGGCGTTTGTGCTGGCTTATCTGATTGTGGAATCGCTGCTACTGAACGCCATGATGCGCAGCGGCCCGCTCAACCCGCTGTTGCTGTCGATACTCAATCTGCCGGCTATTTTGGCCTACGTGCTGTGGTTTTGGCCGCGCTACGTGGGTACGTACCAGTTTCAGTCGCGGGGCTGGCTGGTGCCGCTGCTGGTGTGCCTCATCGTCATGGTGGGGCTGGGGCTGCTGGCGCGCTACGCCGTGCAGTTCGTGCCCGGTGCCGAGCAGATGCTGAAACAGTCGATGCCGCAGCCGCAGTAGCGGCTCCTCCCCGAAAGCAAAAGGCCCGACCGCACTGTGCGGCCGGGCCTTTTGGCATAAAAAACAGTACAGGTTCTACCCTTTCAGCTGGCACAGCACGGTTTCGCCGCCCTTCACTTTCTGGCCCAGCTCTACCTTAATCTCGGCATCGAGCGGCACGAAGACATCGACGCGTGAGCCGAATTTGATAAAGCCGAACTCTTCGCCCTGACTTACTTCATCGCCCTCGTTCACGTACCACACGATGCGGCGGGCCATGGCCCCGGCTATCTGCCGGAACAGCACGAGCGGGCCGGCGTCGCTTTCGACTACTACCGTGGTGCGCTCGTTGTCAGTGCTGCTTTTGGGGTGCCAGGCCAGCAGGTACTTGCCGGGGTGATACTTGAAGTAGCGCACCACGCCCGACACGGGGTTGCGGGTGATGTGCACGTTGATGGGCGACATGAACACGCTAATCTGCCGGCGCGGGGCCTCAAAATACTCGGGCTCGTATACTTCCTCAATCACGACCACCTTGCCATCGGCCGGGGCCAGCAGCAGGTCTTCGTGGGTGAGCAGGCGCCGAAATGGCGACCGGAAAAACTGGAGTAGTGTGAGAAACGCCACGACCGAAACGCCCGCGAAAATACGGTTAAACGCCACGTTAGGGCCGTTGTAGCGGCTCAGCAGCAGGTTGAGGGCCAGCAGCACCAGCAGCGTCACAAACAGGATGCGGCGGCCTTCTTTATGTATCTTAATCACAGATTCGAACGGATTTTTAGGATTTAACGGATACGCCCGCTGCGCGGGCTGGCTATCCGGATGCGCAGCGGGGGCACCGACGTTTACGTGGTTTACGTGAGTAGGCGTAGTTGGTAGGCAGTTTGCAGCGCTTCAGCGTGCCTCGCGGCCTCAAAAATAGAAAGGCGCGGGCCAACCGCCCCGCGCCTCCCGCTCATTTGTGCAGCTTTGCTCAAACAACAAGCTCAAACGAGTTAATTCCAATCCCGTCCAGGTACTCAGCCCGCGCAGCGGGCGTATCCGTTAAATCCTAAAAATCCGTTCGAATCTGCGGTCTTAGTAGCCGCCGCGGTACTTGTAGGTCTGGGCTACCTTGTCGATGGCCACCACGTAGGCCGCGATGCGGAGCGAGCAGTTGTATTTCTGGCTCACGGCGTACACTTTCTCGAAGGCATCGGTCATGATGCGGTCGGCGCGCTCGGTCACCATTTCCTGGCTCCATTTGAAGCCTTGCTTGTTTTGCACCCACTCGAAGTAGCTCACCGTCACGCCGCCCGAGTTGGCCAAAATGTCGGGCACTACCGAAATGCCTTTGCCATAAATAATGGGGTCGGCCGAGGCTGAGGTCGGGCCGTTAGCGCCCTCCACAATCAGCTTGGCCTTGATGTCGGCGGCATTATGCTCCGTAATGACATCCTCCACGGCGGCGGGCACGAGCACGTCAACCTCCGAGGTCAGCAGGTCGTTGGCATCGTCCATGAGGGTAGCGCCGCCGAAGCCGTCGAGGCGGCCATTGTGCGCGTTTTTGTAAGCAATGGCGTCGTCGATGTTGATGCCATTGTCGTTCCAGTACGCGCCCGACACGTCGGAAATCGCCTTAATGGTCAAGCCTTTGTCGAACATCAGCTTGGCCGTCCACGAGCCCACGTTGCCGAAGCCCTGGATGGCGACCGAGGTTTCCTCGATTTTCATGTCGAGCTTGCTCATGGCGGCCAGGCAGCTCACCATTACGCCGCGGCCGGTGGCCTCGGTGCGGCCCAGCGAGCCGCCCATTACCAGCGGCTTGCCCGTGACCACGGCCGACGAGGTCTGGCCGACGGTTTTCGAGAATTCGTCCATAATCCAGGCCATTTCGCGCGGGCCGGTGCCCATGTCGGGGGCCGGAATGTCGCGGTCAGGGCCGAATACGTCTTTCATGGCCACGGTGTAAGCGCGGGTGAGGCGCTCCAACTCGCCGGGGCTCATGGTGGTGGGGTCGCAGATGATGCCACCCTTGGCCCCGCCGTAGGGGATGTCGACCACGGCGCACTTCCAGGTCATCCAGGCGGCCAGGGCTTTCACCTCGTCGATGTTCACGTTTTTGTCGTAGCGGATGCCGCCCTTGCTGGGCCCCAGGATGGTGTTGTGCACCACGCGGTAGCCCTCAAACACGCGCACGCGGCCATCGTCCATCGACACGGGCAGGCTCACAATAACCTGCTTATCGGGCGCTTTCAGTACTTCGTAGGTGGTATCGTCGAGCCCCAAAATCTCGGCCGCCACGTTAAAGCGCGACATCATAGATTCGAGGGGGTTCTCGGTGTGGCCTACCTTGGGGGCGGGCTCTTTGTACACAGTGGTGGCTGCCATCTGAGAAAAAATTGGGTGAGGGTGGGTGGGAAGAGAAGGGAATGTTATGCGTGGCTTACGAAAACGTGCCGCAAAGGTACGGCAGCTTCCACAGGAGCCTTTTTTGCTGGTTTAGCAGCTAGCCCCCTAAATTCCGTTCATCTAGCGTAGTTTTTTATCATCCATTCTCATTTTACGCCTCATTTATGGCTAATTACTACTTTTTATTACCGCTTTTTAGTAGCTCACCCCCTTTTCAAACTATGCACTGCTGACTCGCGCAGGCTACCCCACATTTTACCGCGATTTTGGTAGTTCGCCGAAATATCCAGCCTGCGCCCCCGAATACTACCACGCCCCTACCCCACCAGCACTTGCAGCAGCGCCAGCACCGGCAGCACCAGCAAAAAGGCGTCGAAGCGGTCGAGCAGTCCGCCGTGGCCGGGCAGAAAGGTGCCCGAGTCCTTCACGCCCGCGCTGCGCTTGAGCATCGACTCGGCCAGGTCGCCGAGCGGGCCGAACACGGCCACCACGCCCGCCGCCACCAGCCGGTGGCTCAGCGAGATGTCGGGTAGGAAGTAGCCCGCCGCCCAGCCCACGGCCAGCGTCAGGAGCGCGCCGCCGGCCCAGCCTTCCCACGTCTTGCCGGGCGATATGCTGGGGGCCAGCTTGTGCTTACCCAGATTTTTACCGGCGAAATACGCGCCCGTGTCGGCCGCCCAGATGAGGAAGATGAGGAAGAAAACGCGGCGGGGGTCGAAGCCTTTGGCACCGAAGGCTAGCATATTGAGTAATGCCATAGGCAGGCTCACATAAAGTAACCCTGTGAGAGTGGTTCCGATGTTTAGGAAAGGCTGCTGTTGCTTAGGCCACAGAAGCACCTCACGTAGTATCAGCAACACCAGCAGTAGCATGGCTCCACCTAACCAGGTAGTAGCCGAAAGTGCCGCATCAGTTCCCGTGAGTATCAGATAACCAATGGGGTTATTACCATCATTATTGCCTGGCATTGCCTGTGGCAACGCAGAAAGTGGTGGGTAGATAGTGTAGCCGGTTGGCCAACCGAACAAGTGCGCGTAGTAAGTATAACCGATAACAAAATGGATTAGCAGGAAAACAGCAACGCTTACTATAATACCAATCCAAAACGCTGGCTTGTAGCCCGCCACCCGCATTATCCGGTAAAACTCCTTGAGCATCACGGCCTGCACGGCGGCAAAAAACACCCCGAACGAGATAGGCCCGCCGAAGGTGCAGCCGAAGAGCAACGCCGCCGCGAGCGCGCCCCAAATGGCACGCAGGCGCAGGTTGCTGGGGCCTTTTTTGGGCTGGGGTTCGGGCGCGGAGTCGAGGGCTGGGTTCAAGGAGCAAAGGAAGGATTAGGGCTGCGGCGGGGCGGCCGGAGCGGCAAGGATATCGGGAGCCGGGGCGGCGGGGCCCGTCATACGCTGATGCAGCCAATAAAGTAGCCCAATGCTGAGCGCAGCCGACAGCAGCACGGTGGGCCAGGGCAAGGTTTGGTTGGCGTCGGGGTCGAAGGTAGCGGGCAGGTGCCGGCCCTGCGCCAGGTACAGCAAGACGAGCTGAAAGGCATTCTGGGTGAAGTGCGCGGCCATCGGCACCAGAATGTTGCCGCTCCACTCGTATAAGTAGCCCAGCACCAGCCCCAGCAAAAACCGCGGTACAAACCCAAAAAACTGAAAATGCACGGCCGAGAACGTGGCCGCCGTCAGCCAGATGCCCACGTACCGCGACTTAAACCAGCGCTGCACGTTGGGTTGAAACACTCCCCGAAAAACCAGCTCTTCGGCTATGGCTGGCACCACGGCCACCACCAGCAGGGCCACCAGCAGCCGGCCGGGCGAGGTAAACTGCGTAAGCGACTTGGTAAGTTCAGTGGCGTTGTCTTCCAGCGCCCGTGCCCACACCTCAAAGTCGTGCAGCGCGGCCGGGAAGTGCGCCTTGGCGTTCCACACCAGCACACCCGACAGGGCGGGCAGCAAACACACCATGAGCATGGCCGCCGCCAGCAGCCACCAGCCCGCCCCCAGCTGGCGCGGCGCAAAATACTGCCTCACCGGCTGCCGCAATACCAGCGGCACCACCAGCGCCCCCGCTCCAATACCGGCCAGTGATAAGCCCTGGAATACCATCAGCGCGGCCCAGCCCTGCGGGTAGCGGCCAGGGTTGGCGGTAAGGTCACCAAAGCCCAGGGCCGGCACGCCAAAAGCAACCTTTGCCACCACTAGCGCCAGAAAGCTCGCCAAACTCACACCCGCGAAGGCCAGCGCCACCAGCAGCAAGAGTTGCAGAAGTGGGTGCGTGGGGCGGGCGGGCAAACCTTTCATAAGCGCGGAGGTGTTCAAGGGGGTGTAAATTTGCATGATAAATTCTGCCTGTCATGCAGAGCGCAGCGAAGCATCTCGCTTGGGGCAGTAACTCTTGGCGTATGTCATGCTGACGAAGGAAGCATCTCTATCGCTTCGTTGATAGCGCCAGAACTTAGTTCACCGGCAGAGATGCTTCGACTCCGCTACGCTGCACTCAGCATGACAGACGTTTTTGAGTACGCTAAACCCGACATATCGCCGTGCCCAACATCCGCAATATTCAACTGCCCAACTTCCCGCTCCTGCTCGCCCCAATGGAGGACGTGAG
This sequence comes from uncultured Hymenobacter sp., assembly GCA_964277755.1. GTDB lineage: Bacteria > Bacteroidota > Bacteroidia > Cytophagales > Hymenobacteraceae > Hymenobacter. The sequence continues at coordinate 73,793 of CAXYJY010000061.1, forward strand.
CGACCCACCCTTCCGCGCCGTGTGTAAGGCCAACGGGGCCGACCTCATGTACACCGAGTTTATCTCGAGCGAGGGCCTGATACGGGCGGCGGCCAAAAGCCGTCAGAAGCTCGATGTATTTGATTATGAGCGCCCTATCGGCATCCAGCTCTTCGGCTCCGACGTGCATACGATGGGCGAGTGCGCCGCCATCAGCACCGAGGCCGGGCCAGATTTGATTGATATCAACTACGGCTGCCCGGTGAAGCAGGTGGCCCTGCGCGGCGCGGGCGCGGCCCTGCTGCGCGACATCCCCAAGATGGTGGCCATGACCGCCGCCGTAGTCAAAAACACGCCCCTGCCCGTGACCGTGAAAACCCGCCTGGGCTGGGACGACGACACCAAAAACGTGGAAGAAGTAGCCGAGCGCCTGCAAGACGTGGGCATCGAGGCCCTCACCGTGCACGGCCGCACCCGCGTGCAGCTCTACAAAGGCGAAGCCGACTGGCGCCTCATCGCCAAAATCAAGGAAAACCCGCGCATCAAAATTCCGATTTTCGGCAACGGCGACATCGACTCGCCCGAAAAGGCGCTCGAATACAAAACCCGCTACGGCGTAGACGGCGTGATGATAGGCCGCGCCGCCATCGGCTACCCCTGGATTTTCCGGGAGGTGAAGCACTACGTGGCTACCGGCCAGAAGCTGGCCCCGCCCACCCTGGAAGAGCGCCTCGCCATGTGCAAGATGCACTTCGACAAAAGCCTGGAGTGGAAAGGTCCGAAAGCCGGCATCTTCGAGATGCGCCGGCACTACGCCCACTACTTCAGAGGTTTGGAAGGCGCCAAGCAGTGGCGCACCCGGCTGGTCGATGCCGATTTTGCCGAGCAGGTGTACGCCATTCTGGAAGAAATCGCGGCCAGCGACGCGGTGCTGGTGAATTAATTACATTGTCATGCTGAGCGCAGCGCAGCGGAGTCGAAGCATCTCTTTAGCAGCGTAACTTCTAGCGTCAGCAACGAAGCGGTAGAGATGCTTCGGCTGCGCTGCGCTCAGCATGACAGAATGTAGAGCAACCGTTCTACTTCTTCGCGCCCTTCGCCTCCTGCTTGCGCATGGGCATCTTATCGACTACCCCGAACAGCTCGGCCGGGGCCACGGGCTGTAGTTGATTGAGCTTCACGCCGCCATCCTTGCCGATGAGCGCCACCGCGAAGCCATTGAGCGGCAGCTTCAGCTCCTGCTGCCAATACTGGCGGTCGGCGGGCGCGAGCTGGCTATAAATAAGCTGCAACACCAAAAAATCGCGCTTTTTGAGCTCGGAGCCGGCTGGGCCGAGTAGCTTCTTTTGCTGTGCCAGCTCGGGCGCGTCAGCGGCGGGCGCGCCTACCAGCAAAATGCGCTTTTGCCAGCGACTGGCACGCAGCGTTTGGGCCAGAGTAGGCGTGGCAGCAGCCGGGGCGGCGGGCTTTGTTTGCGCCACTACGGGGCTGGCCGGCAGCAGCAGAGCGGCTCCGAGCGCGAGTTTTTTCCAAGAAGTCATCGAGGCTGGCTAATACAAGACGGAGCGGCGAAGGTAGCGCCACTGGCCCGGCAGGCCGGGGCGGGCAGCCGTAATTTTGCCGGATGCCCGTTCGCTCCGCTTACCCCTCTTCTTCCCCCCTACCGCCTACCGTGCCCCCGGCCGTGGCCGCCGCGCCCGAGGTAGCGCCCGCGCGGCCGGCCCCGGTGCCGCCGCTGGCCTGGGGGCTGCTGCTGGTGCTATCGCTCATCTGGGGCACGTCGTTTATTTTGATGAAGAAGGGCTTGGTCGTGTTTTCGGCCATGGAGCTGGGCGCTACCCGCGTGGCCGTGGCGGCGGCGCTGCTGCTGCCGTTTGCACTGCGCGAAATCGGGCGCGTCGAGCGCAGCCGCCTCAAGTGGCTGGCCCTCAGCGGCACGGTGGGCACGCTTATTCCAGCTTTTCTGTTTGCCTATGCCGAAACCAAGCTGGCTTCGGGGCTGGCGGGCGTGCTCAATGCGCTCACGGCGGTATTCGTGCTGCTGGTGGGCGCGTTGCTATTTGGGCAGCGCCTCACGGGGCTGCGGGTGCTGGGCATCGGGCTGGGCCTGCTGGGCACGGTGGTGCTGATGCTGCTGGGCGGCAGCGGCGGCGACGCGGCTACCCCGGCCGGCGGCGCGGGCAATGCCTGGTACGGCCTTTACATCGTGGCGGCTACGGTGGGCTACGGCCTCAGTGTCAACGTTATCAAGCACCGCCTGCATACGCTCACACCGGTGGCCGTTACGTCGCTGCTGCTGCTCATCATCGGGGGGCCGGCGCTGGCGTACCTGCTGCTGGGCACAGGCTTCGTGCATAAGCTGGCCACGGTACCGGGCGCGTGGGCGGCCTTCGGCTACATCGCGCTGCTGGCTACACTGAGCACGGCCGTCGCCACGGTGCTGTTCAACATACTTATTCAACGCTCGACGGCGCTATTCGCGGCCTCCAGCACCTACCTCATCCCAATAGTGGCGCTGGGCTGGGGCGCACTCGATGGCGAGGCCTTCAACCTGTGGCACGCGCTGGGCATGGTCATTATTCTGGCCGGCGTGGCGGTTATCCACCGGGCGAAGTAGGTTTCCATTTAACATTTATCAATTACCATTTAACAGCCGCTCAATCAGTCGTTATCTTCTACTGATTGAGCGGCTGTTAAATGGTAATTGATAAATGTTAAATGTCAATCTTATACGGCCAATACTGAAAGCGCTGGGCCAAGCCCGCCTGCCGCGCCTGGCCGCCCACGTAGGCCAGGATGCGCGCTAGCTCGGTCGCGTCGGCCACCGGGTAGTAGTGCCAGCCGACTTGCCAGAACGGGGCTTCGGGCGGTAGCCTGGGGCGCACGAGGCGGCGGCAGGCCGCGTCGGTGCGCTGGTGCAGCAAGTCGATGGCGGGGGCGAAGGACAACCGGCTGCTCGCCGGCAAATGCAGCACGAGGTGCGCGTGATTGGGCAAAATGGCGAAGCCGTGCACCACGAAGCCGGTTTCTTCGAGCATCATGATTTCGCCGGCCAGCACCTCAGCCATTTTCTCGCTTTCGAAATAGCGCTGGCCGATGGGCGCGCGGTCGAGCACGGCGTCGAACCTGGCGAAAAAGCTTTTCTGAGCGCGGCGGTGGTCGACGCCCGCCGCGTGCGCGGCGGCGAGGGCGGCCTTGAGCTCGCGGGCGGTGGCGGCCGGCACGGTGCCGTGCAGGCGCAGCGTAATGAGAGCGGTTTCGCCGGGAGCCATGCGGATGAGCGGATTATAATGGGCGCAAAATATAGCGCCCAGCTTATTCCTACCTACCTCGCCCGGCAAAAAAAAGGCAACCCGCCGGCGCGGGTTGCCTTTTTACTCAGCTTAATCAAAGTACTCGCTACTGCTTCAGCAGGCGCAGGGTGGTGGCACCGGCCGGGCCGAGCAGCTGCACCAGGTACACGCCGGCGGGCTGGGCGCGCAGGTCGAGCGGCAGGCTGGCCGGGCCGGCAGGCAGCTGCTCATTCAGCATCAATACGCTTTGGCCCAGCATATTCACTACGGCGCCGCGCAGCGCGGCACTAGCCGGGAAATTGGTTTGCAGCGCAAACTGGCCGGCGCTGGGGTTGGGCACCGCCACGATGGTAGCGGCTACTCCGGCCAGCTCGCTGGCTTCTACCGTAGCCACCGGCGCGAAGCTAGCCGCGCCATCGGTATCGACCTGGCGCAGGCGGTAGTAGGCCACGCCGGCCACCGGGCGCGCATCCACGAAGCGATAGGAGTGCGCGGCCGCGCTGGTGCCCGCGCCGGCCACCGTGCCCAGGGCCTCGAAGCTAATTCCGTCGAGGCTGCGCTCGACTACGAAGTGGCTATTACGCAGCTCGCTGGCCGTGGCCCAGGTGCAGGCCACGGTAGCGCCCACGCGCCGGGCCTCAAACGCAACCAGCACGACCGGCAGCGGGGTAGGCTGCTTGGAAGTAATGGCGAAAGGCGAAAATTTGCTGACGCCCTGGCGCTTTACGCCACGCCGGCCATTGTTAGTAGCCTGGGGCGCGCTGCCATCGGCCACGGCATCCCACTGGTTGGTGCCCGAGTCGTAGTGGTCGAGAAAGCTGGTGGCGGCCACGAAGCGGCTGCCTTCGCGGGTGGCGGCCCAGTCCATGCCCAGGGTGGCCGACACGGGCGTGCTGGTTTCGTGGCTAATATGCCAGGTAGCGTTCACGTTACCCGCGTAGGTGCTGGGGTTCGAGCCCGCACCGGTGGCCGAGTAGGTGTTGTATACGCCGCTCACCACGCGCACCTGATACATTTCATCTTTGTCGTTGCCTTTCGCGTTAACGCCCGCCGTTATCGACACGGGCAGGTAGTCGGCCGCCGCCGCCGACAGCGCCACCGGAAACAGCACCGCCGCGCTGCTGCTACCAACCCCGATGGCTGTGGCCCGGTACTCGCCCGCGCCGTTCGTAATGACTTGACCGCCGTTGGTACGCGTGAGGGTCGCGTTGCGCAGCAGCGTCAGGTCGTAGTCGTTGAGCTGCGCGGCCTGGGGCGCGCTGGCGCTGATGCTGCTCAAAGCCAGGGCTTCGGCCACGGTTACGTCGCCGGCCAGGCTTTTCAGGCTGCGGCCGCTGAGGCCGAGCGTAGCGTAGGTGGCGGGCAGCACGGCCTGGGTAGCGCTAGCCACGTTGCCCACGTACTGCACGGTGCTGGTGGCGGCCAGGGTGCCCAGCGTGAGGCCGGCAGGAGTTTCGGCCAGGCTCAAGGTCGAGCTTTTGGCTACGTCGACGGAGGCCGCGAGCTGGTCGCCGGGAGCCAGGTAGAGCGTGGCCGGCGCGGCATCGGTGCCCACCACCACCCGCGCGCCAGCGCCCGATATGGCCCAGCCGCCGCTCAGGCGCGAGGTAGTGTTAGTGCCCTGCACGTAGTAGGTCACGTTGGGGGCCGCAAAGTCAACATCCGACCCCGGCGCGCTGCTGCCGTCGGGCGTCAGGCTCCAGGTGCCGCCGGCCACCTTGTCGCCGAGCTGCCCCGTAGTTTTAGAGTACAAGATGTTGGTTTCGGGGTAGATGACGATGTCATCCATGCTGATACCGTTGCCGTTGGTGGTCGAGTTGAAGGCGTACGCGAAGCGAATGACAATTTCCTGCCCGGCGCCCAGGTTTACACCGTTGAGGCGGTGCTGCGCCGTGCGGCGGTAGGTGGCCGAGTTGCCGTTCACCTTGCCCAGAATGCCGCCCGTGGCCGGGGCCTGCAAGTCGAGCGCCGGGGCGGCCGTCCAGCCGTTGGTGCCGGTGGCCTGCACTATATCGTTGTTGTTGAAGGTCTGCGTAGTGCCATTGTATACCCGGTACGCCGCCCGGAAGTAGGCCTCGCTCGCCAGCGACGAGTTGTACCACTGCTCGATGGCGTAGCGCACGTCGAGGTTACGAATGAGCGTAGAGGTCGAGTTTTTGAGCCGCACCGAGATGTAGCCCACGCCGCTGTTGCCGCTGAGGCCGCCCGCGATGCCGCCCAGCGCCCGGTCGGTGGCCCCGCTGCTGCCGAAGTTGTAGGCCGCACTGGAGCTCGCCGAGCCGTCGTTGGGCACCAGCGTGGGTACCGGCGCGAAGTAGCCGCCGTAGTTGTATCCCACAATAATACCAGGCAATAAAGAATTTGTGCCATTACTACTAAATAGCACATTTCCTTGTCCCATGCTGTCAAAATCCTGGCGGTAAGCACCCATGTTAGTGCTCATGAACGTGTACTGCGCTTGCGCCACGCTACCGCAAAGCAGTAGCAGGACTACAAGCAGATGCTTGTAATTTGGAGACATAAAAAAGTAACGGAAGAAAGGAGAGTGATGTAATTGCTGCTAATTATCCAATAGTTGCATAATTATCAGCTTACAAAACTATCCAGGCTCATTCATTCGCAACTAATCTTCTATGAAAGATGCAATAGATATTTTTAGCCTGCCTCACCAAAATCAACGCAAAATCATTTATACACAACCATTTACAATTTATCTACTTGATTATTAGATAAGTGCAACGAAATACCTCTACCGCCCAACGGAGTCGCCTTTTGCCACCTCAACGGAACTCTTTCGCCCAGCCTACTTTGGCCAATAATCTATATAGCATTCATTGCCTCGCATACAGAAGAGCTATAGCCAGGTTTGCCTCGCGCCTAGTAGTGGGCCGTGCGCAAAGCTTTACCCGGCGGCCGGCCCTTCGCCGGCCCGCCGCGCCCGGCTTTCGCAGCCCAGCGCTACCGCCGCAGCCGCCCGCGCTGCACCACCCGCACCCCGATGAGCAGCGCCAGCAGCCCCAGCAGCAGCACCAGCAGCACCCAGGTATTGGCCTCCTGGTAAGAGGAATGGGTAAGGTTGCCTAGGTTCACCATAAAATCGCAGCAGTACCAATAGGAGCTGTGCGCCAGGCGGCTCAACAGGTGCAGGAGCGTAGTCATGGCCGGGCCCGCAGCTGCCGGATGGTGCCTGCGTCGCGCAGTACCCCGTAGGTGAGCCACAGCAGCACCGCCGGCATGAATACCAGGTAAAAACCGATGTTTGCGGCCACGTACAGCCCCGCGCCGCCGGCCCCCAGGGTGGCCACCGTGGCCCGATACAACGGCCGCAGCCGGAAGTAGACCGGGCTGTTGGCCCGCGTGGCGTGGTGGCAGCTGTACGCCGCGCAGTAGCGGGTGCAGCGGGCGGGGCTGTAGGCGCGGGTAGGCGGCGGAGCCGTGGCATTGACCCAGAAGCCGAACAGCAGGGGCAGGGTGGCGAGGCAGAGGGTAAGTAGAAATGGCTTCACAAAAGAGCAATTTGGGTGCGAGCACCCTGACGGCTAAGTGGCCTAGCCAATCGGCCGCAGCACGCCATTGGTTTCTGTGAGCTGTTGCGTGGCGAGGAGCCCTTGCACGGCGGCGTCAAAAAGTAGGCGCGGCTCTTCGCCCACCAGCCGGCTGAAGCCCAGCAGCTTGGCGGCCGGGCTAGCCACCGCTTCGCGCTCAATAGCAAAGCTTTGGCGCACAACATGCAAGACGGCCTGGCCCATTTCCTGCGGAGCAACGAGCGAAAATTTGCGCGAGGCTACTGGCAGGGCGCTCCGGTCGCGGGGCAGGAGTAATTCGGCATCAAGAGCGGCAGTGCTCCACAAAAATCCATCCTGCACCCGCACCGTTTGCAGCTTGGTAGCCAGACTAATAGCGGCGTCTACGCTTGCCCGCATCCGGCGGCCAACCTGCATAGCCCCCGAGGCCTGGCCCAAGCGGCGCGCCACCTCATCGGGATGCACGGGTGATTCCACGTGCACTACCTCAGCCACCCAGCGGGCGAGCAGGCCTACCGGATGCAGGTGCAGTTCCTGCTGCCGGATGGTATCGGGCAGCAGGGCCACTTGGTAGGGCGTGGTAGCCCCAGTTTCTTCTGGCTCAGTAGGGGCTTCGCGCTCCAAGCCACTGGGGGTGGCTTCGTTTGGCAGTTCCTCCGCTGGCTCGTCGGGCTCATCGAGCGCAGCCAGGCGGAGCGCTTCTTCAATGGCCACCACAGCACGGTCGGTTTCCCGCGCCGGGTCGCGGAACCAGTCGGTGCTCCAGATGCGGTGCAGGCGCCAGCCCACGGCTTCGAGCACCTGCTGGCGCAGGCGGTCGCGGTCGCGGGCCGAGCGGGCGCTGTGGTACATGGCCCCGTCGCACTCGATACCCAGCACATAGCGGCCGGGCACGTCGGGGTCCACCACCGCCAGGTCGATGTAGAAACCCTGGCTCCCAATCTGGGGGCGCACGGTGTAGCCCCGCGCCGCAAGCGCCCGGTACACCGCCTCTTCAAATGGCGACTCCATCTCGCGGCCGGTTTCCTCGTTTTGGTTGAGGCGGCCGTGCTGGGCAAAGTTCAGGAAGGTTTTGAGGGCGGCCACGCCTTTGGCCCGGGTCCGGCTCAGGTCGAGGTCGTCGGCGGTGAGGTTCGTGAATACCTCGCACCGCTGCTTAGCCCGCGTAATCAAAACGTTGAGGCGACGCTCGCCACCTTCGCCATTCAGCGGGCCGAAGCTCATAGTAAGGTAGCCATCCTTGGTACGCCCGTAGCCAATGCTGATGAGAATAACATCGCGCTCATCACCCTGCACGTTTTCCAGGTTCTTAATAAAAAACGGCTCGTGACGGTGGGCCGCAAAAAACGCCTCCGTTTCGGGGTGCTGGCGGCGGCCGATTTCGAGGGCATCCTGAATAACCTGGCGCTGCACCGTGCTAAAGGCCACCACGCCCAGCGTGAGCTTGGGAGTGGTGCGGGCGTGGTGCAGCACCGCCGCCGCCACGGCGGCCGCTTCCTGCGGATTGGTGCGGGTAGTGCCGCGCTCGTAGTAGGTAGTAGGCAAGTAGTGGTACACCAGCCCCAGTTGACCCTTGCCACCGGGACTCGGAAATATCACCAACTTATCTTCATAAAACAAGTGGTTGGACGCCGCGATAAGCGACTCGTGCAGACTGCGGTAGTGCCAGCGCAGCATCCGCTCGGGCATCTGGCGTGCCTTGCATAGTTCCAGAATACTCTGGATATCGGCCGTCACGTTTTCCTCGTCCGCGTCCTCGCCACCACTGGTTAGGGAATCGAAAAAGCTGGTCGGCGGCAGTTGCTTCGAGTCGCCCACTACTACCAGCTTCTTGCCCCGCGCCACCGCGCCCAGCGCATCTACTGGCTTTACTTGGCTGGCTTCGTCAAATACTATCAAGTCGAACTCGACCGCGCCGGGCGGCAGGAAGCTCGCCACCAAAAGCGGCGACATCATAAACACCGGCTTGATGGCCTGCACTACTCGCCCGGCCTCCAGCATCAGCTTGCGAATGGGCATGTGTCCCCTCTTCCTTGCAAATTCATTTTTAAGAACCATCATTTGCCCACCCGCCAGCGGCGACGAGGGATTGGGCAGGTTCTCAAAATGCCGCGTCCTGGCGCGCGTGCGGTTGTGCAGCAGGCTGGCGCGGTCGGCAGCCCGAAACTGCGCGGCGACGTCTTCGTGCCCGGCCCGCTCGAACTGCGACAGCGCCGGAAACCGCGTGTAGGCCAGCCGCTGCAAGTATTCGAGCCAGGTTTGACGCACGGCCGCCACTAGGTAGCGGGCCGCGCCGGGCCAGGTTTCGGCCAGGGGCAGCAGTTCGGGGCGGCCATCGGCACGCACCACGGCGGCCACGTTGTTCCACTCGATAGCAAGTTGCAGCGCCGGCAAGTCGCCTAGCCACGCACTAAGCTGGGCGCGCTGGTTGGCTAGTGACTGCGCCACCAGCGGCCCCGCCGCGCCAAAGCGACGGGCCTCGTCCAAGGCCAGCGCCTCGCGCAGGGCCTGGGAAGTCGTCAGGTGCGTAAACAAGCCTTCTTCCAGCACACGCGATGCCTGTGCTATCACATCAGGTTGGGGCGCGGCCGCCTGCCAGGCACTCAGCAGCTGCTCCTGGCTGGCAAAAGACTGGCCCGCCCAGGTGCTCGGCAGCCCAAATACGGCGGACATTCCAGCTACCGGCAGCGCAGCTTCCACCACTCTTTTAGCTGCTTCATAGGCTCCCAGGGCCTTTTGCCAGGCGGCTAGCCGGGCCGCTACAGCCGGGGCCTGGGGGGTGCGGGCTACCCAGGCGGCTACCGCGCGGGCCTGGGCGGGCCAGGGCTCGGCAGCCAGCTGCTCGGCCAGCCGCTCGCCGGTGCTACTGCTGGGGCGGCTGACGCCGATGGCCTCTTGCAGGGCGTGCGTGTGTAGTGGCAAAGCTGCTACTAGGGCGGCTAGCGGCGCGGCTACGGCGGCCGCGCTGGGGTCGGCGGCCAAGTAGGTGACCACCGCCGCGGGCAAGCGCTGCTGCGCTAGCAATTGGTGCGTGAACGATAGGTAATCAGCTATTTTCAACAAAGCAGGCCAATCGGAAGCCTCGGCCCGCCAAGCCGCGCCGAACAGCCGCCCCGCCAGCGGACTTACGTCGCGCAGGGTTTGGGCGTGGCGGGCGGCCTCGTGCAGCGCGTCGATGGCCGCCACTACCTCATGGTTGTCGCTAGGCAATGCCCCCCGCCAAAACTGCTGCAACCGGCGGCGGGCACCCCGGTAGGCCCCACTCAGAAAGCGCCACCATTTGGTGCCCGTAGTGATGAGAATGGCCCGCTCAGCGGCCAGGTTTCGGCCCCAGGCCTCGGGCAGCAGCACGCTGTCGTAGCGCTGGTGTAAATCGTTGAGCGCATCGGCGGCCTGCCGGGCGGAGGGCAACGGGCTATTGGGCTGCGCCCAAAAGGCATCGGCCACGGCCACGCCCGGCAGCGGCGGGGCTAGCGCCGCGTGCTCGGCTACCGGCACGAGGGCATAGGCGGCAGCCGGGTCGGCGGGCGCGGGCAGGCGCAGCAGCATTGCCAGCGTTTCTGCCGCAGCTTGCGCCGCTGCGATGGCGCTGGTGGCCCGGCCGGAGTGTGCTACCAGCGCCTCGCCGTGCCGGTGCTGGGCTAGCGCAGCCAGCGCCTCGGCCGTTGGCTGGTCGGTGGGCGGGAGCTGTTGCAACAGTTGAGCCAGCGCCGTTGCCTCGGCTTGCATTAGCTCAAGAGCTACCAATATTCCGCTTTGGTGAGCGGCCTGCGCTTCTTGGTGCGCCCGCTGGGCAATCGGTTGTAGCGCAGTAGCGGCGGCCCGGTCTAATGGCTGAGGTAGCCCTATCAGGGCGGCTAGCGCTACACCCATCGCCGTCAGTTCGTCTACTGCCGCCTGGGCTACTTGCAGCTTGGTAGCTAGCCCCTCTTGGTCGATAGGTAGCAGTACCGTGAGGCCGGTGCCCCAGAATAGCAATTGCGGGGGCGGCCCTATCTTTTGCAGCGTGGCTTGCACGCGGGCGGCCAGCGCCTCGGTGCGAGTGGCATCGGCATCGGTCCAGGTAGCTAGGTCTGGAAAGGACGGCCGGGGGAGCGGCTGCGCCCCAACTTCCTCGCCCAGCGCCAGCAAAGCCCCGGCCACCTGCTGCATGGTGCGGCGGCTGCGGCCCAGCGGCGTGTTAACGGCCAGCGTGTACGTATTCAAGTGGTTGCGCAGCGGCGGCAGCTGGGCTATCCGCTCATCAAGCGCGACGGTAGTAGCCGGGCGACCTAGCGCCAGGGTGTGACGCAGCTCGTCGTGCAGGCTTTTCTTATTGGCCTTGTTGCTGTGCAGCTCCAGGCAGGCGGCCCCGAGGCCCAGCGCATCGAGTCGGCGCTTCACGACTTCCAGCGCCTCCATTTTTTCGGCTACAAACAGCACCTTCTTTCCGGCTCCGATTGCTTCAGCCAGCAGGTTGGCAATGGTTTGCGACTTGCCCGTGCCGGGCGGCCCCTGAATAACGAGGTTGCGCCCCTCCTGCACGGCCAGCAGCGCTAGTAGCTGCGACGAGTCGGCATCCAGCACCTGATGCAGTTCGGCAGCCGTGCTTTCGGTGTCCAGAAAGGCGTGCTCGCCCACGCTGGGCGGCGCATCCGAAAAGCCGGTTTCGGTGCCCAGCAGCGCCCCGATGGCCGGGTGCTCCACCAGCGCCGACATGCCGCCGGCCGCAGCGGGCCAAGTGGCCGGGTCCAGGTCGCGGTACAGCATCAGCTTGCTGAACTAGAAGAAGCCCAGCACGATAGCATCGGCCGCCACAGCCCAGCGGTCGCGGCCCGCCAACGCGGCTTGCACTGCCTCGAAGTAATCGGCCAGCGACTGACTTTCCAACTCCGGCAGTGGCAGGGCGATGCCAAAATCGGCTTTTAGCCGGGCTTGTAAACTCAGGTTGCCTTCGACCTCAGCCCCCGAGTAGGTCAGCTTAAAGCGCTCGGCCACCGTGCCGCGTTCCAGCACCACGGGCACCAGCACCAGCGGTGCCTTGCGCGGCTCGGGGCTACTTTCGGCCTCGTACCAACTGAGCTGGCCCAGCGCCAGGTACAGGATGTTGACGCCCGTTTCTTCGAGGCTGGTGCGCGCCGTGTAGTAGGTATTGAGCAGCCGGGTTTCGAGCCGGGCCAGCGGCTCAGCCGTTTGCAGCTTGTTATCTGTCAGCAATAGCTGCTGCTCGGCTTCGGTGAGCAGCATTTCTACGGGCGGATGCTCGCTGAAATACGTTTCCAGCGCAGGTAGCTCATCAGCAACGTCACTAAAAAGCGTCTCTTTAGCTTCGGCTTTTTCCTTCTTTTTGGGTGGCTCAGGCGCGGCCGTGAAATACATGGTTTTACCCTGCTTCACCAATATTTCCAGCACCTGCGCCGACTCTTCGCGCACCACGGCCACGCCCTGCGCTTTGGAAAGGCGGAAGTTGAGCAGCGGATTGCGCAGGCCAAGGTCGAGCAGTTCCTGGCGGGAGGCTTCGAGGCGGGCGGTGAGCGTGCTGAGTAAAGAAGGTTCCATGCCTTAGAATTGTCAGACTTATAAGTATCTATGACAAATCTATTGCGCATAGCGCTACTGTCCTACCCCACTGCCGGCTTATTCAGTTTCGAGTGCTTATACCCATACCCAAAATAGATGCCCAGCCCCAGTACCAGCCAGCCCGAGAACATGGCCCAGTTGCGGATGCCCAGCTGCGTCATCAGGTAGAGGTTGATGAGGAGGCCCAGCACCGGCAGCAGCGACAGCTGCTTCTGGAACGTGACCACGGCCAGCGCCACGGTAGCCAGCAGGAAGGTGAGGTAGGGAATCTGGTGCGCGAAGCCAGCCGTGATTTTGCCGTCGGCATCTTCGACCAGCCAGCCGTGCTGCCCGCTGATGTCGAGCCAGAACTCGTGGTTGGCGGGGCCGTTGTACCGGTAGAGCGCGCCCGCGCCGAGGGCCAGTAGCAGCAGCACCAGCCAGCGGCCGTTGAGGTAGGGCACCGTGAAGCGGGCGTTGGAGCGGCCCTTGGGGTCGATGATGAGGATGCCACCGCACACCAGCGCGAAGGCGAACAGCGTGCCGATACTGGTGAGGTCCACCACCATGTCCATGTTCACGAACAAGGCCGGCACGCCCACGAACACGCCCGTGATGATGGTGCTGAACGAGGGCGTGTGAAACTTCGGATGCACCTTCGAAAACAGGCCCGGCAGCAGCCCGTCGCGGCTCATGGTGAGCCAGATGCGCGGCTGGCCCAATTGAAACACCAGCAGCACCGAAGCCATCGCGAACACGGCGCTCACAGCCACCAGCTTGGAAAACCAGGTGAGGCCCACCCGCGCAAACACGAAGGAGAGCGGGTCGCCCACGCCCAGTTCCTTGTAGCTCACCATGCCCGTGAGCACCAGCGTGATAAGCACGTAGAGTACGGTGCAGATGATGAGCGCCCACATCATGGCGCGGGGCAGGTCGCGCTGCGGGTTTTTGCACTCCTCGGCGGTGGTCGAAATGGCATCGAAGCCGATGTAGGCGAAGAACACCGCCGACACGCTCTTGAGCACGCCGCCCAGGCCGTTGGGCGCGAAGGGGTGCCAGTTTTCGGGCTCTACGTAGAAAATGCCAACTACGATGACGATGGCCACTACGGCCAGCTTCAACGCTACCAGGAAGTTAGAGGCATTCTTGCTTTCCTTGATGCCCACGTACACCAGCGCCGTGATGGCCACGGTGATGAGGAAGGCTGGCAGGTCGATTACCAGCCGCAGGCCGTCGGCCAACTCGGGGGCTTTGGTCCAGGCATAGTAGGCGTCGAGCTGGGCGGGCGTGGCGGCGCTCAGGGGCTTGCCGCTTTGCATGAGGGCCAGCACGGCCTCGTAGCCGCTGTGGGCGCTCTGGGTGCCCATCGTGAGCCAGGCCGGAATGTGCAGCCCAATGCCATCGAGCAGGCCGGTGAAGTAGTCGCTCCACGAAATGGCTACCACAATGTTGCCCACCGCGTATTCCATTATCAACGCCCAGCCGATAATCCAGGCCGCGAGCTCGCCAAACGAGGTGTAGGCGTAGGTGTAAGCCGAGCCACTGACCGGAATAGTAGCCGCAAACTGCGCGTAGCACAAGGCCGAAAACGCGCAGGCCACGGCTGTGAACACGAACAGCAGCGACACGGCCGGCCCGCCATTGAGGCTGGCCTGGCCGATGGTCGAGAAGATGCCCGCCCCGATAATGGCCGCGATGCCCAGCCCCGTGAGGTCGCGCACGGTGAGGTGGCGGGCCAGGCCGCCGCCCCCGCCGCCGTGGCCTTCGGCATCGGCGGGCGGGTTGGCAAGAATAGACTCGATGGTTTTGCGGCGGAAGAGCGAAGTACGGCTGGGGGGCATCTGGCCAGGAAAAAATTGGAGCGGCAAAATAGCAAACGGCCAAGTTACGGCGGGGCCGTGTGCAATCGGGCGCAAGCCGGCATCAGGGAGGAAAGCGGTTTCTTCTTTCTGAGTTATGACCCCACGCGCTGCCATCATCCGCATCCCCGAGCCCTGCGCCGAAAGCTGGGCTACCATGACGCCCACCAGCGGCGGCGGCCACTGCGCCGCCTGCCAGAAAACGGTCGTTGATTTTACGCAAAAGACCGATGCCGAAATTCTAACTTATTTCCGGCAAGTAGGCGCGGAGCGCACTTGCGGGCGCTTTCGGGCCGGGCAACTGGGGCGGCCCTTGCAGCCGGCGCGGCCCGCGCCTCGGCCGCTGCGCTGGCAGCTATGGCTGGCGGGCTTGCTGGCAGCGGCGCTTTCAACCCAAAGCTGCCAATCGACTACGGGCGAGGCGCAGCCGACCACTACGCGACTGCTGCCGCCGCCGCCCACCTTGGGAGTGCCGGCAATCGACTCTGCTACGGCGGGCGACATTAAAACCACACCCCTGCTGGGTGATACCGTGCTTGTTTCGCCCGCACCGAAGGTACCCGCCGCGCCAGTCGATACCCTGACCCTACTCGGCGAGACAGCCATTCAGTAACCACTACCTCCTTCTCCGACAACGCCTATGCCTTCCCTTCACCTCTCGCAGCCCTGCGCCGAAAGCTGGGCCGCCATGACGCCCGCCGCCAGCGGCCGGCACTGCGCCGCCTGTGCCAAAACGGTAGTCGACTTCACTTGCCTGACCGATGCCGAAATTCTGACTCACCTGGCGCAGGCGGGCCGGGCCGGCACGTGCGGCCGGGTGCGGGCCGACCAGCTGGCGCGGCCCCTGCGCGCCGCCGACGCCGCGCCACAGCAGCCCAGGCGTGCCTGGCTGGGCGCGCTGCTGGCCGCCCTCAGCCTAGTGCCGCTGGGCGCGGCACGGGCGGTGGGGCGCACCGCGCCGCCCGTGAGCCTGGCCGCGCCGGCTCCCGGCCCGAAGCCCACCGCGCCGGTGCGGCGGGCCGGGCCGCCGCCCACCGGCACCTACCGCCTCGAAGGCGTGGTACTCGACAGCTATACCAACGGGCCCATTGCCGGGGCTACCGTGCAACTGGACGGTAGCGATAGTCGGGTCACTACAGATGAATATGGCAAGTTCGTTTTTCCCATCGTAACTACGCAGGCGCGCATCGTACTACTCGTCAGCGCGGCGGGCCGCGAAACCTACCGGCAGGAAGTAGACCTGCGCGCCAAGCCCGGCCCGCTCACTATTCAGCTGGCTACGGCCAAGGTTTTTCTGGGTGGGCTGGGGCTGATGAGCCCGCCGCCCACGCTGTGGCAGCGGGTGAGTAGCTTTTTTGCCTGATTCTGAAAAACGCTATGCTATTGGTAGGGAAGACTAGCCAAAAGCAGCCCGGCCGCTACCTGGGACTGCTGGCGCTGGCGGCCGGGGGCCTTGGCGCACACGTAGCGGTGGGGCAGGCCGCACCGCGCCCGGAAACCATCACCATCAGCGGCACGGCGCTCGACGACTCGCTCAACGTGCCCATCCCCGATTTGTGGCTGTACCTCAACGACACCAAGTACGGGGCCGTGACCGACGCGCAGGGCCGTTTCACGTTTAGCTTTCCGGCCGAGTGGAAGCCGGTGCGCAGCGGTGAGCTGCGCATTTCGGTGGTGCCGGTGGGCTACACCTTCAAGCCCCTGCGCCGGCGGCTCGACTGGCGCACCTACGACCCCGCGCACCCGCTGGTGCTGCGCCTGGCCTCGGCCCCCGGCCGCGGGCGGCCCAACCTGCGCGGCTTTCGGCTGGCGGCCCCACCCCTGCCGCCGCCCGTGTATCCGGCGCGAACGCACAGCATCCGGCCGCATTAGTAGTCAGCACAATACCTTTAGCTTATGCTTTCCCACGTCACCATTCCCAAGCCCTGCCCGGTACGCGCGCAGGCGCTCGCGCCCACCGAAGCCGGCTGGCACTGCGCCCGCTGCGCTACGGAGGTTATCGACTTCACGCGCCTCAGCGAAGCCGAGATACTCGCCTACCTGGCCGCGCGCCAGGGGCAGCGCGTATGCGCCGCCATGCGGGCGCCGCTGGTGCCGCAGCACTATAAGCGGCCGCGCGGGCCGCGCCGGTGGCTGCTGGCGGTAGCCGCGTTTTTGGGGTGGCAGTCGGCCGGGGCGCTGCCGCCGCAGTTGCCGCCCGCGCCGCGTTCGTTTTTTGGGGCGGCTGCTACTAAGGAGCGCATCGTTGTTCGGGGCGTGGTGCTGGACGATTCGCTGAATGTGCCCATCGCCGGCGCTTACGTGTTTATAAAAGGCACTAAATACGGAGCCGTGAGCAATGAGAAAGGTGAGTTTTCTTTTTCGTTCTCGTCCGACTGGCGGTTGGCTGAAGCCGGCGAGTTTATGCTGGAAGTCTCAGCTGGGCACTTTGATTTTCAGAACCAATTGGCTACCGTCAGCTTCAAAGACAACCCCGCGCCCGCGCCGCTCACGATACGGTTGCTATCGCGGCCACATCGAGGATTTGTTCTGGGTAAAATAGCGCGATTGCCGCCGCCCGTAGCACCGCCCGGCGCGGGCCAAACGCAGCCGTAGCCCAAACTTTTTGGCCTCAAAAACCCTTGTAGCGGGGTATGATGCGCCTACCCGCCGCCCTGCTGCTGACGCTGCTTTTCAGCGCCTGCTCCACGTTTAAGCCGTTTCCAACTACCCGCTTCGACCCGGCCGCCACCCGCGCCGAGTTGCCCCGCGAAGAGGCCGTGCACCCCAAAAACTCGCTGGAGTGGTGGTACCTCACCGGTCACCTACGCGACCAGGTTAGCGGCGAGGAATTTGGCATCGAGTACGTCTTTTTTCACTTCAACCTGAAGAATGGCCGCGACGACTACCAGATGGTGAACGTGGCCATCACCGACCCCAAAGGCCAGCGCTTCAACTACGACTACCAGCTCGGCAAGCTGCCGCGCCTGCTCACCGACTCGCTGCCGCTGCGCCTGCGCGAGCGCAAGGCCGGGCAGGTCTGGAAATTTGACGGGCAGGAAGGCGCGTACCAGCTGGAGGCCGCCCTCACGGGCAAAAACAACGCGGGCTACGGCCTGCGCCTGCGCACCACGCCCACCAAGCCGGCGCTGCTGCACGGCGGCACCGGCTACGAAAACTACGGCCAGGGCATCGTGGCGGGCTACTACTCGTACCCGCGCCTGGCCACTACCGGCACGCTCACGGTGGCTGGCAAAACCCACCAGGTGCGCGGCGACCTCTGGTACGACCGGCAGTGGAACGCCATCAGCATCGTGCGCAAAGACCTGGGCTGGGACTGGTTTAGCATTCGGCTGGATGAGCCGGCGCAGGGCGAAGCACCTCAGACTACCGAGCTGATGCTCAACGCCCTCAATAATACTGCCACCGGCCAGCAGCTGCGCAACGGCTCCTATTTCTCGCCCGCGGGCGAAGGCGCGCACCTCGCGGGCCCGGACTTCACGCTGACACCCCTCACCTACTGGACTAGCCCTAAGTCAAAGAAAAAATACCCCGCCACCTGGCGCGTGCAGGTGCCCGCCCAGGGCTACGACCTGGTGGTGGAGCCGCTGGTGCCGCAGCAAGAGCTGGCATTGCGCTTTTTCCACGCCTTCACCATGCACTACTGGGAAGGTATGTGCAAAGTAACGGGCACCCACCACGGCCAGCCCGTGGCGGGCCGGGCCTACGTGGAAATCACGAACCGGTAGCGCGGCGCGGTGGCTAGTAACGACTTGGCAACGCAACCTACTGGCGCGGGTGGGCGGCAGATAGCAGCGGTGCCAGGCAAGCACCTATACTCATATAAAAATTTGATAGTCAACAATTTTTGCATCATTAGTTGAACTCTATCACGGATATCTGGGCGGTAGCCTCCTCCCGCCAGAGCCCTGTAGCTGAGCCGTAGCGCTAACTTGCTGCTATGAAAGGCTGGGCGCTGCTGCTGGGGTGGATGAGTTGGTTACTGCTGCTGCCGCCCGTGGCCTGGGCGGCAGGGCCGGCCAGCGGCTGGCTGCCCGACGAGGTACTGAGCGGCCTGATGCTGCGCACACTCGCGCAAACCCCCGACGGCCTGCTCTGGGCTGGCACCGACGACGGCGTGTATCGCTACGACGGCACGCGGCTGGTGTCCATCAACGCGCTGCGGCGCAGTGGCGGGGCGCTGCCCACCGTCTCGTGCGAGCACCTGCTGGCCCTGCCCAACGGCCAGCTGTGGCTGGGCACCGAAGCGGGGCTGTTTTGCTTTCGGCCCGATGGCACCCTGCAAGCCCTCCCCTTGCCCGTGCCCGGTAGCAGCTACCGGGCAGTGGAGGCCCTGGCCTCAGGGGCTGGCGGGCGCTGCGTATGGGTGGCCCAAAGCCACGTGGGCCTGCGCGCCTACTCCCTGCAAGGTCGGCCGCAAGGCCCATTGGTGGCCTATGGCCAGAATACACACGAGCTGTGGCCCGCCCCCGATGGCAGCCTCTGGGTGGTAACCCCGGAGCATACGCGTCAGCTCGCCCCTGCTACCGGCCGCGAGCTGGGCCGCTGGCCCAGCCCCGGCCCCGATGGCCTGAGCCCGGTGTACAACCCGCAAGGCCAGCCCTGGCTGCTGAGCAGCATGGCCGCCTACCAGCCCGGCCCGGCGGGCCAGCTCCGCGAGGTAGCCCGCTGGGGCCTGCAGCCCGCGCCCGAGTGGACCGCCCTACTGCGCTCGCCGGGTGGGCCGGTGCTGCTGCGGTCCGGGCAGGTACAGCAGCTCGAATGGGGCCCCGGCCCGGCAGCGGTGCCCCGGCCCCGGTTTGAGGTGCCGCTGCCCGCCTGGCACACGGCCGGCTGGAAAGGGCAATTGCGGGCCGACCAGGCCGGCCACTGGTGGGTGTTCGACCACGGCGCGCGCGGCTGCTGGCGGCGCGAAGCCGCGCCGTCGTTTATCTGGGCGCTGCCGGGGCCGGGGGGCCGGCCCTACAGCGTGCGCGGCCTGGCCCGCCTGCCCGACGGCCGCCTGCTGGTGAGCACGTATATCGAAGGCCTGCTGACCCAAGCCCGCGACTCGCCGCTGGCCCCGCTACGCCCCTGGGCGGCAGCACGGCTGCCTACTGGCCGCGCACCCGTGCTGATGGGCCTGGCCCCGGCCCCGGGCGGGCGGGCCACCGACTGGCTGGCCGTTGGGGCCTCGCCCTTGCTGCGCTTCGACCTGCGCACCGGCCACTTTCGGGAGCTACTACCCCTCGACCAGCGCCAGACGGCTGTGGGCGGGCTCAGCCTGGCGCGCGACCCCGCCAGCGGCCGGGTGTGGGTGGGCACTCACATCGGGCTTTATACCTACGACCCGGCCGTGCAAACCTTCCGGCCTTTCGCGCCGGTGGGTGGGCCCAAGCGCCGCCCGCCCCTGGCCGGCCGCATCGTGGAAGACGTGTGCCCGACCGGTGCCACCTACTTGTGGCTGGCCACGCCGGAGGGCGTAGAGCGCCTGACGCTGGCCACCGGCGAGTGCTTGCGCTATGGCCCTACTGCCCCCGCGCCGCGCCGCGTGGCCGTGGACGGGGCCCGCTGCCTGTACTGGGCACCCGATGGCCGCCTCTGGGTGGGCACGCGCGCCCACGGCCTGGCCGTTATCGAGCCCGATGGGCGAGCTCACGCGGCGCTCACGCCGGGGCAAGGGCTGCCCAATGCCTCGGTGGCAACCATTACGCCGGGGCCCGGCGGGGCACTGTGGCTGGGCACGTACCAGGGGCTGGTGCGCTACTCGCCGGCTACCGGCCAATTGGCGGTGTTCACGACTGCGCAGGGGCTGGCCTCGGACGAATGCAATGCCCGCGCGGCTTACGTCGACCCGCACGACCACTCTTTGCTGGTTGGCGGGGTAGCCGGCCTGCACCGCATTTATCCGCAGCAGGTGCCCGGCCTCAGCGCGGCGCGGCCCGCGCTACGCCTCACCAGCTTTACGACGCTGGATGCGGCGGCCACTGGCCGCACGCACCACTTGCTACCAGCCGATGGGCTACCCGCGTTGCGTCTACAGCCCGATACGCCGCTGGTCGACCTGCACCTGGCCCTCACCAATACCCTGGACCCGGCCCGGGCCCGCTACGCCTACCGTGTGCCGGGCTGGCTGGGCGGCCGGTGGCTGGGGCTGGGCACCACGCCGCAGCTGCGCTTGCAAGGGCTGCCGCCCGGCACCTACGTGGTGGAGGTGCGCGGCACCACGGGCCGGGGCGTGCCCGCCGCCAACGTGCTGCGCCTACCCCTCACCGTAACGGCCGCCTGGTGGAGCCGGCCCTTCACCTGGGTGCTGGTGGCCCTAGCGACCAGTGCGGGCGTATACCTGTGGCAGCGCGGCCGGCTGCGGCGGGTGCGGCGCGAAAACGCCCTGCGCGCCCGCCTCGCCGCCGACCTGCACGATGAGGTAGGCGCGCTGCTAACCCGCGTGACCATGCAGGCCGAGCTGCTGCACGAGCTGGCCGCCGCCCCCGCGCCCCGCCTGGCTACCCTGGTCGAAGACAGCCGGGCCGCCGCCAGCACCGTGCGCGATATCATCTGGAGCGTCGATACCGGGGCCGACACCCTACTGGCGCTCACTGACCGCATCCGCGACTACCTCGATGCCACGGCCCGCGCCACCGGCCGCGCGCTGCCCTTCGACGATGCGGGCTTGCTGGCCGCGCCCGGCCAGCCACTGCCGCCCACCGTGCGCCAGCACACCTACCGCATTTTCAAGGAAGCCCTTACCAATGCCCTCAAATACAGCCCGCCCGGCACCCCCGTAGCCGTGGCGCTCAGCTGCGATGCGACCCGCCTCACGCTGCTGGTAGCCAGCCACCTGGAAGCAGGCACCAGTGCCTCCCGCACTGGCCAGGGCCTGCGCAATATGCAGCAGCGGGCCGCGCACCTGCGCGCCAACCTGACGGCCGGCCCGGTGGCGGACGGCTGGCTGGTGCGGCTGGTGGTGCCGCTGTAGCCAGCTCATAAGTCGCCGCGGGCGGCCCGGCTCAGCAGCTCGCTGCGCGAGCGCACGCGCAGCTTGTCGTAGAGGCGCTTGACGTAGGTGTGCACCGTATCGGGGGCCAGGGCGAGGCGGGCGGCTACCTGCTTTTCGCTCAGGCCCTCTACCAGGCCTTGCAGCACCTCGCGCTCGCGGGCCGAGAGCAGGCCCGGCTGCTGGCTGGGCGCGGGCCGAAAGTGGGCCAGCGCCTTGCGGGCCACCGAGGGCGAGAGTGCCGCGCCACCCGCCAGCACGTCGAGTATGGCCTGCTTGTACTGGGGCAGGCTGGTGGCATTCTTGACGATGTAGCCCGTGGCCCCGGCCCGCAGCGCCTGAAAAATCCGGTCGGGGTCGTCGTGCATGGTTTGCAGCACGACATCGGTAGCGGGCAGGCGGCGGCGCAGCTCGGGCAGGGCTTGCAAGCCAGTTTGGCCGGGCAAACTCACGTCGAGCAGCACCACGCGGGGCGGCAAACTGAGGTCGAGCTCAACCCAGAGGGCTTCTATCGACCCCACGGCGATGGGGCAGGTAAACTCGGGCTGGTGGCCGAGGTACTCGCGCAGCAGGTCGCGCACGCGGGCATCGTCTTCGACAATGGCCAGGGCTACGGGAAATGAGACAACCGACATAGGACCGCAAAAGTGGGGGCTACCCGCGGCCCCGGCCCCGCCCGGCTGTACCCTAAACAGGGTACACGCCGCGCTGGGAGAATGCCCGCTCCCGCCGCCAGCTTTGCCCCGGCATTCAACCGTGCCTATTTCTTCTATCTTTTATGCTGAAACACTTACCCTTCCTGACCCTTACGGCCCTGCTGCCGCTGGCCGCCCGCGCCCAAAACGTCGGCATTGGCACGGCCAGCCCCAATGCCAAGGCGGCCCTCGACATCACTGCCTCGGGCAAGGGCCTGCTGATTCCGCGCATGGACTCGGCCACGCGCGTGGGCATCACCTCGCCCCCCACCGGCCTGATGGTCTTCCAGACCGGCACCGCCAGCCCCAAAACCCGCACCGGCTTCTACTATTACGGCGGCGGCAGTTGGCTGTATTTGCCCGACCGCACCAATACCGGGGCTACCGGCACGGCCGGCGGCGACCTCACCGGCACCTACCCCAACCCCACCGTGGCGGCCGGGGCCATCACCAGCACCAAGCTGGCCGACGACGCGGTGACCATCCCGAAACTGGCGGCTACGGGCACCCCTAGCAGCAGCACCTTTCTGCGCGGCGACAATATTTGGGCCGTGCCGGCCAGCGGCAGCCCCAGCGGCACGGCGGGCGGCGACCTCACCGGCACCTACCCCAACCCCACGCTCGCGGCCGGAGTAGTGGCGACTACCGAGTTGGCCGACAACGCCGTGACCAACGCCAAAGTGGCCGACGACGCCATCGGCCTGGCCGAGTTGAGCGCCACCGGCACCCCCAGCAACACTACCTTTCTGCGCGGCGACAACACATGGGCTGTCCCGCCCGGTAGCAATAGCTGGAGCCTGGCGGGCAACGCCACCGACGGCAATGCCTTTTTGGGCACTACCAACAACCAGGACCTCTTCTTCAAGCGCAATAACATTGAAGCGTTTCGAGTATATGAAAATGGCCGAATATCGCTGGGCAATAATACCGCTAGCTCCGGTTCGGTACTGCTGGGCTTTAACGCGGGCTTTGCGCAGACCTCCGCCGTGTATAACGTCGTCGTAGGGGCGCGGGCCGGGGAGAAAATCAACAGCAACAACAGCACGTTCATCGGCTATGCGGCGGGCCAGCAAACCACCGGCGGCAGCAATACGCTGCTGGGCTACTATGCCGGCAACCAGCTGACTACGGGCACCAACAACGTCATGATTGGTAATGCGGCGGGCTATAGCGGCAGCACCCCCATCACCGGCAGCAACAACATCGTCATCGGTACCAGCAGCGGCTCCGGCCTGACCAGTAACACCAACAACATCCTGCTCGGCGGCAACGCGCAGGCCGGCACCAGCCTCTACGACGCCTACGCCATCGGCAATAATGCCACTGTGAGCCAGGGCAACTCGCTGGTCATCGGCAACGAGCGCGGCTCCAACGACGCCGTCAGCGTGGGTATCGGCACCGCCACGCCCAGCAGCTCGCTGCAAGTCAACGGCACGTTTGCCGTGGGGGTAGTGACGGGCTTTGGCGGCGGCACCAGCGGCGGGCCAAATGGCCTCGACCAGGGTGACATCAACAACACCACACTCATTGGCGGCTACTACAACCTGGCTCCTGGCACCAACGCCAACTATTACCAGCTACCCAGCCCCGCCAGCTGCCCCGGCCGGATATACTACCTGCGCAACAACAGCGGCAGTGCCAGTGCCTTCCTGCTCACGACCGGCGGCAGCATCTTTGGGGCCAGCAGCGCCAGCGCAACACCGAGCACGGGCTACGAGCTGAAGCCCAACGCGGCCTCTAAAACAGTAATTGCCATCTCGGACGGCACCAACTGGACCGTTGGCTATATCAACTAAGCGCATGAGACATCTCCTCAGTTTTGCGCTGCTGCTGGGCGGTGCCAGTGCCGCCCAGGCCCAGGACCTGACCAACAACGGTGCTACCCTGACCCTTGCCGACGGCGCGGTGCTGTCGGTGGTGGGTGGCCTCAGCAACAGCAGCGGCACGCTCGACCTGAGCAGTGGCGCCAACAGCCTTTACGTGGGCGGCAACCTGGTGAACGCGCCGGGGGCCACCCTCACGCCCGGCGCGGCCAGCACCGTCATCCTCAACGGCACCGCCGCCCAGCAGCTCAGCCTCAACGGGGCCGGGCTGGCCAACCTCACGGTGAACAATACCAGCGGCGGCGTAACCCTGCCCGCCAATAGCAACACCGACGTGGCCGGCGCGCTCACGCTCAGCAGCGGCCTGGTCACCACCGCCCCCTCGGCCACCCTGCGGCTGCTGAATGGGGCCACGCTCACGGGCGAAACCAGCACCCGCTACGTGGTCGGCAACCTGGCTGCCGTGAAAGCCAACGTGCCGGCCGGGGCCGCCACCGCCTTCCCCAACGGCTTTACCGTCACGCCGGGCACTACCCTTACCAACCTGACCGCCACCCGCACGGCTGGCCTCCAAACCGCGCAGGTCAGCTACGGCACCAACGCCGACGGCACCAAAATGGGCATCGACCAAATCTGGCGCACCTCGGCCTCGCTCACCAACGCCCAGGTAGTGCTCAGCTGGCTGCAAGCCAACGATAATGGCCTCACCGCCTCCCTGACCAGCGCCCAGGTGTGGGCCCGCGCAGCCGCGCCGGCCGCCGGCTCGGGCTGGGACCGCATCAGCGCCACGCAGAACGGCACCGGCCGCAGCGCCACCGGCACGGCACCAGCCGCTACCAGCTATTCCTTTTTCACGGTAAGCACCGCCAGCGCGCCGCTGCCCGTGGTGCTCACCAGCTTCACGGCCGAAGCGCGGGGAGCCGACGCGCTGCTGCGCTGGGCCACGGCCTCGGAGCTGCGCAACGACTATTTTGAGGTTGAAAGCTCGGCCGATGGCACTACGTTTCAACGCATTGGCCGGGTGGCCGGGCACGGCACCAGCACCCAGGCGCACAGCTACCAGCTGCTGGACCCCGCCATTGCCCGCTACGTGGCCAGCCCCGTGTACTACCGCCTGCGCCAGGTGGACCTGGATGGCACGGCCAGCTACTCGCCGGTGCGCGCGGTGCAGGTAGCAGCGGCGGCCGAGTTTGCGGCGGCGGCCTGGCCGCTGCCCTTCGGGGCGGCCGGCCCCAGCCTCACGCTGCGCACGGCCACGGCCGGCCCGGTGGCCGTGCGCGTGTACGACGCCACGGGCCGGTGCGTGCTAGCGCGCACCACCAGCCTGGCGGCGGGCACCAGCACCCTGCCGCTGGCCGAGCTTGGCCCGCTGGCCACCGGCCTCTACATGCTGCACGTAGCGCAGGGCGCGCAGCAAGCCCAGTTGAAGCTAGTGCGCGAATAAGGTGGGCGGTAGCGCGCCGCCCACCGGGCCGGCGCGCTACCGCCGGGCGGCCGGCTGACGATTTTTGGCCTTTATTTGGGCGTGCCAACCAACCGGCGCCCCCATCTAAAGGCCAAAACTCATTTTTGCCCCATGCTCAAACGCGATTTTATCAAGAACGCCGCCGCGTTCGCGCTCAGCGCCCTTGTGAGCCCCGCCGTGCTGGCCCGCGCCCAGGAAGAGCGCTTTTTGCGCGATGCCCGCGCCCTGCCGATGGCCGATGGTCCCTTCACGCTGCCGCCGCTACCCTACGCCTTCGCGGCGCTGGAGCCGCACATCGACGCGCGCACGATGGAGATTCACCACGACGCGCACCACAAAACCTACGTCTCGAAGCTCAACGAGGCCGTAGCCGGCAAGCCCGAGGAAAAGCTGCCGCTGGCTGACCTGCTGGCCACCGCCAGCAAGCAGCCCGACGCCATCCGCAACAACGCGGGCGGCCACTACAACCACTCGATGTTCTGGACGCTGCTGGCCCAGAAGGGTGGCGGGCAGCCTACCGGCGCGCTGGCCACGGCCATCACCAAGGACTTCGGCTCGTTCGATAAGTTCAAGGAAGAATTCACCAAAGCCGCTACCTCGCGCTTCGGCTCGGGCTGGGCCTGGCTGAGCGTGGACAAAACCGGCAAGCTCTTCATTTCCAGCACCCCCAACCAGGACAACCCGCTCATGGACCTGCCCGGCATCCAGCGCGGCACGCCCGTGCTGGGCCTCGACGTGTGGGAGCACGCTTACTACCTCAAGTACCAAAATAAGCGCCCCGACTACGTAGCCGCCTTCTGGAACGTGGTGAACTGGCCCGAGGCCGACCGCCGCTTTGCCACGGCGACGGTGAAAAAATAGCAAATGAGTAGGTGAGTAAATGAGTAAGGTTTTCAATCAAATACCTTACTCATTTACTCACCTACTCATTTACCACTACCCCACCAGCCACCCCGCCGCCAGCGCCGCGCCGATGATGAACACGCTCGGCACGCGCTCCCAGAGCAGCAGCAGAAACGTGAGGCCCACCAGCAGCGGGTTGAGGGGAAACTGCCAGCCGGGCGGGCAGCCAGGCAGGGCCAGCAGGCGGTCGGGCAGCGGGTGGTAGAGCAGCAGCGCGGCGGCGCACACGAGGCCGGCGCTCACGGCATTCACGCCTTCCAGCGAGGCTTTTACCACGCGGTATTGGCGCAAGCCATCCCAGAAGCGGATGGCGAAAAATATCAGAAACAGGCCGGGCAAGAAGATACCCAGCGCGCCCACCAGCGCGCCCACCAGCTGCCCGCCCACGCCCAGGCCGGTGGGCCGCATGGCCAGCGCCCCGATGTAGGAGGCAAACGCGAAATTAGGCCCCGGCAGCGCCTGCACCATGCCCAGGCCCGACAAGAACTCGGCGCTCGTGAGGTAGTGCTTAAACTCCACAAACTCAGCGAAGAGCAGAGGCGCCAGCACCTGCCCGCCACCGAAAACCAGCGAGCCGTTGCGGTAAAAATTCTCGAACAGGCGCACTGGCAGCAGCTCGGTGTAGTGCCCCAGCAGCGCTGCCCCCAGGAAGATGCCCAGCCACAGCCCGAAGTTGGCCCATTCGATATGCAAGGGCTTCTTGTCCTGCACGATGGCGTGCTTGCGGTAGCGCAGCGTGGTGACGCTGCCGCCCGCCAGCAGCAGCACCGGCAGCACCCACGGCAGCTGAAAGAAGTAGGCTATCATGGCGGCGGCTACCATCAGCGCCACCGAGGTTTTGGTGTGAATGACTTTCTCGGCGATGCGGTAGGCCGAAAACGCCACGAAGCCCACCGCCACGGGCTGCACAAACTGCACCACCTGCGCCGTGCGCCCGCCGTCGATGTGGCTCAGCAGCAGCCCCGCCACGGTCATAATCAGCACCGCCGGCAAGCACCAGATAATCAGGGTTAAATAAGCCAGATTGGGCCCGCCCAGCCGCAGGCCGATGGCCGTGATGGTCTGGGTCGAAGTCGGGCCGGGTAGCAGCGCGCACAGAGCTTGCAGCTCCAGCAGCTCGGCGGCGGTGAGGTAGCGGCGCTTGGCCACGAGCAGGCGCAGCATCATGGCCACGTGGGCCTGCGGCCCACCGAAGGCCGTGCAGGCCAGCCCGGCTACGTCTTTGAGAAAGATGAAATTACGGTTGCGACGCATCCGACGGCCCTCGCGCCGCAAAGGCGCCAGGGGCACGGCGGGAGTGGCACGCATGGAAGACTTGGAAAGCACGAATCGGTGAGAGTTACCTGCGCCGAAGATAGGGCACTTCCGTCATGCTGAGCGGAGCGCAGCGGAGTCGAAGCATGACGGAAGTGCTGTTGAACTGTTTTGGATGAAGCGATAGAGGTGCTTCGACTCCGCTGCGCTGCGCTCAGCATGACGGAATAGTGTGGCTAACTGGTCCTAAATCATTTACTGAATAAACACCGGCCGAATCAGATTCTCAAACGTGAAAATCTCGTCCCACTTTGCTTGCGTCAACAATCCGCGCTCGGTCACGGCGATGTCGTGCACCGACTTGCCAGTGGCCAGGGCTTCCTTAGCGATGCTGGCCGAGGCCTCGTAGCCCAGCACCGGGTTGAGCTGCGTCACGATGCCGATGCTGTTGTACACCATGTTGGCGGCGTGGGCAGCGTTGGCCGTGATGCCGAGCACGCACTTGTCGCGCAGGGTGTGGCAGGCGTTGGTGAGGTAGCTGATGCTGGTGAAGAGCGCGAACGAGATAACCGGCTCCATGACATTGAGCTGGAGCTGGCCGGCCTCGGCGGCCATAGTTACCGTGAGGTCGGCCCCGGCCACGTAGAAGGCCGTTTGGTTGACTACCTCCGGGATAACGGGGTTGACCTTGCCGGGCATGATGCTGCTGCCGGGCTGCAAGGCGGGCAGGTTTATTTCGTTGAGGCCGGTGCGCGGGCCGCTGCTGAGCAGGCGCAGGTCGTTGCAGATTTTGCTGAGCTTCACGGCGGTGCGCTTGAGCACGCCCGAGAGCTGCACGTAGGCCCCGGTGTCGTAGGTGGCTTCGATGAGGTCGCCGGCCAGCAGCAAATCCAGCCCGGTGACCTGGCGCAGGTGCTGGGTCACGAGGCCCGCGTAGCCGGGCGGCGTGTTTACGCCGGTGCCAATGGCGGTGGCACCCATGTTGATTTCGGAGATGAGCCGGCGCGAGTCGTCGATGCGCAGCAGCTCTTCGCGCAGGTTGGTAGCGAAGGCGTGAAACTCGTCGCCCATGCTCATGGGCACGGCGTCTTGCAGCTGGGTGCGGCCCATCTTGAGCACATTCTTGAACTCCTCGCCCTTCTGCGCGAAGGCATCGGCGAGGGCACCCAGGGCCTGGCGGTAGCCCACGAGCTTGTTGTTGAGGGCGATGCGGAAGGCCGTGGGGTAGGCGTCGTTGGTACTCTGCGAGCAGTTGACGTGGTTGTTGGGGTGGCAATACTGGTACTCACCCTTCTGGTGACCCATCATTTCCAGGGCTACGTTGGCGATTACCTCGTTAGCGTTCATGTTCACCGAAGTACCCGCGCCGCCCTGTATCATATCGGTCAGAAACTGGTCGTCGAACTCGCCGCTCGCCACCCGGTCACAGGCCGCCACGATGGCATCGGCGATATTAGCCGGTAGCACGCCCAACTCTTTATTGGCCAAGGCCGCGCCCTTTTTCACGTAGGTCAACGCCTGCACGAACAGCGGCTCATTCTTAATGGGAATGCCTGTGATGGCGAAGTTTTCCATCGCCCGCAGGGTCTGGATGCCGTAGTAAACGTTGGCGGGGATGTGGCGTTCGCCCAGGAAATCGTGCTCGATGCGAGTAGTCATACAGCGGAGTTTATAAGCAACTTCTTTTACGGCAAAATTGCGCTGCCAATCGCGTCTTCTCGGCATCAACTATTCTGCATAAGACATTTTAGTCGCGTACTCCAGATTTTATCTAAAATTTGAAATAGTACCTTATATGGCTTATCAGGCCGCCAAGAACCCTGAATATACTAATAGTTCAACTTTTCTAAACGCCTATCAATAACCCATGCTTCGCAATGACGTACAAGAGCTTGCTCGCGTAAATTTCACCTTTCCCAACTTTTCATGCGCAAACCCTATACCTTTCTCAAAAGCATTTTACTCGGAGCTGCCCTTCTGAGTATACAGGCGTGTGAGCGCCATACCCCGGAACCGAAATTCAGTACTGATTTGCAGATGCCCTCTGCCTCATTGGTGAAGACAGCTGAAAACTAGTATAACTTGGCCGGCAAGCCTAGCACAACTCCGATTGATTGGAACCAAGCTCACAGCATAGGCCAATGGGTAGTGGCCCCGCTAGCCAATAAGGCCGACCCCTTCGTTCAAAACGGCAGTCACGGCTATCGGTGTCTAATCACGCGCGTTGCTCCCAACAGCACGCCCATCGCGCACATTGTCGAGTTGGTAGTAGAGGGCCCGGCACTTACGCCAGCGCAGGCCGCAGAGAAGATGTTAAACGCTTCGCAGCCTCTATTCACAAAATCTTCTCCGGTAAAAGTGCCCGCACTCACTGGCTGGCTCGTTTTGTATTCGGTAACTTATGAACAACAAACGAGCCTTGTCTATTCAAATGGAGCAGTACAGCCAGCCCAAGTGAATACCCAGCCGCACAAGCAGACTACTTCCCCTGAGAATAGCAATCAATCTAGTTTCATCGACCATGAAACAGCCTGTATTGAATATACTAAATGTGGGTACGTAAATGGAGAATTGTCTAATTGCATTACTATCGTAGTCTGCACCGAAGGTGGCGGTGGAGGAGGCTGGGGTGGTGGAGGCGATGGCGGAGGTGGCACCGGTGGAGGAGGTACCGGCGGGGGCGGTGATGGTGGCGGTGGCGGCGGCGGCGGCGGAGGTGGCGACCCCAACAATGGAACTGAATTTCCAACTGGTCTCAGCCCTGCAAATGCCACGGTACAACCAGGGACCCCCACTCTGGGTAACTATGGTGCCACGCTTTTTTACCACACTAGCACTTATCAAGTAATTAATGTTAAAGTATCAATCGACACCAATAGCCACGACCTTAAACAAGTAGTTGTTACGCTAAATGGTCTGGTATGGCTTAATAAGCTCACACAGGTAGGTGATGGCACCTTGACAGGCTATAACCCGGCAACTGATACTTACAGTTTTCAGGTTTCCTATCAAAAGATATTCGGCGATATCTGGAGCAGTCAGGTGACTCTATATGGCACCATATCACCTAGCCATGGAGTTGGCACTTTGTATATACCCTAATATTTTTTTTGCGATAACAATGGTATTCCTTCATTCCACCTCTTACTGGGTCGAAAGTATCCTCTATACTTTTGTACTGGCGGGTAGCGCTTTTGTAGCCTTCCTGGTTTTACGGCTACTATTTCGCCTTAACTACCCCAAGAAAAAGGATAGAGTAGATTAATTTGCCATAAAGCACGAAAACACACTGGCCGCCCCAAAAGCTTTTGGGGCGGCCAGTGTGTTTTCGCGTTACACAACAGTTTTATTTCTTCAAGCCCAACTCTATCAGCCGCTCGTTCAGAAACTCGCCAGCCGTGATGTCAGCTTCCTTCTTGGGGTTGTCGGCCGTAACTAGGTGCGGCAGGGCCGCCAGGCTCATTTCCGAGCGCGGGTGCATGAAGAACGGGATGCTGTAGCGCGAGGTATTCATTTTCTCGCGGGGCGGGTTCACCACGCGGTGAATGGTGCTCTTAAGCACGCCGTTGGTGAGGCGCTGGAGCATGTCGCCCACGTTCACCACAATCTGGTCGGGCAGGGCCGTGATGGCAATCCACTGGCCGTCGCGGCGCTTCACTTGCAGGCCGTCGGCGCTGGCGCCCATCAGCAGCGTGATGAGGTTGATGTCGCCGTGCTCGGCGGCGCGCACCGCGTCGGCGGGCACGGCGTCGGGGTCTTCGATGGGGAAGTAGTGAATGGGGCGCAGGATGCTGTTGCCGTTCACCACTTTATCGTCGAAGTAGTTTTCGGGCAGCTCCAGGTACAGCGCGATGGCGCGCAGCACGTCTTTGCCGGCACTTTCGAGGGTGCGGTAGGCCTTCATGGTGCTTTGCGCGAAGCGGGGCACCTCGTTGGGCCAGATGTTGGCGGGGTACTGGTCCTTCACCGGGTCTTCGCCCTCGACCTCCTGGCCCACGTGGAAAAACTCCTTGAGGTCGCCGGTGTTGCGGCCCTTGGCGTGCTCCTTACCCTTGCTGATGTAGCCGCGCTGGCCGGCCAGCTCGGGCACTTCGTAGGCTTGCTTGGCCTGGTCGGGTAGCTGGAAAAACTCCTGCACGTCGCTGTACAGGGCCTTGGTTTCCTCGGCATTGAGGCCGTGGTTTTTGAGGGCGATGAAGCCGATGCTTTGGTAGGCGTCGCCGAGTTCTTTCACGAACTTGGCTTTGCGGGCGGGGTCGCCGGAGCGGAAGTCGGCGAGGTCGAGCGACGGGATGTGGTCAGGCAGGTTATCAGCCATGCTAAAAAAGTAATTGGGTTAAGAATTACTTGCTGATTGGTTCTTCAACCAATAACCACTGGTAGCGAATCGACTGGCCGGCTGCGCGTGCGAGCCAGCCGCCCGCGCCAATCCGCCAGCAGCAAACCAATGGTTACCTGCCTCAAAGGTACGGCAAAACCCTGGGGCAGGTTGGTGTCGTATTGTGCAAGTTAAGCCGCGGTTTTAATCGACCATTTCTATTGATTTTACTTAGACACGAGACGTTAGACACGAGACATGAGAAAGCTTAGTAGAGCAATTCTCATGTCTCGTGTCTAACGTCTCATGTCTAAGTAAAATCAACTCACGCAGCTTAGTAGAGCCTTCTTCTCCACCTACCCTTTCACCTTATGAAACCTGCTCTCGCCCCGTTTGGCGGCACCCTGGCGCTGGCCGCCGCCCTGGCCCTCGGTAGTTGCAGCGCCTCGCAGCAAGCCGAAACCGCCACTACCGCACCCGCCGACCGCGACACCGCCCTCGGCGCCCAGACTACCACCAACACGGCGGCCGGCGCGGCCCAGACTAAAAACGGCATCACCCTGACGCCCTTCGATGACTCGCCCAAATTCCCCACGGCGCAGCTGCGCCTCAACCAGCCAGTGGCGGGCTCGTCGGTGCCCAGCCCGGTGCAGTTCAGCTACGACCTCACCAATTTCCAGCTGACTAAGATGACGGGCAGCGACCACGCTACCAGCATGGCCAACTCGATGAAGGGCCAGCATATTCACCTCATCATCGACAACAAGCCATACATCGCGCAGTATGAGACCAAGTTTTCGCAGCCGATGGAGCCGGGCCAGCACGTTATCCTGTCGTTTCTATCGCGCTCGTACCACGAGAGCCTCAAGCACCTGGGCGCGTATGACCTGCGCACCATTACGGTGGGTAGCAACGTGGATACCACCAGCGCCAAGGTCGATTTGAAAGCCCCGCACCTCTTCTACAGCCGTCCCAAAGACACCTACGCGGGCGCTGACGCGAAGAAAATCATGCTGGATTTCTACCTCGTGAACACTGCCCTGGCCCCCGACGGCAACAAGGTGCGCGCTACCATCAACGGCACCGAGTTTATGCTCGACCAGTGGCTGCCCTACACGATGGAAGGCCTACCCGCCGGCCAGGCCACCATCAAGCTGGAGCTGGTGGACAACGGCGGCAAGCTGATTCCGGGACCGTTTAATTCGGTTACGCGCACCATTACGGTGCAGCCGTAACGGGTATTTCTCGCAGAGGTCCGCAGAGGAAAAACGCAGAGGTTGGCAGAGGCTCGTTATTCAGCTCTGCCAACCTCTGCGTTTTTCCTCTGCGGACCTCTGCGAGAAACCTATTCCACGAGCTTACTCACAAACGCTTGCACTTCAGCGTTTTCAAAATCAGCTTCGCTTTGAATGTGCGGCATGAGCTGCTGCATAATTGCCTCTTGCCGCTGCCCGGCGGCCCAGGCCTCGGCGTAGGGCGTGTCGGGCGAGAACGTGACGCGGGAGTACAGCGGCAGCCACTTATCGGGATATTGGGCGGCGATTTTGGCTTCGATGCGCTTTTGCAGCAGGAAGCGCGGGTCGGCCACACGGTCGCGCATTTCTACAAAGTTGTAGAGTGCCAGCTCGGCCATCGCGTCGGTGTTGGGCTTGCGCAGGCGCTCAAACTCGTCCATGATGCGGCCCCAGTCGCCTTCGCCCAGGTCGTCGAGCAGGCGGTCGAGCACGGTGCAGTCCTCAAAGCCCGCGTTCATGCCCTGGCCGTAGAAGGGCACGATGGCGTGGGCCGCATCGCCGAGCAGCAGCACCGAATCCTGGTAGCTCCAAGGCCAGCAGCGGATGGTGACGAGCGAGCCCGTGGGGTGGTCAAAGAACTCGGTATCCAGCTCCGGCATCAGCGGCACCACGTCGGGGAAGACCTCGCCGAAAAACCGCTCTACCTCCTCGGGCGTGCGCAGACTGTCGAATGAGAGCGGCCCTTCGTAGGGAAAGAACAGCGTGGCATTGAACGACCCGTCGAGGTTAGGCAGCGCAATCATCAGGTAATTACCCCTGGGCCAGATATGGAGCGCGTTTTTCTCCAGCTGCCAGGTGCCATTCGGCCCGGCCGCGATGGTCAGTTCCTTGTAGCCGTACTCCAGATATTGCTGCGAGTAGTCGGCCCTATCCAGCCGCTGCATGGCCCCGCGCACCGCCGACCACGCGCCATCCACGCCGAACAGGCGCTGGTAGGGCACATCGTATTCGCGGGCGCTGGCCACGTCGCGCAGGTGCAGGCGGCGGGCGGGCAGGTCGAGTTGGGTCAGCTTTTGACCGAAGGTGATTTCGACGCCCGGCTTGGCCTCGGCCAGGTCGAGCAGGGTACGGTTGAGGCTGTCGCGGCTCACCGAGAAGATGGCCTGCCCCTCCTGCCCGTAGGGCTGGTAGGTGAGCTGCCCACGCTGGTCGTGCATCACGCGCCGATACATCGGGATGCCAACCTTCTGAATATCATCGGTAACGCCCACGCCCGCCAGCCCGCGCCAGCCCCTATCGGAGAGGGCCAGGTTGATGGAGCGCGCCTCGCGCAGGCCGCCCCGGCGCGGGTCGGGCAGGCGCTCGTAGAGATGTACCGGGTGGCCGCGCCGCACCAGATAGAGGGCCAGCAGCGTGCCCACCAGGCCCGCGCCCATTATCACGAGCGGCTCGGCGGCGGCCGGGGTGGCGGGCGAGAAAGAAGAATCCATGCGGTGAAGGTAACGGCGGCAGCGCCCGGCGGGGCGCTATCTCAGGCTGGCCAGCGGGTAGATGAAGGCTAGTGAACTGGTGTTCTTATCCTTGGCCAGCAAGCCGGGCTTGAACGTAGCCTGGGCGTTTACCACCTGGTAGTCAGCCGGATTTTTCAAGTCGCTCACCAGCAGGCGGGCCAGCTGGCGCATCCGCTGCTTCAGGGTATCAGGGTGCTGCTCGGAAGAGCTGTAAGGATTGAGTACTTCCAGACTAAGCACGGCCGGGCCAGAGCTGGCGGCCGGGGCCGACACCTTCACCTGCTCGGCTTGCAGCAATTCTATTTGCCGCTGAATGGCCGCGTCGTGCTGGTGCCGGATGGCCACGCCGGGCGCTACTTCTACCTGCTTGCCGCAGGCCGCCAGCCCCAGGGCCAGCAGGGCTACCCACGCTTTTTTCATCATTGTCAAATTCGGTTTTTACGCGGCCTGCTCTGAGTCAGCCGCCGGCTCCCAGAGCTCGATAATATTGCCCTCCGGGTCGAGCACGTGTACAAATTTGCCATACGCGGAGTCGGCAATC
Organism: uncultured Hymenobacter sp.; assembly: GCA_964277755.1. Classification (GTDB taxonomy): domain Bacteria; phylum Bacteroidota; class Bacteroidia; order Cytophagales; family Hymenobacteraceae; genus Hymenobacter. Next base: position 108,707 of record CAXYJY010000061.1, read on the forward strand.
GCATCCAGCACCGCTACGCCGCGCTCGCGCAGCTCGGCTACTAGCGCCACCAGGTTGGCTACCCGGTAGTTAATCATAAACGGCTTGGCCGACGGCTGAAACTGGTCGGCGTCCTGCGGAAACGTACACCAAGTAGTAGAGCCGGTTTGCGCGGGGTTATCGACTGGCCGCCACTCAAACGTGGCCCCGCACTGGCTAGTGGGCAGGCCGAGGTGTTCGGCGTACCACTCGTTCATGCGCTGTGGGTCGTCGCACTTGAAGAATATCCCGCCTATCCCCGTTACCTTTTGCATGGTGCATCTTTTTATTAAAACCACTTGGCGGCCAGGGCCATCAGCTGCTCCAGGGCCGCCTGGTCGTCGGCGTCGAAGTCGGCAAGCTTATCGCTGTCTACGTCGAGCACGGCTACTACGGTGCCATTCTTGAGCACCGGCACCACGACTTCCGACTTCGAGTCGGAGCTGCATGCGATGTGGCCCGGAAAAGCCTCCACGTCGGGCACCAGCACCGTGCGGGCCTCGGCCCAGCTGGTGCCGCACACCCCGCGCCCCTGGCGGATGCGCGTGCAGGCTATCGGCCCCTGAAACGGCCCGAGCACTAGCTCATCGCCCTTTACCAGGTAAAAACCCACCCAGAAAAACCCGAACGCCTGCCGCAGCGCGGCAGCCGTGTTGGCGAGGTTAGCGGTGAGGTCGGGCTCGGCGCTAGTGAGCGCCTCAATCTGAGGCAGCAGCTCGGCGTAGCGGGCGGCTTTGGTATCGGCGGTGAGAAAAAGGTTTTCGGCCATAGTTAGGTTACTTTTTGTCATGCTGAGCGTAGCGGAGCGGAGTCGAAGCATCTCTTTAGCTGAGTAACTCCCAACGTCAGCAACGAAGCGGCAGAGATGCTTCGACTCCGCTGCGCTGCGCTCAGCATGACGGACGTTTTTATACTTGCTGTGAGAGCGGCAGCGTGGCGCTCTGCTCGTTCTCAAACCAGAACAGCTTATCCTCCCCGACGTTTTCGACCGCCCGCCAGCTGCGCAGCCCCACGCGCGGCGCGGCCACGCCACGCTCCAGCCGCCGGGGGCTGCGGAAGACGCGCATCTCATCCCACAAGCCGCTGGCCAGCAGCGCCCCGATGGCCGTGGGGCCGCCTTCTACCAGCACCGATTCGAGGCCGCGGGCGTGCAGGTCGGCTAGGATGGCGGGCAGCATATCGGACGCGGCCGCCGCGTCGGCGGGCAGGGCAATGAAGTCGAGGTTGGACTTAGGCTCGCGGTGACGGAGCGAGTACACCAGCGTGGGCTGCGAGCCATCGAAGAGGTGGTGGGTAGGCGGGAGGCTCAGGTTTTTGTCGAGCGTGACGCGCACCGGCTGCGGGCCGGGCCACTCGCGGGCGCTCAGGCGGGGGTTGTCGTGCAGGGCCGTGCGGGTGCCCACCAGGATGGCGGCCTCCTCGGTGCGCCACTTGTGGGTGAGCAGTTGGGCCTGCGGCCCGCTTATCTGCACCGGCTGAAAGTGCGGCCCGGCCAGAAAGCCGTCGGCCGACTCGGCCCACTTTATCACCACGTAGGGCCGCTTTTTCTCCTGCACCGTGAAGAAGCGCTTGTTGAGCGCGCGGCCCTCGGCGGCGAGCAGGCCGGTGCTGACCTTGATGCCCGCCGCGCGCAGCTTCTCCAGGCCCCGGCCGCCCACGAGCGGGTTGGGGTCGTCGTTGCACACGATAACTTCGGGCACGCCCCTGGCGATAAGCAAGTCGGCGCAGGGCGGCGTTTTGCCGTGGTGCGCGCACGGCTCCAGGGTCACGAACACGCGGCTCTGGCGCAGCAAGTCCTGGTCGGCTACGCTGGCCAGGGCGTTGACCTCGGCGTGGGGGCCGCCGTACTGCCGGTGGTAGCCCTCACCGATGATAGTGCCGCCGGGCCCAACTACCACGCAGCCTACCATCGGATTAGGGCGCGCACTGCCCTGGCCCAGGGCGGCCAGGTCGAGGGCGCGGCGCATAAATAGCTCGTCGGGGGTCATGGGGGCGGGAAGGAATAGCGGGCAGATTAGTACGGAACTGGCGCTAAAAATACGCCCGCCCCGGCCGCTTGTACCTTTGGGCCGATGACTACCGCCGCCTTCACGACCCAACTCGCCGCCGCCCTGCAAGACGTTTACGCTGCTCCCGAGGCCACTGCCATTGCGGTGCTCGTGACCGAGACGCTGCTAGCTATCAGCCCCTTGCAGCGCCGGATGCAGGCCGCCGTGCCCGTGCCCGCCGAGGTAGCGGCGCGCCTGCCCGACCTCACGGCGCGGCTGCTGGCCCACGAGCCGGTGCAGTACGTGCTGGGCGCGGCCCACTTCGCGGGGATGGAGCTGGAAGTATCGCCCGCTACCCTCATTCCGCGCCCCGAAACCGAGGAGCTGGCCCAGCTGATAGCCCAGGAGCAGGCCGGCCGCGCCGGCCTCACGGTGCTCGACGTGGGCACCGGCTCGGGCTGCCTGGCGCTGGCCGTGGCGCGGGCGCTGCGCCCGGCGCGCACGCTGGCCGTGGATATTTCGGCAGCGGCGCTGGCCGTGGCGCGGCGCAACGCCGCGCGCTACGCGCCGGAAGTAGAGTTTCAGCAGCTTGATATTCTGGCCACTACGCCCGCCACCGCGCCTGGCACGCTCGACGTGCTGGTGAGCAACCCGCCCTATGTGCGCGATAGCGAGCGGACGCAGATGCGCGAGAATGTGCTGACCTGGGAGCCCGCCACTGCGTTGTTCGTGCCCGACGCCGACCCACTACTTTTTTATAAGCGGCTGGCCGAGATGGCAACCGTACTCCTGAAACCGGGCGGCGCGGTGTACCTTGAAATTAACGAGGCGCTGGGCACCGAAACGGCGGCGCTTTTTCCGGCAGCCGACTTCGCGGTGGTGCGGGTGGTAGAGGATTTCTTTGGGCGGGTGCGGTTTGTGCAAGCCAGCCGGCGGTAGCGGGGCGAACCTGCTTTTTTGGGGCGCGGGCGGCGATTGGAGTAGTCATCAAGGGCTAAACCACTGAAAATGCCGTAGCTTGGGGCTACCTCTGGTCCCGCACTCTGGCATGAATTTCTTTAAAAAGCTCTTCGCTCGCCCGGCCGCCGCGCCGGCTCCTGTACCCCCCGCCCCGGCTCCCAACTGGCTGGAGGTCGATGGCCAGATAGTAGACCTCAACACCTACGGCCCCACCCAGCTGGCGCAGCTCGAAGCCGACCTGGTGGCCCGCCGCCAGCAGCGCGAAAGTGAGCTGGCCGACTACCTGCTAAACCTGGCCACCGAGCGCGAGCGCCTACTCGCCACCCGCGACGCCAGCTTGTGGGTGCTCACGCTCAAGCTCATGTTTGGGGAGGTGCTGGGGCGGCGGGTCGCCATTCAGGACATCGGGCCGGGGATGCAGCTGCAACACCTGGTGCTCAGCTTTGGCCAGCCCGACCACGTGGAGGCCCGCCCTACCGGCCTGGCGCTGCTTTATGGCAGCCCGCCCGAGGTCAGCTATTTCGAGCTCGACGGGGCTACCATCGTGAAGGCGGTGGTGGGGCTGCGGCCGGCGCTGCCCTTTTGAGCCAGCGCCTGCCTCACAAACTGCTTTTTGTAGCCCTTGCCACTGCCGTGGCAAGGGCTTTTTACTGGGCGCACGGGCAGCGCGGGCATAGCACTTACTGATGTTTAATATGTATAAATCATGAAAGTTCATGAAAGCCTCATCCGAACAGGCAGTTTGTTCCGTAGGTAGGGCGCTACTGCTGAGGCAGTAGGTACCGCGTTTTTTTCCCTTCACCCAACTGTTTTTTACCGCATGAGCTTACCCTTACTTTCGGGCCCGGCTGCTGGCTGGAGTCTTCGTCACCTTGTAGGTGCCACGGCCGGCCTGGGGCTGCTATTAGGCACCGCCACCGGCGCGCAGGCCCAAACCTTGTACGGCCTCGGCACCCTTACTGCCGCCGCCCCGACCGGGCAGCCGGCGGGCGCGCAGGCGATTATTCCCATCAACGCCAGCGATGGGAGCCCCACGCTCAGCTACGCCTTCATCACGGGCCTGACGACGGCCACCCAGAAGCTGGTGGGCTTCGACTACCGCCCCAACACGGGCGAAGCCTACGTGCTGGGCTACGACGCCAGCGTGGCTTCGCCGGGGGTGAATGCGCAGCTTTATACCGTGGTGCCCACCACGGGCGTGCTCACGGCCGTGGGCGCGGCCATGCGCCTGGAGCTGGGCGGCAGCGGCGAGCGCATCGGGTTTGACTTCAACCCGACCGTGGACCGCATCCGGGTGGTGAGCACCAACGATGCCAACTACCGCCTCAACCCCGTGACCGGGGCCGTGACGACCGACCTTAACCTCAACTACCTCAGCGGCAGCCCGGCCAACCCCAGCGTGGGGGCCGTGGCGTACACCAACTCGTACCGGGCCAGCAGCAACACCGTGCTCTACGACTTTGACGAGGTAGCCGGCATCCTTTCGACCCAGAACCCACCCAACGATGGGGTGCTGATAAACCAGAAGTCGGTGCTCTTTGGGGGCAACCCGGTGGGCTCGCCGGTGGCGATTGACATGGACATCTCGTCGTATACCACGCCGGGCAGCGAGGAGGCCTTCGTCATAGAGGTAACGGCGACCAACGGCAGCGGCTTTTCGTCGAGCAACCTCTACTCCATCAACCTGGCCAACGGGCAGGCCACGCTGCGCGGCAACGTTATTGCGGCCTCCGCCCTGTCGCCGTTCAACGTGGAAGACATCGCGGTGTCGATTCCGGCCCCGGCCGCCCTCACGGCCATTACCGGGCAGCTGGTGTACGGCGTTACGGCGTCCAACAACCTGATTACCTTCGACTCGCAAAACCCCGGCGTGGTGCGTACCGTCGTGGGCATTTCGGGGCTGACGACCAACCAGGCGCTGGTGGGCACCGACTTCCGGCCCAATACGGGCGAGCTGTTTGGCCTGGGCTACGATGCCACCACCGCCGGCAACAACGCCCAGCTTTACACCATCAACCTGACTACCGGCGCGGCCACGGCCGTGGGCGCGGCGCTGCGCCTGGAGCTGGGCGGCAGTTCTGACCAGATTGCCTTCGACTTCAACCCCACCGTGGACCGCATCCGGGTGGAAAGCACCAACGATGCCAACTACCGCCTCAACCCCGTGACCGGCGGCATCGCGGCCACAGACCTCAACCTGAACTACGCCAGCGGCGACCCCGGCGCGGGCCAGAACCCCAACGTGGGCACGGGGGCCTACGGCAACTCCTTCGTGGGCTCGACTACCACGGGGCTGTATACCGTGGACCACGCGCTGGGATTCTTCTCGTTTCAAAACCCGCCCAACGACGGCACACTCATCAATTCGCGGGTGCTGACCGGCGTGAACGGCCCGGGCGTGAGCGGCGCCATCGGGGCGATTAACGACCTCGACATTTACTACAACGGCACGACCAACGTGCCCTACCTGGTGGCGGCCGCGGCGGCTACGCCTAACACCAGCCGCTTTTTCCGGCTCACCGACATCAGTATGACTTCGACGGCCACGCAGGTGGCCACCGACCTGGGCCAGATTGGGGCGCTGCCGGTGAGCGTGCGCGACATTTCGATACCGCTGAGCGCGGCCTCGGTGGCGGCCGGCACCGCGGCCCCCGTAACTGGGCAGTTGCTGTACGCGATAGCCGGCGGCAACCTCATCTCGTTTGACTCGGGTAACCCCAACGTCATCCGCACGGCGGTAAACTTCGGGGGCGGCATTACGGCCGGGCAGACGGTGGTGGGCACCGATTTCCGGCCAGCCACGGGCCAGCTGTTTGCCCTAGGCTACAACCCGACGATAAGCAACACCGCGACGGCCAACGCGCAGCTTTACACCGTGAACCTAGGCACGGGCGCGCTCACGGCCGTGGGCACAGCCATCCGGCTGGAGCTGGGCACGGGCCCGCTTGTGAACTCGGTGCCCCAGGTGCCGCAGGTGGGCTTCGACTTTAACCCCACCGTAGACCGCATCCGGGTGATAAGCGCCAACACTGGCACCGGCATCAGCAACAACTACCGTCTTAACCCTAATAATGGGGCGGTAGCCTTTACCGACACCAACCTGAACGGGCAGGCGGGTGCCTACTCGGCCACGGCCTATACCAACAACCAGAGCAACGCCAACACCACGGCGCAGTTCGTGTTCGACTCGAATACCGGAAGCATTACGCAGGTAACCAACCCCAACGGGGGCGTGGTGAGCGGTACGTCGTACAACGTGACGGGCGCGAGCACTACTACCGGCGGCGATTTTGACATCTACAACACGCCCGGCACCAGCACCAACCAGGGCTTTATCGCCACGGCCGCCTCGTCGGCCAGCGCCAACGATAACCTGTACGTAGTTGGCGACTTTGGCTCGCCCTTCAACTTTACGGTTTCGAATGCCGGCCGCATCGGGCAGGGCTCGAACGTGAGCGGCCTAGCCGCCTTCATCTCGGCCGGCACCGGCCTGACCTGGAACGGCAGCGTGAGCACCGACTGGGGCACGGCCGCCAACTGGACGCCCGCCCAAGTACCCGCCGCCAACAACGACGTGACCATCCCGGGCGGCACGCCCAACCAACCCACCGTGAGCAGCGCCCAGCAGGCCCGCCTCGTGACGCTGGGCACCGGCGCGGTGCTGACGCTGGCCAACAACGGCACCCTCACCACGGGCGGCAGCTTCACCAACAACGGCGGCAGCGTGGCCGGCAGTGCTACCGGCACCGGCACGCTGGTGCTGGGCGGCACGGCCCCGGTACTGGGCGGCACCAGCCTTTCTACCTTCCCCAACCTGACCGCCAACAGCGCGGCCAGCACCACCGGCCCCGTGGCCGTGCAGCGCGCCCTCACGCTGAACAACAACCTGACCATCGGCAGCGGCGTAGGCTTTACGCTGCTGAGCAGCGCCAGCGGCACCGCCTATGTGGTGAACAACGGCAGCGCCGTGCTCAGCGGCACGGCCACCGTGCAACGCTACATCGATGGCAGCGTGAACAGCGGGCCGGGCTACCGCCACTACTCTTCGCCCGTCAGCAACTCGACGGTAGGCGACTTGGCTACCAGCGGCTTTGCACCCACGCTTACCCAGAGCTACAACTCGGCGGCCGACCCCACGCTGGTGACGCCCTTCCCCACGGTATTTGGCTACGACCAGAGCCTGGTGAACCGCACCAACGCCTCGGGCAACTTCGACAAAGGCTTCTTCGTGCCGGGCTCGACGGGCACCGCCCTCACGCCGGGCCAGGGCTACGCCGTCAATATCGGGGCCAGCCAGCTGGTTGACTTTGTGGGCACGCTCAACAACGGCGACATCAGCGTGCCGGTGGCCCGCAACGCGGCCGGCACCCTCAACGCCGCCGACGCGGGCTGGCAGTTGCTGGGCAACCCCTACCCCGCCCCGCTCGACTACTCGCTGGTGCAGGCCGCCGACCGCACCGGCCTCGAAAACGCCATCTACGTCTTTAGCAGCACCAGCCAGTACGGCGGCCAGTACCGCGCCTACAACAACGGCGTGGGTAACCCCATCGTGCCGGTGGGCCAGGGCTTCTTCATTCGCGCTGCCACGGCTGGCGCGTCGGGTGCGTTCACGTTCCGCAACGGCCAGCGCCTCACCACCAGCGACGCCACTACCTTCCAGCGCACTACCACCGACCCGCGCCCGCTGGTGCAGCTAGAGCTGCGCGGTAGCACCGGCCCGGCCGATGCCTTCTACGCCTACGCCGAGGCCGGGGCCACGGCCGGCTACGAAACCCAGTACGACGCCGCCAAGCTGCCCAACACCAACGGCCTGAACCTGGCCGGGGCCGCCACCAGCGGCGAGGCCGTGGCCATCGATGGCCGCCCGGCCTTCACGGCTGCCACGGTGCTGCCGCTCACGGTGAGCGTGCCCGCCGCCGGCACCTACGCGCTGAGCGCCGCCACCCTCGCCAACCTACCCACCGGCCTCGACGCCTACCTCGCCGACGACCTCACCGGCCAGGTACTGAAGCTGAGCCTAGGCACCAGCTACTCGTTTAGCGCCACGGCCGCGCAGGCGGCCGCCCCGATGGCGGGCCGCTTCCGCCTCTATTTCCGCCCCAGCGCGCCACTGGCCACGGTGCCCGGCCTCACGGCCGAGGCCGTGGGTGTGTACCCCAACCCGGCCCACGCGCGCTTCACCGTGGCGGTGCCCGGCCTGGCGCAGGCCACTACCATGCAGGCCGAATTGCTCAACGGCCTCGGGCAGGTAGTGCGCCGCCAGCAGGTAGCCTTGCCCGCCACGGGCACGCAGTTTGGGCTGGAAGTAGTTGATATAGCCACCGGCGTATATACCTTGCGCCTGCAAATCGGGGCCGCTACCCTGGCCAAGCGCGTAGTTATCCAATAAGTTGGGCCGGGGGCCCGGCGCAGCCAGGCCCCCGGTTTATTTTTTTCCACCCTTACCAATAGCAGTAGTTTATGAAGCAATTCTTCTTTTTCGCAGCTTTCGCGCTGGCCCTGGCTGGGCTGGCCACCCGCCCGGCCCAGGCTCAGCCCGGCACCGGCGGCCCCGCGCCCGGCACGCAGCCTGCCGCCGTGCCCCTCGATGGCGGGGCCTCGCTGCTCGCGGCCGGGGGCGTGGCCTACGGCCTGCGCTACCTGCGCCAGCGCCGCAAGCAGGCGTAGCCGCCTGGCTCTAGCAGTAATTCATTGAAACCGCCCCGGCCGCCTCGTGCGACCGGGGCGGTTTTGCGTTGGCGGGAGACGGCTTTCGGCAGGCAGGCCAGGATGAGAGGCAGTATATACATAGCTCAAGAATAATATGGACTTTAGGCCCGTTCTTTACGGTGGCCCGGCTGGGCCACGCTCTTTCCCTTCTCTTTCAACCCGATACTTTATGCTAGACTTCTCCTTTTTGCCGGCCTACCGGCGGCTGGCCCTGGCTTTGCCGCTGGCCGGGCTGCTTGCTCATTCTGCGCAAGCTCAGGTAGCAGCGGCTTTCGCGCCCCCGGTTGCTTACAGCGTACTAACCGGTGCCACCAGCATTGATGGCAACATCGTAGCCGACCTGAATGGGGACGGCCAACCCGACGTAGTAGCCGTAAGCGCGTCGGCCAACCTGGTGGGGGTAGCGCTGGGCAAAAGCCCGGCCAACGGCGGCGGCTTCGAGCCCCCGCAGCAGTACTCGACGGGGGCCAATACCTTCCCCCGGGGCGTCAGGGTGGCCGACGTGAATAATGACGGCCTCCCCGACCTAATCACGGCTAACCCCGGCACCAGTTCGGTAGGAGTGCTGCTCGCCAAGAGCCCGGCCAGTGGCGGGGGCTTCGAGCCGCCGCAGCAGTACCGGACGGAGCCGCAACTCGCCAGCGGCGTGTACGCCGTGGCGGTGGGCGACGTGAACGGCGACGGCCTACCCGACTTGGTGGCGGCTAACAACCGCACCAACTCGGCCGGCGTGCTGCTGGGCAAGAGCGCCGCCAGCGGCGGCGGCTTTCAGCCCGTGCAGATTTATTCGACCGGCACCAACAGCTTCCCGGTAGACATCGAACTGGCTGACTTCAACGGCGATGGCCTGCTCGACGTCGTGACGGCCGGCATGAACACGGACGGCGTAGCGGTGCTGTATGGCAAGAGCGCAGCCAACGGCGGGGGCTTTCAATACAGTTTTTATTCGACGGGCGGTCCCAATTTTGATTTTACTTACCCGCGCGATGTGGAAGTGAACGACCTGAACAACGATGGCCTGCCCGATATCATCACGGCTAACACCAACAACAAGATGGTGGGGGTGCTGATGGGCCGGGGTGCCATTGGGGGCGGGGGCTTCGAACCGCCAAAGGAATACTCGACCCTCAGCTTCTACGTCTATAAAGTAGCGGTTGCTGATGTCAATGGCGACGGCCTGAAGGATATAATTACTGATAACATCGGGGTCTTTCCGGGGAGGAGCGTAGCCAATGGTGACGGCTTCGCGCCCGTGCAGTTTATTACGCCGGCGGGGGGGGGTAGCTACATCAGAGCAGCCGACGTGAACGGCGACGGCCGGCCCGACCTGCTCTCGGGCGGGGTTGCGGTCCGGCTCAATACCTCGGGCGCACCCACGCTCGCCAGCCTTTCGCTCACGAGCACGCTGGTGGGCACCAGCCTCACGCTCACGGGCACCAACCTGGACCGCGTGACGGCGGTGAGCTTTAATGGCACGGCGGCCCCGTTTACGGTCGTGAACAGCACCACCATCACGACCACGGTGCCGGCCGGGGCCACCAGCGGCCCCGTCACCGTGACATCGCCCGCGCCCTTCGGCGTCAGCAACGGGCTGGCCTTCACCGTAACTAGTACTGACCTGGTTATCAACGGCACCCAGACCATTCCGGTGGGGGCGTACAACTCCATCACCCTCAACGGCCCCGGCGTGGGCACGCTCATCGGCCCGGTGACGGTGGCCAGCCGCGTGGTAGTGAACGATGGCGCTACCCTCAACGACGGGTGCAACGTCATCAGCGGCCCCGGCAGCTTTACGCTGGCGGCGGGCGGCACGCTCAGCATCTGCGCGGCGGCGGGCATCAGCGGCAGCGGGGCCACGGGCACGGTGCAGCTCACGGGTGCCCGCTCGTATAGCCCCGATGCCAGCTACGTGTACGCGGCCAGCGTGCTGCAAAGCACCGGCGATGGCCTGCCCGGCCGCGTGCGCAACCTGACTACTACCAACCGCGCCGACCTGACCCTGACCGCCCCCACCAGCGTAGCGCAGGTGCTCACCATCGGCGGGGCCGGCTACCTGCGCCCCAATGGCAACGCCCTCACGCTGCTGAGCAGCGCCAGCGGCACGGCCCTGGTCGTGAACAGCAGCACGGGCACGGTCATCGGCGGCGTGACGGTGCAGCGCTACCTCGACCCCAGCCTCAACCCCGGCCTGGGCTACCGCCACCTCGCTTCCCCGGTCACCAACTCCTACGTGGGCGACCTGGTTACCGCCGGCTTTGCGCCGGTGCTGAACCCGGCCTACAACACGGCCGCTAAACCGGCGCTTGAGCGACCCTTCCCCACTGTGTTTGGCTACGACGAAACCCGGCTGGCCAGCACCAGCAACGACTTGGCGACCTTCGACAAGGGCTTCTTCTCGCCCGCCGCGCTGGCTGACCCGCTCGTGCCCGGCCGGGGCTACGCCGTGAATGTCGCCGGCACCGAGCTGGTCGATTTCAACGGCTCGCTGCACAACGGCGACCTGCGCGTGAGCCTGACGCGCAGCAGCGGCACGCCCGTGGCCCAAACGGGCTGGGCCCTGCTGGGCAACCCCTACGCCGCCCCGCTCGACTACCGCCTCGTCACGAGCGCCGACCGCAGCTACATCAGCGCCGCCTTCTACGTGTACCAAAGCACTGGGCAGTACGCGGGCCAGTACCGCAGCTATGTCAACGGTATTGGCAGCTCGCCGCTCATTGCCAGCGGCCAGGGCTTTTTTGTGCAGCTCGCCACCGGCCAAAGCACCGGCACGTTCACCTTCCGCAATGCGCAGCGCGTGACCAGCTACGCCAGCCAGGCCACCTTCCAGCGCCCGGCCATCGACCCGCGCCCGCAGGTGCAACTGGCGCTGAGCGGGGCCGGCCTCCGCGATGAGCTCGTCGCCTACGTCGAGGCCGGCGCCACCCCCGCCTTCGACGCCGCCTTCGACGCTACCAAGCTGCCCAACTCCACTGGCCTCAACCTCAGCAGCTTTGCCACCAGCGGCGAAAGCCTGTCCATCGATGCCCGCCCCGCCTTCGCCGCCGCTACCGTGCTGCCGCTGGCCGTGGGCGTACCCGCCCCCGGCTCCTACGCGCTCAGCGCCGCCGACCTGGCCAATCTGCCCGCCGGACTCGACGCCTTCCTCGCCGATGACCTCGCCGGCCAGGTGGTGAAGCTGAATGTCGGCACCAGCTACTCGTTTAGCGTCGCGGCCAGCCAGGCCGCAGCCCTTATCACCGGCCGCTTCCGCCTGCTCTTCCGCCCCGCCACGGCCCTGGCTACCGCCCCCGCCCTCTCGGCTGAAAGCGTGAGCGTGTACCCCAACCCCGCCCGCGAGCGCTTCACCGTGGTGCTGCCCGGCCTGGGCCAGGCTACTACCGTGCAGGCCGAGCTGCTCAACGCCCTGGGCCAGGTGGTGCGCCGCCAAACCGCCGCCCTGCCCGCCACCGGCACCCAGCTCACCATCGAGGCGGCCGGCCTGGCGGCGGGCGTCTACACCCTGCGCCTGCAAGCCGGCACCGCCGCCCTGGCCAAGCGCCTCGTGGTGCGGTAGCCGCGCGGCCAGGCACCCTCCCTTGTTTTTTTGGCAATAGTTGAAACCGCCCCGGCCGCCGTGCGACCGGGGCGGTTTGGCGTGTGGGGCACGATAGGCGGCCATCGCTCGTGGGCGAGTGAGGGCAAGCGAAAAGACAGTATATACATACCAAGAATAATTTAAACTTTAGGCTCTTCCTTTACGGGTGGCCCGGCTAGGCCGTGCTTTTTTCCTTCCCCTTCAACCCACTATTTTTATGACAAACCTCTCTTCCTTATTGCCGGGCCGCTGGCTGCTGGCGCTGGCTTTGCCGCTGGCGGGGCTACTCGCCAGCCCGGCGCGGGCGCAGGTGTCGCCCAGCTTCGCACCTGAGGTTACATACTATGCTGGCGACCCTTCATCTGCCCTAGATGTGGCGGTGGCCGATGTCAATGCCGATGGCCTGACCGACCTGGTTTCGGTCAATTTTAAAGCGAGCAACACGGTGGGGGTGCTGCTGGGCACCGGGGCCGGCAAGTTCGGGGCCGCTACTTATTACAGCACCGGGGCCAACACCGAGCCGCAGGGCGTGACGGTGGCCGACGTGAACAACGATGGCCGGCCCGACCTCGTGACGGCCAATCGCCAGGCGGGTACGCTAAGCGTGCTGCTGGGCAAGAGCGCGGCCAGCGGCGGCGGCTTCCAGCCCGCGCAACAGTATGCCACCGAGCCCCAGACCCAGTACCCGAGCAACCCCTACAGCGTGGCCGTGGCCGACGTAAACGGCGACGGCCGGCCCGACCTGGTAGCGGCCAACTTTGGCACCAACACGCTGGGCGTGCTGCTGGGCAAGAGTGCCGCCAGCGGCGGTGGCTTCGAGCCCGTGCAGATTTACCCGACCAGTTCGGGGGGTTCGCTGCCGCGCGACGTGAAGGTGGCCGACGTGAACGGCGACGGCCTGCCCGACCTCATCACGGCCCTCTCGAACAGGGGCGACATCGGCGTGCTGCTGGGCAAGAGCGCGGCCAGCGGCGGCGGCTTTGAGCCCATACAATACTATAGCTTGGGGCGCAGTGACGCCTACCCCTACAGCGTGGTAGTGGCCGACGTCAACGCCGATGGCTTACCCGACCTGATAGCGCCCCTCACCAACTACAACGCGGTGGGCGTGCTGCTGGGCCGAAGTGCCGCCAATGGCGGCGGCTTTCAGCCCGTGCAAACGTATTCTACCATCAACCAGCAATTGGTCGATGTGGCGGTGGGCGACCTCAATAATGATGGGGTGCTTGATATTGTAACCGGAGCACGAATCAGCTCGATTTTTGGAACGGGCATGCTGCTGGGTAAAAGCGCGGCCAACGGTGGCGGCTTTCAGACTATCAGTTTCAGAGGTGTAGGCAGTGGCCGCGTGAAGGTGGCCGATGTGAATAGCGATGGGCGGCCCGACCTCGTGACGGGCAGCGTGGCGGTGCAGCTCAATACCACGGGCAACCCGGCACTACGGGCACTCTCGCGCCCGGATGGGCCGGTGGGCAGCAGCCTCACCATCACGGGCGACAATCTGGACAAGGTTACGAGCGTCAGCTTCAACGGCACGGCGGCGGCCTTCAGCATCGTGGATGCCTCCACCATTACGACGACCGTGCCGGCCGGGGCCACCGTCGGCCCGGTGACCGTGACCTCGCCCGCGCCCTTCGGCACCAGCAACGGGCTGCCGTTTTCGGTAGCCGTGCTGCCTACCGCCCTCACCGGCACGGTCCTCAACCTGACGACTACCAGCGCCTTTTTGCGGGGCAGCGTGACCGACAACGGCGGGGCGATTAACCTGGTGGAAAGCGGCCTGGTTTACGTGCAAGGTACTGGCTTGCCTACCCTCGCCGATATAAGAGCGATGCGGGCTATTCAGGGCATCAACGCTTTTTCGGCTACCGTTACTGGCCTGCTGCCGAACACCACCTACACCGTACGGGCCTACGGCATCAACAGCGCCGGCCTGAGCTACGGCAATCCCGTCAGCTTTACCACGCTCACCCCCACCAGCATCGTCTCCATTACCCGGGCCGACTCCAACCCCAGCAAAATCGACTTCGGCACCCTGCGCTTTACCGTGACCTTTGCCGCCCCCGTCACAGGCGTTAACAGAGATAACTTTGGGGTAACGGCCTCGGGCAACGTGGCCTCCGCCGAGGTTTCGAGCGTGAGCGGCGCGGGCACCACCTACACCGTGGCCGTGTCTATCACTTCTAATAGAGGCACCGGCACCGTGGGCCTGAACCTGCGGAGCACCGCCGCCATCGTCCCTAACGTTACCAACGCGCTGCCCTTTGTGGGCGAAGTCTATACGATTGACAGCGCGCGCCCCACGGCCGTGCTCAGCAGCGCGGCCGGCAGCGCCACGAGTACAGCCCCCATTCCGTTTACGGTTACTTTCTCAGAGCCTGTCACGGGCTTCGCGGCCAGCAGCCTCGCGGTGAACAACGGCACCATCGCCTCGCCCATCACGACTGCGGGCAATGCCTACAGCTTTAGCGTAGCGCCCACGGCCGACGGCCCCGTGACGGTGAGCCTGGCCGCCAACGCGGCCCAAGACGCCGCCGGCAACGGCAGCCTAGCCACCGCCCCCTTCAGCGTAACCTACTCCTCGCTCGCTACCCCCGCCCCGACCCTTACTACCCTCGGCCCGGCCAGCGGGCCGGTGGGCACGGCGGTCACCCTCACGGGCACCAACCTGAGCGGGGCTACCAGCGTCAGCTTCAACGGCACAGCGGCCAGCTCGTTTGTGGTGAGCTCGGCTACCCGTATCACGGCCGTGGTGGCGGCCGGCACCACTACTGGCCCCGTGCGCGTGAGCACGCCCGGCGGCACGGCTACCTCCGGCACCAGCTTCGTGGTGAGCGGAACCCCCGTGACGGTGGCCGATGCCTACACCACGCCGGCGAGCACGGCGCTCGCGGGCAACGTGCTTACCAACGACCTGGGCACCGGCCTGCGGGCTATTCTCATCAATCGGCCCGCGCACGGCACGCTGGTGCTCAATCCCGATGGCTCGTTCAGCTACCAGCCCAACGCCGGTTTCTCGGGGATGGACAGCTTCCTTTACTACGCCTGCAACGTGGGCACGACCCTGGTGTGTGGCGACCCGGCCACCGTCGGCGTTACGGTGCTGGGCGGGGGGCCCGTGACAGTGGCCGACGCGTACTCGACCCCGGCCGGCACGGCGCTCGCGGGCAACGTGCTCACCAACGACCTAGGCACCGGCCTGCGGGCTATTCTCATCAATCGGCCCACGAATGGTACGCTGGTGCTCAATCCCGATGGCTCGTTCACGTACCGGCCCGTGGCGGGCTTCGTGGGGGCCGACAGCTTCACGTACTATGCCTGCAACGTGGGCGCGGCCTTGATTTGTGGCGACCCGGCCACCGTCAGCATCAGCGTGGGGCCGGCGGCCTCGGCCAAAGCCGGGGCTGCCACTGCTACTGCCGCCGGCCTGGCCAGGCCGGCGGCCAGTGCGGTGGGCGGCGCGGCCAGCGCCCCGGAGCTAGCCCTCACGGGCTACCCCAATCCGTTCAGCGACGAGCTCCAGCTCAGCTTCTCGCTACCCACCACTCAGGCCTACACCCTAGCCGTGTATGATGCGCAGGGTCGCCTGGTGCGGCAGTTGGCCCACGGCCAAGCCGAGGCCGGGCAGACGCAGGCGCTCACGGTGCCCACGCAGGGCTACGCCGCGGGCCTCTACCTCGTGCGCCTCATTACCCCTACCGGCACCCAGCAGCTCAAGCTGCTCAAGCTGTAGGCCTTGCCCGGCGAGCGCCGGGCAACTACCCCACGCCGTGGCGCCAATCCTGCCAACGAAGCCCCGGCCGCCCTGCGGCTCGGGGCTTTTTGCTGGGCGGGGCCGGCGGGCCGGGTGCAGCGCTGCTACGGGCTTTAAAACCACGGCCCGGCTAACTTAGAAAAGCAGAACCACTACCCGTAAAATATATTTAATACTTAGATAATTTATATCCTTATTATTACTGTAGCTTTGCTGCTGCATACTGCATCCTCACCTTCCCCACCTTCATCATTTTTCCCCCTTTATGAAACACGCTTATTCTTCGCTGGTGCCCCGGCCGCTGGCGGCGCTGGCGCTGCTGCTGGCTACGGCCGGCGCTACCCACGCCCAAAGTGGCGCGCTGGTAAAAACCACCGCCTCGCACGGCGATGCCTCACTCCCGCCTGCGCAGGCCTGGCCGCGCCCGGCTACCACCACCACCTACCAGCCCGTGGGCAGCGCCCAGGCGCGCCAGCAGGCGCAGGCAGCGGCGGCGATTGGCGGCACTACCACCACCGTCACGTTTGCCAACACGCAGCAGGGCTGGTTTTCGCCGCAAGGCGGGCATATCGCTGGCAATAACAACTACCTTGTGGGAACTGGCACCTTTTCTAGTGGGAAAGCCACCTACCGCAACTTCTTTACCTTCTCACTGGCCAGCCTGAATCTGGCGGGCAAGCAAGTGGTCGGCGCTACGCTTTCGCTGGTCGATGGAACGGCAACAGTTCCCAGCTCGACGGTAACGTACACGCTGCACGACGTGAGTACCTCCACGGCCACGCTGGCGACTAACTACGCGCCCAACGACCCGGCCGCCGCAACGGTGTTCAACGACCTGGGCACGGGCCAGTCGTACGGTAGCTTCGTGAACACGGCCGCCAACACCGGGCGGCGGGTGTACTCGCTGACCGCCTCCGCGCTGGCCGACATTGCGGCGCGCGCGGGCCAGAATTTCTCCATCGGCGGCATGCTGCTGGAAGAGCAAGCCACTACCGACACCTATCTGTTTGGAAGCACGGGCTTTTTTGGCGGGAATGATGGCGTGGGCCAGCAGATTCTGACGCTGGAGCTGGTCGATGCGCAGGCCATCACGACGGGCGCGGTGAGCCCGGCCGTGTGCGCCGGGGCTACGCTGAGCGTGCCGTTTACGGCGGCGGGCACCTTTGCGGCGGGCAATGTTTTCACGGCCCAGCTTTCGGATGCGGCCGGCAGCTTTGCCGCGCCGGTGGCCATCGGCACGCTGGCCAGCACTAGCTCGGGCACCATTGCGGCCACCGTGCCGGCGGCCACGGCGGGCGGCAGCGGCTACCGCGTGCGCGTGGTGAGCAGCAACCCCGCCGTGACGGGCACCGACAACGGCAGCGCCATCACTATCACGGCCCTGCCCACCATCACGATGCTGAGCCCGGCCTCCGGGCCGGTGGGCACCAGTGTCACTATCACGGGCACCAACTTTAGCGGCGCTACGGTCGTGCGCTTCGGCGACTCGCCCGCCAGCTCGTTTGTGGTGAACTCGGCCACCAGCATTACGGCCATCGTAGCGCCTGGCACCATCACCAGCACCGTGCGCGTGAGCACGGCCTGCGGCTCGGCTTTCTCCAGCACCCCCTTCGTGGTGCTCACCGCTCCTACCACGGTGGCCGACAGCTACTCCACGCCCCAGGGCGTGACGCTGACGGGCAACGTGCTCACCAACGACCTCGGCACCAACCCGCGCGCCATTCTCATCACCCGCCCCGCCAACGGCACGCTCGTGCTCAACCCCGACGGCTCGTTCACCTACGTCCCCAATGCGGGCTTCACGGGTACTGACACCTTCACCTACTACGCCTGCAACCAGGGCGCACCGCTGGTGTGCGGCAACCCGGCTACCGTGACTATCTCGGTGCTGCGCATCGCCCCCGTGACCGTGGCCGACAGCTACACTACCCCGGCCGGCACCCCGCTCACGGGCAACGTACTGACCAACGACTTAGGCACCAACCCGCGCGCTATCCTCATCAACCGGCCCGCCAATGGCACGCTGGTGCTGAACCCCGACGGCTCGTTCCGCTACGTGCCCAACGCGGGCTTCACGGGCACCGATACGTTCACGTACTACGCCTGCGACCCCAACCTGCCGCTGCTGTGCGGTAACCCGGCTACCGTGAGCATCACCGTCACGCGCGTGGCCCCCACCACGGTGGCCGACAGCTACACCACGCCCCAGGGCGTGACGCTCACGGGCAACGTGCTGACGAATGACCTGGGCACTAATCCGCGCGCCATTCTCATCAACCGGCCGGCCAATGGCACGCTGGTGCTGAATCCCAATGGCTCGTTCAGCTACGTACCGAATACCGGCTTCTCGGGTACGGACACCTTCACCTACTACGCCTGCGACCCCAATATGCCCTTGCTCTGCGGTAACCCCGCTACCGTGACTATCACCGTGACGCGCGTAGCGCCCACCACGGTAGCCGATAGCTACACCACACCCCAGGGCGTGACCCTGACGGGTAACGTACTGGCCAACGACCTGGGCACCAACCCGCGCGCCATCCTCATCAACCGGCCCACCCGCGGTACGCTCGTACTCAACCCCAACGGCTCGTTCAGCTACCAGCCCAACGCCGGCTTTAGCGGCCTGGACATCTTTACCTACTACGCCTGCGACCCCAACATGCCTTTGCTGTGCGGCAACCCCGCCACGGTGAGCATCACCGTGACGCCGATGAGCACGGCCACCCGCTCGGCTGCCCTGGCCCAGCCCGCCGCTGTGGCCGCCAAGCCTGCCGCTACTACTGCTACCACTTCCGCCGCTACCGTTGCGGAGCTGGCCCTAACGGGTAGCCCCAATCCCTTCGGCGAGCAGCTACGCCTCTCGTTTGCCCTGCCCGTGGCCCAGGCCTACACCCTGGCCGTGTACGACGCCCAGGGCCGCCTCGTGCGGCAGTTGGCCAGTGGCCAGGCCGAAGCCGGCCAGGCGCAGGAGCTAACGGTGCCCACCCAGGGCTACGCCGCAGGCCTCTACTTCGTGCGCCTGAGCACGGCGGCCGGCACCCAGCTGCTCAAGCTCGTCAAGCACTAAGCTGACGCGGGCCGGGAGCTACGCCGCTCCCGGCGTGCACCCCAAAGCGCCCCGGCTGCCAGGCAGCCGGGGCGCTTTTACGTTCTGGCGCTGCGCAGAGGCTAAGGCTGCCGCGTGCCTAAGCAGTACCGTAGCCGAGATAAAATACATTTATTAGCAGGATTAGTACTATATATCGCCTCCGCGCCGGTAGCTTTGGCTTTATCACTCACCTTTTCACCTTCCCCCTCATTTCCCACTCCTTTATGCAACATAGGTATTCTTCGTTTTCGCGCCGGGTGTGCCGCCCGCTGGCGGCGCTGGGGCTGCTGCTGGCCTCCGCCGGCGCGGCCCAGGCCCAAACCCCTACTTTCGCGCCCGTAGTCACTTCTACCAGCGGTATAGCATCTTATAGCCTGGTTCAGCAGCCTGCTTTAGGAGCAGCCCCCGCGCGGCCGGGCCATACCAAGTCTAATCTAGCTGCTAGCCACCTGGCGGCGCACAGTACTGCCCGCCCTGCTGCCACCCAACGCCTGGCCACTGCCTGGACTAGGATGGCTGCTATGTCACAGGGGCGAGCAGAACTTGGTGCCACGGCCCACCCCAACGGCAACATCTATGTATGGGGTGGCAGATTTTCAAATGTATTTGATGATGCCTTGGCTTCGGCCGAAGCGTACACGCCCGCGACCAATATGTGGGCTCCCATTGCCAGCCTGCCCATGGCCATTGCAGGCCCAGCATCGGCGGTGGGCACCGATGGTAGTATCTACTCCTTTGGGGGGCGTGTTCCCAGACGCACCGCTACTAACTATTACATTAGCAATAGTTACAAATACAACGTCGCCACCAACACGTGGGCGGCTATTGCGCCGCTGCCGGTAGCCCGCGGAAATGCACGGGCGCTGACTGCTCCCGATGGCCGGATAGTCGTGTTTGGCGGTTGGAATACAACCCCGGGCGTGGGTACAGAGGTGCAGATTTATAATCCAGCTACCAATACCTGGAGCACAGGCGCCCCTATGCCAGTTGGGTTAGCTGGCAGCGCTGCTGGGGTCGATGCGGCCGGGCTCATGCACGTATACGGTGGCACTACCAATGGTAATAATGGCACTCGTCCACCTACTACGGCCCACCTCGTCTACGACGTAATCACCAACAGCTGGGCTACGGCCCCGGCTACGCCCACCCCCGCGCGCACCTATGCTACTGGCCTTGCTGGCCCCGATGGCAACCTCTATTTGTGCGGGGGCGACGACGATGCTGGAGTTGGTACAGCGGGCACTTACTATAGCCAAGTAGATTCGTATAACCCCACCACGGCTACCTGGAGCAGTGAACCGGCCCTGCCAGTGGCCCTTACGGAGGCCGCCTCTGCCGCCACCGGCGGCTACCTCTACGTGATAGGGGGCTATACCGGCGCCCCCCAAAACGCCCTGTACCGGGCGGCGGTGGTGACGACGCCCAGCCTCATCAGCCTCACCAGCTTCAGCCCCACGAGCGGGCCAGTGGGCACGAGCATAACGCTGACGGGCACCAACCTAACGGGGGCCATGGCCGTCAGCTTTAACGGCACGGCGGCCACCACGTTTGCCGTGGTCGATGCCACTACCATCACGGCCACCATACCCACCGGCACCACCACCGGCCCCGTGACGGTGACCACGCCCAATGGCTCGGCTACCTCCAGCACCCCCTTTGTCGTGGTGCGCGTGGCCCCCACTACCGTGGCCGACTCCTACACTACCCCGGCCGACGTGACGCTCACGGGCAACGTGCTGACGAATGATATTGGCACCAACCCGCGCGCCATTCTCATCCTCTACCCTACCCACGGCACGCTCGTGCTCAACCCCGACGGCTCGTTTAGCTACCGGGCCAACGCGGGTTACAGCGGCCCCGACAGCTTCAGCTACTACGCCTGCGACCAGGGCACGCCCCTGCTCTGCGGCAACCCCGTCACGGTGAACATCACCGTCACGCCCGGCCGCGTGGCCCCCACCACCGTGGCCGACAGCTACACCACACCCCAAGGCGTGGTGCTCACGGGCAACGTGCTGACGAATGACCTGGGCACCAACCCCCGCGCCATTCTCATCATCCGGCCCACGCGCGGCGTATTTGTGCTCAATCCCAACGGCACCTTCACCTATCAGCCCGGCGCGAGCTTTGTGGGCAGCGACAGCTTTATCTACTACGCCTGCGACCCGGCCGAGCCCTTGCTCTGCGGCAACCCCGTCACGGTGAGCATCACGGTGCTGCCGGCCAGTAGCAGCGCGCGTGGTGCGGCCCCGGCCACCGGGAAGCCGACCGCTAAGCCCACCGCCAGCGCGGCGGGCGGCGCTACCGTGGCCCTGGCGCTGGCTCTCACCGGCCACCCCAACCCGTTTGGCGATGAACTCCAGCTCAGCTTCGCGTTACCCAGCGCCCAGGCCTACACCCTGGCCCTGTACGATGCCCAGGGCCGCCTGGTGCGGCAGCTGGCCAGCGGCCAGGCCGAGGCCGGGCAAGCCCAGCAGCTCACCGTGCCCACGCAGGGCTACGCGGCCGGCCTCTACCTCGTGCGCCTAAGCACGGCCACCGGCACTCACCAGCTCAAGCTGCTCAAGCAGTAGGCGGCTGCGGGCGCGAAGCATCACCGCCCCGCCCACCCGCAAAAAAGCGCCCCGGCTGCCTGGCAGCCGGGGCGCTTTTGGGTTTATTCAGTAGCGGCTAGGCGGTGGCCGGGGCTTGCAGTAGGTCGAGGCGGAAGTAGGCGGCGGCGCGGGGTGCAGGTGCGGGGCGGCCCCTTACGCCGCCCGGCCCCGGCCTCCCCGGCGGTGAAGAGCCGGCGCGTCTAGGCGCGGGCAATGCCCATCGGCCCGCCGCCCGCCCGGCCCTAAGCGGCACCGTAGGCCAGATAAAGTACATTTAATAGTGAGATAAGTGCTATATACCGGGCCACAGGTAATAGCTTTGACCCTGCATTTTGCAGGCTTACTTTCTTTCCCCCCTTTCGTTACCTTTTATGGAGCAAACTTATTCCTCCTGGCTATCCCGCCGCCTGGCCCGCCCGCTAGCGGCGCTAGGGCTGCTGCTGGCCACCGCCGGCGCGGCGCAGGCCCAAACGGCCCCCGCCTTTGCGCCCGTAGCGCTCTACGGCATGGGCGGCAACCCCGTGGGGCCCAAAATTGTTGACATCAACGGCGACGGGTTTAAGGACCTGCTAACGGCTAACTACAACAACTCTACCCTCGGCGTGCGGCTGGGCACCAGCACGGGCACGCTGGGCGCGCTGGCCACCTACGCGTGCGGCGGGCAGCCGCTGGGGCTGGCCCTGGGCGACCTGAACGGCGATAACAAGCTCGACGTGGTGCTGGCCAACTACTCTGGCAACCGGGTGAGCGTGCTGCTGGGCACCGGCACCGGCAGCTTTGGCACCGCAACCCAGTTTGCGACGGGCTCCCAGCCCTACGGGGTGGCGCTGGGCGATTTTAACGGCGACGGCAAACTCGATGCCGTCACGGCCAACTATGACAGCGGCAAGGTGGGCGTGCTGCTGGGCACCGGCACCGGCACCTTCGGCGCGGTAACCGAATACGGGGCCGGGGGCGCACCAAACGCGGTGGCCGTGGGCGACGTCAGCAGCAACGGCCAGCCAGACGTGGTGGTGACCAACAGCAACGGCAGCGTGGGCGTGCTGCTGGGCACTGGCACGGGCAGCCTCGGCACCGCCACGGTGTATTCGCTAGGCATCAGCTCCTCCCGGGGCGTGGCCCTGGGCGATTTGAACCGCGACGGCCGGCCCGACATTGTGGACGCTGGCAACTCAACGGCCCCGGTAGCCGTGCTGCTGAATACCGGCGCGGGCGTCTTTGGCGCGGCCAGCCGGTATGCCGGCGCAGGCACGGGCGACGCCATCGGCGTGGCCCTGGGCGACGTGAACGGCGACGGGTTTCTGGATGCGGCGGTGGCGCGCAATGGCCGCAGCGCCGTGGAGGTATGGCCAGGCACCGGCACCGGCACCCTGAGCACGGCGGCCTCGTTTACCACCGACACCACTTCGCCCCAGGATGTGGCCATCGGCGACTTGAACAATGACAGCAAGCCCGACCTGGTAGTGGGCGAGGGCAATAGCCTGGGTACGCTTACCAACGCCAAGGTATTTCTGAACACGGCGGTCTTCGCCGCTCCCACCCTCTCCAGCATCAGCCCCAACCCGGCGGCGGTGGGCACCAGCGTCACGCTCACGGGCACCAACCTGGGCGGGGCCACGGCCATCAGCTTCAACGGCACGGCGGCCACCACGTTTGCCGTCGTCAACGGCACCACTATCACGGCTACCGTGCCCACCGGGGCCACCACCGGCAACGTGACCGTGACCACGCCCAGCGGCACCAGCGGCGGGGTGGCCTTTACGGTGACCAGCGCGCCCACCGTGACCACGGCCGCGGCCACCAGCCTCACCAGCACCAGCGCCGTGCTGGGCGGCAATATCCCCACCGATGGCGGCGCGACCGTGACGGCTCGCGGCGTGGTGTACAGCAGCACGAATACGGTGCCCACCATCGGCGGCGCGGGCGTAGCCCAGGACGCCAACGGCACGGGCACGGGCACGTTTACCAAAGCCATTGCGGGCCTGGCCCCCGGCACTACCTACTACGTGCGCGCCTACGCTACCAACAGCGCGGGCACCAGCTACGGCAGCGTCGTGAGCTTTGCTACGCTGGCCCCCGTGAGCGGCACCGCAGTAGCGACCAACGTGAGCTGCAACGGTGGCCGCAATGGCGCCATCAACCTGACGCCCACGGGCGGCGTGGCCCCCTACACCTACCGCTGGAGCGACGGCCCAACTACCGAAGACCGCACCGGCCTGGCAGCCGGCACTTACGCCGTCACCATCACCGATACCAACGGCGCGACGGGCACGGTTAGCAATATTATCGTCACGCAGCCCACGGCCCTCACGGCCACCACATCGCAAACCAACGTGACTACGAATGGGGGCTATAACGGCTCGGCCACCATCACGGTGGGCGGCGGCACGCCCAACTACACCTACTCGTGGAGCCCCAATGTGAGCACCCTGGCCACGGCCTCCGACTTGAGCGCGGGCACCTACTCGGTAACCGCGACCGATGCCAACGGCTGCACCATCACGCGCTCGTTCACCATCAGCCAGCCGGCGGCGGCCACGGTGTTTTCGGTTACGCGCCAGCTGCTTTCACCCACGGCTTTGCCCTCGGTAGTCTACCGGGTAGTATTCTCGACCAGCGTGAGCGGCGTATCGGCCGGCAACTTCACGCTCACCACCACGGGCGGCATCAGCGGGGCTTCGGTAGCCAGCGTGAGCGGCTCGGTCAACGCCTACACCGTGGTGGTGAACACGGGCACCGGCAACGGCACCCTGCGCTTGGATGTGACCAATAGCACGGGCATCTCGCCCACGATTACGAACGTGCCCTATACGGCGGGCGAGGCGTACACCATCACCAAGAACTTCGCCGCCGCCCCCATCCTGCGCATTCAGGCGGCGGGTAGCGCCAGTGGCACCGGCGACGTGACGGCCTTCGTGGACGTGGTACAAGTGCGGCAAAGCGGCACCAGCACGGCCGTAGCCAACGCCTTGCAGAACGCCAGCTTCGAAACCAACAACGTGGCCCCGGCCGGCTTCAAGAAAACGGGGGATGGCGTGACCGCCGACTTTTGGAGCTTCACCGGCCTGGCCGGCATCTCGCGCAACAACAGCGCCTTCGGCTCGACGGCGTTCGACGGCACCTCGGTAGCCCTGATACAGAGCGCCGGCGACAACAGCGCCAGCATCTCGCAAAACCTGGCCGTGCCCACGGGCAGCTACCAGGTCCGTTTCGGGACTCTTCAGCGCAACTACACCTCGCTCGACCAGCAGCTGAACGTGTTCGTGAACGACGTGTTCGTGGGCAACATTAAGCCAAATAACATCCCGACTTACGACATCTTCACCTCGGTCCCGTTCAGCGTGACGGCCCCGGCCCTCACGGCCACCGTGAGCACCACCTCGGCCAGCCCCACCAGCACCGCGCCCATTCCGTTCGCGGTGACGTTCTCGCAAAGCGTAGGCAGCACCTTCACGGCCTCGGATGTAACCGTCTCGGGTGGCACGCTGACCAGCGGCAGCTTTAGCGGCAGCGGCGCGGGCCCCTACACCTTTACCGTGACGCCCAGCGGAGCGGGCACCGTAGCGGTGAGCCTGGCCGCCAGCGTGGCCACCGACGCCAACAACGCGCCGAACACGGCCAGCAACGCCGTGAGCGTGCAGTACCTTCTGACCACGCCGACGCCTATTCTGGTAACTCCGAACAGCGGCCTTGCGCAGGGCAGCCGGCCCACCTTCTCGGGCATAGCACCCGCTGGCAGCACCGTGACCCTGTACGTGGCGGCGGGTAGTGGCCCGGCCCAGGTTATCGGCACCACCATCGGCACTGCCAACGATTTTTATTTCTTTGTGCCCACCGTGGCCCTGGCCGGCGGCACCTACACCACCTACGTCACGGCCCAGCTCAGCGGCCAGGCCGTGAGCGCCAACAGCAATAGTAGCACCTTCACGGTAGATGACACGCCCCCCACGGCCGCGCTTACTTCTGCGGCTGGCAGCGCTACCAGCACGTCGCCCATTCCGTTCACGGTAACCTTTTCAGAGCTTGTCACGGGCTTTAGCCCGAGCGGCATCAGCGTGAGCAATGGCACCGTGACCAGCGGCCTCACCGCCGTGGGCAATGCCTACAGCTTCAGCGTGACGCCCACTGCCAACGGCCCCGTGACGGTGAGCGTGCTGGCCAATGCCGCGCAGGATGCCTCCGGCAACGGCAGCACGGCCTCCAACAGCGTGAGCGTGCAGTACACGAGGTTCATCCCGGCCCCCAGCATTACGGTGTTTAGCCCGGCCAGCGGGCCGGTGGGCACCAGCGTCTCTATCACGGGCAACAACCTGGGCGGCACCACCGCTGTCAGCTTCAACGGCACGCCCGCCAGCTCGTTTGTCGTCAACTCGGCTGCTAGTATCACGGCCGTAGTAGCGGCCGGCACCACCACCGGCCCCGTGCGCGTGAGCACGCCCGGTGGCACGGCTACCTCGGCTACCAGCTTCGTGGTGCGCGTGGCCCCCGTGACGGTGGCTGACTCATACACTACGCCCCAGGGCATCCCGCTCACGGGCAACGTGCTGAGCAATGACCTGGGCACCAACCCCCGCGCCATCCTCATCAACCGGCCGAGCAACGGTTCGCTGGTGCTGAACCCCAACGGCTCGTTCACCTACGTGCCCAACGCCGGCTTCACGGGTACGGACAGCTTCACCTACTACGCCTGCGACCCCGACATGCCCTTGCTATGCGGTAATCCCGCTACCGTCACCATCACCGTGACGCGCGTGGCCCCCACCACGGTGGCTGACAACTACACTACGCCGGCCGGCACCCCGCTCACGGGCAACGTGCTGAGCAATGACTTGGGCACCAACCCGCGCGCTATCCTCATCAACCGGCCCACCCGCGGCGTGCTGGTGCTGAACCCCAACGGCTCGTTCACCTACACCCCCAATACCGGCTTCGTAGGCACGGACAGCTTTACCTACTACGCCTGCGACCCCACTATGCCCCTGCTGTGTGGCAACCCCGCTACGGTGAGCATCACCGTGACGCGCGTGGTTCCCGTCACCGTGGCTGACAGCTATTCGACCCCGCAGGGCATAACGCTGACGGGCAATGTACTGGCCAATGACCTGGGCACCAACCCGCGCGCCATTCTCATCAACCGGCCCACCCGCGGTACGCTCGTACTCAACCCCGACGGCTCGTTCAGCTACCAGCCCAGCGCCGGCTTTGTGGGCGCGGACAGCTTCACCTACTACGCCTGCAACACGGGCGCGCCGCTGGTGTGCGGCGACCCGGCCACGGTGAGCATCTCCGTGCTGCCCACCAACACGGCTACGCGCCCAGCTGCCCAGGCGGCTACCGCCCCCGCCGCTACCTCGGCCAAGCCTGCGGTTAGTGCAGTTGATGGTGCCACTATCGCCCTGGAGCTGGCTCTCACCGGCCACCCCAACCCCTTCGCCGACGAGCTGCAACTGAGCTTCGCGCTGCCCATTGCCCAGGCCTACACCCTGGCCGTGTACGACGCCCAGGGCCGCTTGGTGCAGCAGCTGGCCAGCGGTCAGGCCGAGGCCGGCCAGGCCCGGCAGCTCGCGGTGCCCACCCGCACCTACGCCGCCGGCCTCTACCTCGTGCGCCTCACTACCAGCACCGGCACCCGCCAGCTCAAGCTCCTCAAGCAATAGGCTGGTGAGCGGGCCTCGGGTAATCACCTCCCGAAGCCCTGCTGGTAGCACCTAAAAGAGCCCCGGCCGCTAGGCGACCGGGGCTCTTTTTTAGCTCAAATAACTACTTTACGGCCGCCTTATAATGCACGGCGGGCAGGGCGCGCAGGCGCTCGGCGGCCTGCTCGGGCGTGATGTCGCGCTGGGCATTGGCCAGCAGCTCGTAGCCCACCATGAATTTTTTGACCGTAGCCGAGCGCAGCAGCGGCGGCAAAAAGTGCATGTGCAGGTGCCACTCGGGGTGCTCACCGCCGTCCGTCGGCCGCTGGTGGAAGCCCGCCGAGTACGGGAAGCTCACCTCGAATAGGTTGTCGTACTTAATGGTGAGCTGGCTCAGAATGTCGGCCAAGCCGTCGCGCTCCTGGTCGTTGAGCTGGGTGAGGTCTTGCACGGCGCGGCGCGGCAGCACCAGCGTCTCGAAGGGCCACACCGCCCAGAAGGGCACCAGCACCACCCAAGTGTCATTCTCGGCCACGAAGCGGGTCTTGGTTTTCTCCTCGATGGCGAGGTAGTCGGCCAGCAGCGTGCGGCCGTGCTGCTCGAAGTACGCCTTTTGGGCGCGGGCCTCCTTGGCGGGCAGGTCGGGCACGGTGCGCTCGCTCCAGATTTGACCGTGCGGGTGCGGGTTCGAGCAGCCCATCACGAAGCCTTTGTTTTCGAAAATCTGCACGTAGTTGATGCTGGGGTCGGCCCCGAGCGTGCGGAACTCGTCGGTCCAGGTGTCCACCACGCGGCGGATTTCCGAAATCTCCATTTCGGGCAGGGTCAGGTTGTGCTTGGGCGAAAAGCAGATGACGCGGCAGTGGCCGGTTTCGGCTTCGGCGCGCAGCAGGCCACCTTCCTCGTAGGTGCCGGTTTCGCCCTCGGGCAGCAGGGCCGCAAAGTCGTTGTCGAACACGAACTGGTGCGGGTAGGGCGGGTTCACGTCGCCGCTGGTGCGCTTGTTGCCGGGGCAGAGGTAGCAGGTGGGGTCGTATTCGGGGCGGTTGTCGGCCTGGTTTTCTTCCTGCTGGCCCTGCCAGGGGCGCTTGGCGCGGTGCGGCGAAACGAGAACCCACTCGTCGAGCAGGGGGTTAAAGCGGCGGTGGGGTTGCTCCGTGAAGTCGAACATAGGTGGATAGGTTAAGTGAGCGGCGTTTAATTGGCGGGCGGGCTTAGCTTGCGCACGGCCTGCGGCGAGAGCCCAAACAGGGGCCAGGGATTGACCGTAATCCGCTCCTCCAGCGCCCGCAGATACTGGTCGCGGCGGGCTAGTTCGCCGAGGTTATGGCTGAGGCAAGCCAGGTAATTGTTGAAATAAATAGCGGCGAGCGAATCTTCGGTTCGCGGCTCCTGGGCCAGCAGCTCCGTGATGCGGCGCTGGTTCGTGTTCTTAAAATCGGCTTTGGCCACGGCCGTGCTATCATCCACGATGGATTGTAGCTCAACCAGGTACATGGCTTGCAGCAAATCGCGCAGCGCGGGAGTAGCCGTAG
The DNA here is from genome assembly GCA_964277755.1 of uncultured Hymenobacter sp. Lineage (GTDB taxonomy): Bacteria > Bacteroidota > Bacteroidia > Cytophagales > Hymenobacteraceae > Hymenobacter. The sequence goes on from CAXYJY010000061.1 coordinate 137,566, forward strand.
TTACAAAGTCTTCCAGCACTTCCTCATCGCCAAACCACTTTGGGGTGAGCACATTAAAGTAAAACAAGTGCGCCAGCAAATGGCGGGGCTGCAAGGCCACGCACTGCTCGTAGGCGTCCTGCGCCAGCTCGGGCTCGCTCAGGCCCATCGCCACCCGCACCAGGCGGGCCGAGGCCTGGGCTTGCAACGCCGGCTCTGCAAAGGGCGGCTCCAGGTGCGCGTGCGCCTGGGTCAGGTAGTGCGTAAACCCATCTACCTGCTGCTGCGACAGTTCGCGGGCGTAAGCTCCGCTGCGGGCCTCCCAGGCCCGAAACGTGGCGTAGACCGCGGCTACCAGCCGGCGCATATCCGAGTCGCCACTCTGCTGGTACTGCGCCAGCAGCGGCGCGTAGTACTCGCTTAGGCACAGGCCATCCAGCAGGCGCGTCAGTTCATCCGGAGGCAGCTCGGCGGCCGTTTGCTCAAACGCCAGCCACTGCTTTTGCTCCAGCATGGGCTTGATGCCGAGCTTATCGATGAGCCCAAATGATAAGTCATTCGGCGGCGCGGCAGGGCCGGCACCTTTAAAAAGCGAACGAAGAGATTGCAGGAAAGCCAAAGCTTGGTCGGGTTTGAGGAGGGAGCCGCGTAACTTCGGCCTCAAAACTAGGCTATTCTTCCTCCACCACCGCGAACACCAGCGCCAGCGGCTCGAAGCACTGCGCGAGCTGGTCGATAAAGCCGGGGTTGTTGAGCAGTACGCTCAGCACGTTGTCGGTGCGCTCCTGCAAGCCGCCTTCAGGGAAAAGCTTGTCCTTGAGCGCCGCCAGCTGCGAGTAGGCGGTTTCGTGTTTGGCTTCAGAGGCTTTGGCGAGGCGCTTTTCGAGGCCGGCCAGCGCGCTGGTGGCTTTCTGGGCTTCGGCGGCCACGGCCTTTACCAGCGTGGGGTCGAGGCGCTGGGCCAGGTCCTGCACCTGCTGGTAGGCTGCGGCGAGCGCCTGCTGCTGGGCAGCCAGGGTTATTTCCTCCTGGCCCAACTGCGCGCCGACCTGCTTTTTTAGCTCTACCAGGGGCTTGAAAATATCGAGTGTACTCAAGCCCAGCTTGCGTAGCTTGCCGGCGTTGGCGCGGCTCAGGTACATGGCCGAGTTGCGGGGCAGCACGATGGGATAAACTACCCCAAGCTGCTCAAACACGCCTTTCAGCTGAAACCAATACGCTACCTCGGCCCCGCCGCCGATGTAGGCGAGGTTGGGCATGAGAATTTCTTGGTACACCGGGCGCAGCACTACATTGGGGCTGAAGCGCTCGGGCTCGGCCTCGGCCAGCGCCAGCAGCTCGGCCTGCGAATGGCAGCGGGCGGTGCCGCGCACCGTTACCTGGGTGCAGTCGGCACCGGGGGCGGCGTCGGGCTCCAAGCGCTCGCGCTTACCTTCGTCGGTGAGGAAAAACAGGTTGAGCGGGCGCGAGTACACCTGCGGCTTGTAGCCAGCGGCCGTGAGCTGGGCATTGGTAGCCTGCACCGCCTGGTTGGACAGCTGCTGTTGAATTTCCTGCTTCAGCAGCGGCTTCAGCGCCTGCTTCAGGGCCGGGCGGTCGGCGTCGAGGCAGACAAGGCCGTAGCTGCCGAAGAGGCTGGTAGCCAGCTTGCGCGTAGCCTCGCTGAGCGTGGCGCTGTCGGCGTAGGCGTCTTTAAAAGCGGCCGGCACCTCGGGCGGCAGCTGGTTTAGTATCTCCTCGGCCAGGCCATCGAGCGGCAGGCGGCCCACCGGGCCACCCAGGCGGCCCTCGCCGGGCCCGGCCCAACTCAGCGTTTTGCCGAATAGCTGGAAGTGGTTGATTTCGGCAAAGTCGTGGTCCTCCGTGGCCAGCCAGTACACCGGCACGAAGTCGTACTGCGGGTACGCAGCCTTGAGCTGCTGGCTGAGCTTGATGGCCGTAACTATCTTATAAACAAAGTACAGCGGCCCCGTAAATAGGTTGAGCTGGTGCCCGGTGGTGATGGTGAAGGTCGTATCCTTCGCCAGCAAATCCAGGTTATCGGCTACGGCCGGCGGCACCGCGCCGCCCAGCTCGGCATACTGGGCGCGCAGGTCGGCTACCAGGCGCTGCCGCGCCTCGGGCGAGTAGGCGGCTTGCTTTTCTTCGATTTGGGCCTGAAAAGCGGCCAGTTCGGGCCGGCGGTGGTAGAAAGGAGCCAGGGCCGGCGAGCCGGCGATATAGTCGGTGAGCAGGCCCGAAAACGCGCTGGTAGCGGCGTAGGGCAGGGTGATACAGTCGGCAGCAGCCATGAGCGCGGGGAAAAGTGGGCGCGGAATTCAGGGCAAAACCCGGCCGGGCGGGAAAGGTTGGAACTACCCTTAAACTGTCATGCTGAGCGCAGCGAAGCATCCTATCAGCTTAGAGTGACCTATTCTAAGCTGATAGGATGCTTCGCAAGCTCAGCATGACAGACGTTTAGCTGTTCAAATCGTTTAGCGCACTACCTCGCCGTACAAGTCAAAGTCGCTGGCGCCGGTGATGTGCACGTTGGCGAAGCTGCCCTGCGGAATGTGCAGGTCATTGGTAGCCAGCACCAACACCTCGTTATCCACCTCGGGCGAGTCGAACTCGGTGCGGCCCACGTAGTAGCCGCCTTCGAGCCGGTCGAAGAGCACCTTGTACGTCTGCCCCACGCGCGACTCGTTGTAATCCAGCGATATCTGCTGCTGAATCTCCATGATGCGGTCGGCGCGCTCCTGCTTCACCTCGGCCGGCACGTCGTCTACCAGCGTGTGCGAGTGGGTGTTTTCTTCGTGCGAGTAGGTGAAGATGCCCAAGCGCTCAAATTTCGACTCCTGCACAAACTCGCAAAGTTCCTCGAAATCAGCCTCAGTTTCGCCGGGGTGGCCGGCAATGAGCGTGGTGCGCAGCGCGATGCCCGGCACCCGGTCGCGGATTTCGCGCACCAGCTCCTTGGTGCGGCGGCTGGTGATGCCCCGGCGCATGGTTTTCAGCATGTTATCCGAAATATGCTGCAAAGGCATGTCGAGGTAGCGGCAGATGTTGTCGCGCTCGCGCATCACGTCCAGCGCCGCCAGCGGAAACTGCGAGGGGTAGGCGTATTGCAGGCGTATCCAGTCGAGGCCGGGCACGTCGCTCAGGCGCTCCAGCAGCTCGGGCAGCTTGCGCTCGCCGTAGGCTTGCAGGCCGTAGTAGGTGAGGTCCTGGGCAATGAGAATCAGCTCCTTGGTGCCCATGCCTACTAGGCGCTTGGCTTCAGTCACGAGGTCGTCCATGGGCCGGTCTACGTGCTTGCCACGCATCAGCGGGATGGCGCAAAACGAGCACGGGCGGTTGCAGCCTTCCGCGATTTTGAAGTAGGCGTAGTGCTTGGGCGTGGTCAGCAGGCGCTCGCCCACCAGCTCTTTTTTGTAGTCGGCTTCCAGCACTTTCAGCATCTGGGGCAGCTCCAGGGTACCGAAGTAGGCATCGACCTGCGGAATTTCCTCTTCCAGCTCATCTTTGTAGCGCTGTGAGAGGCAACCCGTTACGTAGAGCTTTTCGAGCTTGCCGGCCTCTTTCTCATCCGCGTAGCGCAGGATGGTGTCGATGCTTTCCTGCTTGGCGTTGTCGATAAAGCCACAGGTATTGATAATGACAATGTTAGCGTCCGACTTCTTGGCCTCGTGCGTTACCTGGAAGTCATTGGCCCGCAACTGGCCCATCAGCACTTCGCTGTCCACGAGGTTCTTAGAGCAGCCCAGGGTGATGACGTTGACCTTGTTTTGTTTAAGCGTTCTAACTTTCATAAAGCACGGAAGTCTGCCCAACTTAGCGTGGGCAACATTGAAATAACTAGCGAAAAGAGCCTGCAAATTTACGACTCCCAAACAGTTAAAGCCCCGAACCAACCACGCGAGGTAGTTAGTTCGAGGCTTTTAAAAAGTATCCAAGGCCGCCTGAGTGCTCTACAGCGCCTCAAACTGGCGCAGGAAGCGCACGTCGTTTTCGGTGAAGAGACGCAAATCCTTAATCTGGTACTTGAGCATGGTGATGCGCTCGATGCCCATACCCCAGGCGTAGCCGGTGTATTTTTCTGAGTCGATACCGCAGTTCTCCAGCACGTTAGGGTCTACCATGCCGCTGCCGCCGATTTCGACCCAGCCGCTGCCCTTGCAGATGTTGCAGCCCGCACCTTTACAGATGAGGCAGGTGATGTCAATCTCGGCGCTGGGCTCGGTGAAGGGGAAGTAGCTGGGGCGGAAGCGGATGTTGATGTCCTCGCCGAACATCTCGCGCACGAAGTAGTAAATCGTTTGCTTGAGGTCGGCAAAGCTCACGTTTTCATCAATATACAAGCCCTCAATCTGGTGAAAGAGCATGTGCGCCCGCGCCGAAATGGCCTCATTGCGGTACACGCGCCCCGGCATCACACGGCGGATGGGCAGCGGCTCGTTTTCCATCACGCGCACTTGTACAGTACTAGTGTGGGTGCGCAACAGGTGCGGCTGAGCTACCTCGGCACCGGGCGCGGGCTCCACAAAAAACGTATCCTGCATGTCCCGCGCGGGGTGGTTTTCGGGGAAATTGAGGGCCGTGAAGTTGTGCCAATCATCTTCAATCTCGGGGCCTTCGGCCACTGCGAAGCCGATGCGGGCGAAGATGCGCAGCATCTGCTCGCGCACCAGCATCAGCGGGTGGCGGGTGCCCAGGGCATGGGGCACTACCGGGAGGGTGTAGTCGAAGCCCGCGTCGGCGGGCTGATTGGCAGTGGCTTCTTCCAAGGCGTGCTGGGCCTCGTCGAAGCGGGCCTGGGCCTGCTGCTTGAGGCCGTTGAGCTGCTGGCCCACGGCGCGTTTCTGCTCGTTGGGCACGGTCTTGAGCTGGTCGAAGAGGTCGGCCAGGCGGCCCTTGCGGCCGAGGTAGAGAAGGCGAAACTGGTCGAGGGCGGCGGCGCTGCTCACATCGGCGGCGGCCACCTCGGCGGCGAGGCTCGAAATAGATTCCTGCATGGTACCCACAAAGGTACGGCGGCTTGCGCCGGGTAGGAAGGCCTTTTTAGCCACCACTAAGCCCCCGCGTGCCATCCCGCGCAAAAGTTTGGCACGCGCGTTGCAAATACCTTTTCAACTCACCAACATCTCCTCTCACTTTCTTTTTCGTCTCCCGTTTATGGTACGCCAACTGCTCCTCCCCCTGCTCGGCCTCGGCCTGTTGTTCACCGCCGAAACGGCTGCGGCCCAAACGCAAGTAGACAACTCCAAATCGCCCGCCTCGGCCGCCAAAACTGCCCGCCAGACGCGCCGCGCCGCCCGCGTGCTCACGGCCCGCGAGCGCAAGCAAGCCGCCGCTGCTGCCAAAGCCGCCGCTAAAAACCCCGTGCTGGCGATGGGCACTACCAGCCCCCAGCCCGGCTGGAGCGGCTGGAGCAACGACCCAGTGGAACTGCCCGATGATGGCACGCTCTACCACCCCCGCACCAACGTATCGGCCGCGCCTGGCATGCCCGTCAACCAGGTGGGCCACGGCGTAACGACCGACTACGATGGCCGCCCCCTGCGCCGCCCCACCGCCACCAACAGCACGCTGCCCGCGCAGCGCTAGGTTTTAGGTTGCCTCCAAAACGGCCTTTCTCACTCTTCTTTCTGTTTTGTTGCAGCGGCCACGGACTCAGCCTTCCGTGGCCGTTTTGCGTATGCCAGGGACTGGCGGGCCGCTTGTTAGTAGTGGTGCGCCGTTCACTTTTAGTTCTGAAATCATGCTCCGTTCTCTTTGCCTGCCGCTGCTCGGCCTGGCGCTGGTTGCCCAGGCTGCCGTGGCCCAAACTACCCCCGCTAAAAAGCCCGCCCGCACCACTAGATTTACGCCACGCACAGCGCGCCAGCAGCCCGCTACCCGCGGTGCCGACACCAACGACAATACTAAAGGCCAGGCCCAGTCGGGCTACGCCGCCCCCGGCGAGCCCATCCAAGACCCGCGCTACAACGGTAAAAACACACCGCCCTACGACGGTGCCGCCGCCCCTGCCAAGCGCAACACCACGCTCAGCACGCCCAAACAATAGCGTATAAAAAAAGCGCGGAGCAAGCTCCGCGCTTTTTTTTCGGCCTGCATCGGCTGCTAGGCGGCAGTTTCTACCTCTTCCTCCACCTCAGGTGCGTCGGCACCTTCGGCGGCGCGGTAGTAGAGGGTAGTACAGTTTTCGGGGCGCAGCACCAGCTCAGCGGCGACGCGAACGTCGGCCGGCGTGACGGCTTGCAGCATGGCCGGCTCTTCATTTACGAGGTTGGCATTGCCTAGCAGCTTGCCGATGGCCAGGGCCAGGGCGCGGTTCAGTAGTTCAATTTCGCCAAATACCAGGCCCGTTTCGGCCTGGTTTTTCACTTTGTCGAGCTCGGCGGCGGGTACCTCGGCGGCCAGCATTTCGGCCACCACGGCTTCCACGGCGCGGTCGGCTTCTTCGAGCGAGACGCCCACATTGAGCTTGCCACTGATGACGAACAAGCCGGGGTCGAGCGCGCCCGTGAGCGAGGCCGAGATGTTATTAAACAATTCCAGCTCCTTTACCAGGCGCTGGTGCAGGCGCGAGCTTTTGCCCCGGCCCAGCACATCGCTCAGCAGGTCGATGGCGTGGTAGCGGGCATCGAGGCGGGCGGGCATGTGGTAGGCTTTGTAGAGAGCCGAGAGCGGCACGGGGGCCGTGACCTCGGCGTGGCGCGCTGCGGTTTGCACGGGCTCCTGGGGTAGCTGGCGCTCGTAGCGGGGGCCGCCGGCTATGGGGCCAAACCACTTCTCGGCCAGGCGTTTTACTTCGCCAAAGGCTACCGCGCCAGCCACTACCAGCACGGCATTCTGGGGCGCGTAGTGCTTCTGGAAGAAAGCGCGCACATCGGCCATTTCGGCGTCTTCGATGTGGGCGATTTCCTTGCCAATGGGGTTCCACTGGTAGGGGTGGTTTTGGTAGGCTAGGGGCTTGAGCTTGAGCCACACGTCGCCATAGGGCTGGTTGAGGTAGCTCTGCTTAAACTCCTCCACCACTACTTTGCGCTGCACGTCGAGGCCATTTTCGGAGAAGGCCAAGTCGAGCATGCGGTCGCTTTCGAGCCAGAAGCCGGTTTCGAGGTTGGCGGCGGGCAGCGAGAGGTAGTAGTTGGTGATGTCCTGCGAGGTGAAGGCGTTGTTTTCGCCGCCCACTTTTTGCAGCGGCTCGTCGTAGCTCGGAATATTCTTCGACCCGCTGAACATCAGGTGCTCAAACAAGTGCGCGAAGCCCGTGCGGCCGGGGTGTTCATCGCGCGAGCCCACGTCGTAGAGCACGTTGAGCACGGCCAGCGGGGTGGTGAAGTCTTCATGTACGAGGCAGCGCAGGCCGTTGGCGAGGGTAAACTCCTGGAAGTGTATCATAGCGGTTGGTAAAAGGCGGAAAGGGCCGGAAGGCTGCCAGGTACTGAGGTTCTAAACAGCGCTAGCGGGCCGGTGGTTGCAGTCGAGCACTAGTTTAAACTACAACGATTACTTAACAAGTCGATGCCGGGCCTGCTTTTCCCGCCCGGTTCTTCATTTGGCACCCAGTAGTAGGGTAGCGCAGGAGTCTTGCTGCAAGACCACCTGGGCGGCGTGCTGCCGCTGCAATTGCCTCCTCAAAACACTGCTACACACCACCACTAGCTGGTTGGCTCGCAAGCCCACCGTATCGGCGTTGTACCTGCAAAGCACTTTTTGCCATTTAGCAGCTTGCTGGGCCTGCCGGTACCATTCTAAGCTAGCGTTGTAATTGGCGGTTTCCAGGACGGTATAGTCTGTAAAATCAGGTCGCTGCTGGGCTTGAAAGGCCAGGTAGCGCCCAAACTGCAAGTGCGCATCGGCAAAGCGCTGGTTGTGCTGCGCATCGAGCTGCTGGCGCAGCGCTTGGTAGGGCGGCCACACCAGCAGCACGCCCAGGCCTAGCAGCAGCCAGCTCCAGCCGGGCCGCGCCGGGGCAACCTGCTGGCGCAGTGCCTCGGCCACCTGCTGCGCGCCCAGGCCCACCAGCAGCGCCAGCAAGGGATAAATGGGCGCATCGTACCAGGCGAGCTTGGTTTGAACCAGCGAAATAACGAGCAGGTGCCACCCTACCACCAAACTAGCCAGCAAGCTAAACTGCCGCCTGGCGGAGGCTGGTGGCAGGCGCCAGCTCAGCAGCGCGCCCAGCACCGCCAAGCTCAGCCAGGGCGTGAAGCTTTTGACGACTAGGTTATTAATATAATAATCCCAGGACTGCCCATGCCCTTCGAGCGCCTGCAGCGCCCGCCCACTCAGCTCATTGGTGAGCACCGCGGCCAGGTAACCAGGGGTGGCTAGTTCGCGGGCACCATAGTAGCCGCCCACTACCCCGGCAAAAAGGGCCAGCCCCAGGTAGAACTCGCGGCGCGCCAGCAGCCAGCGCAGCTGCCCGGTAGCCGCTGCAAACAACACCAACGCGGGCCAATCGAGCACTCCCGCCACGCCTTTCGTAAGCACCGCCAGCGTGAAGGCGACGGCCGCCAGCCAGCCCAGCGCGGCCCGCTGCGTAGTTAAGTACCGAAAAAAGCTCAGCGTGCCCAGCGTCAGCCAGCACACCAGCAGGGCATCGTAGTCGCCGGTGCGGGCCACGTGGTAGCCCACCAAGCCGCTGGTAGTGAGCAGCACCAGCGCCGCCAGCCAGCCCACCAGCCAATGGCCGAGCTGCCGGTAGCCAAACCAGCCGGTGAGCAGCACCGTGGCCAGCGCCGCCAGCGCGGCTGGCAGCCGCACCGCCACCTGCGAGTACCCCAGCCCCGCTATGCTCAGCGCCTGCAGCCATATCATGAGCGGCGGCTTGGTGTTCCACTGGTCGGGCTGGCCCTCAAAATAGGTCACCAGCCACTGGTGGCGCGCCAGCATTTCGGCCGCATTCACGGCCAGGCGGGCTTCGTCCCACAGCTGAATGGGTGCCGAGCCCAGCCGGAAAAACAACACGAAGTAAGCCAGCACCAGTAGTATTATCACGGCGCTGTAGACCACGTATTTAGTTACTGAATCAGAAGAAGTAGTAGCACTCAAAATTGATATAGGACGCCGCAGGAAGGCAAGCTGCCGGCGGCCCACCGGTGCCGAACTTACGCCCTGCGCGGCAAAGTGCTGATGCCCGCCCGCCGACGAGCCCCTTCGCCCTCCCCAGAGTGCCTGCTGCCGCTACCTTTGCTCGCCCTAACCTGGCCCGCCCCTAGCCCATGTCTGCTACTCCTCTCGCCCTCACCTTCGACCGCAAGGACTACTCCAACGACCTGCTCAAGCACCTTTACCGCGAGCTGCTGCGCCCGCGCCTCATCGAGGAGAAGATGCTGATACTGCTGCGCCAGGGCAAAATCAGCAAGTGGTTTTCGGGTATCGGGCAGGAAGCCATTTCGGTGGGCAGCACGCTGGCCCTGCGGCCCGACGAGTACATTTTGCCGCTGCACCGCAACCTGGGCGTGTTTACGAGCCGGCAGGTGCCGCTGGGGCGGCTCTTTGCGCAGTGGCAGGGCAAGGCCTCGGGCTACACCAAGGGGCGCGACCGCTCGTTTCACTTCGGCACCAACGAGCACCACATCGTGGGCATGATTTCGCACCTGGGGCCGCAGCTGGCCGTGGCCGGCGGCATCGCCCTGGCCGACCTGCTGGATGAGACGCACCGCGTGACCCTCACCTACTCGGGCGATGGCGGGGCCAGCGAGGGCGACTTCCACGAGGCCCTGAACGTGGCGGCGGTGTGGCAGCTGCCGGTCATTTTCGTGGTCGAAAACAACGGCTACGGCCTCAGCACGCCCTCCAACGAGCAGTTTCGCTTCAAGTCGTTCGTCGACAAAGGCCCCGCCTACGGCATGGAGGCCGTACAGGTCGATGGCAACAACGTGCTGGCCGTGTACGACCTCATCAAAACCCTGGCCGACGACCTGCGCCAGCGCCCGCGCCCGGTGCTGGTCGAGGCGCTCACCTTTCGGATGCGCGGCCACGAAGAAGCCAGCGGCACCAAGTACGTGCCCGCCGAGCTCATGCAGGAGTGGGCCACCAAAGACCCGGTCGAAAACTACGAAAAATGGCTACTCGCCGAAGGCATCATCAGCGAAACGGCCCGGATGCAGATGCGCGAAAGCATCAAGCAGGAAATAGAAAAGGGCTGGCAGGAAACCGAGGCAGCGCCGGCCCCGGTGGCCGATGCGAAGGTGGAGCTGGCCGATATGTACCAGCCCTTTGAGGCACCGCTCACGGCCGCACCCACCGACAGCCCGGCGCCCGAAAAGCGGTATATCGACGCTATCCAAGCCGGGCTGCGCCAGAGCATGGAGCGCTACCCCGAGCTCGTGCTCATGGGCCAGGACATTGCCGAATACGGCGGGGTTTTCAAAATTACCGAAGGCTTTGTGCAGCAGTTTGGCAAGGGGCGCGTGCGCAACACGCCGCTCTGCGAGTCGGCCATCGTGGGCGCGGGGCTGGGCCTAAGCATCCGGGGCAAAAAGGCGATGGTGGAAATGCAATTTGCTGATTTCGTGACCTGCGGCTTCAACCAGATTGTGAACAACCTCGCCAAAAGCCACTACCGCTGGGGCCAGAACGCCGACGTAGTCGTGCGGATGCCCACCGGCGCGGGCACCGCCGCTGGCCCCTTCCACAGCCAAAGCAACGAGGCGTGGTTTACGCACGTGCCGGGCCTGAAAGTGGTGTACCCCAGCAACCCGCACGACGCCAAAGGGCTGCTCTGCGCGGCGTTTGAAGACCCCAACCCGGTGATGTTTTTCGAGCACAAGCTGCTGTACCGCTCGCTGAGCGGGCCGGTGCCCGAGGCCTACTACACCACGCCCATCGGGCAGGCCGCGCTGGTGGCCGAGGGCCCGGACCTCAGCATCATCACCTACGGGCTGGGCGTGCACTGGGCGCTGGCGGCGTGCCAGGAAATGGGCATCAAGGCCGACATCCTGGACCTGCGCACGCTGCTGCCCTGGGACACCGAGGCCGTGGCCCGCACCACCCGCAAGACCGGCCGCGTGCTCATCCTGCACGAAGACACGCTGACCGGCGGCCTGGGCGGCGAAATAGCGGCCTGGCTGGCCGAGCACTGCTTTAGCCACCTCGATGCGCCCGTGCGCCGCGTGGCCGCGCTCGACACGGCCGTGCCCTTTGCCCCGCAGCTGGAGGCCGACTTTTTGCCGCAGCAGCGGCTGCGCGAGCAGCTGCGCGCGCTGCGCGAGTACTAGTCTGTGTTGTAGGCTTTAGCTTGCGAATGAGCGCGGCGAACAGCTACGTCAGAAAATGCGCTGCAAACGTAATTACTCGCTCGCCAGCTATAGCTTACGCTACATCAATTCTCCTATGACAAACCTGCTCCGCTCCTTACTGCCGCTACTGCTCTTGGGCCTGCTGGCTGGCTGCTCGGTGTACGAAAACATCGTGCATCCGCGCCGCCTGCCCACGCCCGACATGTCGAAGCAGGCCAAGGCCAAGTTCCGGGCCGCCGAAAAGGCCCGGCATAAGGGCCAGGTGCTCAAGAGTGAAGAGCCCGTGACCGGGGCTACCGACCCCAGCGCCGCGCCCGGTGCCTCGGAAGCCAAAAAGGACAGCAAGCTTTCGTACAGCGACCTTTCCGAAGGCACGCGCAACAAGTACGATAAGCATCTGCTTATTAAAAATAAGCCCAACTTCAAGCGCCGCCAGTATCACCACTACGAAACCCGCCCACTCAAGCACAACGACGTAAACCGCGAAAACCGCAAGATGCGTAAGTCGTCGGCCAAGGGCAAAGGCAAAAGCTCGGGCAAAAGCGGCGAGCTCGATGGCCGCCCCCGCGAGCGTGCCGACCAGCCGGTAGAAGCCGCCCCCGCCGAGCCGGTAGAAAAGGCTCCGAAAGAGAAAAAGCAGAAAAAGGATAAGAAAGCGCCCGTGCCCAAGCCCGACCCCACGCTGGAAAACAACGGCAACTAAGGCCCAGCTTAGCCGTTGGGTATGAAGCGGCAGCGCCGCTTTCTCCACGCTTTCTTTCCTTCTTCCCCGCCCATGCTTCACAAGCTACTACTTGCCGCGGCGGCGCTGCTGCTCGCCGCCCCGGCCGCCCCGGCCCAGACCCAGGCCAGCAGCCCGGCCCAGCAGCGCGCCGCCGAGCGCCGCGCCCTGCGCGAGGCCCGCCGCACGCCCACGCCCTACGCCGACAGCCACCTCGGGGGTACGCGCCGGCGGCTGCGGCGCGGCGAGTTGGCCCCGCTACCGCGCGTGGCCGGCGAGCCCAAATTCGACCGCGACGGCACGCCGCACGTAACCGAACCCAAATACCCCGGCTTGCGGTTACGCAAGCAGCCAAAAGCTTTTTCCAACTAAGTTTCTTCGTCATGGCCACTTCCTGGCTTCCGCTCACGCAGCCCGAACAGCTCACCGACATCGTGCGCGAATCGCACGAACACCCGGTGCTCATCTTCAAGCACAGCACTACCTGCTCCATCAGCGCCATGGCCAAGGGCAAGCTGGAGCGCCAGTGGCCCGATGCCAACCTACCGGCCGGCACCCCGCTCTACTACCTCGATTTGCTGCGATTTCGGCCCATCTCGACCCAAATCGCCCAGGAGTTTGGCGTGCAGCACGAGTCGCCGCAGTTGCTGCTCATCCAGGATGGCCAATGCACCTACCACGCCTCGCACATGGGCATCCGCCTCAGCGATGTGAAGGTGAAGTAGGAAATGAATGCGTAAGAGTGGTTCGTCATGCAGAGCACAGCGAAGCATCTCGCGTGGTGTAGTAACTAACACGAAGCGATGGCGCTAGCGAGATGCTCCACTACGCTCAGCATGACAAAACTCTCATTCACTTATCGATAAATAAACCGAACCTCCTGGTGGATTTCGGGGTTCAAGCTCAAAGCCACCGGGCAGGTGTGGGCCGTGCGCTCAAGTAGGGCACGGTCGGCCTCGCCAAGGGCGGCGGGTAGGTAGAGGTCTACATCAAGCTGCGCAATGCGCCGGGGCGGTTCCTGGCTCATTGTCTTTTTGACATCGAAGGTACTGCCTATCAAATCGATACCGTGGCGCTCGGCCACGATGGCCATTGTCGTCAGGATGCAGGTGCCGAGGGCCGTGCCCACGAGGTCGGTGGGCGAAAAGGCTTCGCCCCGGCCGTGGTTGTCGACCGGCGCGTCAGTTTGGATGCTGGTGCCCGAGGCCACGTGCGTGGCCTGGGTGCGGAGTTGCCCTTCGTAGCGGGCAGTGGCAGTGGGTGCGGTCATCATGCCGCGAAGCTAGCTAACCGCTGCCGCGCGAGCCGTGGTGGCGGCCGGTTTTTAAGGTTTAACTTGCTTGCGCAGTGTTATTTTTGGTATCCTTATGAAAAACGTTTTAGCTCTTGGATTGGCGTCCGTGCTGGGCGTCGTAGCTGCGGTGCCGGCCCAGGCGCAAGACACCTCGCCCACGGCCCGCCCCGCAGCCCCCACGGCCGAGCCACCCGCCCGCCGGGCCGCCCCCACTGCCCAGCCGCGCCCGCAGGCCGCGCCGTCCGATGAGCAGTCGTACCGCCGCGAAACGGTGTTTGGCATCAACTTCAACACTCAGGGCGGGCTTATCGGGGGTGTCAACGTGCGCTCGTCGCGGGTGCTCGACGAGCGCCGCCTGTGGTTCTGGAGCCTGGAGGGCGTGTTTTTCAAAAACCCTAAGGAGGAAACCGTAACCAGCGCCTTCACCGGCGGCTCGTGGACGCTCTACAAAACCAACTACGCCTTTGCGCTGCGGCCTTCCGTTGGCATTCAGCGCATCCTGTTTCGCAAGGCCGCCGAGGCGGGCGTGCAGGTCAATGGCCTGCTGAGCGTGGGCCCGTCCATCGGCCTGCTTATGCCCTACCACGTCAGTTTCGACCAAACGTGGTCGGACCGGGGCAGCGGCGGGCCATCGCAGAACGACGTGATTATCAACGAGCAATACAACCCCAATAAGAAGCCCAACTATTCCGATTATATCGTCGACCGGGCACCGTTTTTCAGCGGTATTAGCAAAACCAAGATTGTGCCGGGTGTGCATTTGCGCGGCGGGCTCAGCTTCGAGTATGGCCGCTACCGCGATGCCGTGGCCGGGGCCGAGGTGGGCTTTTTGCTCGAAGCCTACACCGAGCGGCTGGTTACGTTTGCGCCGCCCGCTACCCCCGATTTGACGCAGCTCAACAAGCAGTTTCTGCCGTCGGTTTACCTTACCCTGTACCTGGGGCATCGCAATTAGCCCGATGCTGTTTTGGCTTGCTAGCCTTTGCGGAGCCCTGGCACTTTGCCGGGGCTTTGTTGTTTAACTTTACACTATGGATACTATGCTGCTCTCGCTCCCCATTATTCAGGCCGAACCCCTGGCCCCTCCCGCGCCAGCCCGCGCCCGCAAGCCCGACTGGCTGCGCGTGAAGCTGCCTATCGGCCCCGACTACGCGGCCGTGCGCAAGCTAGTGGACGAGCACAAGCTGCATACCATCTGCGAGTCAGGCAACTGCCCTAACATGGGTGAGTGCTGGGGCGCGGGCACGGCTACTTTCATGATTTTGGGCAACGTGTGCACGCGCTCGTGCTCGTTTTGCGCCGTGGCCACCGGCCGCCCTAGCGAGCTTGACCTTGATGAGCCCCGCCGCGTGGCCGAGGCCATTAGCCTGATGAAGGTGAAGCACGCCGTTATCACCTCCGTAAACCGCGACGAACTCAAGGACCGCGGCGCGAGTGTGTGGCGCGATACGGTGGTGTTTACCAAGGAGCTGAGCCCCGAAACGACCATCGAGACGCTGATTCCCGACGTGAAAGCCAACTGGGCGGCGCTGGAAGTGATGATTTCGGGCGGGCAGGAAGTGATTTCGCACAACATGGAAACCGTGGGCAGCCTCTACCGCCTCGTGCGCCCGCAGGCCAAGTACGACCGCTCGCTGGAGCAGATCCGCCGCACTAAGCTGGCGGGCCACCGCACCAAGTCGGGTATCATGCTGGGCCTGGGCGAGAAGCAGGATGAGGTGCACCAGGCCATGGACGACCTCGTGGCCAACGGCCTCGACATCCTGACGCTGGGCCAGTACCTGCAGCCCACCAAGCGCCACCTCGAAGTAGCCGAGTTCATCCACCCCGAGGTATTCGCCGCCTACCGCGAAGAAGGCCTGCGCCGAGGGCTGAAGTACGTGGAAAGCGGCCCGCTCGTGCGCTCGTCGTACCACGCCGAGCGCCACGTGAATGTGCCGGTTTAAGTAGCACCCAGGGTTTTACCATTTAACTTTTACCGCCAATGTCGCCTGCCATCAAAGCTATTGCGCATCAAGTAATTGACGAGTTACCAGAAGGTGCTACCCTGGAGGACTTGCAACAAGAGCTATACGAGATACAGGTGCTGGAAAAAGCCATGGCTTCGCGCGAAGCCGGCCGGCTGGTTCCGCACGAGGAAGCTCGTCGCATAGTAATGGCCCGCTTGCGTAAGGAGGCGTAAGATGACTATTTATTGGACAGATGATGCAATAGACCACGTAACCGCTATCGGCGAGTATCTGCGCCTCACTTCCGCTAGTCATTCCGAAGCGACTGTTGACCGCTTTTTTGACCGCGCGCGGCAATTGGAAGATAACCCCTACTTGGGCCCTATTTATCCAAAGGCCAACCTGCAAAAAGTGCGGCAGCTACTGGTTGGCAACTACCGCATCATTTATTATATCGGGCGTAGTCAAATCGACATATTGGCTGTAATGCACCAACGTCAGCAATAAAAAAAGCCTCGCCAATTCTGGCGAGGCTTTTTGCTTTTCAATAACCTACTACCTAGCGCGTAGCCTGGCGGCGGCGGTCGTCGGTAGGCGGATAGTTGCTGAGCACGCTGTTCACAATGCGGTAGGTTTCCTCTTCCGTAATCGTGTTTTTGTCGAGCTGCGCCTGGCCGGTGCCGCGCCACGCCAGCTCCTTACGCTTGGCGTCCACGATGTCGATGATGACGGTGCCGGCTTTGTAGTTGTACGTGCCGCCGTAGGGGTAGCCGTAGCCACCGTAGCCGCCGTACCCGTAGCCATAGGGGTAGCCGTAGCCGAAGGGGCTACCGGTGCGCTGCTGCTGGTTTTCGACGCGCACGCTGTAGGCCACGTATACGTCGGGGTTTTCATTGCTGGCTACCTCGGTGAGATTTTTGGCGGCGAGGTCTTTGGTCACGGCATCGCGGATGCGCTGGTCGGTGAACGACTCGTAGCCGCGGGCGGGGCCGCCCTCGGTGTCGTTGGCTTGCTTGGGGTACCAGGCCCAGGTGCGGTAGGCGCGGAAGTTGACGGCGTGGTCAAAGTCGCTGGTCGAGGCCACGTTGGCCGTGGTGCAGGCATTGAGCCCGAAGGCCAGGGCCAGGCTCGTGACCGCGAGGGCCATAAAACGATTTATGCGGTTCATAAGGCTAGAAATTAAGGGGATAATCCTGCGGTGCGGAGGTATTGGCTTAACGCTGGCCACCTAGGCAATGTTCCAAAATAAGTAGGCAAGCCGACTAGTTTGCTTAGCTACTCGACCAAACTACAACACGCCAGGCCGAGTGCTTGCGCGGGCTCAGTCTGGCGTGTTGTAGATGGTCGGTTGACTGCGCAGGTTTAACGCAGGGGACGCGGTTGTATTGTACCGTGGACCCTGCGGGTCCGCGCGTATTATCGTCTTTATAGCTGCTAACACGCGCGGACCCGCAGGGTCCACGGTACACTAGTACGACGGACCCTTATCCGTCGCCACCAGCTGCTCGGGCTCGTCGGCGTACTCCTCCAGCGGCGTGCAGCTACAAATGAGGTTACGGTCGCCGTAGGCCGAGTCGATGCGTGACACCGTGGGCCAGAACTTGGCGGCGCGCACGTAGGGCAGCGGGTACACGGCCTGCTCGCGTGAGTAGGGGCGCGTCCACTCCTGGGTGAGGACGATGGCGGCGGTGTGGGGCGCGTGCTTGAGCACGTTTTCCTTAGCGTCGGCGCGGCCTTCCTCTACCTCCGTGATTTCCTTGCGGATGGCAATCATGGCGTCGCAGAAGCGGTCCAGCTCCTCCTTACTTTCGCTTTCCGTCGGCTCAATCATCAGCGTGCCGGCTACCGGGAAGCTCACCGTGGGCGCGTGGAAACCGTAGTCCATCAGGCGCTTGGCGATGTCTTCCACTTCGATGCCCGCCTTTTTGAAGTGGCGGCAGTCGAGAATCATCTCGTGGGCGCAGCGGCCCTGGCTGCCGGTGTAGAGCACCGGGTAGTGCGCCTCCAGACGGGCCTTGATGTAGTTGGCGTTCAGAATAGCCAGTTCGGTAGCGCGGGTGATGCCCGCGCCGCCCATCATCGAAATGTAGGCGTAGCTAATGGGCAGGATGCTCGCCGAGCCCCAGGGCGCGGCCGACACAGCGCCGCTCGTGCGGCCTTCTACCGCTACCACGGCGTGGCCGGGCAGGTAGGGAATCAGGTCTTCGACCACGCCGATGGGACCCACGCCGGGGCCGCCGCCACCGTGCGGAATGCAGAAGGTTTTGTGCAGGTTGAGGTGGCACACATCGGCCCCGATGCTGGCGGGCGAGGTGAGGCCCACCTGGGCGTTCATATTGGCACCGTCCATGTACACCCGGCCGCCGGCCTGGTGAATGAGCTCGCAGATTTCGATGATGGTTTCCTCGTACACGCCGTGCGTGCTGGGGTAAGTCACCATGAGGCACGAGAGGCGGTCGGCGTGCTGGGCGATTTTGGCGCGTAGGTCGTCCATGTCCACGTTGCCTTCGTCGGTGCTCTTCACCACCACTACCTGCATGCCGGCCATCACGGCCGAGGCGGGGTTGGTGCCGTGGGCCGAGGCCGGAATGAGGGCCACCGTGCGGTGATTATCGCCGCGGCTGAGGTGGTAGCCGCGGATGGCCAGCAGGCCGGCGTACTCACCGTTGGCGCCTGAGTTGGGCTGGAGGCTGACGGCCGCGAAGCCCGTTACCTCGCAGAGCCAGGCTTGCAGGTCGCGGATAATCTGCTGGTAGCCCACCGTCTGGTCGGCCGGGGCGAAGGGGTGCAGTTGGCCGATTTCGGGCCAGGTCACGGGTATCATCTCCGCGGTGGCGTTGAGCTTCATGGTGCATGAGCCCAGCGGAATCATGCTGTGCGCGAGGCTCAGGTCCTTGTTTTCGAGCTGCTTCATGTAGCGCAGCAGCTCGTGCTCGGCGTGGTGCGTATTGAAGACGGGGTGCGTGAGGTACTCGCTGGTGCGCTGCAGGTGCGCGGGCCAGGTCAGCGTCAGCTCGGCTTCAGCCGTGGGGGCGGCCGTGGTGGCTACCTCCTTACCCAGCACCTTGGCGAAGATGTCCACGATGTCGCGCACATCGTCGAACTCCACGTTTTGGTGCAGGCTGATGCCCACCAGCGTGTCCTCGTAGTAGCGGAAGTTGATGCCCGCCGCCTCGGCTTCGGTCTTCAGCGCCTGCTGCATCTCGTGGCTTTCGAGGCGCAGACTCAGGGTGTCGAAGTAGTGGCTATTGAGCTGCTCCACGCCCAGCGCCTTCAATTCGGCTTCCAGAATTTGGGCAAACAGGTGCGTATTCACGGCAAACTGCCGGATGCCCTTGGGGCCGTGGTACACGGCAAACATGCCGGCCAGCACGCTCAGCAGCACCTGCGCGGTGCAGATGTTGGAGGTCGCTTTTTCGCGGCGGATGTGCTGCTCACGGGTTTGCAGCGCCATGCGGTAGGCCTTGTTGCCGGCCGCGTCCACGCTCTGCCCGATAATGCGGCCCGGAATGACGCGCTTGAACTGTTCTTTACACGAGAAGAAACCCGCGTGCGGCCCGCCAAAGCCCATCGGCACGCCAAAGCGCTGCGACGAGCCCACGCAGATATCCGCGCCCAACTCGCCGGGCGAGGTCAGCAGCGTGAGGGCCAGCAGGTCGGCCGCCATTACCACAAACAGGTTGTTGGACTGGGCGTTGGCGATAAATTCTTTGTAGTCGAACACCGTGCCGTTGGCGCCGGGGTACTGCACCATCACGCCGAAGAAAGCCTCGTCGCTCAGGTCGGCCGTGCGGTGGTCGCCGATGACCAGCTCGATGCCCAGCGGCGTGGCGCGGGTCCGCAGCACGTCGATGGTCTGGGGCAACACCTGCTCCGACACGAAAAACTTGGTGGCGTTTTTCTTCTTGGTTTGCGAGTGCAGCAGGTGCAGGGCCTCGGCGGCGGCGGTGGCCTCGTCGAGCAGGCTGGCGTTGGCGATGGGCAAGCCGGTGAGGTCAATCACCATCGTCTGGTAATTGATGAGCGCCTCCAGGCGTCCCTGCGCGATTTCGGCCTGGTAGGGCGTGTAGGCCGTGTACCAGCCCGGGTTTTCGAGAATATTACGCTGAATAACGGGCGGCAGCGTGGTATCGTGATACCCGAGGCCGATGTAGCTCTTATACACCTTGTTCTGCCCGGCAATCTGCTTGAAGCGCTTCAAAAACTGGCGCTCGGTGAGGGCTGGCGGCAAAGCCAGTGCCTGGGGCAGCCGGATGGCGGCGGGCACCGTTTCGGCGATGAGCTGGGCCAGGTCGGCGGCCCCTACCGCCGCCAGCATGGCCTGCTGGCTGGCGTGGTCGGGGGCGTTGTGGCGGGTTTCAAACACGTCGGCGGGCTTGAATCTAAACGACATAAGCTGGGGTATGAGGCGAGAGTAGCACTAGTAGCTTTCGGGTAACAAAGGTACGGCCCGAATGGAGCGGGCCGGGCTGTTTTTGTCCTGTTTGTGGGTTGGAATTGGGGTTGAAAGCTCATTGGCGAGGTACCCATCCGTCATGCTGAGCGCAGCGCAGCGGAGTCGAAGCATCTCTACCGCTTCGTTGTTAGCGCAAGGAGTTAGTTCACCGATAGAGATGCTTCGGCTGCGCTACGCTCCGCTCAGCATGACAGTCGTGAGAGCCGACCGCATGACGAAAACAACGCCGAGCCGCAAGTATGCGTCTCTACCTCCCATGTCCCCTACCCCACTCACCGGCCTCTACCGCCCCTCGCTCGCCCTACTCACCGACCTCTACCAGTTCACGATGGCCTACGGCTACTGGCGGGCGGGCCTGCACGAGCGCGAGGCCGTGTTTCACCTCTACTTCCGCAAAGCGCCGTTTGAGGGCGGCTACGCAGTGGCGGCCGGGCTGGCGCTGGCCATTGACTACTTGCAAAATCTACGTTTCGAAGACGAGGATATCGCCTACCTAGCCAGCCTGAAAGGCAGCCAGGACGCCTGCCTATTCCCCGACGAGTTCCTGGCTTACCTGCGAGATTTAACCTTCACCTGCGACGTAGACGCCGTGGCCGAGGGCACGGTAGTATTTGGCAATGAGCCACTGGTGCGCGTGCAAGGCCCGCTGCTGCAAGCCCAGTTGGTCGAAACGGCTCTGCTCACCATTATCAATTTTCAAACCCTCGTCGCCACCAAAGCCGCCCGCTTGCGCGACGCCGCCGGCCCCAAGGCCACGGTGCTGGAGTTTGGCCTGCGCCGCGCCCAAGGCCCCGACGGCGGCCTGGGAGCCGCCCGCGCCGCCTACCTCGGCGGGGCCGACGGCACCAGCAACGTGCTGGCTGGCCGGCTCTACGGCATCCCGGTGCGCGGCACGCACGCCCACAGCTGGGTGCAGGCCTTCGGCGATGAAAAGCAGGCTTTTTCGGCTTACGGCGATGCCTTCCCCGACGACTCGACCTTCTTGGTCGATACCTACGACACGCTCGACGGCGTACGCCACGCCATCGAGGTAGCGCTAGAAATGCGCCAGCACGGCCACGAGCTAGGCGGCATCCGCCTCGACTCGGGCGACCTGGCTTATCTCTCCAAAGAAGCTCGCAAGCTGCTCGACGCCGCAGGCCTGGAGAAAGTTCGCATCGTGGCCAGCAATGACTTAGAAGAAAATCTCATCGCCAGCCTGCGGCAGCAGGGCGCGCGCATCGACGTGTGGGCCGTGGGCACGCAGCTCGTCACGGCCTACAATCAGCCCGCCCTGGGGGGCGTGTACAAGCTCGCCGCCCTGCGCACCGCCGATGGCCAGAGCTGGGATTTCACCCTCAAGCTCTCCGAGCAACAGGTTAAAACCAGCATTCCCGGCATCTTGCAGGTGCGCCGCTACCTGGGCGAGCACGGCCAGCCCCGCGCCGACATGATTTACAACGTGGCCGCCGCCCAGCCGCTGCCCGCCGCACCCACCATCGTGGACCCCGCCGACCTCACCCGCCGCCGCCCCGTGCACCCCGGCGCGCCCTTCCGCGACCTGCTGGCCCCGGTGCTGCGCCAGGGCCAGCTATCGCAGCAGCTACCGACGCTGGAGGAGAGTCAGGAACTGGCCCGCCAGGAGGTTAATAGTCTAGATTCCAGCATCCGGCGCTTCCTCAACCCACACGTGTACCCAGTGGGTTTGGAGCAGGGACTACATGAGTTCCGCACGCAGTTGATGCTGGAGAAACGACCAGTGCGACCGGCCTAACTTCTTGCAAAACATTGCTTATCAATTATTTTCTTATCCAATGAATTATATCTCTAATTAAAAATTCATAGAAAAATTCAGCCATTGATGGGGCGTTTTCGTTTATAAGCAGTGTAATCACTTTACCCCCCATCATTCTGATGAACAAGATTTTACTTTATTGCTCAGCTTTGGTATTGGGCAGCCTGGCAATGCCTGGCACGCTGCATGCGCAGCAGTACATTAATGGCACCTTCTCGACGGGTGCGCAGTCGCTGAGCGGCGTAGCGGCACCCGCCGGCGCTACCTGGAGCGAAGCCTCGAACGATACGGGCGTTACGACTTATGCTAGCGCCAACGCCGGTTTCAACGCTACTTCTGGCAGCTTTTCGTTGGCCGATGACTACGTGGTACCCGCCGGCCAAACCCGGACGGTCAACAACATTTCCTTCTTTAGCTACCAGAGCGGCTACACGGGCACTACGTCGCCCTTCACGGCTCTTTATGTGCGCATCTGGCAAGGTTCGCCGGCGGTGGCGGGCTCTACGATAGTTTTCGGTGACCTTACCACCAACCGGCTAGCCGCCGCTACCAGCACGGCTACCTACCGCATATTCAACTCACTCTATCCTTCCCCCAGCACGCCGGGTACTACCCGCCTAATCTGGAAAGTGCGAGCCAACATCTCGCCCGCCCTTACCTTGGCACCAGGTACGTACTGGATTGAGTGGGCCTCTACGGTATCGGGCACACTGGGGCACTTCTACGTACCCGTAACGGTGGCTGGCACTCGCCAGGTTGCCGGAGCCAATGCCTTGTCTTACAGCAACGCTAACTCAGCCTGGGGACCCGTAATTGATGATGGTACCCCTACCTCGGCCCCCGATGTAACGCTCGATTTTCCATACATCGTCAACGACGCGACCGTGACGGCTACGGCCAGCGCGAACAACGGCCCCGCCTTGCGTGTAGGCCCCGTGCCGACTGCCGACAACCTGCGCGTAGACTTTGCGGAAACCCGGGGTGCTAGTGAGCTCGCCCTTCTCGACGCAATGGGCCGCCAGGTATGGGCCGGCAAAGCTGCCGCCCGCAGCACCAGTATTTCAGTGCCTATGAATGCGCTGGCCGCCGGAGTATACATGCTCTCCGTTACCTCCGCCGAGGGTAACAACCACGTGCGCGTGGTAAAAGAATAAAGAATAACGTCAATTCCTAATAAGAAAAGCCTTTCTGGCAGTCATATCAACTGCCGGGAAGGCTTTTCTTTATAAGTAACAAGTAGCCGGGGCAGCATCCGGCACTTCCTTAACTCGCACGCGTACCCGGTGGCTTGGAGCAGGGGTTGCACGAGTTTCGCACGCAGCTGATGCTGGCGAAGCGGCCGGTGCGGCCGACATAGGGGTTTAAAACTCCCAGGTAATGCAGTGTAACAGCCCCCCAGCCGGAGCTAGCTCCTGTGCGGCCATCGGGACAATACGGTGTGCTGGAAACAACTCCTCTAACTGTCGTAGTGTCTGTTCATCTTCTGCTTTACCAAAAACCGGCACCAAGAGCAAACTATTCAGCCGCAGAAAATTGCTATACATGCCTGTTGCATCGGTATAAGTGGCGTTGTCGTAGGGATTGTACGGCAGGAAAACCCAGTCGAGCCCAGCATTGAGCAAAGCGGTTTGCAGGGCGAGCCACAGCTTTTCGCGGCGGTAGTCATTGAGCAGCACTGTATGCTCGTCCAGTACGTGTAGCATTCCATCGGCGTGGCCAGTAAAATCGTGCGGGTCGGTAGGTAGCAGCGCTAGGCTCTCGGCTTCTAATTGCTGAGCAAGTAGCCGCACCAACTGGCGCGGCTCTATTGCAGCATTTTCACGTAGTACTTTATCAGTCAGTAATACCCTATTGCCACAGCGCACCAGATTGCCACCATCCACGACCAAGCTGCTTGGGTGCGGCCGCCAGCCGTGTGCCGCGCAGATGCTAGCCGTGTCGGTGATGCTGCGCTGGCCATGCTTGGTACGCAGGTAGTCGGGGGTGTAGCAAAACTGCACGAGCGCGCCCGAGGGTAGCACCGCGGGCATATAGTCGCGCACCCACACATCGCGGGTACCGGGTAGCACTACGGTTTCTACACTACTGCTGGCTAGCGCCGAGTGCATGGCCGCCCATATGCCAGGATAACGAGCCGGCAAGGTATCGGCTACATAAACGGTGGAGTGCTGGGCCATCGTCATATAGCCGCGACTTCCTGCGCGTCGGCTGGTAACAATTGGCTAATGATATCGGCCCGGTTTTTCGGCTTCAGGCTGAGGACGTATTGCTTATCCGTCAGAAACCGATAGCGACGATTCAGAAAATCGTGGTCGGTGTCGGCGGGCTTGTGTTTGAGGTTATAGCGGCGCACCCGCCACTTCACTTCGCCGGGAGCTGTATAAATTTCCTCCAGCCAGAGGCCACGCGGCGGCTCAAACACGCCGTTGAGGCTGGCCAGGATGGCGCGCAGTACATTTTGCGGGCCGCTCACGTAGCCGATTTTCGTTAGCTGCACGTGGCCTGGCTCGTCGGAAGGCGGCGGCACCCGCTCTACCCCGCGCAGCAGAATGCCGCCCCAAGTGTCCAATTCTTGCCGGCCAAACGTCAGGTCAATGCCACCGGCTAGGTTATAGTACCAGCGCCCAAGCTGCTGCTGCTCAGCCTCCCCATGAATGTAGGGGTCATCATGCACCTCGGGGCGGCGGAAGTAAAACTCTATTTCCCGCAGTCGGTACCGTTGCGTTCCTACGCACAGCAACAGCCGATTAAGCAGCAAGTCGGCGATGCGCGCGAACATAAAATCCACGTCCTTCGCGTCGGCCTCGCTTACTTGGTGCAGCAGGCTATGCAACTGCTCTTTCGGCACCTGCCGCGCCAGTAGGTAACGGCTAAATTCCAGAATGCAAGGCACCTGCTGCGCCGCGAGCCGCCGTGCCAGCCGCAGTTGCTCGGCCAGCGGGTAACGGGCAAATTTTGCCAGTAGCAAGGAGGTAGCCGGGTCTTGCACTGCCTCGGCCGCCCGCCACATGTCGGCCGCCGCGAGCGTACTCCGTCCCCAGTGCTGCCGCCAGAGGTAGTCCAGGTAATCGGTATAGGGCAGCCCGAAGCTGCGCCAGAATCCCTCACAATCTGGGATTGACTGGCTCAACTCATTCAGGCGCTGCTCAATTTCTGGCGTGAATTCAGGAAACATATTGCGAAGTGCCAGATGGGAACATATGCCCATCCGACACCGCAAAATTGCTCACCCAGCCAGCGCCAAAAATTTAACTTTTTGCAGAATTTTTATGAGCCTTAAAATAAATGTGCTTTAATTTTATATTTATAACCAGCTAACAGAAAGCTGTTTATTACGCATACTTCAACTCCCCCGCCGCTACGCGCAGCGTCACGCCCGCCTCGGCGGTGAGGTAACCGGCTAACTGGGCCTGGTAGCCGCTTTGGGCGAGCTGCTGCACGGTGGCTTCGGCGGCTTCGGGGGCTACTACGAGCAGCATGCCGTTGCCCATGTTCCAGTAGAGGTAGGCAGTTTCGGGGCTGATGCCGCCGATTTCGCAGAGGCGCTGCATGGCGGGCAGGGGAGCGAAGAGGTTGTCGAGCACCGCGCCTAGGTTGTTTTTGAGCACGCGCTTGAAGTTGTCGGCCACGCCGCCGCCCGTGATGTGGGCCGCGCCGCGCAGGGGCAGACCGGCATCGAGCACCCCCGTGAGGGCGGGCGCGTAGATGAGCGAAGGCGCGAGCAGGGCCTCGCCCCAGGTGGCGTACTGGTCGGCGTCGGTGCCGTCGTAGGGCTGGGTGTGCCAGTTGTCGCCGAAGAGACGCTGCAAGGTCTTGCGGGCCAGCGAGTAGCCGTTGGAGCGGAAAGAGGGCGAGCGCAGGGCCACTACGGCATCGCCGGCCTGGGCGGTGGCGCCGCTCAGCGGCTGGGCTAGGCCAGGGTGCAGCACGCCGATGGCCGTGGAGCACCAGTTGAAGTTCATGCGGGCACCGGGGAAGCCGCCGATGCGGTTACCCAGCTCGGCAATCTCGCCGCCGGTGATGGCGATTTTCGAGAACTGGCAGGCGTCGTGCAGGCCGCGCATCATCTCGTCCACCACATCGTAGTCGAGGGTATTCACGTCGATGATGTTCGACAGGTTGGTGGGCACGAAGCCGGCCGCGATAAGGTCGTCGGCGGTCATGGCCACCAAGTCGTAGCCTAGGGTGTCGTACTTGTCGAGGCGCTCACCCAGCTCGATTTTGGTGCCGATGCCGTCCGAGCTAATACCCAGGCGCTCCTGGCCGAAGCGGATTTCGTTGCTAAAGCCGCCGTCGAGGTCGCGGGCGGGCTCGCCGGGCAGGCCGGCGCGGGTAGCGAACGTCTTTTTCGACCAGTTGTAGGCGTTTTTTGAGGCGGCGTTGCCGAGGTCGATGGAGTAGCCGGCGTCGGGGGTTTGGGCGTTGTTCATTATTAGTAATTTCTTATGTTTAGGGCCAAGCAAAAACGTCTGTCATTGCGAGCGTAGCGAAGCAATCGCACCAGCGCAGCATCGTCAGGACCGTAATCGTACTAGCGAAGCCGCTCTGGTGCGATTGCTTCGCTGCGCTCGCAATGACAGACGATTTTCAAGCTACTTTTTCAATTAGTGCTCCGTAGGCGCGGGCGCTTTCGCGCTCACTGACTGCGTTTTCTCCGGTTCGCGGTGGCTCTGGCGCTCCTCCTGGATGTGGCGCAGGTAGCGCGTCACATCGCCGGTCGGATACTTGCCGGTGAAGCACGCGAAGCACGAGCCGCCGTGGCCGCGCTCCTCGGCGAAAAGGTCCTGCAAGTCGCTCAAATCCTGATAAATGACCTTATCGGCCTCGATATAGCGGCAGATTTCCTCCTCCGTGTAATTGGCCGCAATCAGCTCGGTGCTCATGGCCATGTCGATGCCGTAGATGCAGGGCGACACCAGCGGCGGCGCGCTCGAAATGAAGTACACCTCGCTAGCCCCCGCCTCGCGCAGCAGCCGCACGATGCGGCGCGACGTGGTGCCGCGCACGATGCTATCGTCCACCACAGCCACCTTTTTGCCCTCGACAAAGG
Organism: uncultured Hymenobacter sp.; assembly: GCA_964277755.1. Classification (GTDB taxonomy): domain Bacteria; phylum Bacteroidota; class Bacteroidia; order Cytophagales; family Hymenobacteraceae; genus Hymenobacter. The sequence goes on from CAXYJY010000061.1 coordinate 164,023, forward strand.
CGCGGATGGGGTTCAGCTTTTTCTTCACCACGTCTTCGCGGCCGGCCTGGGTCGGCACGATGAAGGAGCGGCCCATGTGGTTGTTTTTCACCATGGCGCGGCGGTAGGGCACGCCGATGGCTTCGGCCAGACCCGAGGCCGAGAAGTAGCCCGACGAAGGCACATCTATCACCATGTCAGGCTTTAAACCGGCATCGACCACCTTACGGGCGATGATTTTGCCGAGGCGCACGCGCTCGCGGGCCACCAGGCGGCCGTGGATGGTGGAGTCTTCGCGGGCGAAGTAAATCTGCTCGAACACGCAGAAGGCCTTGGGCAGCTCCTGCTGGTTTTTGTAGTGAACCTTAAAGTCGTTGTCGATAAAAATCGCCTGGCCCGGCCCCACGTTCTCGATAAATTCGAAGTCGAGGTAGTCGAAGCAGGTGCTTTCTGAAGCAAAGGCGTACACGGGGCCTTCGGGCGTGTCGCGGCGGCCCATCACCAGCGGGCGGATGCCCAGCGGGTCGGTGAAGGCCAGCAGGCCCTGCCCGGCGATGATGGTAACGGTGGCATACGCGCCCTTCACCAGCTCCTGGGTCGTCTCCACGGCGTCGAAAATATCGACTACCGAAATCCGGTCCAGGTCCTTCACCCGCAGTTCAGAGGCGAAGGTGTACATGATGAGTTCCAGGTCGTTAGTCGTCTTGGGCAGCACGTGGTACTTGTCGTGCAGCAGCTTGGCCACGTCGCGGAAGTTGATGACGTTGCCATTGTGCACCATCGCCAGCCCGAAGGGGTAGCTCGTGGTGAAGGGCTGCGCCAGGTCCGAGTCGTTGGCGCCCTGCGTGGTATAGCGCACGTGCCCGATGCCGGTATTGCCGGTCAGCTTCTTGATATGCTTGGGTTTAAAAACGTCGTTGACCAGCCCCTGCCCCTTGTGCAGGTGAAAGGCGTCGCCATCAAACGTTGCAATGCCGGCGGCATCCTGCCCCCGGTGTTGCAGGGCGGTGAGACCGATAATCATATCGCCCACCACGCGCTCGGGGCCGTGAAAACCTACAATGCCACACATAATCAGTTAAGAGTTATGAGTTAAAAAGTTATGAGTTAGTAATTTGGGAAGGATGGGTAGAGCGGGGGGAGGCAGGGAGGAGCGAAGCAGTACACCATTCGTCATGCTGAGCGGAGCGCAGCGCAGTCGAAGCATCTCTTTAGCATAGTAACTTCTATCGTCAGCAACGAAGCGGTAGAGATGCTTCGACTCCGCTGCGCTCCGCTCAGCATGACAATCAAGGCTTTTCAATCAACTCGCGTAGCGTTTCCGCATACAGCACGTGTTCAACAGCTAAACCGCGGCGCTGCACTTCGGCCAGGGTATCAGCCCCTACCAAATTTACGACCCGCTGCGCCAAAATTGGCCCCGTATCCAAGCCTTCATCCACCAGATGCACGGTTATTTTGGTTTCGGGCAGGTGGTTATCAAAGGCCCACTCGTAGGCGTGCAGGCCCTGGTGCTGGTGCGTATCGGCGGGGTGAATGTTGACGATGCGGCCCGCGAAGGCCCGCACAAACGTGGGCGAGAGCACCCGCATGTAGCCCGCCAGCACCACGTAGTCGGGCTGGTAGGCTTGCAGAATGGCCACTACCTCGCGGTCAAACTCCTCGCGCTTACGGCCTTTCGAGCTGAGGCTAGCGGTGGGCAGCCCGAGGGCGGCGGCCGAGTCGAGGCCCGGCGCGGCCGGGTCGTTGCTGAACACCACGACTATTTCGGCCAAGCCTTGCAGCACGCCCGCGCGCACCGCTTCGGCCAGGGCGAGCATGTTGGAGCCGCGGCCGGAAAGCAGGATGGCAAGACGGGCAGGACGGTGGTCGGTCATCTAGTAAGCGCTGGTTTCGAGCAGCGGGGCGGGGCGCTGGCCGATGTCGGGGCGCACGTATTTATCTTGGAAATAAACCAGTTCGGCTTCGGCGTAGGCCACTTGCACGGCGGTGGGCAGGTCGGGGCCGTGGGCCACTACCACCGCCACCCGGCCGCCGTTGGTGAGGAGTTCGCCGGGCTGCGCGCCCGCCTTCACGCCGCCCACAAACACCTGGGTATCTTGCCCTTGCTGACCGATACCATGGATGGGAAAGCCCGTCGGGAACTGCGCCGCCGGGTAGCCGCCCGAGGCCAGCACCACGCCCACAAACGCGCCGGGGCGCTGCCGCGTGATGGTCTGGGCCAGGGTGCCGTCGAGCGTGGCCTCAATCAGCTCCAGCAGGCTGCTTTCCAGCGCGGGCAGGATAACCTCGGCCTCGGGGTCGCCGAGGCGCACGTTGTATTCGAGCAGCTTGGGGCCGCTGGGCGTCAGCATCACGCCGAAGTAGAGGAAGCCCACGAAGTCGAATGGCTCGGCTTGCAGGCCGCGCAGCGTGGGGTCGATGATGTCTTTGCGAATGGCGGCCAGCCAGTTATCATCCAGGAAGGGCACCGGGCAATACGCTCCCATGCCGCCCGTGTTGGGGCCTTCGTCGTTGGCCAGCAGCTGCTTGTGGTCTTGGGCCGGGGCCAGCAGCCGGATGCGGTTGCCATCGGTGAGGCCGATGAGGCTCACCTCGGGGCCGGTCAGTTTCTCTTCGAGCAGAAAGCTGAACCAGCCTTCGTGCAAGCTGCGTAGCTCAGTGAGGGCGGCCGTGGCCTCTTCTACCGAGCTGCACACGTACACGCCCTTGCCGGCGGCCAGGCCATCGTACTTAATAACCACGTGGCCAGCCAGTTCCTCGGCTTGGTTTTGCGCCTCGGCAAACTGGTCGCTGCGGTAGCTCCAGGCGCGGGCCGTGGCGATGCCGTGGCGGCGCATGAAGTCCTTGCTCCACACTTTCGAGCTTTCGAGCGTAGCCGCCTGCCGCCGCGGGCCAAATACGCGGATGTCGCTATCGAGAAAGTAGTCGGCCACACCGGCCGCCAGCGGCGCTTCCGGCCCTACTACAATGAGCTTGACGTTATGCTCGTTGCAGAAATTCTGAATAGCCGGAAAATCGGTAGCGCTGATACTGGCCACGCTGCCGGGGATGCCGGCGTTGCCGGGCAGCACGTGCACGGTCGCGCCATCCTGACGCAGCTTGGTGGCTAGGGCGTGCTCGCGGGCACCGGAGCCGAGGAGGACGAGTTGTTGGGGGTTGCCGCTCACGTTACGAGGGAGTATTCTTTAACTAAAATCCTGAATGAAAGCGATTAACTCGTCGCGAAAGGAGAAAACGGAACGCCCTGAGAATTGCAGCGTAGTGCCCGCTTTTAGGCCGTTGGGCAAGTCGGTAGCAGTAATGGCGAAGTAGTCAATGGCTGCTTCGGCCTGCTCCTCTTGCCAGCGAAAAGCGGTGACATGCTGCGTGCGCTCCGAGAACCAAGCAGCCGCGCGGGTAGCCTGCGCCTCGAAAGCTGCTTTGCCATCCAGGCGCACCGTTACGTCGCCGTTGGTCGAGTGCTCGAACTGTACATCGGGGTGCAGGCAAGCCAACATGCCGGGCACGTCGAAGCCGTTGTAGGCTTCAATGTAGCTGTTTACCAGCGTCTCGGCTCGCGTTGCATCCATTGTAGCGGGTGTACTTACAGTGCTTCTTTCAATACGCCAGCCTGCACTAGGTTGCGGGTCAGGCGCTCGGTTACGTCCTCGGTATCGCCGGCCGTGGCCAGGGGCTGACCCACGACGCGCTGGTAGATGTCGAGGTAGCGATTGACGGCCTCCTGCGTTACCTCGGGGGTGAGGGCGCGGGGGTAGGCGCCATCCTTCTTATTGGCAATCAGCCACTGGCGGATGTACTCCTTGTCCATCTGCTCGGCACCCTCGGGGTTTTGGGCGTAGTCGGCGGCGCTCCAGAAGCGCGACGAGTCGGGCGTGTGGATTTCGTCAATCAGAATCAACTCGCCGTCCAGCAGGCCAAATTCGTACTTGGTATCGACCAGAATGATGCCTTGCGCCGCCAGCAAGTCAGAGCCGACTTTGAACAGCTCCAGCGCCTTTTCAGCCATCTTATCGTACAGTTCCTGGCTTACCCAGCCCTCGCGCACGAGGTTTTCGGGGGTGATTTCGCGGTCCGACTCCTCCTTGGTGGTCGGCGTCACGATGGGCTCCGGGAACTGCTGGTGCTTGGTCAGCCCGTCGGGCACGGTCACGCCCGAAAACGTGCGCTGGCCGCTCTGGTAGCCGCGCAGCATTGAGCCGGTGAGGTAGTTGCGCACCACCATCTCCACCTTGATGGGCTGCGCCTCCTTTACCAGCATGGCGTTGGCGTCCACCATGCCCTTCACGTGGTTGGGGATGATGTGGGCCGTTTTCTCAAACCAGAAGTTGGCTAGCCCATTCAGCACCGCGCCTTTGTGGGGGATGGCCGTTTCGAGCACCGAGTCGAAGGCCGAGAGGCGGTCCGACACCACGATGAGGCGGGTGCTGTCGTCGATGCGGAAGCTATCGCGGACTTTGCCGCGGTGCAACAACTGGAGATGGGGGGTAGCGAAATGCGGGAGCGTGTTCATACCAAATAACTTACGCGTGGGTGGCAGGCGCACTGGCTTCCTGGGTCCGGCGGGTGAGATGCGTGACAATGTTCTTGAAAATCGCCAGGCCCTCCCCTTCTTCCTGAAGCTCGCCGCGGCGCTTTTTCAGGCCCCAGTCGGGGTGATTGCAGCCGGCCAGGTAGGCCTCAGGGTGCGGCATGAGGCCGAAGATGTGGCCCGTGGGGTCGGTGAGGCCGGCGCAGTTGAGGTCGGCACCGTTGGGGTTGAGGGGGTAGGTGCCGGTTTCCTGGTCGTCGCCATCGGCGTAGGTCAGGCAGTTGAGACCCAGCGAGCTGATGCGCTCGCGGGTGGCCGCGTCGGGCACTACCAGGCGGCCTTCGCCGTGGCGCACGGGCACTTCAAACGTCGTGAGGGCGCTCAGGAAGGGCGTGGGCGTTTTAGTTTGAGCGTTCACCTTGAGGCGCACCCAGCGGTTTTCGTAGCGGCCGCTGGCGTTGTGGGTCAGCGTTACTTCGGGCTGAAAATCGCCGCCTAGGTTGGGCAGCAGCCCGAGCTTTACCAGCACCTGGAAGCCGTTGCAGATGCCCAGCACGAACTTACCAGCAGCCACAAACTCGCGGATGTCGGTGAGCAGCGTGCGGCCATCGGCCCCGGTTTGGCGGTAGCGCAGCTTGTTGGCCAGCACCACGCCCGAGCCCAGGTCGTCGCCGAACGAGAAGCCGCCCGGAAAATTCAGAATGTCAAAATCGTGGATGCTCACCCGGCCGTGCAGTACCTCATTGAGGTGCACGATGGTGGCCTCGCCGCCCGCCAGGCGGTAGGCGGCGGCCATTTCCTCTTCGCAATTGATGCCGAAGCCGGTCAGGATGAGGGCTTTGGGAGTTTGGCTTGCGCCTTCCTGCGGTTCTGGTTTCTGGTTTCTGGTTTCTGGTTGCGTTGCCATGCCAGTTGTTAGCTTTTCATCCATGATTTAGTTACTCAGCTCACTGGCCTCCAGGCCGATGGTTTGGTTTACCGGGCCGTTGGTCCAGGCGGCGCGCAGGGCGTGGGTGCTGGCATTTAGCAGCTCTTGGCCGCCGTGCTGCACGTGCAGCTGGCCGTTGTTGGTGACGACACCCAAACAGGTGGCGCGGTCTTGCAGAATGCTTTCGAAGGCTACCACGTCTTCCGGGGCCACCGTCACCGCGAAGCGCGAGTGCGACTCCGAAAACAGCTGCGCCACCGGCGACAAGCCCGTTTCGGGCAGCGTGAGGCTGGCCCCCAGGCCGTCGCGGCCGAAAGTGCATTCGGCCAGCGCCACGGCCAAGCCGCCATCGCTGAGGTCGTGGCTACTCTGGATGAGGCCTTGCGCGTTGGCCTCGCCGACTAGGGTGTACAGCGCCTTGGCTTTGGCAAAATTTACCTTGGGCACGTTGGCACCCAGCTCGTTGTAGAGCTGGTAGAACTCCGAGCCGCCCAGCTCGTCGTGGGTTTCACCGAGCAGGTAAATCACGTCGTCGGCCTGCTTGAAGTCGGAGGTCACGACCTGGCGCACGTCTTCGACCTTGGCGGTCATCGAGTAGAGGACCGTGGGCGGCACCGAGATTTTCACCCCGTCGGCCTTGAAGTCGTTCTTCATCGAGTCCTTGCCCGAGGTCAGCGGGATGCAGTAGGCCGCGCAGGCATCGCGCAGGGCCTGGCACATCTGCACCAGCTTGGCGAGCTTCTGCTTGCCATCGGGGTTGGTAGCGGGGTCGTAGACCGAGTCGGGTACGCAAAAATTGTCGTTGACCGACCAGAAATTCCCGTCGCCCGGCGTGAGGTTGGGCAGCTTGCCGCCCACCGAGATAATCTGCCGCACGGCCTCGTCAAACGAGCCGGCCGACATGTGGTAGGCGTCGAGGTCACCCAAGCGGGGCAAAATGCCGTTGCTCACGGCCACGCCTTCCCAGCTCTCGAAGTTGAAGCGCACTACAGCGGCATCCTGCGGGGCTTGGCCGGTAGCGCCCATCAGGGGCTTCACCACCGTGCGGCCCTTCACCTCGTGGTCGTACTGCCGGATAACCGACTCGCGCGAGCAGATGTTGAGTGAGCCCAGCAGCTTGAGCAGCACGTCATTGTAGTCCAGCTCGGCGGGCAGCGCGGGCTCCTGAGCCTCGGGCTTCACGTACTCAGCCAGCAGGGTTTTGCGCGGCACGCCGTCGTGCAAAAACTCCAGCGAGAGGCCGGCAATCGGCCTGTTATCGTACAGGACATCGAGCGAACCTTCGGCGTTGAAGAAGCCGATATCGGTCAACTCTACCTCCATTTCGCGACCTAGGGCCAGCAGTTCGTCCAGCTTGCTAGGCTCCACAGCCAGCGTAAAGCGCTCCTGCGACTCGCTCAGGAAAATCTCCCAAGGGCGCAGGCCGGGGTACTTCAGGGGTACTTTTTCGAGCTCTACCACCGCGCCGCCCGAGATGGTCGCCAGCTCGCCGATGCTCGACGAGAGGCCGCCCGCCCCGTTGTCGGTGCTGCACCGGATGAGGCCGCGGCGGGTAGCCAGCAGCAGGAAATCCATCGCCAGCTTTTGGGTGATGGGCGAGCCGATTTGCACGGCCGTGGCGGGCGCGGCCTCGTCCAGCTCGATGCTGCTGAACGTCGCACCGTGAATGCCATCCTTGCCCACCCGGCCGCCGGCCATGATGATGCGGTCGCCGGGCAGAATTACTTTTTCCCAGCTGTCTTTGCCCGCGAGCTGCATGGGCATCACCGCGCCGGTGCCGCAGTACACGAGCGGCTTACCGCGGTAGCGGTCGTCAAAAATGATGGCGCCGTTCACAGTCGGCACGCCCGACTTGTTGCCGCCGTCCTCGATACCCTTGCGCACGCCTTCAAAAATGCGGCGCGGATGCAATTGGCCGGTCAGCAGTTCCCCGTCGTAATCGGGATTGCCGAAGCACAACACGTTGGTATTGAACAGCAAGCGTGCGCCGCCGATGCCGGTAGCCAGCGGGTCGCGGTTGTTGCCCAGGATGCCCGTGATGGCCCCGCCGTAGGGGTCGATGGCCGAGGGCGAGTTGTGGGTTTCGACCTTCCAAACGAACAGCGACTCGGAGTTAATCCGCACCGCGCCGGCGTTGTCGGAAAATACCTTGATGAGCCAGTCGTTGCCGTTGGCCCGCAGCTGGCGGTCTACCTCAGACGTCGCGCCCTTGATGAAGGTCTTGAACAGCCCGTCAATCTCTTCTTCGGCCCCCGTTTCGTGGTTTTTGTACTTGATAACGGCGCTAAATTCCTTGTGCTTGCAGTGCTCCGACCAGGTTTGGGCCAGAATCTCCATCTCGCAGTCGGTGGGGTCGGCGGGCAGGCCCAGGCCGAGGCGCTGCTCGCGCACGCTGCCCTGGCCGAAGTAGTCGCGGATGGCCTGCATTTCGGGCAGGTTGAGCGCGTACACATTGTCCTTGCTGAGTTGCAGCAGCTGTTCGTCGGCCAGGCCACCCAGGGCCACGGTTTCGGTGCGGGCGTCGGCCCCGCCGCCGGGACGCGGCGTGAAGTCGCGAATGCCGTCGGCCACCGCGCCTACTTCAAACCTGTTAATCAGCTTGTTGCCTAGCAGCTCCTCGGCCAGGCGGCGCAGGTCGGCGGCGGGCAGCTCATTCTCTACAAAGTACAGGCGCTTCGAGAAAATATGCTGGGTGCGGGTATCGATGGGCTCGTTAAGGAAGTCGCCGAGCGCGTTCTGGGCCGAGGTACCCTCGTCGTCCGTCACGCCGGGGCCTTTGGCCACCAAAATGTAGCTCTTGAAGCCCGCGGGCGCGGCCACCTCATCGATGGCGACCGTGTGCAGCACGGGGTCTTGCAGGCAGGCGGCAGCGAAGTCGGCCAACTGCTTTTCGGTGAGGCCGGGGTAGCGCACGGCGTAGAGCGCCGCGCTGCGCACCTGGCCGGTGGCCAGCCCGAGGTGGCGGGCCGCGTCGGCGGCCACGCGCTGGCCGTCGCCGTCGTGCCGGCCGGGTTGGAGACTGAGGAGGATGGAATGCTGGTTGGTTTCCAAATTAACTTTTGTCATGCTGACGAAGGAAGCATCTTATCACTGCTGCCTGCCCCAGGGGTTGCTTTACCCAAGCGCTGCGAATGTGATAAGGTCCTTCGCAGGCTCAGGATGACAGATGGAACTGGATTATTTGGCGTCGGGCCGACTGCCCGGCTTCACGGCCGGAATCCCGGCCAAGTGTTCCGGCACCGCATCGGCCGCGAATACGGCCGCCTGCACCGGCAGCAGCGCAAAGTTCGGGAAGGGAAGGCCAGCTTTCCCACTCGTGCGGTCAATTAGTGAGGCCACGGCCAGCACTTCGACGCCCATTTCCTTTAACACCCGCGCTACTTCGAGGGTGCTTTTGCCGGTCGTCACGACGTCTTCGGCAATCACTACCCGCTCGCCGGGGCTCAGCGTGAAGCCGCGCCGCAGGGTCATTTCGCCGTTGGCGTCGCGCTCGGTGAAGAGCGAAGGCACGCCGAGTTGGCGGGCCAGCTCGTAGCTCACCACCACGCCGCCCATCGCGGGGCCTACCACCGTATCGGGCACCAGGCCGGCCTCGCGCAGGCGCTGGGCCAGCACCGCCATCGCGGGCGCGGCCAGGTCGGGCTTGCGCAGGAAGCGGGCGCACTGCACGTAGGTATCCGAGTGCAGCCCCGACGAGAGCTTGAAGTGGCCGTTCAGCAGGGCACCTTCTTCGCGCAGCTGCGCGTCGAGGATGGCGGCGACTTCGGCGGCGGGGAGGTCGGGGGTGAGTTGGTTCGTCATGTCTTACAAGGTACCGTGGACTCTGCGAGTCCGCGAGTGGGTAGTGCTTTAGTGGCTCGCTAAAGGTTCAGGGCCTTTTTTGAAAGGTGCTATGGCTTTGAGAAGTAACTCGCGGACTCGCAGAGTCCACGGTACACTAGGCCGTTACCGAGCGGTACTCGTTAATCTCATTCATCAATTCCCGCGCCGCCGCCGCCGAATCCTCGGCTTGCCAGATGCTGCGCGAAGCGTTAATCAGCAGCCCGCCGCCGTCGGCCAGCAGGCCCGCTTTCATCACCGAGGCCAGGTCGCCGCCCTGGGCACCGATGCCGGGCACCAGGAACCACTGCGTGGGGCAAAGCTGGCGCAGGCGGCCCAGGGCCGCCGCATTGGTAGCGCCGGCCACGAGGCCGATGTTGCCGTGGGTCGCGTCGAGGCCGGCGAGCAGCTTGGCCGTGAATTCGCTCACGGGCTCGCCGCTGGCTAACTCCGCTTCCTGGATGGGCGATTGATTAGAAGTCTTGGCAAGGGCAAACACGAACTTGCCGGGGCGAGCGAAGGGCACCACCGCATCGGCCCCCATGTAGGGGTTCACCGTCACGGCATCGACGCCCACCACGTCGTAGGCAAACTGCGCGTAGTGCATGGCCGTGTTGGCGATGTCGCCAAACTTGCCATCCAGGATAACCGGGATACCATCGGGCACGGCGGCCACCACCTGGCGCAGCAGCTGCGTGCCATTGCCCCGGCTCAGGAAAAACGCTAGATTGGGTTTGAATGCAGCGGCGTAGGGCGCGGTTTCGGCGATGACCTGCGGCAGGCGGCGCGTCACGTCTTCGTCGGAGCCGGTGGGGTCGAGGCCCACGCACAGCAGCGTATTGGCCTGGGCAACGCGGGTGAGGAGCTTTTGCATACGGTAGCGCGAACTTTCAGTCCGCGATGGTTAAGCTAGGGCACTCGCGGACTAAAAGTCCGCGCTACGAATTGGGCACAAAAAAACCGCCTCAAACTAATGGGGCGGCACTCGAAAAACACAGAAAACCCGAATCGCAGGGCGAATGAAAAACGGCAGCCACAGCCTTCCGATAGTTCCGCAGCACGGCCGGGGCAGCCGTCCCGCGCATCATCCACTGGTGGTTGACTGCGTTCACGATGCAAAATTACAAAATCCTGTTTCGGTGTAATAATTTGCTTGCAAAAAACATTTCTCGCGAAAACTTTCGCCGCGCGGTTTCAGGCGCCAAAACCCGTCAATACCACGCGTTTTACCGCTTTTTGCCAAGCCGAAAAAATCTCAGCCCTTTTTCAGCTGGTTGCGCACCGGGCGCTAGCGGCCGTAACTTTGGCTGTTTATTTCGCTAACGTATTAATAACGTAGCTGCTGTGTTGGCTGCTATTGCTACAGCAAACAGGCCCGCCGCTTCGAGCTGAAGCGGCGGGCCTGTTTGCTGTAGCACCGACTTTCAATCCGCGAGTCGTGAGTGCGGTAAGGCTCTACTAGGAAGTGTAGCACTCGCGGACTAAAAGTCCGCGCTACATTACTTAAACGCCTCGTTGAGCACCGCCGCCAGGCGCACGCCGGCTTGCTGAATGCGCTGCTTCATGAGGTCGGCGTGGGCGGGGTAGTAGCGGTAGTCGGGGTTGGGATTTTGGGCGGCCTCGGCGTAGAGCTGGGTGGCGGCGGTGTACGACTCGAAGAGCCACTCGGCGGGGTCAGTGCTGGCCTGCCAGGTTTTGGCAAGCGGCGCGGGCACGGCCGCGTCGTACTGCTGGCCCATCTCGGTGTAGGTCAGGCCCTGGTAGTCGAGCAGGCCGCTGTCCCAGAGGCTGTGCAGGTTGGTATCCTTGCCCCGGTAAGTCAGCTTGATGTCGTTGCCGCCCTTGTCTTCGGCGCGGCCGGTGTGCATGGGCTGGTGCATATCGCCCACGATATGCACCACGAAGATGAGCGCCTCGGCGCGCTGCGCCTGGGTTTTGGCCGGGTCGCGCATCTCCTTTATTTTGGTCACTAATACGTTGTAGGCATTGGGGTTAGCCTGCCCTTTCACGGCTTGCAGGTACTGGTCGTGGCCCAGGCCCAGGGCCGTGTTCACGTAGTGCCAGGGGCCGGTTTCCTTGAATTCGGGCAGGTAGCGCATCTCGTCGGGCTGGGTGCTCACGAGGGCCAGCGTTTGGGTGCCGAGCAGGGCGGCTACCTGCGCGCGTGCCTTGGCGCTCAGGCGATTGGCGGCGATGAGGCCCACGGCCCGGTGGCCATCCACGCCCCAGGCCCAGCCGCGCAGCGGCAGCGCGGCCAACAGGGCCAGCGCAAACAATACTTTTTTCATTATCCTATAAAAAGCAAAAGACCGGCAAGGACACCCTGCCGGCCGATGGGTTGCACCATACAACTACTTAACAACAGGCCGCTAGTTTTCTTTGAAAATTTCGGTCCACTCCAGGCTAAGGCCGGGCAGCGTGGCTACGGGAATGGAAGCGGGCTCGATGTACTCGCCAGTTAGCTTGTACTCCCCCTCACTCAGCGCATAAGCGGTAATGGTTTTCATGGTTGGAAAAACCAGCCAATACTCTAGCACGCCGCTTTCCTCATAGAGGTCAAACTTGATTTTTGTATCGCGGGCGGTATTGCCGGGCGATACGATTTCGATAATCCAGTCCGGGGCTCCTACGCAACCCTGGTCGTCCAATTTATTTGGGTCGCAAACCACGCAGATATCCGGCTGCACTACCGTTCGTATCTGGGTATTGCCGTTGGCCCCAGCCGTGGTTAAGCGCACGTCAAAAGGTGCGTGGTACATTTCGCAGTTGCTACCATGCAGGAAATTGGCGATTGGCCGCTCCAGTCGATTGGAGAGTTGCTGGTGCCGCCGATTTGGCCCCGCCATCGGCCGCATCACCTTGCCCTTGATAAGCTCCACAAACTCATCAAATTTCCACGTCAGGTAGTCGGCGTAGGTGTAGGTTTTGGTTAGGTCGAGCTGCGAAAAGTGGGTGATGGGCGTCATGGCTTAGCGCGCTTGGTTACTAGATAAAGGTAGCCCACCCCGCCCTAAAACTCCACGTGCAGGCGCAGCGCCACCACGTGAATCGGCCCCTTACGGTCGCGGTTGTAGCCGGGGTTCACGGCCAGCTGGTAGTCGGGCGTGAGGGCGGCGTGGTACTTCGGGAAGTCGATGCTGTAGTACAGCTCCGTGATAAACTCGGGGGCGTAGTTGAGGCGGCCGTCGCCGAGCATGAAGCCGTAGCCGCCGGCGGCCAGGTAGTTGCGGTGGCCGGGCGAGAGACCGTTGACCACCGAGGCCAGCCCCAGGCGGTCGGTGGCGCGGTGCCAGCGCGCGCCGGTACTTACCAGGCCCAGGCAGGCGCTCTGGTCAACTTCGGTGAAGGCCCAGGTTTCGTTTTTGCCGTCGTTATAGCTCAAGCGGCCAAACATGCCCAGCTCGTGGCCCAGCTCCTGCTCCACGTTCAGAGCAAAGCCGGTTTTGCCGTGGCCGGCCACGCGCACGCTCTCGATGTTGGGCCGGCCGGCCACGTAGGGCGCGCGTAGGGCCTGCTGGTAGTTGCCCATCGCCGCCACATTGTGGAAGCCCAGCACCCGCACCGTGCCCTGGTGGCCACGCAGGCGGTAGATTTTGGTGATTTCCAGCGACTCGCCGTGGGCCTTGGCGTAGCTAAAGTCGAGGGTGGGGCCGTTGGCGTAGGTCGGCATCAGGGTCGAGCCAAAGCGCACGGCCAGGCCGGGCGTCACGTATTCAAGCACGCCGCCCACGGTGTAGCCGCGGGTGTTGGCGGGGTAGTCCCAGGCCCCGGCGCTCATCAGCGTCCAGTTCATAAACTGGGTGCGCGGGTCGTGCGAGTAGCTGTTCTGGTCGAAGTAGTCGGCCAAACACAGCTTACCGGCCGTGACGCTGAAGTAGCGCACCGGGCGCGGCCCGCCCAGTTGGTTGAGGTCGTCGTCGTCATCCACCAGCTCGGGGCCCAGCGCGAAGCGCTGCTGCAAGTACAGGCGCGCCAGGTAGAGCACCGGCTCGGGCGAGCCCACCCGGAAGGTTTCGCCGTTGAGCGCGCCGCCCAGGCCCGAGGCCCCGCTCAGGCCGCTGCCGCCCGACACCTCGGGGTTGAAGATGACGGCGGCATTTTTCCAGAGGCGCCGCCCCAGGTAGAGCGTGGTAGTCAGCGACATCTTGGCGTTTTCCTTGGGCTGCAGGCTCAGGCTATCGGAGTAAGGGGCCGAAAAACCGGCGTGCCACTGCCGGATGATAGTCTGCTGAAAGTGCAGGCTCCAGCCGTGGTAGTCGTTGGGCTGGCCGTTGTCGACGTGCACGGGCTGCTGGGCCGAGGCCCCGGCGGGCGGCGTGGGCGGCGTGGCCGACGAAGGCGACGTGACGGCCCCTTGGCCGTAGGCGGTGCCAGCCAGCAAAAGCGCGCCAACCGCGAGTAGTGAGCGTTTCAGAAAAAAAGGCGTAAAAGGGCGGTACAAAAAAGAACGCAAAATTACCGCCCTGCTCGGCGGCTTGCGTGAAGTTCTCATTAATTTCCAGCCCTTTTAGTTGCCTTTGCCCCTGGGCTTACCCCCGATAGGTGCCCGGGCGGCTTCAGCCAGTATTTCCCATGCCCTTGCTCACGCTCACTTTGCTCAATCTGCTGCTGGCCGCCTACCTCACGGGCGTGTGCTGGGCGGTGCAGCTGGTCATCTACCCAGCCCTGATGCTGGTGAGCCCGCCCGAGTTTGCCCGCTACCATGCCGCCCACACCCGCCGCATGAGCTGGGTGGTGGGCGCGCCCATGGTACTGGAGCTGGGGCTGGCCGCCTGGCTGGCCTGGGTTACCTGCCCCGCCTGGGGCGCGGGCCGGGCGCTGGGGCAGCTGGCACTGGTGGTGGTAGTGTGGCTGGTTACGTTCTTCATCAGCGTGCCTTTTCACAACCGCCTGGCGGCCAGCGGCTACAACTACGTCGCCCTCGACGGCCTCACTCGCACCAACTGGCTGCGCACCCTGGCCTGGACGGCCCGCGCCGCTCTACTGGCCGTGGCGATGAATAGCTGAGTGGATGAGCCCACCTAACAATGCAAGCTTATCATTCACCATCCAACCCGCTCATCCACTCATCCCAAACTCCACCCATCCCTTGCGTAACTTGCGGCCTTAATTACGGCTTTCTTCTTTATGATGACCAAACGCTTCCTACCCGCGCTGCTCGCCTCGGCGGCCCTGCTGTTCTCGCTGCCCGCTTGCAGCCCCGCCAACGACACCGACGACGACATAGCCACTACGCCGCTGCCCCCGCTGCCCGCTGCCCCCGACACCACCAAAGGGGCCCAGGCCGCCGCGCCCGCGCCCAACGACCCCAACCGCGAGCTGAACGCCCAGAACGCCACCGAGGACATCAAGAAAATGCAGCCGCAGATGTAATGTATGGCCCGGCGCTGCCCTGCCTGGCTTTCTGGCGGGCAGCGTCGCCTTCTTTTTGCAAAAGCCTGCGCGCTAAGGGCATTCAAGCCCTGTGGCGGGCAGGCTTTTGCATAAAATTGCTACCTAAAAGCCCCCCCCTTTTCAATGCCCGACCTACCCCTGCTGCGCCGCGGGCGCGAAGCCGACCTGCCCCGCGTGCTGGCCCTCATCCAGGAGCTGGCCGCCTACGAGCGCGCCCCCGAAGCTGTGACCAACACGCTGGACATGATGCGCCACGACGGCTTTGGGCCGGCCCCCATCTTCGGCTTTTTCGTGCTCGAAAACGGCGCCGACCTGCTGGGCTTGGCCCTCTACTACACGGCCTACTCTACCTGGAAGGGCCGCATGCTGTACCTCGAAGACCTGGTCGTGACCGAGGCCGCCCGGCGCGGCGGCTACGGCCGCCGGCTCTTCGATGCCGTGGTGGCCGAGGCCCGCCGCACCGGCGCGCAGCGCCTCAAGTGGCAGGTGCTCGACTGGAACGAGCCGGCCATTACGTTTTATAAAAAGCTCGGTGCCGAGCTCGCCCCCGAGTGGCTGAACGGTAACCTTTCGGCTGCGCAGCTGGCCGCCTACGAGGTGAGCGCGGCAGCCACTGGCCTATAAGTCTTATCTTTAAGCAAAAACCTGGCGATAAGCGCCGCGTTGGCTTCGCCAAATAACTGGCAGCATCCTTGTTATAGCCGGGCAGCGACTGGGCTGAACCCGGCTGCTATCTTTCATTATCTTCCTTTTATTATTTAGTTGATGAACTACTCGCTCCTCTTCACCGCCGCTTGCGGCCTGCTGCTGGCTACGCGCCCGGCCGCCGCCCAAACACCCGCTACCAGCAGCCAACAGCCCACGCCGGTGCAGCTGTCGTGCCGCTCGTTTAGCGGCCACATCAAGTCCACTACCGGTACGCCGCTGGTGGGGGCCACCGTGCTGGTGAAGGGCACCTACGTGGCCCGCACCACCAACGACGAGGGCTACTTCACCTTCGACCTGCCTGCCGCGCCCACTGTGGCCCCGCGCCTCCAGATTAGCTCGGCCGGCTTCGCGCCCCAGGAGTTTCTCATCACCAGCTGCACGCCGGTGGAGATAGAGCTGCAAATGCTAGAAGGCACGCGCATCAAAAAGCGTGGCCGGCACAAGGGCTTCATCAAGGAAGTGGGTAAGGAGTAGTTTAATCTTCTCAAACCCAACGCCTCATGTCCCTGCCCGAGCCCCTGGCTACCCTGGTGGTAGCGGCTAGCTTCCGGGTGCCGGGCCTGGGCGTGCTGGCAGTGCCCGCCGCTGGCCCGGCCACCGATAGCCTGGCAGCCTATACCTTGCACGCAGCCTTGGCCGTCAGCTTACTGCGCGAGGGCCAGCCGCCCCTGGCCATCACCGGCACCATTGAGGAGCTGACCCACGACGGTCAGCCGCCGCGCCGCGCCCTGCTACTCGATTTTGACCCTGGTGGGCCGCTGCCTATCGGCACCTTCCTGCGGCTGGAGGCTGAGCTACCGGCGCTGCGGTAGCCTGCCCGGCCATAGCGCCAGCCTTCTGTGAAAGCCTCTTTTTCTTTTTTGAAAAAGAGGCTTTTTTGCATCTCGCTCATTCATATTTATTATTTTTAATATTAATAGGGCACAATTTATTATCTTTAAAACTACATTTGGTTTTCATCCTCTGAGTGGCCGAGCAAGGCTACTTCCCTGCGGCTGGCAAGCCGGGCAGGGGCCACGCTCGCCATCATATTTCTACCAGACTATGAGCATCTTGCCCTTCGCCGTACTGGTAGCCGCCGAGCCCACGCTGTACCGTGCGGGCCTGGTGGCGCTGCTGCGTCAGCAGTGGCCCACGCTGCCCCTCACCCTCACCGCCGATGCCGGCCAGTTAGTGGATTTGGTACGGGCGCAGCCTTTTCAGGTGCTGATACTGGATGGCGGCCTGCCGGGCCGCGAGCTGCCGACGCTGCTGCACCACCTGCGGCAGGCCCGACCGGGGCAGCGCCTGCTGGTGCTGGCCACGGATGGTGCCCACACCCTGGCGGCCCCGCCGCAGCTGCTGGTGCCCCGCCACATCGCGCCCGGCCACCTGGCCGCTACCCTGGCGCCCTGGCTCGATGAAACGCCCTGCCAGCCGCGCCCACTGCGCGCGCCGCACCTAGCTCCCACCCGCTTTAGCCGCCGCGAACTGGAGGTGCTGCGCTTGGTAGTGGACGACCGCTGCAACCAGGAAATCGCCGACCGGCTTTTCCTGAGCGTGCGCACCGTAGAAAGCCATCGCCGGGCGCTACTCCAAAAATCGGGCACCCGCACGCTGGCCGGCCTGGTGGCCTGGGCCCTGCGCGAGGGCATGGTGGCGTAAGGGGCGGTTTCTTTTTACAGCATAAGTTGGTGGCGTCTTACTCTATAGGTTAATTTTCTACACCGCAAAAACGCTTTCTCTCACGTTAACAGTTACCCGATTCCGATGCCTAGTCAATTTCTCTCCTTGCGGGCGTGTCTCGCCCCGAGCCCGGCGTTCGGCAAGCTTAGAGGCCTGCTTATCTGGCTCTGGCTTTTGCTGCTATTGGCCGGCTGCACACCACTGCTGATTGCGCACCGCAACCAACAGGTACTCGACGATACCAAGGCCCTGCAACAGAAAACCGATTTATTTTTAATTAAGCTACAGCGCGTTTGCGGCCAGCCCGCCGGCGAGTACGCTAATAATACCAGCACGCATGACGAGCTGAGGGCAGCCGCTTCCTCTTTGCAGGTTGCCGTCGATGCCATTCCGAAAAACACGCTCACCTCGCAGCAAGTCGCGCTGCTGCGGTCAGACTACCAGCAGTTGGACAGCCTGCACCGCATCCGGTGCAACCCGGTGGTACTGGAAATTTCGCGGCGGCTGCTCAACACCCACTTTACAGCCTTGATTACGCTGGAAGAAGCCAAAACCAATTGATTTCCCCGCCTTTCATTTCCTCTGCTTCATGCCCGCCATCGATATTCCCACCCTGCTCAAGCAAATGCTTGCCGCCGCCCAAGGTACGCTGGGTACCAAGTGGCCAGCGGTGCGCGACTACGCTTCCAGCGAGTTTACCAAGCTGCTGCTGGAAGCTCAAAACATCGCAAACCTGAAAGCTAAAGGCGCTATCAATGAGCAGGAAGCTGCCCTGCTCATCGGAATGCAGCGCAATGCCAGCCGCGCGGTTCTACTTACGGTAAAAGGCCTGGGCTTGATTGCGGCCCAGCAAGCGATTGATGCGGCCCTGACCGTCGTCCGCACTGCCGTTAACACGGCCCTCGGCTTCGCGCTGCTTTAGCTGTCAAGGACTTTGCACCAGCTTTATTAGTCCCGCACCTCGGCCACCAGCGCCGTGCTGCCGCCGTGGTCGTCGTCGGTCACGAGCAGCAGTTCCAGCCGCCCCGGTGCCAGGGTGCGGCACACGGCCAGCCCCTCTACCTTGCCGAGGTAGGCGCGGCCATCGGCCCAGGCGAGGCGGGCAAAGGTGGCTTTTTGAGCCGCCATATCTGCGATGCCCACGAAAGAGCCCAGCACCGCGCCATCGGCCACGGCATCGGGGGCGGCTTCTACGGCAGCGCTCACCAGCAGCTTATTACCTACGAAAGTAGCCCCTGAAAAGCCAGCCGCGTAGCCACCCAGCACCGGCAGCTCAAACACCAGCATCCGCACCGCGCCCGGCCCCGCCCAGTGCGGCTCGAAGAGGTGCGTGAGCGCCTCCAGCGGCAGGGCAAACAGCACCGCCGGCCCGCCGCCCACCGGCCGCTGCAGCAGCAGTAGCTCGGTGGCGCTAGTGGCGGCTGCCTCGATGTTGAGGGTAGTGCCGGGCGGCAGCTGCGCCCGCAGCCGGGCGTAGAGCGGGGCTAGGTCGAGGCGCTGCACAAAGCGCAGTACGGCGCTGCTACCGGCCGCCGGCAAGCCCACGAAGTAGCCAACCTCCCGGTTGGGGCGCGCGCCTGAGCCGCACAGCAGCAGGCCCGCCGCCCCGCCCGGCCCTACGATGGCGGCCATACTTTCGAGGTCGGGCTTGCTGGCTTTGGGAATACGACCGGTACTAAACTCGGCGGTTTCGAAGAGTTGAACCTGGCCGGTGGGGACCAGCGTGGCCGCGTCGAGCAGGTAGAGAAAAGGGGAGTCGTCGCTTACTACGTAGGCCGTGGGACCGATAATCTCCACCCCCGAGGCGGAGGGTAGGCGCGGCAGGCTGGTTTCGGACAGGATGGTGGCAGTCATAACGGCAACTTAACAAGGGCCGCCAAAAATAGCCGCGAGTGGTATACGCGAATGGATTACTACTTCAGAAATACCTACTTTCAGGGACTTTTTCACCTTACTCCTTCTAGTCCTGTCTATGTCAACTCAGCTACGCATCCCGGGCTTTTTACTGGCGGCACTGGCCCTGCTCCTGATCTTTACCAGCCGTGCCCAGGTGCCCAGCGTGACCTGGGCCAACGGCGGTGGGGCCCCACGCGCCGCGTATAGCCGCCAGGCGCAGGGCAGTAGCATAGTGGCCGACGCGGCCGGCAACACCTACGTAACCGGCAGCTTCCGCGACACGCTGGCGCTGGGCGCCATTCGGCTCGTCTCGGCGGGCGACTACGACGTGTACGTGGCCAAGCTCAACGCGGCCGGCGAATACCAGTGGGCCGCGCAAGCCACCGGCATCGCCGACGACACCGGCAATGGCATTGCCCTGGATAACGCAGGCAACGTGTACGTTGTCTGCTCTGCCACGAGCGCCGACATAAGCTTTGGCCCCTATAAACTCACCAACCCCGGTTATGGCGCGGCCCTATACGTAGCCAAACTGAGCCCGATGGGTACCTGGCAGCGCGCTACCCAGGCCGGCAGCCCCAGTTATGACTTCAGCAATACTATCGGCACCGCGCTGGCCATAGATGCCACGGGGGCCGTGTACGTCACGGGCGGCCTCACCAGCCGGGTGCAGTTTGGTACCACCACGCTCACCAGCGGGGGCTACGGGGTCTTTGTGGCCAAGCTGAGTCCTGCCGGCACCTGGCAGTGGGCTACCCTTGCCGGTGGCAGCTACGATTTTGGCCACGCCATTGCCCTCGACCAGGCCGGCACTCCCTACATTACGGGCAGCTTCGAGTCTTACCAGCCTACTTTTGGTAATTTCAGGCTGACCAACAACGGCTTCAGCAATATTTTTGTGGCCAAGCTTACGGCGGCGGGAGCCTGGCAGTGGGTAGCGCAGGCTGGGGGCCGGTACCGCGACAGTGGCAACGGCATCGCAGTTGACCCGGCCGGCAACGCCTACGTGACGGGGGGTATAACCAGCAATGCGTTGCGCTTTGGCACTAGTGCCCTCACCAAAGCCGACTATAGCAGCGACCTTTTCGTGGCTAAGCTCGACGCGGCCGGCACCTGGCAATGGGCGGCGCTCGGCGGGGGCGCGGGTATGGACTATGGCGCGGACATCTTGCTGCAAGGCGATAACCTGACCGTGGCGGGCGCGCTAGGCGGCCCCACGGCCCGTTTTGGCGCGCTGCCACCCGTGGCGGTCAGCGGCGAGTCCGATGCGGGCGTGGTGCAGCTCGACACCCGTGGCCAGTGGCGCTGGGCGCTGGCCGCGGGGGGCGCAGGGAGCGAAGCGGCCGCAGGGCTGGCGGCTGGCCCGCAGGGAGAGTTACGGATAATCGGCTCTTTTCAAGGCAAGTCGGCTACCTTCGGGACCACTACGCTAGTCGGCGGCGCTTCCATCGATGGGAAAGGTAGCTACTACGCCGACGCACAGTTTGTGCTGGCCGTGGCCGACCTGGCCCAGCGCTCGCTGGCTGGCCTCACGCTGTGGCCCAACCCCAGCCAGAGCACCGTGTACGCCACCGGCCTGGAAGCCGGCCAGCCCGTGCAGGTCTTCGACAGCCGGGGCCGCCTAGTGGCCGCCGATGCCCGCCCCGCCTACGAAGCGCAGGGCCTAGCGCTGCCTCAGCTGGCGGCGGGCTTGTATATTTTGCGCTGCGGCTCGCAGACGCAGAAGTTCATTATTTATTAATTCAGCAGGCAAAAGCCAACTCCTCCAACGCCCCGCCAGCAGCTAGCTGGCGGGGCGTTGGAGGAGTTGGCCGCTTGATGGCCTACCCCAACTTCTTATAGCGCACGCGCTTGGGCTCCACATCACCGAGGCGCTTGCGCTTGGCTTCTTCGTAGTCGGAGAAGTTGCCCTCGAACCACACTACCTCCGAGTCGCCCTCGAAGGCCAGGATGTGGGTAGCCAGCCGGTCCAGAAACCAGCGGTCGTGGCTGATGATGACGGCGCAGCCGGCGAAGTTTTCGAGCGCGTCTTCCAGGGCGCGGATAGCATTCACGTCCAGGTCGTTGGTGGGCTCGTCGAGCAGCAGCAGGTTGGCGCCCTGCTTGAGGGTCATGGCCAGGTGCACGCGGTTTTTCTCGCCGCCCGAGAGGCTGCCCACCTTCTTCTCCTGGTCGCCGCCCGCGAAGTTGAACTTGCTGACATAGGCCCGCGAGTTGACGGGCCGGCCGGCCAGGAGCATGGTTTCGGTGCCGCCCGAAATGGTGTCGAACACCGACTTGCTACCGTCGAGCGTGTCGTGCTGCTGGTCGATGTAGGCCGTCTGCACGGTGGGGCCGACCTCGAAGGTGCCCGCGTCGGGCTGCAGTTGGTCGGTTATCAGGCGGAACAGCGTGGTTTTGCCCGCGCCGTTGGGCCCGATGATGCCCACGATGCCGCCCTGCGGCAGGGCAAAGCTCAGGTTATCAAACAGCAGCTTGTCGCCGAATGCCTTGCGTAGCCCGGCGGCCTCAATAACCTGGGCACCCAGACGCGGGCCATCGGGGATGAACAGTTCGAGCTTCTGCTCTTTGTCCTTGGCTTCTTCGCTGGCCAGCTTGTCGTAGTTGGCCAGGCGGGCTTTGCCCTTGCTTTGGCGGGCTTTGGGCGACATGCGTACCCAATCGAGCTCGCGCTGAAGGGTTTTAGCGCGCTTGCTTTCAGCGTTTTCTTCCTTAGCCAGGCGCTGGGTTTTCTGCTCCAGCCAGCTGCTGTAGTTGCCTTTCCACGGAATACCCGAGCCGCGGTCGAGCTCCAGAATCCAGCCCGCCACGTTGTCGAGGAAGTAGCGGTCGTGGGTTACGGCGATAACGGTGCCTTTGTACTGCTGCAGGTGCTGCTCGAGCCAGAACACGCTTTCGGCGTCGAGGTGGTTAGTGGGCTCGTCAAGTAGCAATACATCAGGCTCTTGCAGCAGCAGGCGGCACAGGGCCACGCGGCGCTTTTCGCCGCCCGAGAGGTTACCGATAATGGCTTCTTCGGGCGGGGTGCGCAGGGCATCCATAGCGCGCTCCAGCTTGCTGTCGAGGTTCCAGGCGTCGAGCTGGTCAAGGCGCTCCTGCACGGTACCCTGGCGCTCCAGCAGCTTGTCGAAGTCGGCGTCCTCGGCCCCGAAGGCTTCGTTGATTTCATCGAATTCTTTGAGCAGGGCCACGGTTTCGGCCACGCCTTCTTCTACTACCTCGCGCACCGTTTTGGTGGGGTCGAGTTGAGGCTCCTGCTCGAGGTAGCCCACCGAGTAGCCCGGCGACCACACGACTTCGCCCTGAAACTGATTATCGACGCCGGCGATAATCTTGAGCAAGCTCGACTTGCCAGAGCCGTTGAGGCCGAGCACGCCGATTTTGGCACCGTAGAAGAACGACAGGTAGATATTCTTAAGTACCTGTTTTTGAGGCGGGTAAATTTTACTTACCCCCGCCATGCTGAAAATAATGGTGGGCTGGTCGGACATAGAATGGTGGAGATGAGAGAAGCTGAATGAACCGGGGCGGCGGCCGGCCGGGGGCCGCCCGCCCGTCGGCGAACCTTTCCGGGCAAAGGTCGTTCCGGGGTTTTAAAAACCCGGCATTTTGGCCTGCGCGGCCAAAACCAAACGCGGGAAAAGACAAACAATAGAATTTCCGCGTAAACTTGTATTTCATTCTCTTTCCATAGTCCGGAGCCAATTCTGTTGCACCCGGATTTCCTACTGACCTACACTTACTTCCACATGGAACACCCCGACCACCCGCTCACGGAAGCCCGCCAGTATGGCTACGTGGAAGATGGGGGCGTGTGGCTGCGCCCGACCCTGGGGCAGCCGGCCCGCCGCATTGGCCAGGTGAAGGACACCGACGACGACGCGCTGCGCTACTTTGCCCGCCGCTACGAGGCCTTCCACGCCAAAGTCGAGGAGCTACTCGCCCGCCTGGCCACCGCTGAAAATCAGGGCTCTTACCTGATGAAAATCCTGCACTTGCAGGAGCAAACCAAGCAGCACGACGGCCTCGGCGACTACGAAAGCCTGAACCGCCGCCTGCACGAGGCCGAAGACGGCCTGAAGGTGTCGGTGACGCGCAACCGCGAGAAAAACCTGGCCACCAAAACCAGCCTCATCGAGCAGGCCACCGAGCTTGCCGGCAGCGAAGACTGGATAGTGGCCAGCGAGAAGGTGAAGGAGCTGCGCCAGGCCTGGCTGAAAACCGGCCCCGTGGACAAGGAGCTGACCGAGAGCCTGGAAAACCGCTTCCACAGCGCCGTGCAGCTGTTTTTCGACCGCCGCAAAGCCTTCCAGGTCGACCGTAAAACCCAGGCGCGCCGCACCGTGGAGCGCTACCGCGACCTCGTGCAGCAGGCCGAAAGCCTGAAAAACTCCGACCAGTTTGAGCAGACTTCGCGCCAGCTTAAGCTGCTGCAAAGCGCCTGGCGCGAGGTCAACGGCAACCTGCCTAAAAAGCAGGCCGCCGAGCTCTGGACCAAGTTCCGGGCGGCGAACAACCACTTTTTCGAACGCCTTAAAAACCACATCGAAAGCCAGCGCGTGGCCGCCGCCAAGGAAGGCCGGTCCACGGTACCCTCGTCGGCCGAGGAAAGCCTGCTGCGCAAGCGCGAGCTGGCCAACCGCGCCGAGGCCCTGCTCGGCACGCCCAGCAACCAGGCCGTGACCCAGGCCAAGGCCCTGCAAGCCGAGTGGAAGCAGAGCGGGGCCGTGCGCGGCCCCGAAAGCGACCGCCTGTGGCAGCGCTTTATGCTGGCCTGCGACAAGGTGTTTGAAATGAGCGCCCTCGACTACTACCTGCGCAAGCGCCAGGCCGAGGGCACTACCATGAGCAATAGCGAGCGCGCCGTGGCCGCCGTCACAGCCCTGCGCAAGTTTATCGAAAGCGACAAGCAGGAGCTCGAAACCCTGCGCGACAACCTCGAAAAGCTGAGCCCAGCCGCCGCCAACGACCAGTTTCGGCAGCTGCTGCAAGGAAAAATCCGCACCTTCGAGCGCAAGATTCAAACTAAGACTGAGCTCATTGCCATCTTTAGTGCCACTGCAGCGGCCTAGCCGCCGCTAACCCTGGGTGGGTTTCCGCCGTTGTCGCCGCAGCGGCTTACATTTACGTACCTTTTTTCACGCACTCTCTTTTCTTTTACTATGTACTGGACTCTCGAACTCGCTTCCTACCTGGAAGATGCCCCCTGGCCGGCTACCAAAGACGAACTCATCGACTTCTCTATCCGCTCGGGCGCCCCGATGGAGGTAGTGGAAAACCTCCAGGGCCTGGAAGACGACGGCCAGCCCTACGAGAACATCGAGGAGGTGTGGCCCGACTACCCGACCAAGGAGGACTTCATGTTCAACGAGGACGAGTATTAATTCAAGCAACTCAACGCGAACGTTAGTAGGGATTTAGCTCTCTGGTAATGCTTCTCTCTTCCGGGTTTAAGACGCAGTCGCGGAGCTCACCTATGAGGTGTGGCTCCGCGACTTTTTTTGTGGTTATCTGCTTTCCACTCACTCAGCTTTTTGCCGGATGTCAACGTCTAACCCTCCCCTGCTGGCCGCCGCTTCCGCGTTGTGGGCCCGCCTGCTAGCCTTCGACCTCGACGGCGCGGCGCAGTTCTCCTTCACCAAGCGCCTGGCCCGCGACAATGGCTGGCCCGTTGCTTTTGCCCAGCGCACGGCGCTGGAATACAAGAAGTTTCTGTATTTGGCTGCTACCTGCGGCCACCCCGTCACGCCCTCCGACGAGGTAGACCAGGCCTGGCACCTGCACCTGGTGTACACCCACTCGTATTGGGACGAGCTGTGCGGGCAGGTATTGGGCTTTGCCTTGCACCACGGCCCTACCAAGGGCGGCGCGGCCGAGGGTCACAAATTCCGCGACTGGTACGCCCAAACGTTGCAGTCTTACCGTGCCGCTTTCGGCACGCCGCCCCCGGCCGACATCTGGCCGCCCGCCGCCCGGCGCTTCGGCGAAGCCCCTTACTTTCAGCGCCTCAACCGCAGGCGCTACTTCTTGGTGCCCCGCCCGCGCCTGCACCTACGTGGCGCGCTCGACTGGCGCGCAGGCGCGGCGCTGGCCGGCGCGCTGGTGCTGGCCGGCTGCTCGGCCCGGCTACCGCTCAACCCATTCAACTGGTACGGGGCCGACTTTTTACTCTTGTTCTGGAGCCTCTGCCTCACGCTGGTGCCGCTGGCGCTGTGGCTGCGCCACCGGGGCAGCGGGCCGCAGGAGCCCTGCCTGGGTTCGCCGCTGGGTACGTATGAGCTGGCGCGGCTGGCCGAAGGCGGAAAGCTACTGGCCGACAGCGCCCTGGCCGCGCTGGCTTACGGTGGCCACATCAGGCTGCTGCCCGAGCAAAAGGTTATTCGCGCTACTCACCTCCCGCCGCCCGCCGACCCCTACGAGCTCGCGGTGTACGAGCTTATCAGCCTCACCGGAACGGACCTGAACGCGGTGCGCGAGCGGGCCAACCTAGCGGAATTTAAAGCCACGAAAGACATTGATAACAAACTATTGGCAAACGGCTTACTCCTGACGCCCGAGCGGCAGCGGCAGCTTGACAAGCTGCCATTGTTTACCGTGCTGGCCCTCGGAGCGTTTGGGGCCGTGAAAGTGATTGTGGGCCTCAACCGCGACCGACCGGTGGGCTTTCTACTGTTTTCGCTAATTGCGCTGGCCTTGGCGGGCGTGTATTTTCACCAGCACGGGGCCTGGGCCACGGGCCGGGGCGCGGCCCTGCTAAGCCTTACCCGCAGCCAGGTGCGACACTCACGCGGTGGCACGCCATCTACTCACTTCGTAGCCCTTACCGCCGCGCTTTTCGGCATTAGCGGGCTCGGTAGCATCGGCTTAAATAATATTGGCGAGCTGCTGGTGCCACCGCGCTACTCTAGCGGGGCCGATGGGGGCAGTGGTGGCTCGGACGGCGGTAGCGGCTGCGGGGGAGGTGGCTGCGGCGGGTGCGGGGGCTGCGGCAGCTAAGCGCCGGGCTCGCCACCCGCGCGCTGCCCCGGCCGCCCGCGCAACACCTGCCCTATCGAGCGCAGAAACGGCCCGGCCGACACCGAATTCATAATCCGCAGGTTATCAAGCCAGCTGGTTTCCTCGTTCAGGAAGCGCAGGATACGCGCGACGGGGTTGTGCCGGAAAAGCTGGGCGAAAATATCACGGGTCGTTTCGCCCCGGCGCTGCATGATATCAAGTAGCAGCGTATCGAACCAGTGAAACTGCCACTGGTCGCCGGTGGGGTCGGCGGGCGGGTGGCCGGTAGTGGCCAGCGCCGCCACCAGCCGCGCCGAGTGCGCCTGGATGCGCGCAAAAGTGTAGCCGGTGCTGGGTTTGGCGCGCCCGGCCCGCGTGCCCAGGTTGAGAATGTGCGGGCTGACCTGGGCCGGCAGCGGGTGGTCGGTCATGGGGATGGAGCCGCTTTCCTCGCCCACGATGCGGTAGGGCTGGCCCGGCAGCCGCTCGGCCAGGTAGCGGCGCAGCTCGGCGCGGTACTCGTCGGGGGCTAGGCGCTGCGGCGAAAACACGGTGAACTCGACCAGCGCCCGCCGCGCCGTGAATGGCAGCGAGTACACGAAGCGCGCCTGCCCGTGCTGCGGCACCAGAAAATCCATGAACTGCATCGTGTCGGGGTCGAAGGCATCAGCATCCGTTTCGACTTCCCAGCCCAGAAAATGCTGCTCCAGGTAGCGGTAGCGGTCGGGCTGCCGCTCTAGTTTGGGCAGCCGGCTATCGAAGATGTAGCGGGCGCGCACCTGCTGCCCATCGGCCAGGGTAGCCACGGCGCCCTGGCCATCAGGGGCTTCGGACAGCGCCTCTACCCGGCCGGTGAGGCGCGTGAACTGCGCCGGGCGGGCGGCCAGCGCCTGCTGCACGTGGGCATAAAAATCGGCGGCCCGTACCATGCGGTAGCGAAACGGGGCCAGCGCCAGCACCTGCTCGAAGCCGGGGGCCCGCAGCAAAAACTGCTTCCACTGCCGCGCTTCTATCGCCTCGAAGGTGGTAGGGCCCACGGCCCAGTAGCGCCAGGTGCGGTCGTCGGCCTTCACCGCCTCGGGCTCGATGAGCAGCACCCGCTGGCTAGCCAGGCGCGGCTCGTGGGCCAGGTGGTAGGCTAGGCTGAGGCCGGCCGCCCCGCCGCCCACAATAAGATAGTCGTAGCTGGAAACGGCAAGCGGGGCGGGCGTGTTCATGGGGCAAAGATGCGGCGGCCAAGCTGGTCATTTGCAGACTAGTCCATTTGGTAGTACGTTCGTAGTAGCAATACGGCAAAGGCACGAATTATAGGATTATATTATCTTGCAGCATTATTTTAGCCTTTAAGAACGATTAATTACGAGTTATGAAATTGTATTCTGTTTCTTTTCCTAAGTTATTTTTCGTGGCGGGGCTCACGCTGGCCGCCTCGGCTGCCAAGGCCCAGACCGTGCTGTGGGCGGCCAAAGTGGTCGATGTTTCTTCCCAGAAAGCCAAGGGCAGGGAACCCTACTCGCCCGAAAAGGTGCTGAGCGCACCCAACGCCCTGCCGCTCGGCGAGGTCAACAACGAGGCCTGGATTCCGGCCAAGGACGGCTCCAACGAGTTTATCGAGGTGCGCTTTGCGCGCTCGGTGAAGGCCCAGCAGGTAACGGTGGTGGAGAACTTTAACCCCGGCTCGGTGACTAAAATCGAGCTTATCGACACGCAGGGCAACAAGCACGAAGTTTATAAAAACGACAACCCCGGCCCCATTCCGGTGGCGTTTCGCACGCTCCAAGTCAAATTCAAGCCCGAGAAATACCTGACCATCGGGGCGCGCGTGACCATGAACACGGCCAAGGTGCAGGGCGTAAACCAGATTGACGCCATCGGGGTGGCCAACGTGGACGTGCAGATTGTGAAGCAGGACTTCAAAAATGCTGCTTCCGAGGTCGAAACCGTGCAGATGGACTCGACCCTCAAAAACCTGGGGCCCAACGTAAACAGCAAATACGTGGACACGCACCCGGTTATCTCGCCCGATGGCCGCACGCTGTTTTTTGCCCGGCAGGGGCACCCCGGCAACCGCGGCGGCTCGCGCGACCCGCAGGACATCTGGTACTCGAAGCTGGAGAGCGGGCAGCGCAAAACCTGGGGCATCGCCAAAAATCTGGGCACCCCGCCTAACGGCCCCGAAGACCCCAACGGCCTGGCCTCGGTGTCGGCCAACGGGCAGCAGGCGCTGCTCATTGGCGTGTACGTCGATGGCTTTATGGAGCCCAAGGGCTTCAGCACCAGCCGCCGCTCGCCGGGCGGGTGGAGCGCCCCGGTGAAAGTGCAGATTGACAACTACCGCAACGACGACCCCGAGCACATCGACGGCTTCATCGCTACCTCGGGCAAGGCCCTGCTGATGGCCGTGCAGCGCCCCGAGGGCGTGGGCGGACAGGATTTATACGTGAGCTTCCCCAAGCCCATCCCGGTGGGCGAACAGGACAGCCCCGGCCGCCCCGTCACCTGGACCAAGCCCATCAACCTCGGTAAGACCATCAACACGCCGGGCTCGGACTTCGCGCCCTTCCTAGCGGCCGATGATAAGACGCTGTATTTCGCCTCGGACGGGCACGGCGGCTACGGCAAGAGCGATATTTTCTACTCGAAGCGCCTCGACAGCACCTGGACCAAGTGGAGCACCCCGCGCAACCTCGGCCCGGTGGTGAACTCGCCCGATTTTGACGCCTACTACACGCTCTCGGCCGCCGGCGAGGACGCCTACCTGGTATCAGCCCGCGATGGCATCGACGGTTCGAAGGACATTTTCCGCATCGCGCTCGCGCCCGCCTTCAAGCCCGACGTGGTGACGCTGGTGCAGGGCAAGGTACTGGACGCCGTGACCAAGAAGCCGATACGGGCTATTATTCACTACGAAAACCTGATTACGGGCGAGGAAATTGGCGTGGCCGAAAGCTCGCCCATCGATGGCTCGTACACCATCGTGCTGCCGGCCGGCGTGCAGTACGGCATGCGCGCCGAAGCCCCCGAGTACCTGGCCGAAAACGCCAACCTCGACGTGGCGGCCAGCGAGAAATATTCGGAGAAAAGCCAGGACTTGTACCTCGTGCCCTTCAAAGTGGGCCAGAAGGTGCGCCTCAACAACATCTTCTTCCCGCAGAGCAAGTTCTACTTGCAGCCCAGTTCCTTCCCCGAGCTGCTGCGCCTCGTGAAGACCATGAAGCAGTACCCGACGCTGGAAATTCTTATCGGCGGGCACACCGACAACCAGGGCGACCCGGCCCTGAACGTGAAGCTGAGCGAGGACCGCGTGAACGAGGTGAAGAAGTACTTGGTGAGCAAAGGCATCTCGGCCGACCGCCTCCAAACGAAGGGCTTTGGCGGTACGCAGCCCATCGCCAGCAACGAGCAGGAAGAAACGCGCCGCTTCAACCGCCGCGTAGAGTTTACGATTACGAAGAAATAAACGCGCCGCTTTTAGCGTTTGAATCGGGCGGGCTGCTTTAATAAGCGGCCCGCCCGACTTTTTTGCGTCGGTAGCGTTAGCTTGCGCATTCGGGCAATTCACCGCATACTTGCAAAGAATAACCGCTATAATCCAACGGCTACCTGCGCCGCCCGCCGCCTTAATTTATTGCTTTGCTGAAGTATACGTCTACTAACTTGGCCGCCCGCTGGCCCTTTGCGCTGCTGGCCGTGGGCCTGCTGGCGCTGGCGCACCCGGCGGCGCGGGCGCAGGACGTGTATTTCTCGCAGCCGTTGGCTAATCGGCAGGCGCTGAATCCGGCCTTTGCGGGCCTGCTCGACGACCGCAGCGCCACGCTCAGCTTTCGCAACCAGTACCCGCAGCTGGCAGGCGCGTTTCTCACTACCCAGCTCGCCGGCGAGCTGCGCCTGCAAGGGCCTGGCCAGCACCACGCCGTGGGTTTGCGCCTAAACCAAGACCGGGCCGGCGA
The DNA here is from genome assembly GCA_964277755.1 of uncultured Hymenobacter sp. GTDB lineage: Bacteria > Bacteroidota > Bacteroidia > Cytophagales > Hymenobacteraceae > Hymenobacter. The sequence goes on from CAXYJY010000061.1 coordinate 193,889, forward strand.
GGCGGGCTACACGCGCTTCGAGGCGGCGGCCCAGTACGCCTACCACACGCGCCTGACCAAATTGCTCGCCCTCAGCGGCGGGGCCAGCGTGGGCTACGGCCGCCAGCGCGTGGGCTACGACAACTTTGTGTTCGGCGACCAGCTCGGGGCCGACGGCTCGGCGCTCGGGCCCTCGGCCGAAAGCCTGGCCGGCCTGCCCCCGCGCAACTACCTGAGTCTGGGCCTCGGAGCGGTGCTATACGCCGAGCAGGCCTGGCTGAGCTTATCGGGCCAGAATCTTAATCAGCCCGACCTGGGCTTTGCTACCCAGGCCGTGCTGCCCATGCGCCTCAACGTGAGCGCGGGCTACAAATTATTCCTGCAAAAACCTACTTTTGGGCGGGGCTCCAACGATGCCCGCGAGATAAGTTTTGCCCCCGTGGCCTCCTACACGCATCAGGGCGGCTCGGCGCGCTCGGAGGCCGGATTGTACTTTATCGCGCAGCCTATCTCGCTGGGCGCGACGTACCGGAACCTGAATTTTGATAAAAAAACGGGCACTCAACACGTGCTCGCTACCGTTGTGGGCGTGGAGTTTGGGGGCCTGCGCGTGGGCTACAGCTACGACACCGGCCTGAGCCAACTAGCTAAGGATTTGGGCGGTGCGCACGAAATAAGTTTAACCCTGCGCGCGTTTGACAAGCAGGAAAACGCTTACCGGCGGCTGCGCCGAAAAAATTATCCGCTCGCCCCTTGCCCAGCGTTCTAATTTTTTTGTAATATTGTAGCCAAATTAGGCGTAATTATATTTAGCACTTTAGCCCAGCATCCAGTTTGTATATGAAGTTCACCTCCACTATGAGTCTGCTGGCTGTTGGAGCCCTGGCCCTGGCCAGCTGCAACAAGAAGACTCTCGGCACGGCCGACAACCCCGGCAAAAGCTCTTCGACTACCGGCCTCGAATACAATACCGACGAGGGCATGAAGGTGTCGGAGTTTGAGAAAGCGCCCGTGGGCCCGGGTCTGGTGTACATCGAGGGTGGTCGCACCATCCTGGGCACGACCGAAGAGGACGTGACCAACACCCACGACAACATGGAGCGCACGGTGACCATCGCCTCGTTTTACATGGACGAAGCAGAGGTAGCCAACATCCACTGGCTTGAGTACCTGCACTATCTGCGCAAAGACTCGACCGAGGAGCAGTACAAGGCCGCTCTGCCCGACACTACGGTGTGGGCCCGCGACCTGTCGTTCAACGACCCCTACGTAACCTACTACCTGCGCTACCCCGGCTTCCGCTTCTTCCCGGTAGTGGGCGTAAACTGGCTACAAGCTGACCGCTACTGCACCTGGCGCACGGCCAAGGTAAACGAAGGCCTCGCGGCCAAAGGCGGCGGCGAGAAGAAAGGTTTGTTTGGCAAAAAGAAGAAAAAAGGTGATACTGGCACGGCCGCCGAAGGTGGCACTGGTGCCGCCGCCGGCGCGCTCGCCAACGGTAAAGGCGCGCCTTCTATCGAAGCCGGCACCTCGCTGCCCAACTACCGCCTGCCCACCGAGGCCGAGTGGGAATTTGCCGCCCAGGCCCTCGTCGGCGTGCAGGAAGTAGGCAACGAAAACCAGGAAGTGAAGCGCATTTACCCCTGGGATGGCCGCTCGACCCGCAACCCGTATGGCAAGAAGCAGGGTCAGTTCCTGGCTAACTTCAAGCGCGGCCGGGGTGACTACGCCGGTATCGCGGGCAGCCTGAACGACGGTGCCATGATTACGGACTACGTGTACGCCTACCCGCCCAACGACTACGGCCTGTATAACATGGCCGGCAACGTGAACGAGTGGGTGCAGGACGTGTACCGCCCCCTCTCGTACCAAGACGTAGAAGACTTGAACCCCTTCCGCCGCAACGGCGTGGGTGACCCCGAGTCGAAATACGACAAGAAGGGCTACCAGTCGCTGATTGACGACCACGTGCGCGTGTACAAAGGCGGCTCGTGGCGCGATGTGGCCTACTACCTCTCGCCCGGTACCCGCCGCTTCATGGCCGAGGACTCGGCCACGGCGACCATTGGCTTCCGCTGCGCGATGATTAACGCTGGTTCCAACAAGTAAGACCGCAGATTCAAACGGATTTTTAAGATTTAACGGATACGCCTGCTGCGCAGGCTGGCTATGCGGGTTAAGTTTTAAACGTTTAATTATCTCCAAATAAGAAAGGCCGCCCGATTGGGTGGCCTTTCTTATTTGCTGGTATTTCAGCTATCGCCTCAATCCATCCGCTTCTTTCAAACAACTCCCCCACCACTTTACTCCCGCATAGCCAGCCTGCGCAGCAGGCGTATCCGTTAAATCTTAAAAATCCGTTTGAATCTGCGGTCTATTCGGCGCAGGCTATCGTGGCGATGCTGATTTCCTGGGCCCCGGCTGCCAGCAGCGCCGCGCCGCAGGCTTCGAGCGTGGCGCCGGTGGTCAACACGTCATCGACCAGCAAAATGCGGCGGCCGGCCACGGCCTCGGGCCGGGCTACTTCGAAGACGGTAGCCACGTTTTGCCAGCGCTCGGCGCGGTTCTTACGGGTTTGGGAGGCGGTGTGCTCGGTGCGGCACAGGGCGGTGGCGCTCCAAGGGCAAGGTAGCGCGACGGCGAGGCCTTCAGCAAAGGCATCGGCTTGGTTGAAGCCCCGGCGCGCCAGCTTGCGGCGATGCAGCGGCACAGGCACGATGAGGTCGAAGCTTGGGGCCAGGCCCGCCGAGGCCAGCTCGGCCCCGTAGAGCTGGCCCAGCGCCTTGCCTACGCCCTGCTGGCCCTGGTACTTGAGCTGGTGCAGCAGGTGCTGCACCCGGCCGTGCCGCAAAAAGCGCAGGTAGCTGAGCGTGTGCGCCACCGGCAGCTTGCCCCAAAAGCGCCGGCCAAGTGGGTTTTCATCGGGCGGCAGCAGGTGGTAATCGGTGTAGGGCAGTTCGGCGCGGCAGGCGGTGCAGAGGTGGTGCTCGCCGGCTACCAGTGGTTCTTGGCAGGCCAGGCAGACGTGCGGAAAAAACAAGGCCAGCAAATCGGTGAGCAACGGGCGCAGCATCATTTCGGCGGGAAAACGGTTATGAGCCGTAAGTTCGCCGCCAAGCGGCAAACCTGAATTTTTAATTCATACTTTTTAATTTTTAATTACCTCCCGTGTCCCTTACCACCGATTTCAACGACTACCGCCAGCGCATGAACGAGCGGGTCATGTCCTACGACAACAAGGTTATCAAGCGCTTCTTCAACCTCGATACCAACGCCTACGCCGAGGGCGCGCTGCCCGTGAAGGTGAAGGAAATGCTGGGCCTGGCCTGCTCGCTGGTGCTGCGCTGCGATGACTGCGTGAAGTACCACCTCGGCAAGTGCCACGAGGAAGGCCTCTCCGACGACGAGGTTTTCGAGATATTCTCCATCGCCAACCTCATCGGCGGCAGCATCGTGATTCCGCACTTCCGCCGGGCCGTCGAGTACTGGGAAACCCTGCGCGCCGAGGCCGCCCTGGGCGCGGCGCACCACTCGCCTACCCAGCCGCCCCATGCCCACTAACAACCTAGCCGATAGCCACTCAGCCGAAAGCGAAGCCGACTTCAACGCTCGCTGGGAAGCGCTGATGGCCGACCTGCACGCGCGCTTTGGCCGCCGGCCCGACCTCAACGCGCTGCTACTGCTCATCGGCGTGCAGGAGCTGGGGCAGGGCGTGGCTGAATTTACCAAGGAGCAAAAGCAGGACCTCATGCACATTGCCACCTGCAAGCTCTTCAGCCTCAGCGGCCACTACGAGCTAGCGCGGGTAGACGCCGACGGCTGGCCACACTACAAGCTGCTGAACCCCGTACCCTTCGCCAACCTCAAAGAGCAGGAGCGTATGCTAAAATGGCACATCCTGGAATACTTCGACGACCTGGAAAACGAGGAGTAGCGCTTGTCATTGCGAGCGTAGCGAAGCAATCGCATCAGTTCAGCCACGCTAACCGGGCTCCACTCTGGTGCGATTGCTTCGCTACGCTCACAATGACACCCGACCCAGCACACCAAGCAATCAGCGCGCTCACGGTTAATCACCGAAAATCAGCGATATGAAAATCGTTTCCTACAACGTCAACGGCCTGCGCTCGGCCCTGAGCAAGGGCCTGCTCGACTGGGTGGCCACTACCCTACCCGACGTGCTGTGCCTGCAAGAAATAAAGGCCGGCACCACGCCGCTCGACGTGAGCGGCTTTGAGGCGCTAGGCTACCACGCCTACCTGCACCCCGCCCAAAAACCGGGCTACAGCGGCGTAGCCACCTTCAGCCGCACGGTGCCCAGGGCCGTGGTAACGGGCTGTGGCGAAAGCCTGTACGACCACGAAGGCCGCGTGCTGCGGCTAGATTTTGAGGGCTTTTCGGTGCTGAACACATACATGCCCTCGGGCACGAGCGGGCCCGAGCGGCAGGCCTTTAAGGTGGCGTGGCTGCACTACTTCCGGGCCTACGTGGCGCGGCTGCGGCAAGAGCCCGGCGTGGGGCCGCTCATCATCGGGGGCGACTACAACTGCTGCCAGACGCCCATCGACCTGCACAACCCCAAGGCCAACCAAAACAGCCCCGGCTACACGCCCGAGGAGCGCCAATGGTTCCGGGATTTTCTAGCCGACGGCTTCCGCGACTCCTTCCGCGAAATGCACCCCGAAGCCACCGGCCACTACTCGTGGTGGAGCTACCGCGCTGGCTCGCGAAAGCGCAACGTGGGCTGGCGCCTCGACCACCTGCTGCTCGACCAGGCGCTGCTACCGCGCCTGCACGACGCCGGCCTCTGGCCCGATGCCGTGCACTCGGACCACTGCCCGGCCTGGGTCGAGCTATCGGCCGCTACTTGAAATCGGTCCTAGCGCCCAAAACCAAAAGAGCCGCTCCGTGCTACGGGGCGGCTCTTTCAACTAAAAGCTAACTCACCTAACAATTAAGGAAACAAGAATGAAGAACAAGGATGCAGGAAGCGATTCTTAATTGCTGACTATCAGCCGCTGCGTGCCCAGCGGCTGGCCGGCGGCATCGTGCAGCACCACGTAGTAGATACCCGCTGGCAGCCCGGCCGTGGACACCGTAGCTGGCTGCTCGGCCGCCGCCCGCACCGGCTGCCGGCGCAGCACCTGGCCCACCGGCGAATAAATAACGGCCGTCGTGCCCTCGGCCACGGGGCCATCGAAGCTGAGCGTGACCGCGCCGGCCGGAGCAGGATTGGGATAGAGCACGAAGCCCGCGCCGGCCCCGTCGAGCGCCACCAGGGCTACCACCGGCGACAGGGTTTCGGTGCCGTCGGTATCGACCTGGCGCAGGCGGTAGTAGGTGGTGGCGCGGGTGGGCGCGGCGGCATCGCGCAGGGTATAGCGGCGGGGGCCGGTGCTACTGCCCGCCGCCGCCACCTGCCCCACCGCCACGAAGCCGGCCTGCGGCTGGGTGGCCCGCTCTACCACGAAGTAGGCACTGCGCTGCTCGCTGGCGGTAGCCCAGGCCACCTCGGCGGCGGGGCTGCCGGGCGCGCGGCGCACCCCAAAGCTGGTGAGCACCACGGGCAGCGGCCCGGCGGCGGGCTGCACTCGCAGCAAGCCCAGGTCGTCGGCGAAGGCCGAGTACACGTTGACATCGGCGGAGGCGGCCAGCGTTTGATTGATGATGAGGCCGACTTGCGCAAAATTGCGCGTGGTGCGGAAGCTGATTTCCTGGCGGTTATCGGGCAGCACGCTCAGGTTTAATAAGTTGGATGAGCTGGCCGTTTCGAGCACGTTGCCCGCCGCGTCGTAGGTTGCCAGCACCACGTTGGCGAGCGCGCCCAGGTTCAGCAGCGTGTTCTGGCCCAGCACTATGCCCGCCCGGTTGCCAGCCAGGCCGGGGCCGTTCAATTCCATCCGCGCCGAGTTGGTGCCGCCCGCCGCAATGCCCTGGCTGAGTCGCAAGTACGTCTGCCCCCCGGCTGTGGCCAAGTTGCTGCCGCAGCCCGCGCACACTACCCCACCTTGGCTACTGGTGTAGCGCTGCTGGCTGAAGTCGTAGGAAGTGACGATGGGGCTGGTCGTGAAGGCGTCTTCGGCCAGCCCGAAGCCGTAGTACAGGCGCAAATCATTGGCCAGGGCCACGGCAGCGCTGCGCTCGATGCTCACGCCATCAAACGCCTTGGTGGCTGGAAAGCTCACGAACGCCTGGTCGTCGGCCAGCAGCTGCACATTCAGCAGGCTGCCCGCGCCGGAAGCTTCTTGCTCGACCCCGCCCAAAAACGTGCGCAAACGCAGCCCGTTGAGCAAGCCCACGTCGAGCAGGCCGGCGCTGCCCACCACGAAGCCCGCCCGGTAGCCCTGGCCGGGCACGGTGCCCGCCAGCTTCACTTGCAGCGTGCTGGCGCAGCCCACGCCCGCCAGCGTGGTAAAGGCGGCGTAATTGGTCAGGCTATTGTCAACGGCATACTGCGGGTTCACTACCGTGCTGGCCGCGCACACGGCCACCGGCAGGCTGGCGCTGTTGGCGGTGCTGTAGAGGCCATTGGTGCCGCTGCCAAACTGCGACAGGTAGCCCGTCACGGGCTTGGGCACGCCTGGCGCTACGGCGTAGGCATACAGGATATTGGTAGTGGGGTAGCCCAGCAAATTCAGCGACAGCGTGCCGGGGTCGAAGCTCACCTCTACCCTATCGAAGCTCAGGCTGGTCGTGAACTCCAGCTGCTGCGGCTGCCCGGCGGCGGCCAGCAGCGCCAGTTGTAGCACGGTGGCGCTCACGGGCTGCGTTTCGCGCAGGGCGTTGTGCAGGTAGGTGCGCAGCGTCACGGTTTCGAGCAGGCGGGTGCTCAGCAGGCCTGTGTTGTTGGTCGATATGAGCACGCCGGCGCGGTAGCCGCCCGGGGCCACGCCGCTCAGCGGCAGGCGTACCGTGGCCGCCGGCCCCAGCAGGCTGGGGGCGCGCACGCTGGCCGTTAGGCTCAGCGCCCCGGCCTGGACCTTGGTAGCTACGCTGACCCGGCTGCTGCCGCTGGATACGCTGATACTGTCGCCGGTGGAGTAGTAGACGCGGTCGGCCGCATGGGCCGCCGGCCCCGCCAGGCTAGCTATCCAAACCAAAAAGGCCAGACAGACAGCACCCATGCGAAATCCCGAACCCAATAGTACTTTTGCAAGAATTAACATAACTGAAGGAAAAAGAAGGGTGAGTGCCCCCGTTTCGCCCCAATGATGTTGCCATGAAATTAATTATTTGATTATCAATAAAAATTGAAAAACGTTTTGCGCTCATTTTTTCCCATCCTGGCACAGCTTTCCATTAACTAGACATTCTTATTGGGTAATACCCTAAAAATGACTTACTTTTGTATAAGAAGAAAAGCTACCTTTTATTTAAATTATTATAACCTTTCCAATATTATTCATAATCTATTATCATTGGGCGGCTTACTTATCCGTAGTAGCGGCCTGACCATCTCCTATGACTACAACTGATTTCCTTACTGTATGGCTGCTAGGCGATAACGAAGCCTACCTCAATACCCTGGACTACCAGCTTGGGCGCAATCCTGACCACCAGCTGCGGCGCTTTGCCACCGTGGCGCAAGCCCTGGCCCTGGCGCGGGCCGATGAGCGGCCCGACGCCCTCGTGTTCGACTGCGGGCCCCGGCCCGACCTGGCAATATTTCGGGCAGTGCAGCAGCTGCGCGAGCACCTGCCCCAAGCCGCCCTGCTACTCGTATCGAGCCAAAACGATGTGAGCACCGCCGTGGAGCTGATGCGCCACGGCGCTACCAACTACCTCGTCAAAGACCCCACTACCCCCGACCGCCTCTGGCAACTGCTGGCGCAGCTGCGGCAGCAGCCCGCCGCGCCCGCCCGCGCTACCAAGCCCGCTTGCCCGCAGGCCAGCCGCCGCCTGCTGGGAGAGCACGCCAGCATGCACCGCGTGCGCGAGCTGGTGGCCAAGGCCGCCCGCACCACCATCACGGTGTCAATAACCGGCGAAACCGGCACCGGCAAGGAGCTCGTGGCCGCCGCCATTCACCAGCAGTCGGAGCGGGCCGAGCAGCCGTTTGTGGCCGTGAACATGGCCGCCATTCCGCGCGAGCTACTGGAAAGCGAGCTATTCGGGCACGAGAAGGGCGCTTTTACGGGCGCTTCGAGCCGGCGCATCGGGCACTTTGAGGCAGCTAGCGGCGGCACGCTGTTCCTGGACGAGATAGGCGACCTGGAGCTGCCCCTGCAAGCCAAGCTGCTGCGCGTGCTGCAAGAGCGGGTAGTGATGCGGGTGGGCGGCTCCAAACCCGTGCCCTTCGATGTGCGTCTGGTAGTGGCTACCCACCGCGACCTAGCTGCCGAGGCCCGCGCCGGCCGCTTCCGCGAAGACCTGTATTACCGCCTCCTGGGCCTGCCTATTGAACTACCGCCGCTGCGCGCGCGCGGCGACGACAAGCTGCTGCTAGCCGATTTTTTCGTGCGCAAATTCAGCGAGGAAAACCGCCTGCCCGTGCGCCCGTTCGACGCCGAAGCCCGCAAACGATTGCTAGCTTACCCCTTTCCGGGCAACGTGCGCGAGCTGCGGGCCACGGTAGAGCTGGCGGCCGTGCTGGCCGAGGGCAAGCACATCAAGGCCAGCGACTTACCTTCGCTGCAAAGCCCGTCGGCCAGCCCCGAGCTGCCGGCCGCGCCCGGCAGCCCCGCCGCCGGCCCCTCGCTGCGCGAGCAAACGCTGGCCATCATGCAAAACGCGCTGCTTAGCACGCAGGGCGACGTAGTGGCCGCTGCCAACCGCCTGCGCGTGGGCCGCTCTACCCTCTACCGTCTGCTGCAAAGCGGCGAGCTCAGCCTACCTAAGTAGCTGCTAACAAGCGCAGTTACTTTTCGGTATTACCTGAAAACTCCCGCGCCCGGCGCGGGGCAAAATGCCCTAATTTTATGATAACCCTGGCCGCGATTGGCAGGTTAAAGTAACAAGCGGGCGGCGCAGCCGCGCCGGCCCGCTTTTACCCATCCTTTTTTGCTTTTTATTATGTGGTTCTTGCTTTTAGGTATCGTTGCCGCTACGGTTATCATGGCTCTCGAAACGGCGCGCCGCGTGCGTAACCTGGTAACTCCCGCGCCGGTGGCCGCTCGCTAGCCGCCCACCGCGCATAAAAAAAGCAGCCTGGTAAGGGCTGCTTTTTTTGTGCAAACCAGCAAGAGATGGCGCGAACTACTGTTACTTAGCGAATAATGAGCTTGCAGAGCTGGCTGGAGTTATCGGCTTCCAGCTTCACGTAGTACAGGCCGTTGGCAAATTTGCTTAAATCCAGGGTCTTGGTGGAGCGCTCGCTTAGCTCGGTGAGCGTTTCGCGGTACAGCACGGTGCCAATTACGTTGAGCACGGTAACTTCGGCGCGGCGGCCTTCGAGGCCGTTGATGGTAAGGTGCACGATGCCCGTGCTGGGATTGGGGTAGACTACGAGCGTGCGCTCGTCGCCGACGCGCACTACTGCCTGGTGATGCACGGGTGGCAGCGCCACCGTCGGCGTTGCCTGGCCGCTGCGCAACATGCTCAGGCCTGCCAGGGTCAACACGAAGAATAGTAAGCGTTGTTTCATAGTACTATCAACCAGAATGTCTTAGCTGGGTGGGATTAAAGTTACGGCTAGCTAAGACTTTGGTTTTACAAAAGTACAAAACCGGGTCGGCATAAACTAAGCGAAATTGCAATATAATGGCAGAAGTCAATTTTAGCCCGGTAAAGTGGTAGCTTTTACGGATAATATTTTTTCGGGGTTAACCGATGTCGCCATTATTGGCGGTGGGCTGGCCGGCTTGGCGGCCGGCCTCGACCTAGCCGGGCGCGGGCACCAAATAACAGTAGTTGAGCGCCAACAGTACCCATTTCACCGCGTGTGCGGCGAGTACGTGAGCCACGAGGTATTGCCCTACCTGCGCCGGCTGGGGGCCGACCCCGCGCCGCTGGGGCCGGCCAGCATCAGCCGGTTCCGGCTATCGTCGCCGGGCGGACGCGTCCTCGATAGTCCGCTCGACCTGGGCGGCTTCGGCGTGAGCCGCTACGCGCTCGACGATTTTCTGTATCGGCTGGCATTGGCGCGGGGCGTGCAATTCGTGCTGCCCGCCACGGTGGCCGACGTGGCCTACGATGCCGCCGCCGACTGCCACACCCTCACGCTGGCCGATGGCCGGCAGTTCACGGCCCGGCTGGTGCTGGGCAGCTACGGCAAGCGCAGCGTGCTGGACCGGCAGCTCGGGCGGCCTTTTTTTGAGCAGCGCTCGCCCTACCTCGGCGTGAAGCACCACCTGCGGCTGCCGGGCTTCCCGCGCGACCTCATTGCACTGCACAATTTTCGGGATGGCTACGCGGGCATTTCGGCCATCGAGGGCGACAAGCTGTGCTTTTGCTACCTCACTACCCGCGACAATCTCAAGCCCTACGGTACCATCGCTGCGCTAGAAAATGAAGTATTGACCCAAAACCCGCACCTGGCCGACATCCTGCGCCACGCCGAGCGGCTGTATGCGCAGCCCAAGGTCATCAACGAGATTTCCTTTGCCCCCAAGCAGCCCGTGGAGCAGCACATTTTGATGCTCGGCGACGCGGCCGGCCTCATCACGCCGCTCTGCGGCAATGGCATGGCAATGGCCTTGCACGGGGCGGCGCTGGCCGCCCCGCTCGCCAGCCAGTACCTGCGCGGGCAGCTGCCGCGCCCGGCTCTGGAAGCGGCCTACGCGCAGGCGTGGCGGCGCACCTTTGGGGCGCGGCTGCGCGTGGGGCGGGCGGTGCAGCGCCTATTTGGCGGGCCGGTGCTGAGCGAGCTGGTAGTGGGTGGCCTGCGGCACTGGCCGGCCGCCGTGCGGGCGCTGATGCGCCAGACGCACGGGCAGGCGTTTTAGGCGGGTTTAGAGACGCATCTTTGCGTCTCACGTAAGACGAGTTTAACAACGACGAGACGCAAAGATGCGTCTCTACATCCAGCCAAACACCCTACGAGACTCTGCGGTTTACCCTTGCGAAACCCTGCGCCCGACAGGCCCACTACCGTAGTAAAATCCGGACATCGGCGCGCTGAAACCAGCCGGGCTGCGTAAGTAACATTACGGCGATGAACAGTTGTTGGTGAATAAGCTCTACCGATTCCCCGTCAGTCAATTATTCATTAGTCACTATTCATTAACCACTACCGAATGCCCAGCTACCTGGGTGCCATTGGCACCGCTACCCCACCCCACCGCCTGGCGCAGCCCGTCATTGCCGATTTTATGGCGCAGGCCCTGGAGCTGGACGCGGACGGCACGCGCAAGCTGCGGGCGCTCTACCGGGCTTCGGGCATCGGGCACCGCCACTCGGTGCTGGCCGACTACGGCCGGGCGGCGGGCGACTACGAGTTTTACCCCAACACGCCCGGCCTGGAACCCTTCCCGACTGTGAGCGCGCGCATGGCCGCCTACCGGCGCGAGGCGCTGCCGCTGGCCGTGGCGGCGGCGCAAGCCTCGCTGGCGCTGGCCCCGGGCGTGGCGGCTAGTAGCCTCACGCACCTCATCACGGTGAGCTGCACGGGTATGTACGCGCCGGGGCTGGATATTGAGCTGGTGTCGGCGCTGGGACTGCCCACGAGCGTGCGGCGCACCTGCGTTAACTTCATGGGCTGCTACGCGGCCGTGAATGCCCTGCGCCTGGCCGATAGCCTGGTGCGGGCCGAGCCCACGGCGCGGGTGCTGGTGGTGAGCGTGGAGCTGTGCACGCTGCACTTCCAGAAAAGCCACGACGCCGACCACCTCGTGAGCAACGCCCTCTTCAGCGATGGGGCGGCGGCGGCGCTGGTGCTGGGGCAGCCGCTGCCCGGCCCCGCGCCCTGCCTGGCGCTGCGCGCCTTCCACTGCGGCCTGGCCCCCGAGGGCACCCGCGACATGGCCTGGCACATCGGCGACACGGGCTTCGAGATGACGCTTTCGGGCTACGTGCCGGCGCTCATCGAGCGGGGCATCGGGCCGCTGGTGGCCGGGCTGCTGCGCGAGCTGCCGGTCGAGCTGGCCGACATCCGGCATTTTGCCCTGCACCCCGGTGGCCGCAAGATTCTGGAAGCCATTGAGAAAGCGTTGGGCCTGAGCCCGCACGACAACCGCCTGGCCTACCAGGTGCTGCGCGACTACGGCAACATGTCGTCGGCCACGGTGCTCTTCGTGCTGCGCGAGCTACTGGCCACCCTCACGCCCGCCGATACCGGGCAGCAGGTGCTCAGCTGCGCCTTCGGGCCGGGCCTCACGCTGGAAGCCATGCTGCTGGAGGTGTGCGGGTAACTACCCGTTCAATGTAGAGACGCAATATTTTGCGTCTTGCGTCAGGATACGTTACCAAACGCAAGACGCAAAATATTGCGTCTCTACACCCGTACACTGACTGCGAAATTGCGCTGGGCCAGCTACTCGCAGACCGCGTGCCGGGCTAGCTTTTCGTGAAGTGCCGCGTGGTGAGCTCACCGGCCGTTTTTACCAGCAGCAAATACTGGCCGGCGCGGAGCTGGCCCACGGGCAGCGGTAGCCGGTTGGTGCCGGGGCGCAGGTCGGCGGCTTGCTGGGCTACGGTGGTGCCCAGCAGGTTGACTACTTGCAGCGTGGCTTTTTCAGCGCGGCTGTGGGTGAGGGCGATGGTAAACTCGGTGGCGGCGGAGCTTGGGTGCACCGTAAGGTCGGCCAGCGGGTAGCGGGGGCTGGGCGCGGCCAGCGCAACCAGCGTGCCCAGCTCGCCTTTGCCGGCGGTGGCCTGGGGCTGGCTGAAAACAACCGGCGGGCCGACTACGTCGGCGGGCGCGAGGGAGCCGCCAGGGCGGGCGGAGAGCGGGGAAACGTACATAAGTTTCTCGCCGGGCGAGAGGGCTATGCTAGGAGATTGGGGGCCGGTGGGCGCGGCGGCTGCGGCCAGGCGGCCCGCAGCAGAGAAAGAGGCGAAATGCGGCCACAAAATTCCGCAACTAGTGTTTCCTGGAGTTTATCCACGGGTTGCCTCCGTGTTTTTTCATCGGTAACCCTGGTTGCGGCTGGGTGTACAGCCTGACGAATAGCCATATCTTCGCGAGCATGAAGCTCACCCGCCTCTCATTACTATTACCGCTGCTTGCTTTCACAGCTTCCGATACTTGGCAGCCCTTCGCAATAGATAAAAGACTCACCGTCCAGTTACCGAGTAAAGCGACAGCATTAGTTGTGGGTCAGTTGCTACCAGCTGGTCAAGCTCCAGCACATACGCAGGCATGGGTAGCGCGAGCATCAGAAGGGCTATGTGTAATAATGCGCGTTCCGACGACAAAAGCTCAAATAATTAAAAAAACAGACATTGCACAGCGTCGGCTTTTCTATGACAATATTGTTAAGGGAGCATTAGCAGAGGAGAAACAGGCTCACCTGCTCAAGCGCACTTCTTTCCAAACAGCTGGCTATAGTGGTATCGAGATTAAGTACACCGCAGCGGATGCCCGCACAGGCCACCAGAGAGTTCGCTATATGCGCAGCCTTGTTTTGGATTCTGTCGGCTATAATCTTATTTTTCGTCCTGCGGACCTTTCCGACAGCCTGGGTTTAGTTGACCATGCCCAGCACCACCGGTTCTTCGATTCCCTTACGATAAAGTCATAGCTTGTTCATTCTCTTTTACCGATAATGAATATGTACAAGCGGGCGAGCTGGTAATATCCTCCCTACTGCACCGCATCGCCGCGCAGCTTGCGGAACCGCTTGCGCGCCTCGGCCACGTAGATGCTGCCGGGGTACTTGGTGAGCAGCTGCTGATACAGCGTTTGGGCCTGCGCCCGGTCCTTCACGTCCTCCTCCTGGATGCGGGCCAGCAGGAACAGCGCATCGTCGCTGAGCACGTCGAATTTGGGGTTTTCGGTGAGCAGCTTGAGGGTGGCGGTGGCCCCGGCGTAGTCGCCGGTGCGGCGCTGAAGCTGGGCTTTCAGGTACAGGGCATCATCGGTGAGGGCGTGGCCGGGGTAGTTGCGCAGTAGGTTGTTGAGGCCGGTCTGGGCCTCGGCGAGCTTGTTTTGGAAGACCTGCTGCTCCACGGCGGCGTAGGCTTTGAGGCCCAGGCCGAGGGTATCCTCGGCCGTATTTTCCTGGATGAGCAGCGAGAGCTGCATAGCATCGTTGGCGATTTCGCGGGTGGTGGCTTCTTTCAGAATATCCAGGTGGCTCTGCGCCAGCTTGAAATCGCCGGCGAAATAGCTCAGGCGGGCGTTGCGCAGCTTGGCCTCGTAGCCCAGCGGGGCCTCGGGGTGGGCCTTCTCCACCTGCGAGTAGAGCAGGGTGGCTTCCCAGGGCTCGCCCTTCAGGAGGTAGAGGTCGCCGAGGGTGGTTTTGGCGGCGTCTACCACGTCGGCGCTGGCGCGGGGCATGGCCACTACTTCCTGCAAGAGGCTCATGGCCTTGGCCTTGTCGTCGAGCACGAAGGCGTAGAGGTCGGCCAGGCTGCGCAGCACCGGCGCGGTGTCGGGGGTGCGGCCCAGCTCGGCGAGCAGGCTTTCGTACTCGGTGGCCAGGGCGCGCACCTTGGCCTGGTCCACGGGGTAGGTGTCGCGCACCTGGGTTTCGCGGGCTTGCAGCAGGCGCTGGCGCGCCACCTGGAAATACGGCCCCTGACGCTGCTCACGCACCACGTACTCGTAGGCCGCGATGGCGCTTTCGTAGTCTTTGTTGCGCTCGGCGATGCTGCCCAGCTGGAGCACGCGCTCGCCCTTGGTGCCCGCCCGCCGGTCGAGGGCGCGGGCCTGAATGAGCGCGCCCGCAAAGTCGTGGCGCTGCACTTGCAGCCACAGTAGCAGCTCGCTGTATGCGGCCTGCTCGGGGTGCTCCTGCACAGCCGTGAGCAGCAGCTTGTCGAGGGTATCGAAGTCTTTTTCGTCGTGCAGGGCGTTTTGCAGCATGTTGCGCACGAAGGGCAGCTGCTGCTCGTCCTGCTGCACCAGGCGCAGGGTTTCGGCCAGCAGCTTGTCCTGCTGCTGCCCCTGGGTGTAGAGCTGGATGAGCTGCGGCGCGTACTCCGAGTTGTTTTTGGCCAGCTCGCGGCCGCGCAGGTAGGTGCGCTCGGCCCACTGCGGCATCTCGCGCCGGCCAAACTCGGCGGCCACCGGCCCCACCTGCGTCGGCGTGAGCTGGCCGATTACCTTTTGGTACTGCTTTTTGGCCGCCAGCGTGTCGCCGGTGGCCGCTAGCACGCCGCCCAGTAGCACGCCGTAGCCGCCTTCCTCGGGGTGCTGCTTGATGGCTTTCTTGAGCAGCTTTTCGGCTTCCTTATACTGCTTTTTGGCTTGCAGCGCGGCCAGGTAGTCGGGCAGCACGGCGGGGCTGGTTTGCTCGGCTTCCTTGAGCTGGCCGAAGAGGAAAACGGCCTTGTCGTACTCGCCCCGGCGGGCGTAGTCTTTGGCCAGCGTGGCCCCGCTCACGGGCGCCCACGAGCCGGGGCGCGGCGGCCCGCCCTGCGTGGGCTGCGCGTGCAGGGGCGCGGCCAGCGCCCAGCCCAGCGGCAGCAACAGCGAAAAGCGACGCATCGAAGAAATAGCCATAGAGAAACAGGGTGCCACGCGGCGTTTGGGGGCTAAACGGCAATCGGCCGCCCAACCGTTCAACCGGCGCTTGGCTCGGCGCACCAAGTTAAGCGCCCGCCCTCTTTGGCGCGCCTTACCCTAGCGCTACAGCTGCACGGTGTACTCTTTGTAGAGCGCGCCGGAGCCCGTGGGGTGCGGCTTGGTTTCGTACACGCCCGGCCCCAGCGTAGCCGGGTCGAGCACAGTTGAAGGCGGCGCGTCTATTTCGGCCTCATTCATAATAAAGCACCGGCCCTGGCAGCGCTTCACCAGCTCGCCTAGCAGGGCGTGGTTGGGCATGGTGCTTTTCCACTGCGACGAGATGCGGGTACGGTCCAGCGTCACCATCGTGGCCAGGCGCGGGCTGTTCATCATCCGAATGCCTTTTTCGAGCGCCGTGCCGTTGTAGCTCAGGTGGTGGCTCACCTTGTAAAAAACCGTGCGGTTCAGCAGGTCTTCCACGAAGGGCAGGCCGCTTTTGGTGAGCTTGCCCCACTTATCGAGCAGGTGCCAGCTTTCCCAGCTGCCGTATTCGGCGTCGCCGGGCAGCAGCAGCACGGGGCCGCCTTCGCCTACTTCCACGGCCAGCGCCAGGCTGGTGTTATTGATATGCGAATTGAGCCGAATAGCCAGCGAGCCGGCGGTGTACAGCCACTCGTTTTCGATGGTGCGCCACTGGTTTTTGGCGTCGGCGTAGGTACCCAACAGCTGGTCGGTGCTGGCGAGGTAGGCTTTCATATTCAGCAGGCGCTGCTTTTCGGTAGCGTCGGTCAGGCTCTCCGCCTGCTCGCTCAGCTTATTCAATAGCTCTTCTTGCCGCCGCTGGCCGTCGGGACCGGGCGGGTCGAGCACGTACTGCGCGCTAAAGGGCAGGTCGGCCTCGGTCAGCTCCTGGCCGAGGTTGGCGAAGGTATTCATGGCCAGAATGCCTTCGCCGATGGCAAAATTGCGCTTGTATACGTCGCGCCCTTCCTTGCCGTCTTTGTAGATGTACTGCTTGTCGAGCGGCGGCCCCAGTACGTGAAATTTGACGCCGGGCAGTTGCGGCACCTCCTGCGAGGTGCCGGGCGTGAGGTACTTAATCAGCACCTTCTTATCCTTCAGCAGCTTCTTGATGGCGCGCATCCCGGCCAGCGAATTGCCGGCCGCTGCGGCCGGCTCGGTGGGCTCGGGCTGGTTCAGGTTGATGTCGCCCAGGGTTTTGAGGCCGCTCACGAAGGCCGTTAGCGCCGCCTGCGCCGGCTGGTGGTAAAAATCGACCGTCTGCCGCGCCTGCACCTCGATGGCCGCCTGGGCGGCGCTCACCTGGGTCAGCGCTTTCTCGAAGCCCTCGCGCATGCGCTGGCGCTTGTTGTGCAGGTCGCGGGCCCGGCCGTCGGGGTCGTCGGGGTTTTCGGTCCAGGCAAACCATGCCTGCCGGATGTCAATGCGCTCGAAGATGTCGCGACATTTCGCAAAGCCATTCACGTGGTCGTTGTGCTCGTGCGTCACGACCAGCAGGTCAATGGTATTTTCCACGTACTCGGCCAGGTCACGCACGTAGGGCGCAAATTCATCTGGCTTGCCCACGCAGCTGCCGCAGTCGATGAGCATGGTGAACTGCGGGCGCCCGTCGGCGGCGCAAAACTTCAGCACGAAGCAGTCGCCGGTGCCCAGGCAGTACATGCGTACTTTTACCGAGGTCGGGCTGGCGAAAGAAGACAGGGTAGACATGGCCACGTATCAATGCTGGTGAAGAAAGGCAAACGGCTCGCTGAGGTGGTGTAGCTGCTCGCCAAAGTACAGCGCGTAGTCGTTGTGGCCGGCTCCGGCCTCACCGTACAGGTAGTCGTATTGCCGCCGCAGCCGGGCCTCGTCGATTTTGGCGGCACCGGCGGGGCCGCTCAGCGCCTGCACATCCAGCAAGGGCTTGGAAATGGCGTATTTCAGCCGTTGAGTATCAAGGTCAAAGATGAGCGTGCAGCCGCCCCTGAAATCGAAACGCTGCTCCTGCGGGCCACGCGGGGCCACCTCCTTACCCGCTACTGGCACGTAGTGGCCAAACTCAACGGCCCGGGTTTTTGGGTTTCGCTTAGCAACGATGCCGCTGCGCTGCACGATGGAGAATACGACCTGGTTGATTTGGGTGCCATCCGGCCCGACGCGGTTCACGAGCCGCAGGTTTTGAATCTGAAACGATGGGCGCTCGTGCTTGTCCGACTTGCGCACGCCCAGCTTATTGGCCTCGGGCAGAAATACGAGCCCCGTGATACGCGCAAAATCCCGAGACTTGGAGTAGCCGATGGCTTTGCGGTTGTAGAGGCCGTAGTTGCGGGAAGTTGTCTTGTTGGCGTCGCCCCGCACTATCAGGATGAAGTCTTTCGTCATCCGGTAGATTGCCGCCCGGTCGCTCACGTACTTGATGGCCTCGGCGTACTTGCGCAGAAACGTATTGATGTTGTCGAACAGTGCCTGGGTTTCGGCATCCGCGCCGTCGGCATTGGCCCACTGCTGCCCGGCGGCTTCGGCCAACAGCTTCTCGGCCGCGCCCGCCGCGCCGATGTTCCACACCTTAAACCGCAGGCTGTCCACACTCAGGGTTTTGATACCCGTAGGGTAGATGCCGCGCCGCCGGAAGGCATCGATAAACGCCAGCCGGTAGTCGCGCTGGTCGTCGAGCACGGCATCCACATCGGCCGTGATAATGGCCCGCAGGTACTCGCCAAACGTGATATCGACCGGCGGGCAGTAGTCGAGCGCCCGAATGCACATGCTCAGCACGTGGCTGGCGGCTTTGGCGGCCTCCGCGGCGAGGCGGCCCACCAGGTCGGGGTGCAACTCGCCCTGCGGCAGCACTCCGCTGCCCCCCGAGGCAATGCGCAGCAGGTCAGTAATGCGGGATTTATAGATGGCCAAAAACGCCTCGAACACCGCCGCTACCAGGATAGCGCCGCGCGCGTGCGGCTCCATCACCAGGCGGTAGTCGTCGGCAGAAGGTACCTTGGGCTGCCACTCGCCGGTGGCCGGGTCGCGCTGCCCGATGGCGTCGCGCAGGCTGCCGTAGCCGCCGATGGCGGTGCCCATCTGCTGGGCCAGCTCGCCGAGCAGGTTTTGTGAAGCCAGGTCGCCGCGGGTGCGGGCTATCTGGTGCTTGAGCACCTCGGGAAAGGTAAAGTGCTGAAAGAGGGCCACTATATCGGCAAAGGCTTCGTGAAAAGCCAGCACGTCGGCATTGGTGGGCTCATTGTAGTAGCTGTGCATCCCGTCGAGAATGGCGTGCGTGACCTCGTGCGCGATGATGTCGTGGCTGAGGCAGGTAAACACCAGCGAATCGGGCATGAGCAGCGTTTCGTCGGCCGGGGCCGAGGAGAAATAGCCGAACAGCACCGCCTTTTTCAGGGGGCTGTAAAAGGCATTGGCATCGCGCAGGGCGTGCGGGTAGAGGCGCAGCCGCGGCACAAACTCCTCATACTCGTGCGTGGGGGTTTGCCCATACGCCAGCCGCCGCGGGGCCCACAGCACCTTGCGGCCCAGCGCTTTCTCAAAGTGGGCGATGGTGGTCATGGCCACGGCATACACCATTTGCTGGTGAAACTGCGGGTGGCCCTCGCTGGGGTCCAGCCCGTCCTGGGCCAGCACGTAGCGGTCGTTAAGGTCCACGGGCTTGTAAAACTTGCCCACCGTGGGGTCGTAGTCGATTACTTCGAGGTACTCGCCCACTGGGCCGGGCGTGAGTGCCTCCCAAGCTACCTTGTACGTCAGGTCGTTGACCTGGGCCGTATCCATGCGCAGCGACAGCGAGGGGTCGAAGCTATAGGCGCGCAGCTTGCGGAAAGCGGGCCGCCGCACGAGGTTCAGGTAGTTGGTGGGCGTGGGCATGGCCGGGGCGTTGGTTTCAGTGGGGAAAAGACCAGGGCAAGTACAGCCGTACTTGCAGCTCGGTCAGGTTTTGGGCCTGCCGCACCAGCGCGTCGAGCTCGCGGGCCGTCAGCGGCGTGAGGTTGGTGCCGATGTTGCGGGCCATGTTCCACTCCTCTTCGCTCAGGTCACGGGCTTTCAGGGCCGGATAATTTACCTGCGCCTCCAGAAAAGCGATAATATCGGCACGGTACTGCTTAGGGGCGGCTATCCACGCTTGCGGCAGCTGCCGGGCGGCCAGCACGCTGGGCAGCACGTTGCCCTGCGCCATGTTGTCAGCAAAGCCCGGAATGCAGTCGGCCAGCCGCCAGCCCAGCGACAAATATGCCACGGGCTTGCCCTGCCCCACCACGCGCTGAAAGAGGTTGGCCGCCATCTGAAAATTCTTGATGCGGTTCATAAACAAGTCCACCGTGCGCAGCAGCAAGGCCACCGTGTTGCGGTAGCTTTCCTTGAATACCAGCCCGCGCCCCGCGTCGGAGGTAATGATGATGTCGCACTCGTAGTAGCTGCCGGGCTGCGTCAGCTTCTGGATGCCCTGGTTGTCATACACGCCGCCGTCGATGAGGCGCGGGCTAACCCGGTCGTAGTCGGCCGGATTCTGAAAGAAAGGCCGGGCAATGGCCACCGGCGTAAAAGCAAACGGCACGCACGACGAGGCCATTACCGCCCGCGCAATCGGAAACCCCGTAGCCACGAATTGAATTGGTGGTTGGGCGTAGGAATAGGCTGAGTCGCCCATCCAGTCGCGCGAAAACGTGAACGGCCGCCCGGTTTGCAGGTTCGACGACCCGATGGCCAGTAGCGGCCGCCCGGGCTGCCCAGCCAAGTCCTGCAAAGGCCGCTGCTGAAAGAAAAAGGCATCGTATGCCTTCTCTATCTCCTGGCTGACCGGAAAGAGCTGAAACTGATACTTGAGCAGCAGCCACACCAGCACAGCCAGTACCACCACTGCCCACGGTGCCCACGGCGTAAACAGCAGCCACCCGGCCGCCCCCAAAAAGACCAGCAAAAACAGCCCGAACCGCAGGCTCGCACCCGAGCGCAGGGCGCGGCCTATCACGCTGCACTCGCGCAGCGCCTGGCTCATCCGCGCCTGAAAGCTGGCATAATCGCCCCGGTGCAGGCAGTAGGCCGCCCCGGTAATAGACCCGCCCGAAATGGTGGAAAGCACGTCGATGCGCGGCAAAATACCCATTTCATCGAGCTTGTGTAGGGTGCCCAGGTGAAAGGCAGCCGCCCGGTAGCCGCCCCCCGACAGGGACAGCCCAAGCCGGGCAATTTTCTTGGCTGAAGTATCTGGCATAAATAAGCTGGACTATCAGGTAGCTTCTGTCTAAAAGACAAACCTAACCCAGTGGATTGCTCCTACCTACCGTGCCAGCACTGATTTTGAGGGTGCCCTCACCTACTCCACAGCCGCTCCTAACACCAAACATTCCCCTAAAACAAAGCCGACGACCTCCTCTCGGAAGCCGCCGGCTTTATTCATTTTCGATGCGCTTAGAAGAATTTCGAGCGGTCGTCCTTCACGTTGGCGTGGGCCTTGATGGCTTCGTAAATCAGGCCATCCTGGCGCTGCTGGCGCTGCTGGGCCAGCTGCGTCCGCACGGCCTTCACGTCGCCGGGCGCGCCGGGCGTGATGCTCGTGCCTTCCACTACCAGTACGCCTTGCTCGCCTTGGATGGGGGCCGATTTCTGGCCCGGCTTCAGGGTAAAGGCGCGTCCTACGGCGTCGGGCTCAAAGCCTACGCCGGGGATGGTGCTCTGGCTTTGGTTTACGCCCTCGGCGGTTTGTACTACCGCGCCGTTGCCGGCAATTTTGGCCAGCTCTTCGAGCGAGGCGTTTTTGCCTTGCAGCTTAGCGATGATTTCCTTCGCTTTCAGCTCATTGCGCACGGCGGCGGTCAACTCGGGCTTGATGCTGGCCACGGTGGCGGTGCCTTTCTCGCGGGTGTCCACGAGGGCCGCCAGGATGTGCTGGTCGCCGATGTCAAACAGCTGCACGTCACCGACGTTGGTTTTGCTGCCGTCCGGGCCGTAGCCGAAGGCCCAGCGCACGATTTCGCGGGCGTTCTGGATGTTGCCTACCGAGCGGGCGTTGGCGTCGAGGTTTTTGGCTTCCTGCTTTTGCAGGGTCTTGTCTTTGGCGGCCAGCTGGCGGAAAGCCTCCAGGTCGGGCGCGTCGGCTTTCAGCTGCTGGGCGCGCTCGTAGGTGGCATTCTGGGTGGCTTCGCTGGGCTGCACGGCCTTCAGAATCGAGGCTACCTGGTAGGTGTTCTCCGACTTCTTGCCCGTCACTTTGATGATGTGGTAGCCGAAGTTTGTCTTGGTCAGCGTGGGCAGCAAGCCCAGGCCGGGCGCGCCAAAAGCGGCCTTGCTGAACTCGGGCACCATGCTGGTTTTGTCGAAATAGCCGAGGTCGCCGCCCTTGTCTTTGGTGCCGTCGCTGCCGTACTGCTTGGCCATCGCCGCGAAGTCGGCCCCGGCCTTGATTTTCGCCAGTACTTCCTCGGCCTGCTTTTTCACGGCGGCTTCGGCGTCGGGCGTCATGTTGGGCTCGGTCTTGAACAGGATGTGGCTGGCCTGCACCGTGGGTTTGGGCTTCTCACCGGTTACCTTATAGATAGCCAGCGTATTACCTACCGCAAACGGGCCGTAAACCTGGCCCACGGTCAGTGGCTGGCCGGTGAGCTGCTGCGGCAGTTGGGTGGTAGTCAGGTAAGCGCCGCTGTAGGGCTGCTCCGAGTTTTGCTTGGCAAAGAGCGAGTCGTTGGGCGCGGTGCGGAACTGCTGGGCCAGCGCATCCATGCTCTGGCGGATGGCGGCGCTGTCTTCCTTGCTGGCTACCTCGGGCACCACGATGTACTCGATGCTGCGGCCGGCTTCTACCTTGTAGCGGCCCTTGTGGCGGTCGAGGTAGTCTTGCAGCTGGGCGTCGGTGGGCTTCACGGTCGAGTCCGACACGCTGCTGTAGGGCACGAACAGGTAGCGGAAGCTGGCCTTGGCGTTCTGGGCCTCGTCGAAGCGCTTGGCTTCGGCCGAGGTCACGTACACCGAGTTCTTGAGCAGGGCGTTGTACTTCTGGAGCGGGCGGTCGAAGTCGCGCAGCGCCGTTTCGAAGTTGTGGTAGGCGGCCTGCGACTCGGGCGGCAGCTTGTCGAGGTTTTTGAGGTAGTCAATCAGGCGCGCCTTGTCGAACTGCCCGGTTTTGGGGTCCGTGAAGGCCTGCTTGAGGCTGGGCGTGATGTTGTCGCCCTGCACCAGGTCTATCAGCTCCTCGTCGGAGGTAGTGAGGCCCAGCTTCTCAAACTCGGGCTGGTAGGCGCGGCGGGCCAGCAGCTGGTTCCAGGTTTGCTCGCGCAGGTAGTTCAGGGCCTGCTCGTCGGGCGGGCGGCCCTGCTGCTGGGTGAAGTTTTGCTTGGCTTGCTCGAGCGCGGCCGTGAACTCGGGCAGTTCGATTTTCTCGCCGTTTACCTCGCCCACTACCTGGTCGTTGCGGCCGAAGAGGCGGTTGCGGCCCCCAATCAGGTCGCCGCCCACGATGAAAAGCAGCATGCCGATGGCGACGGCGCCCACGGCTACCCCCGATTTTTCCCGAATCGTGTTAATTAAAGCCATTTATAAACTCAAAAATGTTAAGCGCACCAAGTCAAATGAGGCGCAAAATAACCACAATTTGCCGAAAGCGCCAAGCTGCACGTTGCCAGTAGGGTGCGGGGCTTGCTCCCGCCCGGCGATGCTCCGAACTAACACGAACTGAACAACGCCGGGCGGGGGCAAGCCCTGCACCCTACCGCTTCTTTTTTTTCTTGGTAGCCGGCTTGTTCATTTCGGCTACCTGCCGGGCCACTTCGATTTCCTTGGCCCGGCGGGCTTCCTGCCGCCGCCAGTATTGCAGGGGCAGCCAGCAGCTCAGCGAAACCATGTAAATCCAGTAGTTGCCCACCAAGTCGTTTTGCAGCACGGTCTGGTAGGTGGCAATCACGAAAGTGACCACACCAAAAGCAAACAACACCGTCTTGAGCAGCGACTTATCGAATTTTATCATGGCTGCTTAAATGCCCTGTTGCTGCGCCTGCTGCAAGGTGAAGGTGCCTACCGGGCGCTTAATGCGGTAGCGCGAAAAGTCTTCGCTGGCTTCCATGCCGTAGCCCGTCAGCACTTCGGTGGGGGTCTGAATGCGGACGGCCATCGCCGTGTCGGTGTAGATTTTGTGCTTGAGCTTGTCGTAGAAAAGCTCCTCGGTGCGCAGCGTTTGCTGCTGCGGCACGTTGGCTACGCGCACGTCGCCGCGCATGATGTAGAGCTGCTTGGCCTTGTCAAGCTGGCCAAATTTGGCTTCCATCGTGTTCACTACCACCTTGCCGGGCTTGTCGTAGACCTGCACATGCACGCCTTGGCGGTAGTACATGTCGCCGCTTTCGTACTGCTGCTCGAGCGGCGCGGTGAGGCGCAGTTGCAAGCGTGCCGAGTCGCTCACCAGCGTTTCCACGTTGGTGGTTTCGATGAGCGGGCCGGTGTACACGATGGGCTTGGCGGCGGTTTCCTTGTCGGTGCAGCCGACCAGGGCCAGCGCGGCCAGCGGCGCGGCGGCCAGCAGGTAGCGGTAGCTGAAAGCCAGCATCTTACTGAAGGCGGCGCTTGATAAACCAGCGGTTGCTGAGCGTCACGCCAAGCTGGGCCCGCAGGTAGCTTTCGCGCACGTTGCTGCCACCGGTGCTGCCACCGTAGAGGTAGTCGGTGTTGCCGCGCACGCCGTAGGCAAAGCCCAAGCTGATGAGCGTCGACTCAAGCGAAGTGGCCGTGGGCAGCGGAAACGCGAAGCCCCAGTGAATGGCCCGGTCGTAGAGCACCTGCCCGCCGGGGCGGTAAGGCATCTGGGCCACGCTGAGGCCCACGCGGTAGGTTACGCGCTGAAAGTAGCGCTGCACCGAGCCGGGGTCGGGCGTGAACTCGCCGCCGCCCGCCACGCGCCAGGTATTGCCGAGCCGGGACGCCGGCCCGTCGCCAAACGCCTGAAACTTCGACCACTGCTGCCAGCTGCCATCGAGATTTATTGAGAAATTGCGGCCGTTATCAACCGAAATACCACCCTGCGACAGCATCGGGATGAAGGTGTAGCCCGCGTCGTTGACCAGGTTTACGGTAGTGCCCGCGATGGTGGCGCGGTTGGCATCCTGCTGCTCCTGGGTGCGCTGGCGCGTTACCCTGGTATTGGTCGGGAAGGTCTGGGTACCGCCCACGTTCAAGTTCAGCGACTTGCCAAACTTGTGGCGGTAGTGCAGCGAGGCGCGAAACAGGAAATCGGCGTAGCGCAGCTGTTCGCGCTCTACTACCAGTTGCTGGGCGGCCACGGTGCTGGTCGTGATAGCCGTGCCGTTGCTTTGGTCGAGCGTACCAAACAAGAACGACGCGCTGCCGCCGATGTTCAAATCGCGTAGCACGTGAATGCCGTGAGCAAAGTAGGCTTCCGACAAGCCGCCCGTGCCGCTGTACGTCTTGTAAGCCGTGGCAAACGGGTCGCCGTTCACGGCCCCGGTCGAGTTTACCTCGTAGTCTATCGAGCTGTAGGGCTTGAGGCCCACCGCCGACGACCAGCGCCGGGTAATGGGCACGGCCAGCGACAGATACGCCAGCGTGATGCTGCCCGTGCGGTACGAGTTGGTAGCGTTGCTCACCGTTTTGTACTGCCCGCTGGCACCCGCCTCAAACATGGTGCGCGGCACGTACACCAGCAGGGCCGGATTCAGGTCGTTGATGTTGCCCGTGTTGGGCGCGGCCTGGCCGGCCCCGCCCATGCCCAACTGGCGCACGCCCCCCAGGTTGCCCTCGATGTCGCCCAGGCCAATGCGCGAGTAGGGCGAGTTGCCCAGGCCTTGCCCCAGCGCCGAGCCCGCCAGCACGAGCGGCGCGGCCGTCAGCGCGGCCAGCAGTAGTTTTTTATCGGTCAACATTATAGCGTAAAATCCGGTCTAGGCCGATTAGCACCAGTTCGGGGACTACAAAGATAAAGCCGGGAGCCGCAGCCAGCCGCGGCTGCAAATACGCCGCGTCGCCGCCCGCCAGCACCAGCCCCAGGCCGGGGTAGCGGCGGCGGTAGTTGGCCACCAGGCCGTTTACCTCTGCCCCTACCCCGCGCAGCACCCCGCTCAGCAGCGAAGAGGCCGTGGAGTCGCCAATTAGTTGCACCGGCGCATCGGGCGCGGGCAATTCGAGCAGTGGCAGCCGGCCCGTGAAGGTGTGTAGCGCCCGCAGCCGCATCCGCAAACCCGGCGCGATGCTGCCGCCGTGGTAAGTATTATCAGCCACCAAATCGAATTTCAGCGCCGTGCCCGCGTCGATAATCAAGGTAGGCTGGCCGGGCCTCAAATGTCCCGCCCCTACCGCGCCAGCCAGCCGGTCGGCCCCCAGCGTGTGGGGCGTGGCGTAGACGTTGTGCAGCGGCACGGGCGTGAAGCCCGGCCGCAATGGCAAAATGCGGCCTACCACGTCGCGCAATTCGTGCAACCAAGGCTGCGCTTCGGCCTCGCTTGCCACCGACGCCAGAATGGCGTGCTCGGGCTGATTGCGCCGCCACAGCTCGCCCAGCTCGCCCGGCGCGGCCAGTACGCCGCTTTCCTGCAAACCCGCCGCCGTGAAGACGCCGTATTTCAGGGCCGTATTGCCCAGGTCGAGCGCGAGCGTTTTTAGTGAGCTGTTAGCCATTGGCTGTTATCTAATAGCTCCTCGCCTGGCAAGTAGCTACTAGATGGGTATTAAAAGCTATTAGCCATTAGCTGCTGGTAATTAGCTTCTCTTTTGGTGAGAGCTAACCGCCGGCAGCTAATGGCTACTAGCTTGACATAATTACATGAAGTATTTCAGGCGAATAACCTCCTGCTCGGTGAGGAAGCGCCATTTGCCGCGCGGCAGGTCTTTCTTGGTGATGCCGGCGTATTGCACGCGGTCGAGCGCCACTACGTCGTAGCCGAGGTGCTCGAAGATGCGTCGCACGATGCGGTTGCGGCCAATGTGCAGCTCCACGCCCACGAAGTGCGGGTTGCCAGCCACCACGGCCACATCGTCTACCTCGGCTTTACCATCTTCCAGCTCCAAGCCTTCGCTTATCTGGCGCAGGTGCTCGGCCGTCAGCGGCTTATCGAGTTCTACCTGGTAGATTTTTTTGTTTTTGTGCGAGGGGTGCGAGAGCTTCTGCGCTACTTCGCCGTCGTTGGTGAAGAGCAGCAGGCCCGTGGTGTTGCGGTCGAGGCGGCCCACTGGGAAGATGCGCTCCTTCGAGGCATTGGCCACGAGGTCCATCACCGTCTTGCGGCCCTCGGGGTCGTCGGTGGTCGTGATAAAGTCCTTGGGTTTATTGAGCAGCACGTATACCAGCTTCTCGCGGTTGAGATTGGTTTTGCCGTACTGCACCGTGTCGGTGGGCTGCACTTTGTAGCCCATCTCGGTCACTACCTCGCCATTCACCCGAATCTCGCCCGACGCGATGAGCGCATCGGCCTCGCGGCGCGAGCAGATGCCCGCGTTAGCGATGTAGCGGTTCAGGCGCATTTCCTCGGTGCCAAAGTCTTCTTCGCTGGCTCGGCGCTTATTGCCGCGCGTTTTGTCGTTTTCGTAGTGCTTGAGGTTCTTATAGTCGGGCGCTTCGCCGGGCTTCTCGCCATACTTGGGCTTGTCGGCGCGGCCGTAGGTAGTACCCGAGGCGCGGCCGCCGCGCACGGCATCGCGCATGGCCTCGCGGCGCTCGCGGAAGGCGTTAGCATTAGGGCGCTCGCCGGTGCTACGGGGTTTGTCGAAGCCGCCGTCGCGGTCGCCATAAGGCTTGCGCTCACGGTCGCCGTAGCCGCTGCCTTCGCGGCTACCGCTGCGCTCACCGTAGGGCTTGCGCTCGCCCCGGTCGTTGCCGAAGCTGCTACCACTACGCTCGCCGTAGGGCTTGCGTTCGCGGTCACCGTAGTTGTTGCCGCCGCGCTCGCCGTAGGGCTTGCGCTCCTCGCCACCATCGCGCTGGTCGAAGCTGCGGCGTTCGGGGCGGCCTTCACCCTGCTCGCCGCCTTCGCGGCGAAAGGGGCGGTCGCTGCCGTAGTTGGCGGCTTTGCCCGCACCGCGCTCCTCAAAGGCCGAGCGCTCGTTGCGGCCGGTGTAGGCGGGGCGATGCGTCGTCTCATCCGCCGGGGCGTTGGGGTCGCGCTTGATGAACTTGCGGTTGCGCTCGCCAGCTACGCCCCGGGGCACCGTGGGCTTGCCTTCATAGCGCACCGGCTGTCCCTGCCAGATGGCTTTGGGCGGGTAGGCCGGGCGCTCGCCGCGCTCGTCGCTGCCACCCCGCGATTCTTTTTTTTCGCTGGCGTCGAAGCGCCGGGCCGGCCGGGCCTCGCCGCCGTAGGGCCGGCGGTTGGGGTCGCCGAAAGCCCCTGGCGTACCGCCTTCGCTGGAGCGTCCGCTACCAAAACCACCCCGATTGCCCCCGTCATTAGAACGGCCGCCGAAGCTTGGCCGGCCGCCCTCGCCCGAACGATTGCCACCAAAGCCATCCCGGCTACCACCTTCGTTGAAGCGGCTGCCACCGAAGCCGCCACGGTTGCCGCCCTCGCCCGAACGGCTGCCGCCGAATCCACCGCGGCTACCACCCTCGCCGGGCCGGCCGCTGCCAAACTTGCCGCCCTGCCCGAAGGCCGGCCGCGCGCCCCCGTACTCGCCCCGGCCCGCAGGCCGGTCGCCGCCGCGCTGGGTCCCGTAGCTGCCGCTATTGCCACGGCCTTCATAGCCACTGCGGCCCTGGGGCCGGTTAGAACGCTCGGGGCGGCCGCTGCCGCCGGCCGGGCCGCGCCGGTCCGACTTATTATTTGAGAAATCTTGCTTCGCCATAGTGATTATGCGGGTTGCTAGGTGCGGATAATGATGTACTGGTGGGCCAGCTTTTGGTTTTCGGCAGTAGCGCCAGCTGGCCTCCCCAAACCGGCGGGGCAACCTGCTATAAAAAAGGCCCGGACCCGCCGACTGGCCGCTCACGCGCCAGCCACGGGTCCGGGCCAGGGAGTAACGTTTTGCTTAGTCGCGGCGGGCCATTTTGGCCTCTATCGAGTGCTGGGTGTGGGGTACAGCGCGCAGGCGCTCCTTCGGAATAAGCTTGCCGGTGCCAATGCACACGCCATAGGTGCCGTTTTTGATGCGGAGCTGGGCGTTTTCGAGCTGCTGGATGAACTTCATCTGGCGCGAAGCCAGCTGGTTGAGGCTTTCCTTTTCGGCCGTTTCGGCCCCGTCTTCCAGCACTTTCAGCGAGGCTGCCGTGGTGTCGGTGCCCGACTCGTTGTTGCGGGTCAGCGTTTCTTTGATGAAAGACAGCTCTTTGCGGGCGGCCGTGAGCTTTTCCTGGATAATCTTATCGAACTCCGCCAAATCTTCGCGCGAGTAGCGCAGGTTTTCCTCAGTCATTACAGGGAAGGCATAAAAGGTAGTAAGTCAACCGCCGGCTAACGCCAGCACAGCAGCCGAACACCAAACCTAGCTAAATGGTTTAGTATCGGGTAGTTTGCCCACCCGGCAATGCTGCGGCCAAGCTCGTAGAGAAGCACTTAGGCCCGCAAAGATAACGCCAGTCTGGTGGTTTGAAAGTGTTTAGCTTAAAAGCCCAGCATCTGGATGGCGGCCACGGCAGCTTCCACGCCCTTGTTGCCGTGCTTGCCGCCGGCGCGGTCCCAGGCTTGCTCTAATGTATTGGTCGTGACGAGCCCAAAAATGACGGGCTTGTTGTACTTCAGCCCCACCGTGGTGAGCCCCTGCGCCACGGCGTGGCAGATGTAGTCGTCGTGCTTGGTTTCGCCCTGTATCACCACGCCCAGGCAGATGACGGCATCAACCTCTTCGTGCTGGGCCAATAGCTGCGCGCCCAGTGTCAGTTCGAAGCTGCCCGGCACAGTGTTGCGAAATACGTTTTCGGGCCTGGCCCCGTGCTTGAGCAGCGTGTCGTAGGCCCCAGCGCTCAACGTGTCGGTGAGCTCGCGGTTCCACTCGGCCACGACCAGCCCAAAGCGCTTTTCGCTAATGTCGATGAACCCCGAGCTGTCGTAGGTACTGAGGTGTTGTAAGGAGGTTGCCATTATGTGCAAGTAAAGGTTGAGTTGTTCTGACTTGGCCGGTCTACGGCTCTGGTAGCGTTGCTTGCGCCCTTTCTTGGCCAAGTGACAAAGTACGCCATTGGCAAGGCCACAAAAGCCGAACGGCCCTCTTCCCGTGTGAGAAGAGGGCCGTTCGATTCTGAAAGCGTCGCAGTGCGCGCTTATTGTTGCAAGCGGGCTTTGGCCTGGCGGGCTTCGCCTACTTCCTGCGCGGTAGCGTAGTCGTCGATGATGCGGTTGTAGGCTTTTAGTGCACCCTCGTTGTCTTTAGCGGCTTCGAGTGCCACGCCCTGCTTGAGCAGGTAGCCGGGCGTGAAGTATTCGTTGGACTTGTAGTCGGCGGCTTTGGCGTAGAGGTCAGCGGCCTCCTTGGCCTTGCCTTGCTCTAGCTGCGCGTCGCCCATGAGCGAGTAGGCGCGGGCTTGCACGAGGTAGTCGTCCGAACTGAACTTGTCGAGGGCCGTGTAGGCTTCAGCAAATTTGCCTTGCTTGAGCAGTGCCACGCCGGTGTAGAACTCGGCGAGGTTGCCGGCCTTGGTGCCGCCGTACTCACTCACTACCTTGTTCAGGCCGGGCAGCTTGCTGCCATCGCCTTGCAGCGCGCGCTTCAGCGAGTCGGCTTCCCAGTTATCAACGGCGCGGAACATGGCCGCCTGCGCCTGGTCGTTTTGCTGGGTGCGCCAGTAGGTGTAGCCAAAGAAGCCACCCACTACCACCACTATCGCCAGCAGCGCGCCGAGCAGCAGGTTGCGGTTGCGGCGCACGAAGTCCTCCGAGTCGGCCAGCCGGGCGGCCAGCGCGTCGGGGTCTTCGAGCAGCGGGTTCTCGGTTACGTAGGTTTCCTCGGCCGGAGCCAATGGGTCGGTCGAAACGGGGCGGGGCTGGCGGGCGCCGGGCGTCTTGCCGGTGTAGGGAATTTTAGACATTTGCTAGGATAGCTCAACGGCGCGACTCGCTACAGAGCGAGCCGCGCCGCAGATGAGGCCGTCGCGAAAATGCCCCGGCCGGGTGGCAAGTTACTATTATTAGTCGTGAATATAGGGGTAGTCGTTCTGCACGTACACATCCTCGTACAGCTCAGAGGCATCGGGATAGGGCGATTTCTCGGCGAAGTCCACCGCTTCAAGCACCTGGGCCTTTATCTTTTCATCGATGGCGGCGAGGTCGTCCTCGGTCGCCATATTGTGCGTGAGGATGGTGTGGCGCACGGCTTCGATGGTATCGCGCTGGCGATACTCTTCGAGCTCCTCCTTTGTGCGGTACTTCATGGGGTCGCTCATCGAGTGGCCCTTATAGCGGTAGGTCTTAAACTCCAAGAAAGTGGGACCTTCGCCGGCGCGGGCGCGCTCGGCAGCGCGGGCTACGGCGTCGTGCACGTCTTCCACGTTCATGGCGTTCACCGGCTCGGAGGGCATGTCGTAGCCGCGGCCGATGTGGTAGAGCTCGGTCACGTTAGACGTGCGCTTCACTGACGTACCCATAGCGTAGCCGTTATTTTCGACCACAAAAATCACAGGCAGCTTCCACAGCATGGCCATGTTGAAGGCCTCGTGCAAGGCACCCTGACGCACGGCCCCGTCGCCCATGTAGCAGATGCAGAGCTTGCCGGTCTTGTTGTACTTCTCGGCAAAGGCAATGCCCGCGCCCATCGGCACCTGCGCGCCCACGATGCCGTGGCCGCCCATGAAATTAACCTCCTTATCAAACATGTGCATCGAGCCGCCTTTGCCCTTCGAGCAACCAGTAACCTTGGCGAACATCTCGGCCATCACGGCATTGGGCGAGGTGCCCAGCGCCAGCGGGTGGGCATGGTCGCGGTATGCGGTGATGTATTTATCACCTTTCTCCAGCGCCGACACGGCTCCGGCTACGCAGGCCTCCTGGCCGATGTAGAGGTGGCAGAAACCCTTGATTTTTTGCTGGCCGTAGAGCTGCCCTGTCTTCTCCTCAAACTTGCGGATGAGCTGCATCTGCTCGTACCAAGTCAAGTAGGTTTCTTTCGAAAACTTGGGCTCGGCCGGCGATTCGGCGGTCGGCGCGTTGGTCTCTTCGGCACCCTGGTGCGCGTCGGGCATTTCCTGGGCAATGGCTGCTTGCTGCATCGTCTCGACACCCGTAGCCTCGTCGGCAGTTTTTACCGGGGGCGTGGGCGCGCCGTTGCTGCTACCTTTCGCGCCCTTCGACGCCTCCTTTACTTTCGACTCCGCCATAATTTGGGGTATATATTTTCGCGTTGGGAGGGCGAAATTACGTAATTCCATCCGTAGTTACGTAATCCCGTTTAGTACTCTCTGCAACCTTCCTTGATGACGCTCGACCAGCTCCACCTGCTGTTTTTCAAAAACTACGACGAAGCCAACCTGAGTTTGAGTTCCGGCATCAATTGCTTTATCGGCGACAACGGCAGCGGCAAAACCAATCTGCTCGACGCCATCCACTACCTAGCCCTCACCAAGAGCGCTTTCACGGCGCTTGATAGCCAGAGTATCAAGCAAGGAGCCGATTTTTTCGTGGTTAAAGGCAAGTTCTCCTCACCCTTGCTCGACCGGCCCGAAACCATTCAGGTGAGCCTGCGGGTGGGCCAGAAGAAAACGTTAACCCACGACAAGCAGCCCTACGAGCGCTTGGCCGACCATATCGGCCGCTACCCGGCGGTGCTTATCTCGCCCTACGACACTGACCTCATCCGGCAGGGTAGTGAGGAAAGGCGGCGCTACTTCGATAGCCTGCAATCGCAGCTTGACCCAGAGTTTCTGAACCTGCTCATTCAGTATAATGGCTTGCTGCGCCAGCGCAACGCTACGCTCAAGCAACATGGCAGCGGGCACGGCTTCGATGCGCTGTATCTGCAAGCGCTCGATGACCAACTGGCCCCGATGGGCGAAAGCTTGTCGGCGCTGCGCGTCAACTTTCTGGCGGCCTTTACCCCCGTCTTCCAAAGCCATTACGGGCAGCTAGCCGAAGGCCGCGAGCAGGTGCAGCTTGAGTATAAGAGTCAACTGCCGGGCCAGAATTTCCGGCACCTGCTACTGGCCAACGAGCGCAAAGACCTGGCCTTGCAGCGCAGCACCGTGGGCCCGCACCGCGACGACTTCGTGTTCCTCATGGACGGCCTGCCCGTGAAAACCTACGGCTCGCAGGGCCAGCAGAAGTCCTACGTCATTGCCCTCAAGCTGGCGCAGTTCGAGTTGCTGGCCAACCGCCCAGCCATCCCCAGCGCTGATAGCCGGCCCACGCCCGGCGGCAAGCCGCTGCTACTGCTCGATGACATTTTCGACCGGCTAGACGACAAGCGCATTGCCCGGCTGCTTCAGCTAGTGGCCGACCACACCTTCGGCCAGGTTTTCCTCACCGACACCAACCTGGAGCGCACCGACCAGGCACTGGCCGGTATCGATAGTGACATCCGGCGCTTTCGAGTGCATGCCGGCACGGCCACGCTTATTTGAGTTGGTCCACACCTGGCGGGTAGTGGGCGGCGTAAATTTGTGGCACGGCTCCGACGCGGGCCCTCCCCGCCCCTGCCATGAAAAAACCGATTCCTTCGGCCAGCTCGCGCCGCGCCGACATCATCCCGCTGAAGGAAGGCCTCGAAGCGCTGGTGCGTGCCTACCGCCTGCAAGGCAAGCTCGATGAGGTGACGATAGTAGCCAGTTGGGAGCGCGTGATGGGCAAGGCCGTGGCCCAAAAAACCAAGGAGGTCTACGTAAGTAAAGGCAAGCTTTTCGTGCGCCTCACCTCGGCCCCCCTCAAGCACGAGCTAGTAATGGCCAAGACCCGCGTACTCGAAATCCTCAACGCCGAGGTCGGCGCGCAGGTCATCACGGAGGTGGTGTTTTTATAGCTCAAGGGCTGACCGGCTTGCCTACGCGCCGCCGCTGGTATCGCATTCGTAACGCACTACACCATCGGTTAGCGAACTTGTTTTTTCACGTGCAAACAGAAATGTTTCACGTGGAACATTTCTGTTACTTCGGACCGTACACTTTTAGCAGGAGCTCATTGTAGGCTTCCAGCAGGGCGATGTACTTGGTTTGGAGCGCCAGCAGCTGCCGAGATAGGTCGGAATCAGCGAGTTGCGCGGGCGTTACACGCGGTGTAACACTAGCTGTAACGCTCGTTTTAGGCGTTGATGTTACAAAGGAGAGAGTATGTTGTTCGGGCATTGTAAAATCCTGGGCGAAATCGTGACCGATAATTTCGCCAATTTTTCTCACAAAACTAACATCCAGTGTATCATCCTTGAACTTACGGTAGATAGTCGGGCGTGTAATACCCAGCTCCTCCACGATGCGCGTAATGGAGATACCGCTGTTCTTGATAGCTTCCTGCACTATTTCGCCCTGATGAGGCATCGCGACGGCCAGTAGGTGATACACAAATATGTGTTACATAACGGTATAAACCAAATTAGACGACCCACTCCGCTTGACAGTCCTAATACGTTACACCGTGTAACACCTACTGTCCATTGGCTGTATCTGTAATATACCTGTTAAATTCTATTCTTCGTGTCGCGGGTGTTCGCAAACGGTGTTACATGTCGCGTTAGCTTACGTCCGGCTGGCTCAGTGATGCACTTACGCTGGCCGGTGTGGCTGCCGTACAGTTTTCAGCAGCGCCAGCAGGCGGTCGGGGTAGTCAGTCGTGATGCCGTCCACGCCCCAACCTAACACTAGTTGCAGGTCGGCCGGCGAGTTTACTGTCCAGGGCACCAGGCGCAGCGCGGGGTAGGTCTGGCGAATGGCTTGCACCTTCGCTGCCGACAGCAGCCGAAAATCTGGCCCGAACACGGCGGGCTCGAAGCCGAGCCCGGCAAACAGTGTCGGCACTGGGGGCAGCTCCTCCTCTACCAGCAGGCACAGCGCGAGGCCGGGCTGCACCTGCCGGGCGGCGCGCAGCACGCGCGGGTCAAAGCTGAGCAGCGTAGTGCGGGTCAGCACGCTGGCCGCTTGCAACTCGGCTAGCACAAGGCCCACGAACACCGGCGGCGCGGGGTGAAAGAGGCCGTCGCCCTCGGGGCTGCTCTTGATTTCGACGGAATAGCGCACGGCCGGGTGGCCCGCTGCCTCAGCCTGGGCCAGCACCTCGCGCAGCAGCGGGCGGTAGCCGGGCACCGGCTGCTGCGCCGGAAAATCGGGGTGCGGCCACTCCCCCACCGCGCACTGCCGGATGGTGGCGTAGGGCAATTGGTAAAGGTTATAATCGCGCTCGCGGGTGGGTTCGATAAGCTCGCCCAGCGGGCCGCGCCCAAGCTGGGCCGATAACCAGGGCTCGTGCGACACGACGACCTCGTGGTCTTGCGAAATGATGACATCCAGCTCCAATGCGTCGACGCCTAGGGCTAGCGCGTGTTGGAAAGCAGGCAAGGTATTTTCGGGAAGCAGGCCCCGGCAGCCCCGGTGGCCGTGTACCTCGGGCCGGGCGCTTGCGACAGGTTTAGTAGACATGAGTGGCTATACGCAGGAAAGTCCTTGGCAGAATATTCGCAGCATCAACCGGCGGGGCTGCCGCGCACTGGTAATTTTACGGTGTTCTCACTACCGCTACGCGGTCTACCTACATGAAAAAACTGGTATTACTGGTGCTGCTTATCGCCGTGGTGGCGGGCGGCTATTACTACTACAACTCGCTGAAATCAGGCCCGAGCTACGCGCTGATGCAGGCAGCAGCGGCTACCCAAACGCACGACCTCACCACCTTCGAGCGCTACGTGGACGTGGACGCGCTGACTGGCCACCTCGTAGATGATGTAGCCAATCAAAGCTCGGTAGTGGGGATGCTAGTGCCCGGCGGGCGCTTCGCCATGCAGGGCGCGCTACGCCTGCTTAAGCCGCAGCTCACCAAGGCCGCTCATGCCGAAATAAAGCGCTATGTGGAAACCGGCTCGCTGGCTGCCGCCGATGCTGCCGCGCCCAAGCGCCTGGTTAATCTCTCCTTCACCGGCCTCGCGGGCCGCGTAGTGGGGGCTGATAGCAAGTTCAAAGGCATCAAATACACCACCGAAAAAGGCGACGAAGCGTTGGTAGGCATCGAGTTCACGCAGCCCAATTTTGACACCACGATGGTGCTGGAGGTAAAGCTACGTAAGCAGGCCGACGGCCACTGGCAAGCCAATGAAATCACGAACACTGGTGAACTACTGAAGCACGTGGCGCGCCTGGAAAAGCAAAAGCTACTGGGCGGTAGCTAGCTGAAGTCAGCTACTCAGCACAACGAAAAACGGCCTCCTCGCTTGGTAGCGAGGGGGCCGTTTTAGTTTTTGGTTCGTGAGCTAGCGCTTAGCGGGTGCGGCCGAAGAAGTAGTAAATGATGAGGCCACCGAGGGGAAAGAAGAATACGATGGCAGCCCACAGCAGCTTCTTACCAATGTCCCAGGGCTGGCCAAAGATGCTGATGAAGGCCCAAATGTCGAGTGCCAGTAGCAACAGCCCCCAGGGGGCCAGGCTACCATCGGCGTTGAAACGGCTGCAGCTGGCGGTGAGTAGCAGCAGCGGCAGCAACAGGGTCATCAGTACGGGCAGGCGGCTGGAGAAAGAACGGAGGTGATGCATGGTGAATGTCTTGGTAAAAGAGGTTTGTGCTCCTTCTACGCACGCAGCTCCAATTAAGATACTCTGGCCGCCTTACCAGCTTAATTACGCTTGCTTATCTCAAGTAACCAGCCACTTGCTGAATAAAGTAAGGTACTACGCCCGGAACCAGCGCCGCCGTGAGGAGCACGCCATAGAGTGCGCCATACAAGTGGGCGTCGTGGTTGATATTGTCGCCGCGCCGCCGGCCCATGTAGTAGGAATACATAAGGTAGAGCACGCCCCAGATAAAGCCAGGAATTCGCAGGCCGGGCAGAAACATCATGCCGATGCTGCCGGTAGGCTGAAACAATATGGCCGCAAACAGCACCGACGCTACCCCGCCCGACGCCCCGAGGCTGCGGTAGCCAGGGTCATAGCGGTGGCGGAAGTACGTGGGCAAATCGGACACGACGATGCCTCCCAGATACAGCAGCAGAAAGGCCCCAAGACCTGGCCCCTCGCCCAGCACGCCGCTGAAGGCCGACAGTGCCAGCCCGCCAAACGAGAAAAACGTAATCATGTTGAAGATAAGGTGGCCCCAGTCGGCGTGCAGAAAGCCGGAGGTTACGAAGCGGTACCATTGCCCCCCGCGCCGGTTCATCTGGTAGGGGTCAAGTATCCAGTTGTTCATCACCTCGTGGTTCGACCAAGCGTAGGCGGACACTGCCACGGTGAGGCCAAGCAGTAGGAGAATGGGATTGAGCGGCATAAAATAGTAGGGGGTAAGCTTTTCGCTTGCCAGTAAAAGGGAATGGGCCGTTTGGCAAGCTAAAGCTTGCCCTATAAGCCTACGACTCGCGCTCCAGCAGTTGCAACGCTAGCTGCCGCAGTGGCTCCTTGCGGCCAGCCGCTACACCGATGCGCGCCAAATGCAGCAGCCCGGCCTCGAAGTATTCGTTGATGAGCGCCTCGGTTTGGGAGCGAATATTGAGCTCGTCGTATACGCCGCGCACGGCCGCTACTTTGGCTTCGGCATCGGCTATGGGCTGGCCGATGTGCTGGGCCAGGGCCGCCTGCTGGGCGGCGTTGGCCTGGGCCTGGGCGGTCAGGAGCAGGAAGGTTTTCTTGTCGGAAATGATGTCGCCCCCCACCCGCTTGCCGAAGGTGGCGGCGTCGCCGTACACGTCGAGCAGGTCGTCGCGCAACTGAAAGGCCAGCCCGATATCGGTACCGAACTGCCGCAGGTGCTCGGCATCATCGGCCGACGCACCGGCCAGCACGGCCCCCAGCTCCAGGGCGAAGCCGAGGAGCACGGCCGTTTTCAGCCGAATCATGTCGAGGTACTGCGGGATGGTGACGGTGGTTTCGGTCTCGAAATTCATGTCCCACTGCTGGCCCTCGCACACCTCGGCGGCGGTCTGGGAGAAGCGGCGCAGCACCTGGGGCAGCACGGCGGCGGGCACGTTTTCAAACAGCAGTTCGTAGGCCCGCACCAGCATCACGTCGCCCGAAAGGATGGCGGTGCTGGCGTTCCATTTCTCGTGCACGGTGGGCTGGCCGCGCCGCAGCGGGGCCTGGTCCATGAGGTCGTCGTGCACCAGCGTGAAGTTGTGGAAGACCTCGGTGGCCAGGGCAGGCTTCACCAGCGGGGCCAGCTCATCGGTGAACAGCTGGCCGCCGAGCAGCGTGAGCAAGGGCCGCAGGCGCTTGCCGCCAAGGCTCATGATGTAGCGAATAGGGTCGTAGAGGGCGGCCGGTTGCTGGCCATAATCGAGCTGCGAAAGGGCTTGATTGAGGAGGG
This sequence comes from uncultured Hymenobacter sp., assembly GCA_964277755.1. Lineage (GTDB taxonomy): Bacteria > Bacteroidota > Bacteroidia > Cytophagales > Hymenobacteraceae > Hymenobacter. The sequence continues at coordinate 231,764 of CAXYJY010000061.1, forward strand.
TCGAGAGGTCGGTTTGCACGGGCGCAAAGGTAGCTTGAACGGGGCCGGCCGGGGCCGGCGCTGCCAGTCCGGTAGCGCCGGTACCAACGGCAACTGGCCCTTCGGGAAGTCCGGTAAGGCAGGTGGAAAGCCCACCCAGCCTACCGGAACTCCCGAAGGGCCAGTTCTTCTTTTCTCAAGGCTTACCGGACGTCCGGTAAGCTTTGCGGAGCCTCCACCTGCCCTACCGGACGTCCGGTAAGCCGGGTAGCCGCGCCACCTGCCCTACCGGACCAGCCGGAGGCTAGCGGCGAGTAGGCTAGCCGACTAGCCAGTAGCTGCACTAGTATTCGTGCATCGCCGCATTGCTGTTGGCGCAATAGATGTAGTAGCCAGCAAAGAGCAAATAGCATAACCCAAACAATAGGTCGGCTCTTTCTGCTCGTTCTTTTTTGAGCACATGGGTTGTCAGCCAAATACTAAATAGATGAACTAGCAGAAGGAAAACCGATAAGAAGGTATTGAAGAGAATACCATCATCATCAAAGTAGTCACGCCCATGCTCGCCATACTGCAACTTATATGGCGAAGCGAGAAGCGTCAGCCATAGCAAGCCAAGTGTAGAAAGCGTGTACTTGATGAGCCTCATGATTACCTAGCGGCGGCGCTTGCCGCCCTTGTCGCCCCGGCCGCCACCGCTGCTTTTGCCGCCGCGTGGGCTACCGCCCTTGCCATTCTTATCGCGGCGGTAGCCACCGCCGCGGCTGGCGCGGCCGGCTTCGCGCTCGGCGCGCTCGCGCTGCTTGATGTGCTCGGGGCGGTCATCCACCAGCTCCATGTCGATGGTGCGGTCGAGCAGGTTGGCCGAAGTCACTACTACTTGCAGCTCGTCGCCGAACTGAATGATGCGCTTCGAGCCGCGCCCAACCAGGCGGTAGTTGTCCTTGTCGAGCTCCCAGGTATCGCCGGGGATGTCGGAAATTCGCACCATGCCCTCGCACTTGTTGGCCTCAATTTCGACGTAGATGCCGCGCTCGGTGAGGCCCGATACCACGCCCGTAAACTGCTCGCCGATGTGCGCGCCGATGTACTCGACCTGCTTGTATTTGATGCTGGCGCGCTCGGCATTGGCGGCCAGTTTCTCGCGGGCCGACGAGTGCTTGCACTCCTCTTCCACCGCTTCCGAAGGCACGTTCTTCCCGCCGTTGAGGTAGTGCTCCAGCAGGCGGTGGGCCATCATGTCGGGGTAGCGGCGGATGGGCGAGGTGAAGTGCGAGTAGTGCGCGAAGGCCAGCCCGAAGTGCCCGAGCGGCTCGGTGGTATAAATGGCCTTCGACATCGACCGGATGGCCAGGCCCTGAATCACGTTTTGCTCGGGCCGGCCCACCACGTCTTCGCTGAGCTTGTTGAGCTCGGTGCTGACTTTTTTGGGATTGGCCAGGTTCAGCTTGTGGCCGAATTTCTGGGCAAACAGCGCGAAGTTTTCGAGGCGGTCGGGGTCGGGCGCATCGTGGGTGCGGTACACCATCGTGAGGCGCGGCTTGGTTTTGCGCTTGTTGAAGACGTACTCGGCCACGCCCTTGTTGGCTTGCAGCATAAACTCCTCGATGAGCTTGTGCGCGTCCTTGCGCTCCTTCACGTACACGCCGAGCGGCTTGCCGTCCTCGCCCAGCTTGAACTTCACCTCCTGCGTTTCGAACGAAATCGCGCCCTTCTTGAAGCGCGCCGCCGACAGCTGCTTGGCCAGCCGGTTGAGCAGGTTCACCTCTTCGGCCAGGTCGCCCTCACCGGTTTCGATGCGCTCCTGCGCCTCCTCGTAGCTGAAGCGGCGGTCGGAGTGGATGATGGTTTTGCCAAACCACGACTCGTGCACCTTGCCCTTTTCGTCGATTTCAAACACCGCCGAAAAGGTCAGCTTGTCCTCATTGGGTCGCAGCGAGCAGAGGCCGTTTGAGAGGTTTTCGGGCAGCATCGGAATCACCCGGTCCACCAGGTACACCGAGGTAGCGCGGTGCTTGCCCTCGCGCTCCAGCTCGGTGCCAATGCGCACGTAGTGGGTCACGTCGGCGATGTGCACGCCCACTTCGTAGTGCCCGTTCTCCAGCGTTCGCAAGCTCAGCGCGTCGTCAAAATCCTTGGCGTCGGCCGGGTCGATGGTAAAGGTGAGCACATCGCGGAAGTCGCGGCGCTTGGCAATTTCTTCCTGCGAGATGGTAGTCGGGATGGCTTCGGCCTCCTCCTCCACCGCGCTCGGAAACTCGAACGGCAGCCCGAACTCGGCCATGATGGCGTTTATCTCAGCCTCGTTTTCGCCAGCCGCGCCGAAGTTGCGCACGATGGTGCCGACCGGGTTGCGGCCCTGCCCCTCGTGGTCGGGAAACTCGCTGATGCGAACCAGCACCTTGTCGCCGTTGCGCGAGTCGGCCAGCCCCTCGGGCGTCACCATCACATCGAAATACGACTTGCGGTTATCGGGCTTCACGAAGCCGATGGAACCGTGCAGCTGCAAGCGGCCCACCACTTCCACGCGCTGCCGCTTCAGCACTTCCACCACGTCGCCGGTCAGGCGCCCGTCGCGGATGCCGCGCAGGCGCACCCGCACCAGGTCGCCATCAAGGGCGTAGCGCAGCTGGTCGGTGAAGACCCGAATGTCGTCGCCCTCGCCATCTTCGCGCACCACGAAGGCAAAGCGCGGCGTAGCCAGCGCCACCGTGCCAATAACGGTATTGCTATCGCGGCGGGGCCGGTCGGGGCCGTCGCCCACGTGGTCGAAGCCCGCCGAGCGGCGGCGGTGAATGATGGGGTCCTGGCCAAATTCTTCCTCCGGCAAAAGGGCCGGGGCCGCGACTTGAGCAGCCGCTTTTTTAATGGTTTTCCGACCCTTGGGCGCGGCGGCGGCCACTTGCAGGTCGGTGGGGTTAGCCAGCCGGTAATCGTCGTTCTGAAGCAGCTCCAGGCGGCCGGCTTCCTTTAGTTCTTTGAGGTGGGCAAACAGCTGCTCGCGCTGCACCTTGGTCGTGATGCCGAGGCGGCGCGAGAGCTGGCGATAGGCCAGCACCTTGCCGGGGTTATCGGCAAACTGCCGGTACACCACCTCTTGCTCGATAGGAGCCGCCGCAGCCGCAATCTTGGAAACGGGAGCGGCCTTGGCGGCGGGGGCTGCCTTCGCGCGAGCGGCGCGGGGGGCAGCGGGGTCTTTGGGGTTTTTCATGAAGTGGGTAAAGACGGCCGCCGGACAGCTTGGGGTAAGATTGACGAAGGCGGTGTTGGGGTAAAAATGCAGAACGGAGTGGCACTCCGTTTCACGGTATTCGGGTTGATTAGGTTCGCGCTAAAGGTAAGTTTCGACTAGCGCCTGTACTTACGAAGCGAACGCGCAACGGAGTGCCACTCCGTTCTACAGTTGCACCCGCGCCGCAATGCGGGCAGGGTCGTCGCTCGGGATGGCGGCCAGCAACTGCTGCGTATACGGGTTTTGCGGACGGGCGTAGACCTCAGCGGCCGGGCCGCTTTCCACGATGCGGCCCTGGCTCATCACCAGCAGGCGGTCGCTCATGAAGCGGGCCACCGACAGGTCGTGCGTGATGAAGAGGTAGGTGATGCCTAGGTCGCGCTTGAGGTCGTTGAGCAGATTGAGCACCTGCGCCTGCACACTCACATCGAGCGCCGATACCGACTCGTCGCACACAATGAGCTTAGGCCGCAAAGCCAGCGCCCGCGCAATGCAAATACGCTGCCGCTGCCCCCCGCTGAACTCGTGCGGGTAGCGCTGCTCCGCGTCCTCGCTCAACCCCACCGTGCGGAGCAGCTCGCGCACCCGCGCCTTTTGCTCGTTCCGCGTGCCGCCCACCCCATGCACCCGCAACGGTTCGAGGATGGCTTCGCCCACGGTGAGCATCGGGTTGAGGGCCGCGTAGGGGTCCTGAAACACCAGCTGAAACTCGCGCCGCCGGTGGCGCAATTCGCCGCTGGGCAGCGCCGCGAGGTCCGTGCCTTCAAACAGGATACGGCCAGCCGTTGGTTCCGTGAGGCGGAGCAGGGCGCGGCCGAGGGTAGTCTTGCCGCAGCCCGACTCGCCCACGAGGCCCACCGTTTCGCCGGGGTAGATGGTGAAGCTGACCTCATCAACCGCCTTCACGAAATCAGTCGTGCGCGAGAAAAATCCTTTGCGAATAGGGAAGTACACACGCAGGTTTTCGACTTGCAGCAGCGGTTGAACGGCCGTGGAACGTAAATTTTGTTCCACGGGGAACGTTTTGGAAGTATCAGAATTAGTCCGTAACTGCGCGAGTGGCATTTTTAAAGGTTCCTCCCCTCCCCCATCGGGCCGCGCCACCAGATTCCCGGTTGCGTCGGTCGCCATAAAATCGGCCACCACCGGCAGCCGCGCCTTGCCGATAGAAAGGTGCGGCCGGCAAGCCAGCAGTCCCTTGGTGTAGGGGTGCTGCGGATTGGTGAAGATGTCGAGCACCGTGCCCTGCTCCACCACCCGGCCGCGGTACATCACCAGGATGCGGTCGGCAATCTCGGCCACCACGCCGAGGTCGTGCGTGATGAAAAGCACGGCCGTGCCGTGCTCGCGGCGCAGGTCGCGGATGAGTTGCAAGATGCGTGCCTGCACCGTCACGTCGAGCGCCGTGGTGGGCTCGTCGGCGATGAGCAGCGCCGGGCGGCAGGCCATGGCCATCGCTATCATCACGCGCTGCTTTTGGCCGCCGCTGATTTCGTGCGGGTAGCTTTTGAAGATTTGAGCTGGGCGCGGCAGCTGCGCCTCGGTAAATAGCTCGATGGTGCGCGCCTCGGCCGCCTGCTTGCTCAGGGAAGTATGCAATAATAGCGCTTCTACTACCTGGTAGCCGCAGGTTAGCACCGGGTTCAGCGAGGTCATCGGCTCCTGAAAAATCATGCTGATGTCGTTGCCCCGCACCTGCTGCAATTCTTTTTCGGAAAGCTTCAGCAAATCGACCTCGCCCAGCTTCTCCGATGCGAAGCGGGCTACGCCGCTCTCGATGTGGGCGGCGGGCTTGGCCAGCAGCCCCAGCAGCGCCAGTGAGGTCACCGACTTGCCCGAGCCCGACTCGCCTACGATAGCCACCACCTCGCCCCTATTCACCTCCAGCGACACGCCCGCCACGGCCCGCGTGTACCCACGTTGCGAGTGAAAATCGATGGTCAGGTCCTGAACAGAAAGTAAGGGCATGGGACAAAAAAAAGCGGCGCGGGAGATTCCCGCGCCGCAAGTTTACTAGGCAAGCCCCGAAGCCGGCGGGCCGGTTGAGGCAGGGTCTTGGCCAGCAGGCTTGAAGAAGCGGGCTTGCAGCAGCAGTATCAGCGCCACACCGATGAAAATAGAAGAGTCAGCAACGTTGAAAATCGGCCACAGCGACACGTAGTTGCCGCCCACCAGCGGCCAGGCGGCAGGCACGAAGCCTTCGTAGATATCCACGTAAATCATGTCAATCACCTGCCCAAAAAACCACTTGCTGGGCGAGCCCGCCGGCGCGTTGTGGTACACCACGCCGTAGCAGATAGAATCAATCAGATTGCCCACCGCGCCGCCCAGGATGAGCGCCAGGCAGGCAATAAAGCCCCTATGCGCCCGGCTGCGCCACAAATGCACGATGTAGTAGCCCAGCCCGCCCACGGCCAGCAGCCGGAAGCCCGTGAGCAGCAGCTTGCCATATGGCGGCGGTAGCTCCACCCCGAAGGCCATGCCGGGGTTCAGCGTGTAATGCAGCTTCAACCAGTGCCCGATAAGTAGAATTTCGTCGGGCATTCCTGGCGTCATGTGCTTATGCACCAAGTATTTAGAAAGCTGGTCGATAGCTATTACCAACAGCGCCAGCAGGAAGTAGGGTAGCACGCTGCCGCGCTGTATCGCGGGGCTCAGCGGGGGCTGGGAAGCAGCCACAGTTAAATTAGCTGACACGGGCATATTTTATATTGATTACCAATCATTTATCACACGCTTTATTTAAAGCGTGCAAGCCTAGTAAAAACGGGTCATGCTGAACGCAGTGAAGCATCTCTACCGCACCGTTGGAATACAGCCCAAGCGTTGCGGTAGAGATGCTTCACTGCGTTTAGCATGACCCGTTTTTAGTTAAACGGTCGGTTCCGAAGGCACTTCCCGAGGCTTTTCCTGCTCTTTGAAGAAGCGGCCTTGCAACAGCAGAATCAGCGCTACGCCGATGAAAATAGACGAGTCGGCGATGTTGAAAATAGGGAAGCCGCTCGTGTACTGCCCGCCCACCACGGGCACCCAGCTGGGGTAAACGCCCTGGTAGATAGGCACGTTTATCATATCAATCACCTGGCCGTAAAGCCATTGCGAAGGCGAACCGGCCGGCGCGTTGTGGTACAGCACACCGTAGAAAATGGAGTCGATGAGGTTGCCCACCGCGCCGCCCAGAATGAGCGCCATGCAGGCGATAAAGCCCTTGGGCGCGCGGGTGCGCCACAGATGCACGATGTAGTAGCTGAGCCCGCCTACGGCCAGCAGCCGGAAGCCCGTGAGCAGCAGCTTGCCATACGGCGGCGGCAACTCCACCCCGAAGGCCATACCGGGGTTGGTGGTATACAGCAGCTTGAGCGCGTTGCCGATGAGCGGTATCTCCTCTCCTATCCGCATGTGCGTGTTTACCAAGTATTTGGAGAGTTGGTCGAGGCCGATAACGAACAGCGCCAACAGGAAAAAAGGCACTACGCTTCCCCGCCGCGGCGAAGCATAAGTGGAAGCATGGGATTGCGCTGTCTGCACTGATGAAACTTGAGTTACTTTATACTGTTTTATACCGAATTATCAGGCTTCAAAACCAATTTAAAACGGCGGGAGGCAAGCTTTGTGCGAAAGAAAACCCGCCCGCTGTTTAAGCATCAGGCGGGTCACTCAGCATCAGGCAGTTACTACATCTACTTTGGCGGGCACCGAGAAGTCGTCAAACTCCAGCACCGCGCCGCCCGCTACTTCGGGCACAAAGTCGAGGCGCAGGGCCTGCACTTCCTCGCGGATGTAGTCGCCGAAGGCGGCCACGGCGGCTTGCAGCTCGGCGGGCGCGCTGCTGGCCAGGGTCACCTGGATGCGGTCCTGCACTTCGAGGCCCGAGTCTTTGCGCAGGTTCTGGAGGCGGTTCACCAGCTCGCGGGCCAGGCCTTCCTGGCGCAGCTCTTCGGTGAGCGTCACGTCGAGCGCCACGGTGAGCGGGCCATCGGTAGCTACTAGCCAGCCAGGCAGGTCCTGGGTGCGGATTTCGACCTCGTCGAGGTGCAGCGTCAGGGTTTCGCCCTCCACTTCCACCGCTAGCTCGCCCTGCTTTTCCAGCTGGCTCAGTTCGTCATTGGTCAGCGTTTGGATGCGGGCACCCACGGCCTTCAAACGCGGGCCGTAAACTTGCCCCAGGCGCTTGAAATTGGGCTTCACCGACTTCACCAGCACGCCGCTCGTGTCGTCCAGAAACTCCACGTGCTTCACGTTTACCTCGGCGCAAATCAGGTCTTCGACCTTGCCGACCTGCTCTTTGGTCGAGTCGTTCAGCACCGGCACCAGGATGCGCTGCAAGGGCTGTCGCACCTTCAGCACCGACTTCTTGCGCAGCGAGTGCGTGAGCGAGCTGATGCGCTGGGCCAGCTCCATGCGCTCTTCCAAGGCCTTGTCGATGAGCGAGGTATCCGGCTCCGCAAACAGAGTCAGATGCACCGATTCGGGGGCTAACGGGGTATTTTTAGCCACGGCCTCGGCGCGCATGCCATCGGTCATGTTTTTGTAGAGCCAGTCGCCGAAGAAGGGCGCGATGGGCGACATCAGCTGCGCCACCACCACCAGGCACTGCTGCAAGGTTTCGTAGGCGGCGCGCTTGTCGGTGGTCAGCTCGCCCTTCCAGAAGCGGCGGCGCGAGAGGCGCACGTACCAGTTGGAAAGCTGGTCGGTTACGAACTCCTGGATGGCGCGGGCGGCCTTCGTGGGGTCGTAGTTGTCGAGGTGGCCGCGCACCTCCCCTATCAGGGTGTGCAACTTGCTGAGAATCCAGCGGTCGAGCTCGCTCAATTCGGCCAGCGGCACGCGGTCAAACTCGCGGGTCTGGAAGCCGTCGAGGTTGGCGTAGAGCGCGAAAAACGAGTACGTATTGAACAGCGTACCGAAGAACTTGCGCTGCACCTCCGTCACGCCCGCCTGGTCAAATTTGAGGTTGTCCCACGGCGGCGAGTTGGCAATCATGTACCAGCGCGTGGCGTCGGGGCCAAACTGCGCGATGGTCGCAAACGGGTCCACGGCGTTGCCGAGGCGCTTGCTCATCTTGTTGCCGTTTTTGTCCAGCACCAAGCCGTTGGCAATCACGTTTTTGAACGCCACCGAGTCTTCCAGCATCACGGCCAGCGCGTGCAGCGTGAAGAACCAGCCGCGCGTCTGGTCCACACCTTCGGCGATGAAATCGGCGGGGAAATTCTTGGCAAAAACCTCCTGGTTTTCAAACGGGTAGTGCCACTGCGCGTAGGGCATGGCGCCGCTGTCAAACCACACGTCGATGAGGTCGGGCTCGCGGTACATGGGCTGGCCGCTGGGCGACACGAGGAAAATATCATCGACATACGGGCGGTGCAAGTCGATTTTCTCGCTGTTGGCGTAGGGGTTGTGGGTCATGATTTCGGCCGCTACGGCCTTGTCAATCTCCGCCTTCAGCTCGGCGATGCTGCCGATGCAGATTTCCTCCGTCCGGTCCTGGGTGCGCCAGATGGGCAGCGGCGTGCCCCAGTAGCGCGAGCGGCTGAGGTTCCAGTCCACCAGGTTTTCGAGCCAATTGCCAAAGCGGCCGGTGCCGGTGCTTTCGGGCTTCCAGTTAATGGTTTTGTTGAGCTCGATGAGCCGGTCTTTCACCGCCGTGGTCTTGATAAACCACGAGTCGAGCGGGTAGTAGAGCACTGGCTTGTCGGTGCGCCAGCAGTGCGGGTAGGTGTGCTCGTACTTCTCGGTTTTGAAGGCCGTGCCGTTGGTTCGCATCCGGATGGCGATGCTCTCATCCAGCGTTTTATAGTCGGCGCCGCTCTGGTCGTGACCGTCGTAGTTCTTCACCCAGCGGCCGCCAAACTCGCCCATCTGGGCCACGTAGCGGCCCGTGCGGTCCACGATGGGGCCTAGCTTGCCCTGGTCGTCGGCCACCATCAGCGCGGGGATGCCGTTGAGCTGCGCTACCCGGAAGTCATCGGCGCCAAACGTGGGCGAGATGTGCACGATGCCCGTACCGTCCTCCGTCGTCACGAAGTCGCCGGGGATGACGCGGAAGGCGTTTTCCTCGCCTTCGAAGTGCGGGAAACCGGCCTCGGTACCAAATAGGCGCTCGTAGTGGATACCCACCAGGTCGGCACCGGTAAATTCCGCTTCAATTTCCCAAGGAACCAGCTTCGTCTCGCTGCCCCAAAAAGAGCCTGTTGATTCAACCGGCTTACCAATCTGAGTCTCTTCAGAGAAGTATCTGCTTACCAATTGCTTTGCAAGAACTACTCGGATAAATTCCTTTGTGTAGGGATTCCGGGTGCGAACAAGCACATATGGAATATTCTTCCCGACCGCTAGGCCCGTGTTAGCGGGCAAGGTCCAGGGCGTAGTCGTCCAGGCCAAGATATAGGTATTGCCTTCGCCACCAGCAGCAAATAGCTTCTCCGAAGCCGCATCGCGCACCACCTTAAACTGCGCCACGATGGTCGTGTCCTTCACATCCTTATACGTGCCGGGCTGGTTCAGCTCGTGCGAGCTGAGGCCGGTGCCGGCGGCCGGCGAGTAGGGCTGAATGGTGTAGCCTTTGTAGAGAAAACCCTTGTCGTAGAGCTTCTTGAGCAGCGCCCAGCAGCTTTCGATGTACTCGGGCTCGAAGGTGATGTAGGGGTCGTCGAGGTCCACCCAGTAGCCCATTTGCTGGGTCAGCTCGTCCCACTGCGCCTTGAAGCGCATCACGGTTTCGCGGCAGCGCTGGTTGTAGTCTTCGACGCTGATTTTGTGGCCGATATCCTCCTTCGTGATGCCCAGCTCCTTCTCCACTTGCAGCTCGATGGGCAGGCCGTGGGTATCCCAGCCGCCCTTGCGGGGCACCTGCTTGCCGAGCAGCGTCTGGTAGCGGCAGAAAATGTCCTTCACCGCCCGCGCCATCACGTGGTGGATGCCGGGCTGGCCATTAGCCGAGGGCGGGCCCTCGTAAAACACGAACGTGGGCTGGCCCTCGCGGCTACTCACGCTCTTCTCAAAGATGCCGTTGGCGTCCCAGTAGGCCCGCACGTCGGTGGCGAGCTTGGCGTAGTCGAGCGGCTGCTTGTATTCGGGGTAAGTCATTGCATGGTAGTTGCGTAGGGTGCGGGGCTTGTCCCCGCCCGGCGTTGTTAGGCACGCAGGAGTTATTTACCCAACAACGGCGGGCGGGGGCAAGCCCCGCACCCTACTGGTATTCTATTCTAAGTAGTCTTTGCCGGCTTGGCTTGCTCCACGCTCAGGCGCTGCAAGTTCTGGTCGATATCATCATCTTCCTCGTGGTAGTTCTCGTCGTAGTGATGCACGAGGGCCGTTTTGGGCGTGTGCCAGCTGCCGCCGCGCTCGAAGGTAACGAGCAGCGCGGGCAGGAAAACCAGGTTCGAAAAGTTGGTAATCAGCAGCGACGCGCCCATGAGCACGCCCAGCGCCTTGGTGCCGCCAAACTCGCTGAACCCGTAGATACTGAACCCGATAAACAACACGATGCTGGTGTAAAACATGCTCGTGCCCGCCTCGGCCAGCGTGTTGGTAATGGCCTCGCTCACGCTGCGGCCCGCCATTGCCATCTCCTGCCGAAACTTGGCCAGCAAGTGAATGGAGTTGTCGCCATCAATACCCAGGGCAATAACGTAGATAAGCGCCGTGCTGGGCTTCAAAGCAATGCCGAAGTAGCCCATCACGCCCGCCGTCAGGGTCAATGTCAAGATATTGGGCACCAGCGCGTAGAAGATGGTACGCACCGAGTGAAACAGCAGCAGCACTACCACCGACACCAGCCCGAAGGCCCACATCAGGCTTTCGCCCAACGTGCCGATTACGTACTCGTTACCCTTGGTGAAAATGACTGTCGTGCCCGTGCGGCGCACCTCCATATTGGTGCCGCCGAAGATGCGCTTGATGGCCGGGTCGATGCGTTTATTCACCAGCGTATCGAGCTTGTGCGAGCCAATATCGGCGATTTTAACGCTGATGCGGGCGCGCTGCTGGGTGCTATCTACGAAGGTTTTGAGCAGCTTGCTGGTCGAGTTCTTGCCCTTGCCCTGCGAGTTGGCCAGGTAGCTCAAAATGAAGTTTTTATCGTCGTTGTCCGGCAGCTTGTAGAAGTCGGGATTGCCGTTATAGAACGCCTGCTTGGCTGCCTTCAAAAAGGTAACCATGCTGAGCGGAGTCGATAGCTCGGGTTGGGCTTGCAAAAACTTGTCGAACTGGTCGATTTTCTGCAAATTAGGCAGCTTCAGCAGGCCCTTGGGCTGCTTGGTATCGACCACAAATTCCAGCGGCATCACGCCGCCGAAGCGGGCCTCGAAGAAGCTCAAATCCTCGTTTACCGAGCTCTTTTTGGGCAAGTCATCGACCATATACGACACGGCCTCGATGCGCGAAATGCCGATGGCCGACAGCCCCACCAGCACCGCCGCCGTGATGTAAATGGTGCGCCGCCGCCGCAGCACGATGAAATCGAGAAAATGCACGATGCCCACCAGCGGCTTTGAATCGAGGTGCTCCAGCTGCTTTTCGCTCGGCCCCGGCAGGTAGGTAAACACCGCCGGAATCATGATGAAGCTGATGATGAAGGCGATGAAAATGTTAATCGTGGCCACCAGCCCAAACTGATACAGAATGGCGATGTCGGTGAAGGTGAACACGAAAAAGCCGATGGCCGTGGTCGTGTTATTCACCAGCGTAATGAGGCCGATTTTGCGGACTACCCGCGTCATGGCCAGTATCTGGTTGCCCGATTTGCGGTAGTCGAAGTGGTAGCGCGAGAGCAGGTACGTGCAGTTGGGCACGCTGATAACCACCAGGATAGACGGAATGAGGCCCGTGAGCAGGTTTATCTTGAAGCCCAGCAGCACGATGCTCGCCACGCACCATATCATCACGATGATGACCACTAGTAGCGGCACCACCACCGCCGACCAGGTGCGGAAAAACACGAACAGAATGGCGGCCATCACCGCCACCATGAGCAGGGCGAAAAACTTCATCTCGGCCGATACCTTGCTCGTCATGGTCGAGCGCACGTAGGGCAGTCCCGCGTAGTGCAGCTTGATACCCGTATTCTTCTCAAACTTCTCGGTGTTAGCCAAGATGTTATCCATCACCGCACCCCGCTTGTTGGAGTTCAGAAACGTGGGGTCAAGCGTAATGGCTAGCAGCGTGGCCCCGGTGCGCGGCGCTATCACTTGGCCCTTATAAAACTCAATGCCGTTCACGACCCGCATCAGCGAGTCGAGCTGCGCCTGGCTGGTGGGCGGAGTTTTGAAGACCGGGGCCGTTACGAAGCTATTGTTGATAGTATCCTTCTCAATATTAATGAGTTTTGGGATACCCAGCACGCCCGTCACACCCTGCACTTTCACTAGCTCGTCGGCCAGCTGGTCGTACTGCCGAAAGTTTTTCAGCTGGTACACCCCGCTGTCCTGCATCCCCACGACCAAGATGTTGCCATCCTCGCCGAAGGTTTTTTTGAACTGCTGAAAGTACACCATGTCCGGGTCTTTCGGGCTCACGACCTGCGCGAAGTCGTAGGTCATTTGCACGTCTTTGGCCACCCAGGCCATGTACACGGTCGAAAGCGCAATCAGGCCCAGCAGCCAGCTGCGGTACTTGATGATAAAGAGAGCGATATGTCCCCACATAAGCGGTTAGGATAAGGTGCTACGTAACCTGATTTGACCTAGACAGGCCTAGGCAGCTTCCAGAATGAAGTCGCCCGGAATACCCAGCCGGCTATGCAAGCGCTTCGCCAGGTCTAAATCAATGGGTTGTTGGCCGTTCAGTACGGCGCGTAGGTTTTTCTGGCTGATACCGAGCAGGTCGGCCAGTTGCTGGTCGCTCAATTGGCGCTCCAGGCGCTCGCGCTCCAGGCGGGCCACGAGCGAATTAGGCGGTAGCGGCCGGTGGCCATTTTCGTTTTCGTAGGTGTTGACCGCATTGCCCAGCGCCGTTATCTCACTCAGGTTAGCGGGCTCGTGGTCAAGCAGATATTCTAGTCGGCGCAGCGCTTGCTGGTAGTCGGCTTCGGTGTTGAGTTCCATAACAACGCTGGCTAGATGGTGGTGATATCGGCAATACGGTCGTAGTCGGCGTGGGTGCCGATGAAGCGCACGTACACTTGGCGCGCCGGGAAGAAAATGCGGACGACCAGCCGGTAGCGGTTGCGCCGCAGGTTAAATACCCAGCGGTCGCCCCCAACGTAGTCGGCGGTGCGGTCGAAGGCCCGCACCGCCGCACCATTTTCCCAGTCGGCGGCTTCCACCGCGTCGAACCAAGCCAGGATATCGGCCGCCACATCGGGATGCAGCAGGCCGAACTCCCGGAGCGCACGCTTCGTCAGTACTTGCATAGTCGAAAGCCGATTACCTGCGCGCAGAGTTCCGGCCAAGCGTAGTTGCGCAGGCTACAGCTTTTCAAATACCGTTTTGAAACTCACCTTCTCACCAATGTAGCCGCGCAGCTCGCTAATCGGCATCCGCACCTGCGCGCGGGTGTCGCGGTCGCGTACGGTCACGGTGTCGTCTTCGAGCGTCTGGCCATCGACCACGATGCAGAAGGGCGTGCCGATGAGGTCTTGGCGGGTGTAGCGCTTGCCGATGGCGTCCTTGTCCTCAATCACCAGACGGAAATCGAAGCGCAGGCTGTCGAAAATCTCCTGGGCTTTTTCGGGCATGCCATCCTTGCGCACCAGCGGGAAGATGGCAGCCTTGATGGGCGCCACCGCCGGGTGCAGCTTCAGGAAGGTGCGGGTTTTAGTAGTTTGCTCCTCGCCTTCGCCTTCCGTGATGGTTTCTTCCTGGAACGCCTGGCACATGGTGGCCAGAAACAGGCGGTCGGCCCCTACCGAGGTTTCGACCACGTAGGGCACGTAGTTGCCGTAGGGCTTGCCGGTTTCGGGGTTTACGTCGTTGTCGAAGTACTGCTGCTTTTTGCGGCTCAGGTTCTGGTGCTGGGTCAGGTCAAAGTCGGAGCGCGAGTGGATACCCTCGATTTCTTTGAAGCCGAAGGGAAACTCGTACTCGATGTCCACGGCCGCCTTGGCGTAGTGGGCTAGCTTGTCGTGGTCGTGGAAGCGCAGCTTCTCGGCCGGCAGGCCGATAGCCTCGTGGAAGCGGCGGCGGGCGGCCTTCCAGGTGTCGTACCACTCGCCTTCGGTGCCAGGGCGCACGAAGAATTGCATCTCCATCTGCTCAAACTCGCGCATCCGGAAAATGAATTGCCGGGCCACAATCTCGTTGCGGAAGGCCTTGCCAATCTGGGCGATGCCGAACGGAATTTTCATCCGGGCCGACTTCTGCACGTTCAGGAAGTTTACGAAAATACCCTGGGCCGTTTCGGGGCGCAGGTACACGGGCGGCGCGTCCGAGTCCACGGCCGAGCCCTGAGTCGAGAACATCAGGTTGAACTGGCGCACGTCGGTCCACTTGGCGGTGCCGGAGATGGGGCAGGTTATTTTCTCATCAATAATGAGCTGTTTCACGCCGGCCAGGTCATTTTCGGTTAGCAAGCGGCCAAGCTCGGCCGTCAGGGCCGCGCCGCGGGCTGGGTCGCCGGCGCGCTCGTACTCGGCGGCTTTTTCTTCTACCAGCACGTCGGCGCGGTAGCGCTTTTTGCTGTCGAGGTTGTCGATGAGCGGGTCGTTGAAGCCCGCCACGTGGCCGCTGGCCTCCCAGGTGCGGGGCTCCATGAAGATGGCCGCGTCGATGCCCACCACGTTGCCGTGCAGCTGGGTCATGGCTTCCCACCACAGGCGCTTGAGGTTGTTCTTCAGCTCCACGCCGTTGGGGCCGTAGTCGTACACGGCGGCGAGGCCGTCGTAGATTTCCGACGACTGGAACACGAAGCCGTATTCCTTGGCGTGGGCGACAATATCTTTTAGCTGCGCGTTTTCGGCGGGGGTAGTGGGCTTGCTCATAGGCGGCAAAGTTAGGGCTTGGCGCAATGGGTAGCAGTTTAGCCGGATTGGGCTCCTTAGAAAAAAGCTAAATGGCTAGCTTTCTAAAAAGCGCCTTGCACGAGGATGACTACGAAGAATAGCTATATTGCCTCCCGAGCCATTTTCTTTTTCACCTCATGAACAAACTTTGATAAAGCGCTTAGCAGCCTTGCTTGCCTGCTGCTCTGTTTCCTACTGTGGCAGTGTGCCCAGGATGTTCCTTCGCCCGCCTCCCCTTCTTCTACGACAGGCCCTGACGCGCTGACAAAATCTGCTCAGAAACCAAATTCCGCTCAGCGCGGGGCTTCGCAGGAGGAGATTATACAAAAAGCCTGGACCCAAGCTGTTGAATCTGGCAATGATGCATACCTTATACGGATTCTGGATGCTGACTCTACGGCATCAGGTGGAACTTCCAGGTTCCAGCAACAAACTGTGTGCTACAACTACTACATGGTTTACTATACCAATGGCGTAGAAACCGACCGTGACTTCCTGATTAGGACTTGCTTCACCATTAATGGCGATGATGGCACTGGTGGCGGCGGCGGCGACTCGGGTGGCGGCGGGGGCGGCACGGCCGGTATGCCTACTACACCGCTCAACGTGCCCCCCGGCCTGAAACCACTCGCTGAATACCCAGACCGCTGTAGTGGAGCACAGGCGCTGTGGAATGCAGGTATAAATAATAATAATGCCGAGGCTTTTGGGGTTATTACTGCCAGTGGACAGTTGATAATTACCGCAGTGGGTAGCCCGAATGGGTCTTCGGCATCTTCTGCTGGTATATTTCCCAGCTACGCCGTCGTAAATGGGCAGTCTGTGCCACAGCTTTACTACGTTTACCCCAGTAGCCAGGGGCCACCTGTTCAGGCTTATCCTGGTATGTTGCTTCAACGGGGGAATTACTACATTCCAATAGTCGCTACCGTCCATTCACATACTCCTTGCCTCAATAGCAACGGAACGGATGACGGAGTATCCAATCATATTTTAAGCTCAGGAGACAAAAAATTGGCCAACGATACGAAAAACACCCCGGCTCACCACTATATCATTGGGTGCTCAGCAGTTGGTTCTTTTGATAGCTACAGCAATAATCCTACCTTTTTGCAGGGCGGACCATTAGCTGGCTTTTGTTCCTTGCTCCAATGAAGGCACCCTGGCTTTTTCTACTCCTACTAATGTGTCTTAGCCGGCTGGCCTGCGGGCAGTCAGCTGCTAAGCTCCGTATTCAACGCATTGAACTGCGTGATACGCTGCTTGTTCACCACATCGAGCGCTATCTGGCCGAGCAGCGCGATAATCCCGACGACCCAGAACGCTTAGTAGAACGGGGCTATGGGTATATAATACTTCGCGTACAAGACAGCGACGAGCAATCAACCATTGCGCGTCGCTACGACCTTTACTTTGCCCTTTCTTCCTTTCGCGACGACGCATTGGATATTTCCTGTCCTTTGTTCTATACCTACGTAGCGGGCCGGCTGGTACTGATTGAGGTCAGTAACCTAAACCACATACTAGGACTGACTTTCTCCACTAAAGCCAAACGGCAGATGCGGCGGCGGGTTGACCACTTCTTGGCAAAGCGAACCCGGCAGGTTGGACGTGATATGCAAGGCAACAAAGTAGTCTTTAAGCATCACCGCATCGAGTGGCTCCGCTTTGACTCGGAAAAAGTTATTTTTGTTAAGAAGGATGGTTCCGTCGTAATACGGCGGGGCGACTACTTTCTGCCCGTGAAGTAGCTCAGCTCTGGCTATCTTATTGCGCAAGCCGCCCGTTAGCCAACGGGCGGCTTTTTTAAGACCCTGTTATTACGGCTGGGGTAACCAATGCCTCTTCGTCTAACAATTCCATAACATGACGTTAACATGATGCGAGAGTAATTTTGTGGGCCGGTTTTCCCCACATTCGGCATTTATTTTATGTTCGGACTCGAACCCCATGTTTTGCTGCTGCTCGGCATTTGCTTGTTTGCAGCGTGCGCCTTTGAATTTGTGAACGGGTTTCACGACACGGCCAACGCCGTGGCCACCGTTATCTACACCAATACGCTGCGGCCCTGGGTGGCGGTGGTCTGGTCGGCCTTCTGGAACTTCATCGGCGTGTTTGCCGGCGGCATCGGCGTGGCGATGGGCATCGTGTATTTGCTACCCGTCGAAAGCCTGATTGACCAGAACGTGTACCACGGCGTGGCCATGGTGGGCGCGCTCATCGTGGCGGCCATCATCTGGAACGTCGGCACCTGGTACTACGGCATTCCGTCGTCGTCGTCGCACGCGCTCATTGGCTCCATCCTGGGCGTGGGCATCGCGTTTTCGCTGCTGCCCGGCGGCAAAGGCGCGGCCGTGAACTGGAGCAAAGCCGGTGAAAGCGGCCTGGCCCTGATACTGGGCCCGCTGCTGGGTTTCACGCTCACCATCATTATGATGTTTTTGCTGAAGCGCTTTTCGCCCAGCAAGGCCATCTTCAAAGAGCCGCACAAGCGCAAGCCCCCGCCCCTCTTCATCCGCCTCACCCTCATTGCTACCTGCACCTTGGTGAGCTTCTTCCACGGCTCCAACGACGGCCAGAAGGGCGTGGGCCTCATCATGCTGATTCTCATCGGTATCGTGCCCGTGCATTTTGCCCTCGACAGCACCAAAAACCCCCTCGACCTGCGCGACTCCCTCACCAAAGTAGAGTACGTGATGGGCCGCGTCAACCGCACCGAGCTCAGCGCCGCCGACCAAAAGCTGTACGCCGACATGCAAACCCAGACCGCTGACCTCGACCGCGTATTTGCGGGCAAAACCACGGTGGAAGAGCTGCCCGAGCAAGCCCGTTTCGAGATTCGCCGCGACATTCTACTGCTGGCCAACCGCGGCAAAAAACTGCTCGGCTCATCCAGCCTCAGCCTCAGCACGGCCGACCGCGAAACCTACACCAAGTCCATCGACCAGATGAAAAGCTTCACCGACTACGCGCCCTGGCCGGTGCTGCTCATGGTGTCGCTGTCGCTGGCCGTAGGCACCATGATAGGCTGGCAGCGCATCGTCAAAACCATTGGCGAGCGCATCGGCAAAGAGCACCTTACTTATGCGCAAGGGGCCAGTTCCGAGCTGGTAGCGGCCATCATGATTGGGGCCAGCACGCAGCTTGGCCTGCCCTCGTCTACTACGCACGTGCTGTCGTCGGCCATCGCGGGCAGCATGGTGGCCAACCGGGGCGTCAAAAACCTGAACCCCCAGATGGTGCGCAGCATCGCCCTGGCCTGGGTGCTCACCCTACCCGTCACGATGGTGCTGGCGGGCGGGCTGTTCCTGCTGTTCCGCTACATGGCCGGCTAGTCCAACGATGCTCCAGCGCCTGTTTCCAGGCTTCTCCGGCCGCGCCCGGTTTCTCTCGCAGAAGCCGGGCGTTGCTTTTTTACAGCGTCTGGGATGGGCTGCCGGCTTTTCGCCGGCTGTCCGCTCGTTTGGCGGCGAGCTTGGCAAATGGCGAGCGGACAGCCGGCGAAAAGCCGGCAGCCCGCCAGCCGCCTTCCGTGCCTTCTGCGGTCAAAAACAGTAATCCACTTATCCACCGACTTATCCACAATCAGCTACTGGTATGTGCACAACTACCTGACTAAGCCCAACTACCGCCACTCCTCTAAACTAAAAAAGCCAACCCGATTAGGGTTGGCTTTTTTGCTAGGCGAGTTGGCAGGCCACCGATTCGATAACCTAGGAATAATCCCAGCTTCACAGAGTTATCCACTTATCAACACTCAAAACGGGCTATTTTGTGGATAACTTTTGTGGAAAGGGGGCAATACCGGGAAACCTTTTCTGATTTTGGGTTTTCCACCGCTACTGTTTAGCGGGCCACTGCACTTCCAGTTCGTCGTTGATGAAGACGCCGAAATTGACAAATTGCAGCTGGCCTTCCTCGAAATACATATCAATCATCGACTTTTCGTAGCTCAGGCGCACTTCGCCGCCTTCCATCGTTTCTAGCTCGGGGTTAGTTTGGCCGTGGCGCTGCATGAGGTCGCGAATCTGGTCGAGGCTGCGGCCGTGGATGGGCTCGCCGAAGAGGCGCAGGCCGGGGTTGTCAGTTTCGATGCAGCTGAGGCGGAAATCATCCTCGCGGTCGAAGTAGAGCGACAGCAGGTGGTCGTCTTCGTAGTAGTTCCAGGCCTGGTGCTCGAAGTCGTCCTCGTCTTCTGACTCTTCGATTTCCTCGGGCTCGCCTACCAGCGTACGCACCTCGTCCATGGTAGCGCCGAAGCGCAGCGGGCCCATGCCCGTGCCCAGGATAATCTCGTTTTCTTCGACGCTGTTGGGGGTATTTTGGGGATTCATACAAGTGGGGGTTAGATAAAGACAAAGGTAGCCGGTGCGGTAAGCTTTAGCTTGCCGGGTAGTGGCGCGCGAGAGTTTTATGGCAAGCTAAAGCTCACCGCACACTCACTTGCCATACTTCGCCTCGAAGGCGGCTTTCTGGCGCTGGTACTCGGGCAGGGCGCGGGCTTCATCCCATTTCTGCTTGAAAATGCGGGCGGCTTCCACTTTATCCACATCGGGCTGTGCATTACGCGGCAGTTCGGCGCGGCCGTGAGCGCCGCTCTGGCCTTTTTTGTCGGCGGGCACGGGGCCGGCGTATTTCTTGCCGCCGGCGTGGTTGGCATAGCGCCGGGCGCGGGTATAGCCCATTTGCAGGAATTTGCGCGCCATGTCGGCCCCCACAAAGTCCTCGGCCTCCAAATATGCCTCTAGCAGGCCCCAGATGGCCGCCGACGACTCACGGGCCGCCGCCGCATCCTTAAAGCGCCAGTACGGCAGGATTTCGCCCTTGTAGGGCTGCACCAGCAGCACGCCCTGCTCGCCCTTGCCCACGCGGTAGAGCTCGGGGTGCCGGCGAAAATCAACAGTCGTAAAATCGAGGGTGTAGTCGAACGGCATGGCATGGGCGGGCTTTCGGCCTTGTTCGTGTGGATAAGCCCTGGGGTTTTCCACCGCCTAGCCCGGCGCGGGTGGGTTTTCAACCGCACCCCTGCCCTACCCCGTGGAAATGCCGCGCGCCGGCCGAAGTTTTCCACAAGCTAATAAGTTTAATTAAATTCTTTTTTTAAAAATCTTTTTTGTTTCCATCCATTAGGGCAGTGGATAAGTGGATAAGCCCAAAACGTTATCCACAGCGTGGATAACGGGTGGACAAATATGGGCTTATCCACCGCCTATCAACAGCCATTGTGAATATTATTTGTTTATTCCACAATTACTTATCCGAGTTATCCACTATTCACCGGGGTTATCCACTTATTCACTATTCACAGGGTAGGTCCGGTGTGGATAGCGCTTCTGGCAGTGGATAGTTATCCACCGTTGTCCACAGCGCCGCGCTACTGTGCTGGTAGCTGCGCGGGCAAAAAAAGTTACCCCCAACTTATCCACGGGTTATACACGGTTATCAGTAGGGTTATCCACCGTTTTGCCCACAGCGGTTGATAACCGTGGAAAACTTAGTGGATAACCCGTGGAAAACGTATAAAAAATGCCCTCAGTAACTGGAAACGTGAATAAGTTATTCACTTTTGGCCGCTAGCCGGTGGAAAATGGGTCGTTTTTCCCGTTTTTGGGTTGGGAAAGTGGGTAACTGCCGGCAGTTACCTAGAAAGTAGCTTTTGGCTGCGGCCAATTCCGGTACCGTGCCGTGCCTAGAGTGCACTCCGGCAACTGCCCCGGCGCGCCCTGGCCCCTCGACTTGTACACAGCCCCAACTGCTACTGTGGATAACTATGGCCCTTTACGATGCGCTGGCAGCCTTTTGGGTGGTAGGCTGTGGAAAACCTCCTAAAAAAAAGCCGCCGGAGCACTACCTATCTGGTAGCGCTCCGGCGGCCGGGCGGTGAGAGAGCTTTTTCTAAAACTCTAGCTTGACGGCATTATCCAGCTCGAAGTTGGCGCGCAGCTTTAGCAGCGTAGGCGACACGTACACGGGTTCGGGCGGGCGGCGCAGGTCGGGGTCGCCGCCGCGCCACTGCCCGTCGCCATCCTGGTCCACGAGCACCCGGAAGCGGTAGCTGCCGGGTGGCAGCCGGTCGAATCGGTAGCGGCCCTTGGGCGAGCGTAGTTGGCGCACTACTTTGTACTGCTCGTCGAGCAGCTGCAAGTCGAATTGCGGGTATTTAGTCGTAAAGGTGCCCATCAGCACGCCGTTGGGGTCAATATCGGTGACGGTGAGGCGTAGCGCCCGCTTTAGCCCCAGCGACTGCCCCGTGATGGCCGTGATGGCGGTGGTGTCGAGGCGGATTTCGACCGTTTTCAGGGCTTTTGTATCCAGCATAATGGCTAGTTCGGTGCGGTCGGGGCTGAGGCGGCCGTCGGCGGGCAGGCGCAAGGAGCGGCGCTTTATCGAGTCTTCGGTGAGCGTGCCTACGGGCTGGCCGGCCGCCAGGCGCACCGGTACCGGAAACTTAAACCGCACCTCGCCCTGCCGGAACACGCTGCGCGGATTGCCCTCGACGGAGGTGCCGGCCGGGGGCGCGGCCTTTTTAGAAGTAGCCGTGGGTACCGGAAAGCGCACGTTGAGGGTGTCGCGAGTGGTGTTGCCGGCGCTGTCGGTGGCGGCCAGCAGGTAGCGGCCATCTACCAGGGCCGGGGTGTGGTAGAGCAGGGCGGCGGTGCCGTTGTCGGCGAGCAGCACGGCTTCCTGCACAGCGGCGGCGGTGGCGGGCGTAGCGCCGGTAGTGGGCGTGAGGACCAGGGTGCGCAGGCCCTCGTTGTAGCGTAGGCGCATCACGCTGGCGGTGTTTTCGACGCCGGTGCGGCGCGGGGGCTGGCGGTCGGGGCGCACCAGTAGCAGGGCCTGCGCCCGGGTGGTGTCGCTGAGAGTGAGTGGCGCGGCCTGGTAGGCTATTTTTTCGCCGTCGTCGTAGCGGCCGTTGTTGTTTTTATCGCCCCAGGCATACAGGTTATACTGCCCGGCCTTGATAAAATTGAGCTTGAACTCGCCTTTGTTGTCGGTGCGGGTGAGGTAGTAGGGCTGGCCCTTGCGCACGCCCACGGTGTCGGCCACGCGGTAGAGGCCCACGCTGGCATCGGCCACGGGGCGGGCCGTGAGCAGGTCGGCCACGGTGCCTTGCACACGGGCCGAGTCGAGCTTGGGGCCGGTGCTGAAGCTCAAGGCCTGGTACTTGGCCGGCGTGCTCTCGGTGATGTCGACAATGGCCTTGCGGAAATTGAACGAGTAGGTGGTGTTGGCCTCCAGCGGCTTCGGAAACTGCAAGGTCACGCTGTTGCGGTCTTCGCGCAGCTGGTACTGGTTGTCGGGCGCGAGCTGCGGGGTAATGAGCAGGTTTTTGGGCAAGTCCTTGACCTGCACCGGCTCCGAAAACGTGAGCCGGATATACTGCTGCTTCACGTTGCGGGCCGCGCTGTCGGGCGAGGTGGCTACCAGGCGCGGGGCTACCAGGTCGCGCGGGCCGCCCTGCGGCGAGCCCACGGCCGCGCAGCTACCCAGCGCCGCCAGGCTGGCCACAGCCGCCAGCGGGCGCAGCCCGCGCATTGCCAAAAAGGAGGAAGTAGTCAAGTCGAAATAAAGGCTATCGCAAAACGGCCGCTACCCAGCCGCCGCACAAAGATGGGCGCGCCCTACGCGCCGCGCTCCGCTACGTACAGCACGCTCGAATATTGCCCGCCGTGCTGCGCGGCGTAGCTGTTCGATTGGTAGCCGGCGCGCAGCACGTGCAGTAACCCGCCCGCTTTTTCGGCCGGCCGGTGGCGCTCCGAGAGCAGGCTCACGTAGTAGGCATCGAGCGGCATGGGCAGGGTTTCGCACAACGCCAGGTGGTGGCGGGCCAGCAGGCGGCGCATGGGCGCGGGCCCGAAGTGGTAGAGGTGGCGCGGCACGTCGTAGGCGGCCCAGTCGGGGCCGTAGTGCTGCGCGTCAAGACTGTCCACGTTGGGCACCGCGATGAGCAGCTTGCCGCCCGCCCGCAGCACCCTGATGAGTTGTTCCAGCGTGTCGCCGAGCGTATGCACGTGCTCCAGCACGTGCCACAGTGTCACGGTGTCGAAGCTGCACGGCGCGAGCGTAGCCAGCGCGCCCGGCTCCAGAATGGGCTGGCTCACGCGCGCGGCGGCATCGTGGCGGGCGCGTGCGTTGGGCTCTAGGCCGGTCACCTGCCAGCCAGCTTTTTTGGCCCCGGCCAAAAAGTGGCCCGTGCCGCAGCCGTAGTCGAGCAGGCGGCCCGTGGCCCGGCCATTCAGCCGGTTTATCAGGTTCACCTTGCGCCGCACCGTGAAGAAGCGCGCCGCTTTATATACTTGATTTACCAGCCCCTGCGCGCCGCTGTTGTGCGATACATAGGCGTCCGACTCGTAGTACTTGTCAATGTGCGCCGCCGTAGGCCGCGGGTTGGTAAACTGAAACCCGCACGCCTGGCACTGCTGAATGGTAAACGTTTCCTGGCTTACCGATTTGTCCTGCACGTGTAGCTTGTCGGTTAGGACCGGGCTGTCGCACACCGGGCAGCTTGTTAATACCTCAATCACTGATTTTCGCTGATTAGCCGTGATTTCGCTGATTTCCAGTCAGACGAAATAGATTAGCTAGGGTAAGAAGGGCAAAGTTCGCCGAAAACGCAAGCCAGTTGGCAGCACCACCCACTGGAAGCAATGGGTAAGAAGGGCAAAGTTCGCCGAAAACAGCCTGCGGATACTGACACTCGCCGGGAAAAATCAGCGTAATCACGGCTAATCAGCGAAAATCAGCGATTGAGGTAGACCATCAGCACCGACACGTCGGCCGGGCTCACGCCACTGATGCGCGAAGCCTGCCCCAGCGTTTCGGGCTGAATCTTGAGCAGCTTTTCGCGGGCCTCGTGGCTTAGGGCGGGCATGGCCCCGTAATTGAGGCGGCCGCGAATCTGGAAGTCTTCCAGTTCGCGCATGCGCTGGGCCTGCTGCTGCTCTTTCTGCAAATACGTTTCGTACTTGGTCTGAATAATGGCCTGCTCCTGGGCTTCGGCGCTGTACGGGGCCAGCTTCCCGGCCAGCTCGGGCAGCGCGGCTACTAGCTCGCTCAGCTCGATATTGGGCCGGCGCAGCAGGTTGAGAGCGCGGGTTTTCTCGTGAATCTCGGCCGAGCCTTTTTCGGCCAAGAAGCCGTTTATCGTGGCCGGCTCGATGCCGAATTTTTCCAGCACCGTGAGTACGGCGGCAGAGTCGGCTTCCTTCTGGCGCACGCGGGCCAGGCGCTCGTCGCTGGCTAGGCCCAAGGCGTGGGCCATGGGTGTGAGGCGCAGGTCGGCGTTGTCCTGGCGCAGCAAGATGCGGTGCTCGGCGCGGCTCGTAAACATGCGGTAGGGCTCCTCGGTGCCCTTGTTGATGAGGTCGTCGATGAGCACGCCGATGTAGGCCTCGTCGCGCTTGAGCGTGAAGGCGGGCTGGTCGTGGGCGCGCTGGTGGGCGTTGATGCCGGCCATGAGGCCCTGGCAGGCGGCTTCTTCGTAGCCGGTGGTGCCGTTTATCTGGCCCGCCAGCCAGAGGTTGCGCACGGGCTTGGTCTCCAGCGTGTTGGTGAGCTGCGTGGGCGGGAAAAAGTCGTACTCAATCGCGTAGCCGGGGCGGAACATCTTGGCTTTCTCGAAGCCCGCGATTTCGCGCAGGGCGCGGTACTGCACGTCCTCGGGCAGCGAGCTGCTGAAGCCGTTGATGTAACATTCCACCGTGTTCCAGCCCTCGGGCTCCACAAAAATCTGGTGCCGGTCCTTGTCCGCGAAGCGGTTGATTTTGTCTTCCACGCTCGGGCAGTAGCGCGGCCCCAGCCCCTTGATGCGCCCCTGAAACATGGGCGACTTCTCGAAGCCCTCCTTCAAAATCTCGTGTACTCGCTTATTGGTGTACGTGATGTAGCACGGCCGCTGGCGCGTGAGCGCCGGCGTGTCGAGGTACGAAAAGCGGCTCGGCAGCGCGTCGCCGTCCTGCACTTCCATCTTGGAGTAGTCGAGCGAGCGGCCATCCACGCGGGGCGGCGTGCCAGTTTTCATGCGCCCGGCCTCAAAGCCAAGCTCAATGAGCTGCTCGGTGATGCCGCGGCTGTTTTTCTCGGCCGCCCGGCCGCCGCCGAAGTTCTTTTCGCCAATGTGAATCAGGCCGTTGAGAAACGTGCCGTTCGTCAAAACCACCGTTTTGCTGCGAAACTCGACGCCCAGCGCGGTAGTGATGCCTACGCACGTATCGTTTTCCACCAGCAAGCCGGTCACGGCTTCCTGCCAGAAATCCACGTTCGGAATCTGCTCCAGCGTCAGGCGCCACTCTTCGGCAAAGCGCATGCGGTCGCTTTGCGCACGCGGGCTCCACATGGCGGGGCCTTTCGAGCGGTTCAGCATCCGAAACTGAATCATGGTGCGGTCGGTGATGAGGCCCGACTGGCCGCCCAGCGCGTCTATCTCACGCACTATCTGGCCTTTAGCTACGCCGCCCATGGCGGGGTTGCACGACATCTGGGCGATGGTGTTCATGTTCATCGTCACCAGCAGCACCTTCGAGCCGAGGTTGGCGGCGGCGGCGGCGGCTTCGCAGCCGGCGTGGCCCGCGCCTACTACGATGAGGTCGTATTCTTCTTGCTGAAACATAGTAGCGTAAGCTTTTGCTTGCCGTAAATAGTTCGGCGGCGCAGCCACCAAGCCTATTTTGAGCTACAAAATTACTTCTATTTCAGCCAACTACCGCCGTGGGTGGTGGCAAGCTAACGCTTACCCTACAAGCTCTTTCCGCATACACACGCTGTTTTCGACGCCCACGTACTGCCCATAATTGGGCGTGAGCGCGTAGCCGCTGCGCTTGTACAGGGCAATGGCTTCGGGCTGGCGCTTGCCGGTTTCGAGCACGGCGGCGGGGTAGCCTAGCTCGGCGGACCACTTTTCCAGCTCGCCCAGCACCGCCCGCGCCACGCCTTGCTGGCGGCATTCGGGCCGCACGTATATGCGCTTGATTTCAACCGTGCCCAGCTCAAACTCCTTGAACGCGCCGCAGCCTGCGGGCTGGTCGTCGAGGTAAGCCACTACCTCATGGCGAATGAGGGTTATCGTATTGTACTGGGCATAAAAGCCGTGCTCAGCCCCATCGCGCTCAGCCAAATCCTGGTCGAGTAGCTGTACCAGCGTGCGGAAATCCGGGCCTTCGGAGGTCGTGCGAATAAGGCGAAGCATAGCGCAAGTATACAGCCGGCGAGCGCCGTAGCGCGAACTTTGTAGTTCGCGTTTTTGCAGCGTGCGAACGGCGTAAAAACGCGAACTACAAAGTTCGCGTTTTTACGCTACCCGTCGCGCAACCACTCGGCCAGTATCGCTGCCGACTGCCGCTCGACCTCCGCCCACGAAAACGGTAGCCACTGGCTGTTCAGCGCGTCAAACACCTCGGTAGCGGGCTGGCACGCGAAAAGTTTGTAATCAAACTTCGGGTCGCCGTGCACCAAGTAGCCGGGGTAGTAGTAGGCTTTTTGCTGCTGGCGGGCGTACTCCATTTTCAGCAAAAGCAGGTATTTGCCCAGGCTGTGCTTGCGATACGCGGGGTCGTAAAAATTGACGATGCCCGCGATGCTGTCGCTGCCCGCGTCCAGAATGCCGGCCGCGATGAGCTGGCCCTGGTCACGCACTTCCACGATTTCGGTGCGAAAAACCGTGTGCGTAGCGCCGTCCAGCAGTAGGGCTTCCAGGGAGGCGGAGGTGTCAAAATCCAGGTTCTGGCGGTAGCGGGCGTAGAGCGTTTCGTACTCGGTAGTGAGTCTAAGCGGCTTCACCGATACCGAAAACCGCTCGTTCAGGCGTAGCAGGCGGCGCTGCTTGGGGCCGTACTGCACCTGCGGCAGCACGATGCGCAGCCAATGCACGGTATTGAGCTGGCCCTCGCGGGGCAGAAAGCGGCAAGTAAACAGGTCCTGCTGCATCCGATAGTAGCCTTGGCTCAGGTAGTAGTCCAGCATTTCGCCGGGAATGACGGGCAGGCCAGCAGCCATAGAGGCAAAAAAGCGGGCCATGCCGGCCCGCTAAGTAGTGAAGTAGCGCGGACTTTTAGTCCGCGAGTTGAGGCGTTGCTAGTCGCGGACTAAAAGTCCGCGCTACACCTTAAAACGTGCGCAGCGACAGGCAGTAATCTTCCTTGCGGCGCATGGCCGTTTGGCTCAGCAGGTCTTTGTCGTGGTAGCCCAGCAGGTGCAGCACGCCGTGAATCATGACGCGGTGCAGCTCATCGCGGAAGGTGATGCCCAGGTCTTTGGCATTGTCGGCCACGCGCTCCACGCTGATGAAGATGTCGCCCTCCAGCACGTCCGAGTCGTCGGCATTATCGAAGGTGATAATGTCGGTGAGCGTGTCGTGGTTGAGGTACTCCACGTTGAGCTTGTGCAGGTAGTCGTCGGAGCAGAAGATGAACGTAAGCTGCGCGATGCGGTACTCATGCACCGCCGCGATGCGCTCAATCCAAGCCACCAGGTCCTCCGCATCTTGCAGGCTGAAAGCCGGCACGTCTTCGACAATAAACTCGATGCCGGGCGCCTCGAAGTAGCGCACGCCAGTGGCGGCTACGTTGCTCATGCAGCGGCGGCTTCGGAGGTAGCGTTGGCTTCGGGGGCGTCGCCGGGGTGCAGGGCAAACGTGAGCTCTAGGCGGCGGCCATCTTTGCTGAACTCCACCTCATCGGCCAGGTGGCGAATGAGGAAAATACCGCGCCCGCCGGGATTTTCGAGGTTTTCAGGGGCCGTGGGGTCGTCGAGGTTGTTGTAGTCGAAGCCCGTGCCTTCGTCCTCAATCTCAAACTTCAGCTGGTTCTCGTTGACAAACAGCGACAAGTACACGTTCTTGTCCTTGTCGAACTTGTTGCCGTGGCGAATGGCGTTGTTCACCGCCTCCGTGACGGCCACCATGATGTTGCCGTAGATATCGTCCTCGATGTGGAACGTGTCCTTGGAGTTGTCGATGAAGCTTTCCACAACGCGGATGTTTTCCACGAGCGACGGAA
This sequence comes from uncultured Hymenobacter sp., assembly GCA_964277755.1. GTDB lineage: Bacteria > Bacteroidota > Bacteroidia > Cytophagales > Hymenobacteraceae > Hymenobacter. The sequence goes on from CAXYJY010000061.1 coordinate 259,908, forward strand.
TCTGAATTTTAACCTGCTTCATAGGGAGCGGCGAAGGGATAAAAAAGGCAGCGCTACGATAATGTAAAGAAGGGCAAAAGTAGCGCAACAGGTGCAAAATTCAGGCAGGGCCGTGCCGGGGCAGTTTTCCACCGTGGCAAGACCCTGCCTAAACCCTGGATTTTTGATTTTGCTACCTACGCCCGGCCGGGCAGTTGGTTGCGGCGCAACTACTTATTTTTTTGGAAGTAGTCGCTGATTTTTTGCTGGTAATAGGGCGTGTACGTGGGCTGGGCGCGGCGCAGCAAGTCGGTTTGCTGGTCTTTGGCGGCGGGCTTGTATTTGTCGAAGGCAGGCGGGAAAACCGGCGCGTGGTACTGCGCCGTCTGGGCTTCGCGCTTGGTGTCCTGGTCGCGCTCGCGGGCCGATTTCTCGGCTTCCAGCATCCGGGTCAGGATTTGCTGCTGGCGCTGGATGGTTTGCTCGGTGAGGCGCTTGTTCACGAGGTCGGTTTCGGTTTGCTCCATCAGCTTCTTCATTTCGCCGGTGCCGCCGCCTTGGCCGTCTTTGCCCTCTTTTCCGTCCTTGCCACCGGGGCCATCCTTGCCGTCTTTGCCTTCCTTACCGCCCTTGCCGCCCGGCTGGCCACGGTCGAGCTGCTGCATGGCCTGGCGCAGCATCTGCTGCTGGCCGGCCAGCTTGGCGAGTTCCTGCGAGAGGGCCCGGCCGCTCTTGCCGCTCTGCGACAGCTGCTGAATCTGCTGGTTGAGCTGCTGCTGCATCTTGCTGAGGCTGCCTATGCCGGGCGAGTTGCCCTTGCCTTTTTTGCCGGGCTTGCCCTGGCCACTGCTGGGTTTGCCGGCGCCGTTTTTCATCTGCTGCATCTCGCTCTGCATCTGCTGCAAGGCGTCGGATAGCATCAAAGCCAGGTTGTTCATGCTGGTCATGGCCTGCTGCTGGGTGGTAGTGGCGCGGGGCACGTCGCGCTGCTTGATATTGGTCATCGACTCCTCCATGCGGCCGTTCATTTCGCTCACCTCGCGGGTTACGAAGGTTTGGATGCGCGGCTCCTTCTTGGCCAGCGCGTACAGCGAATCCTGGATAATCTGCGAGTCGTCGCGCAGCTTGCGCTGGGTCTGGCCGAGCTGCACAAAGCGCGGGTCGGTCTGGTCTACTACCCGGAAATCCTTCATCAGCTTCTCCTGGTCGAAGCTGAGCGTGACGAGGTTATCCAGAATGTCGCGCAGGCCATCAATGTTTTTCTGGGCTTGCTCTTCGGCGTCGTCGCTCATCTGGTCCTTCATTTTCTGGGCCATCTTCTTCATGCGCTGCGCGGCCGATTTCTGGCTTTGGCTGGCTTTCTGATTCTGGTTTTTGCTCAGCTGCTGCTCGCCCTGCTCCATGTCCTGGTCGGTTTGCTGCTGGTCGGGCTTTTGCTCGTCCATGCCGTTCTGGTCGCCCAGCTCCTTGTCCTGCTGCTTGAGGTCGGCGAGGTCTTTTTTCAGGTCTTCGAAGTCCTGGCGCTTGTTGGCTTGCTCCTGGGCCAGCTTCTGGTTTTCGGCTTTTTGCTGCTCGTTGGTTTTCTGGTTGTCGGGGTTGTTTTTGTCGTTTTGGGCGGTTTTTTCGGCCAGTTTTTCTTCTTCCTTGGCCAGCTGTTCGAGGCGGTCGGCGGTTTGCTCGGCTTTCTGTTCAAACTGCATCTGCTTGAACATTTCGAGGGCCCGGTCCAGCTCTTTTTGCAGGGTATTTTCCTTGTTTTCGAGCTGGGCCAAGAGCTTTTGCATCTCGGCGTCGGGCTGCTTTTGCTGCTCCAGTAGCTTTTGCAGCTTGTCGTAGAGCTTCTTGGTTTCGGGGTCGAGCAGGTCGTTCATGAGCTTTTTGAGCTCTTCGGCCTTTTTGGCCAGCTCCTCGCTTTTGGGGCTGAGCTGGTTTTGCTGCTGCTGCAATTGCTCAAATTTCTGCTGCATGGCCTGCACCTGCTGGTCGAGCTGCTGCTTTTGGTCGAGCATGTTTTCGAGCTGCTTGCGGTCCTGGAAACTCATCTCGCGCTTGGTCTTGAGCTTATTCTGGCTCTGGGCCAGCTCGCGCTCCAGCTGCTTGCTTTGCTTGGCCGCCGAGCTTAGCTCGCTGGCCACCGAATTGGCCTGCGTAGCCAACTGCTTATCCAGCTCGCGCCGGCTGGGCAGCCGGAATTCCAGCGGTCGCGAGCGCGTGCTTTTCGGCCCGTGAATACCGTCGTTATCAGTAGCTTCCACGAAATACGTCACCCGGTCGCCGGGCTGAAGGTTCAGCGGCGTCAGGTTCCAGGTGTAGCTGTAGGTGCCGCCCGCGCCGCCGGGCAGGCCCAGCGGCTGGCTGACAGACGCGCCGCCCTTGCCGCCGCGCTGCACCTGGTAGTGCAGGCGTAGCGCGGTCAGGCCGTAGTCGTCCTGGGCGGTGCCACCGAGTGCCAGAAAGCGCAGCGAAGTCGTGTCCGAAAACGCCTCCACGGTGAGCGTGGGCGGTGCGTCGGGCACGACGGTGAGCTGGTAGCTGATGGGGTCGCGGTTGACGATGGCCGCGTTTTGCAGGCGCACCGCGTAGGGCTGCGAGCGCAGCGCCCGGCGCTCCACGGCGAAGGTTTCGCCGTCGCGGGTGCCGGCCACGGTTTCGGTGGGCTGGCCAAAAACGAGGCTCAGCGCCTCGGTGGCCGCCGTGCTGAATTCCCAGCGCAGCTGGCTGCCCTCGGGCACCGTGAGGTTGCCGCCGTTGCGGATGGTTTCGGCCGGGCGGCCGGTGTAGGCCGGGTACGTCACGCGCACCGCGAAGTCGCGCAAATCGGGCCGCTCCACCACTGTCAGGTGGTATTCCGGCGACACGAAGCCCGCCCCGCTGAGCTGAAACGTGACATCCTGCGCAGGCTGCTCGAAGGTGTAGCGAAAGGCGTCGTTGCGGCCGTTTACCTTGGTCAGCGGCTGCTCCGCCCCGTTGCTAAACAGGCTCAGGCTGGCGGGTAGCGCCTTGCCGGCCACGGCTACGTCGAGCGTGAAATTTTCGCCCTTAAAAACCCGCAGCTCCTTATTTTTAATAATAAAATCGAACGGCGCGGGCCGCGAATACTGCCGCTGAAAGTGCCAGATGTGACTAGTACTCTGCGTAATAAAAGCCGGAAAAAACGCCAGCGCCAGCAGCAGCACGGCCAGCGGCGGCAGCACGTACTTCCAGAGCGGGCGGCTTTGCTGCGGAATGTCGATGCCCTCGGCAAACGACACACCTTGCAGCTGCGCGGCGCGCTGCTCCAGGCTGGCCAGCAGCAGCTCATTGTCGCGGGCCTGGCCTTGCAGCTGGAGGGCGTTCAGCAGGCGGTCCTGCACCTGCGGAAACAGCTCGCCCACCTGGCGGGCGGCCTGCTCGTCGCTCAGCAGGCGGCGCAGGTTGGCCAGGGCGGCCAGCGGCTGCCATAGCCAGCGCCCCACCGCGTACACGGCCAAGGCCAAGAAGCTGAATAGCAGCCCCGCCCGCACCGCCGTGGGCAGGTACAGGAAGTATTCGAGCGTATTGAAAAGCACGAACAAGCTCAGCAGCAAGGCCACCGTTATCAGCCCACCGCGCACCAACAGGCTCAGGTAAAACTTGCGCTTGTAAGCATCGAGCTCGGCCCGCACCTGGGTCAGGGCCGGAAAAGATTGGAGGGAAGTCCCCGCCGCCGGGGGTGCTGCTACCATCGTCATAAGCAAAAAGGCGGGTGCCACCCGGGCAGCCCGCGCCGCAACAAGGTACACCTTCTTTGGTGCAACGACGCGCAACGGCCGGGTAGTTCACGGGCCGCGCCCGCGCCCTACCCGGCCGTTGCTGGCTCGACCCAGGCTACCGCGTTTGCACCAGCACTACGCCCCGCACGCCGGCATCGTGAGCGTAGTCGGCGGCCTGCTGGCCTCTCAGCACATCCAGGCGGGTGATGCTTTGCGGGTTGAGCAGCTCGACCACCTCTTTGCTCGAAAGCCGCGCGTTGAGGTAGTAGCGGTCGGGCTGCGCCGAGGTAGCGGGCAGGGGCGCGGCGGCCACGGGCAGCGCCTGCGGCTGCTCGCAGCCCGCCAGGCCTAGTACAAGTAGCAGGGCGGCTGCGCCGAGGCGGTGGGCTGGGGCAGGATTAAACTGAAAACGGGCCATGAGTAGAAGCAGGAAAAGGAAAAAGTGGATTGCAGTTAGCGGGTTTACTCACCCAAAAACTCTTGCTTTTGCGAGAAGTACACGTAGAACGGCCGTTTGCCCTTGATGAGCTGCACCTGGTATTTTATCGTGCCGGTAGTTTTTTGCTTTAGCTCGTTCACCTCCCCTAACCGGGCATTGGGGTAGTGGCTCGTGATGTAAGCCAGCGTACTGGCTCCCAAGTAGTAGGTAGCCACCGTGCGCGACGTGTAGGCCGAAGCCAAATCGGCCTGGTCGGCAAAGGCCCGCACGTCGGGCGCGTCAGCATTGGCTTTGGTGGTGACGACAATAACCGCCTTGGCGGGGCTATCGCTCAAACCCGGAAAATGGCGGATGCGGGCTTGGTCTTTCAGTACGTCCATGCTGGCAATGCTTGTTTGGTCGAGCTGCTCCACCACCTGCTGGGTGCTGGGCTTGCCGTCGAGGTAGTAGAGCGCATCGGCGGGCAGGGCGAAAGCCACCGGGGGCTTGCGCGCCGCCGCTTCCTCCGGGCTCATAAATTCTACCTTCTTCGCGGGCGTAAAGGTTGCCGAACCGTTGCTGATGGTACCCGCCTGCAGCGGGGCGTAGCGCTGCACCCGCTGGTTGAACGCCACCACGTTGGCCGCCGCTTTGTTGGCCTCCGTCGTGATGACCACGATGCCGGCGCTACCCTTATCACCGGCCATTTGGCGCGCCTGCTCGCCTTTCAGAATCTGAATGCTGGCGATGTCGGCGGGCTTCAGCGCTTTGAACTGCGCCTCGGTTATTGCCTGCCCGTCGAGGTAGTAGAGCGGCGAGGGGCCGTTTTGGGCCGCGTTCGCTGGGGCGGGCTGGCTGGCGGCGGGCCGAATGCTTGCCGGCTTCGTGGGGCTAAAAGAGGCCGTTACTTTATAAAGGCTAATCTTGCCCTTTATCTCTCCCAAAAATCGCCCCGCCGCATCAAAAGGCAGGCCGAGTTCCCGCTGGCCTTGTTTCAGGCTTACTACATAAACTATAGGGCCATCAGGCGTAAAACTACCCTTTAGTAGTTCAGCTACCGTGCCTTGCGGATAATTGCTGGCCAGATACTCGCGGATGGCCTGCGGTAGCCCGAGCGCCGCTTTCGTAGGCTTCGCAACCGGCTGCTTGGTAGCAGCCGGTACATCAGCGGCCGGGCTGGCCGGCGCGGCTACCGGGCCAGGGGCCGGGGCCAGCAAGCTAGCCAACTCGGCCGCGCCAGCCGCCACCGGCCCGGCCTCGCGGGCGTGGGCGGCCGAGTAGCCCAGGGCGGCCAGTACCAGCAGCGGCCCGGCTAGAAAGTAGCGGGCCAGCTGCCCACGAGAAGAAATGGGTGTATTCATCATGGCAACGCGGTTTTTGAGGGTGAAAAAAGTGAAGGGCAAGGCCAGCGCCGGCCCCGCCGTGCCCCGGCTCAGCTGGAGCAGGCAGTACTGGTAGGCGCGGCGGTCGAGGCCGGTGCGCAGGGTAGCGGCATCGGCCAGGTATTCGAGGTTGTCGAGCACGGCGCGGCGCAGCAGCCACGCCGCCGGGCTGGGCCAGAACAGCGCCGTGCCCACGTGCGCCAGCAGCACATCCAGCGTATGACCCTGCCGCACGTGCGCCTGCTCGTGGGCCACTACCACCGCCAACTCGGCCGCTGTGTGCTGCGCCGGATATAGGTAAATGGTGCGCCCAAACGAGAATGGGTCGCCGGGCGCGGGTAGTGCGTGGTAGGGAGCGCCGCCGGGCGTATTGGCCGGGTGCGTGGCGCGGCGCAGCCGTGCCAGCGCCAGCAGCCGCACCAGCAGCCGGCCCAGCAGCACGGCTACCCCACTCGCGTAGAGCTCCAGCGCCAGCAGCGGCCAGTCGGGGCCGGGCGCGGCGGGTGGCGGCGCTATTGCCGTAGTCGCCGCAGGCGCTTCGGATAGTACCCAGGCTACCGCTGGCGCGGTGGGTACCTCGGCCGGCAGCAGGCCCGGTATGGGTAGGGCCGGGTACACGGCCGCGAATAGCAGCGCTAGCAGCAGGTAGGCGCGGTTCAGCCGGAAAAACGTGAGTTGGCGCAGCAGCCCGTAGTAGGCGGCCACAAACAGCGCCAGTACCACATGGGCTTTTAGCAAATAGAGCAGGGTAGTTTGCATGGTTACTGGGGCTTCTGGCTTTCGATGAGCCGGATAATTTCCTGCAAGTCCTCAGCGCTAACTTTTTCCTCTTTCGCGAAGAAGGAAACCAGCTCCTTATAGGAGTTTTGAAAGTGCTCGCGTACCAGCGTGCCCAGCGAGCGGCGCTGGTAATCTTCGGCGCTCACCAGGGCTGAGTAGCGAAAAGAATTGCCCAGCTTTTCGGTTTGCACATAGCGCTTGCGCTCTAGATTGCGCAGCGTGCTGGCCAGGGTGGTGTAGGGCGGGCGCGGCTCGGGCAACTGGTCAAGCACGTCCTTGACAAAGGCAGGGCCGGTGTGCCAGAGCGCACGCAGGGCATCTTCTTCGGGTTGGGTGAGGCGTTCCATTTTGAGTATTACGAATTTTTCGTAATACTACGATAGTTTCGTAATTAAGGCAGCGCGGCTCACGGCAAAATAAAGTAAGCTACCAACTGAAAAGCCCTTTTCTGCCAGGAAAAGGGCTTTTTTACCACCTAAAAAATATAGCTAACTGCCTAGTGGCCGGCCATCCCGGCCACTACCGGCCCCGCTGCCGCCGGCAGCCGCCGCAGCGGCCCGGCCGCCACTACCAGGGCCAGCACCGTGAGCCCCGCCCCCACTAGAAAAGGCATTCCCGGAAAATAAACCGGGGCCGCCTTACTGGTAAAAAACGTGAACAAGCTGGTCATCAGCAGCGGCCCCACTACGCCGGTGGCGCTGATGAGTGAGGTGAGCGTGCCCTGCAATTCGCCTTGCTCGGTGGGTGGCACCTGGCTCGAAATGGCCCCCTGCAAGGCTGGCCCCGCCAGCCCGCCCAGCGCATATACCCCGGTGAAGACAAACATCATCCAGCCCCGTGCGGCAAAGGCAAACAGCACGAAGCCAACGATATAAAACAACATGCCCACTACCATCGAGCGGGCCGCGCCCAACCGCGGGATGGCCGCCCGCACCAGGCCGCCCTGCACCACCAGCGCCCCCACTCCTACCACGCCCAGCGAGTAGCTGATGAGCTTGAGTCCCCAGCTGAATTTGAGAATGGTATAGAACGTCCAGACTGACTGGGTGGCCGAGCCCGCCAGATACAGTAGCACCAACGCCGCCACCAGTCCGATTATCTGCGGGTACTGCCGCAGGCGCAACAGCGAGGCCAGGGCATTGGCCCGTGCCCATTCGAAGGGGCGGCGCTGCGCCACCGGCAGCGATTCGGGGATTACAAACAGCCCGTACAGGAAGTTGAGCAAGCTGAGCCCGGCCGCCACGATAAACGGCACCCGCGGCCCAAAATCGCCGAAATAGCCGCCCAGCAGCGGCCCCACGATAAAGCCCAGCCCGAAGGCCGCCCCTACCAGCCCAAAATTCTGGGCCCGCTTTTCGGGCGGGCTCACGTCGGCGATGTAGGCCGTGGCCGTGGTGAAGCTCGCCCCCGTGATGCCCGCCACCACGCGCCCCACAAACAGCCAGCCCAGCGTGGGCGCCAGGGCCAGAAACAGGTAGTCGCACCCCAGCCCCAGCAGCGAGGCCAGCAGCACCGGCCGCCGCCCGTAGCGGTCGGACAGCCCGCCCATGACCGGGGCAAAGAAAAACTGCGCCGCCGCATAAGCAAACGACAAATAGCCCCCGTACTTAGCCGCCTGGCTGATGCCCTCGCCCGTGAGCTGCTCGATGAGCGTGGGCATCACCGGAATGATGATGCCCAGCCCGATAACATCAATGAGAATCGTAACGAAGATAAAAGCCAGCGCGGCCGGGCGTTTAGGAAACATAGTAGCAAGAGCGGATAAACAACAAAACTGGGCATAAACCTCGGCTTCGCCTGCGCCCACCTCAACCGGGTAGCTTGTGTTACGTAATTTTTACGGCTGATAATCAGTCTGCAATGCCTTGCATTCCGATTTTGGCCTGTCCGATACTTGTAATACCAGCATTTTTCAGTACTTTTGTATTACCAAACAATGCGGGGTGGAGCAGTTGGTAGCTCGTTGGGCTCATAACCCAAAGGTCACTGGTTCGAGTCCAGTCCCCGCTACTAAAAAGACCGTTTTCTTAACTGAAAACGGTCTTTTCTTTTGTCCTGATGTTGGAGCTTCGGCCCCAGCGGGCCGCGCCACGGCAAAGGGCCACCCGCCGCGTGGCGGGTGGCCCTTGCTGATTTCATAGCCGGGGTAGTAGCCAGGCGCTACTTGGAGCTGTTTTTGGCGGCCGGCTTGCGGCGGCTGATGAGCCCGCCCTTGCGGCCGGCTTCGCGGGCCTCTTCGGCCGTCCACTTGTGGCCGCGGCCACTAATGTGCGAGGCCTTGCCGCCTTCCACGGCGAGGCGGCGCTGCAGCTCGGGGTCCATGCTGGCGAAGCCCCGGCGGCGGTTGCCGTCGCCCACGCGGGCGGCCGGGCGGGTCTTCACGGTGGGCTTGGTGGCGGTGGCTTCGGCGCTGTGGGCGGCCGACGCCTGACGCGAGGCGGTGGGGTTGGATGCCATAAGAAACAAGGGGAAAAGGATGAGTAAAAAGTGTGGTTGTGCCTTTCTAACGGCTTAAACTAGCGGCCCGATTGACGTTTTTAAGCAAAAAGCCCTTTTTTAGGCCATAATTACCGACTTATACTGGCCAAAAATGCGGCAAATACGTAGGCCTCCGGCCGCGCCGCGCCGGCCTGGTAAGTTCTACCGGTACCGTGCCTAATTGGCGGATTATTACCCCCTAAGTGGTTGCCCGACGGCTCAGCTGCCGGTGGCCGCTACCCAGCCAACCGGAGCCTTTGCTGTTGCCTAAGGAGTAGCCGGGTTGCCCCAGCCGCTAAGTCAGCTGGTAGCTTTCTAAATTCGATAAACCATATACAAGCCCGACATTAGATATTATATAAAGCTAATTGATAGTAGCTTGTAAAAATGTTGCCTAAAAAAGTGCAATTATCTTTGCATTTTCATAAATGAGTGATGTAGCTTTGCAATGGATTCAGCGGAAAGATTATTGCATTATTGAAGAAGAAAAGAAGGTAAAAAAGGATGTGGGGACATCTTGATTGGACAATGGCAAGTAATGCTTGTTTTTGTTTTTAGATTTTAGTAATTAATTTATTAATGAAATTATCCTATTTATGTGCTTGGTGGCCGGGACGTGCCACTGCTTAGGAGAAGCTTGAATCCGGGAAGCCGCTAGCCTTGCTAGCGGCTTTTTTATATTTTTAGGGGGCGGGCCGAGGCAGGTAGCGGGCAGCTATAACCACTCAAATACTACACGTGTAGCGGTACAGAAACGCTTTAAGCAAGCGCTTGATTAGCTGGTAGCAGGCAGAGATAGTAGCCGCTGCGGTGACGGTTTTTCGCGTCCAATCACCCATGCGTTCGGGGTTTTTCCGTATGAAGCGCATGTTACGTTCCTCTACCCTTCTCGTGCGCCGGGCAGTGGCCCTGCGCCTTTGCACCCTGGCCCTGGCGTTGGGCCTTGCCACTCCAATGGCCCACGCGCAGGTACCGCTCAACCCCACCACGCCCGCTGCGGCCGACACTACCCGCAAGTACGAAAACCCCGGCGGCATGCCGGCCCCGACCAAAAAGCCGTTCTTTAAGAGCAAGGCCTTCAAGGCGCTGGCGGTGCCCACGCTGCTCATCGGTTACGGGGCGTATACCTTCAACGGCGGCGGCTTCTACACCAATCAGGAGGCCCGGCGCGATATTCGCCGGCTGTTTCCGCAGAGCAATACCCGTGTGGCCGACTACCTCATCTTTGCGCCCTACCTCGAGCTGGGCGCGGTGGCGCTGGCCGGCGTGCAGTCGCGCAACGACCGCATCAACGTGCTGCTGGTGATTGCCAAAAGCGAGGCCATTATGCTGGGCAGCACCTTTTTGGTGAAGGCTATCAGCAGGGAAGAGCGCCCTGACGGGTCTGATAACCTGTCGTTTCCATCGGGGCACACAGCGCAGGCGTTTCTGGCGGCCAGCATCGTGCATACCGAGCTGCGTGACAAAAGCCAGTGGTATGGCGTGGGGGCCTACGCCCTGGCCACGAGCGTGGGAGTGCTGCGCATGGTAGTCGACAAGCACTGGCAGAGCGACGTGGTAGCGGGCGCGGGCTTCGGTATCTTGTCGGCCCACCTGGGCTACCTCACCCACCGCAACCGCTGGGGCCGCAAGCCCATCGGCCGCGATGTGGGCGTGATGCCCACGTTCTTTGGCAGCACGCCGGGCCTCACCCTCACCTGGCGACCCAAGTAGCAGGCTCCGGCCGTTTCTCTAACGTGGCGCAACAGCGCGCTTTTTATGTCCGATTTAGCTCCTAAGCTCACCCATCTCAACGAAGCCGGCCAGCCGGCGATGGTCAACGTAGGCCCAAAAGCCAGCACGGCCCGCCTGGCCCGCGCCCGCGCCCGCGTGCGCCTGGGGGCCGATATCCTGGCCCTCGTGCAGGCCGGCGACCTGCCCACCCGCAAAGGCCCAGTGTTTCAAACCGCGATAATCGCGGGCGTGATGGCGGCCAAAAAAACGGCCGACCTCATCCCGCTCTGCCACCCGCTGGGCCTCGACGACTGCCAAATCAGCCTCACGGTAGTGCAGCCCGATAGCCTGCTCATCGAGTGCGCCGCCCGCGTTACGGGCAAAACTGGCGTAGAAATGGAAGCCCTCACCGGCGCTACCGTGGCCGCCCTCACCGTCTACGACATGTGCAAAGCTATGTCGCACGGCATTGTCATTGAAGAAGTAAGACTGGTAGAGAAGACGGGCGGCAAGTCGGATTTCCGGTATGGCGAGGGGATTGGCCGATGAGTGGAAAAGAGAACGGTTGTCATGCTGAGCGTAGCGAAGCATCTCTATCGCCCCGTTGGAGGAAGCAGCAGAGATGCTTCGCTGCGCTCAGCATGACAACCGTTTTCTCCACTCACCCACTCATCCAAAACCCACGCCCCTTTACGGGTGCGCGGCTACCCACACGGTGCCGTCCTCGTACTCCTCTTTTTTCCAGATGGGCACTACCTCCTTCAGCGTGTCGATGATGTACTGGCAGGCGGCGAAGGAGTCGGCCCGGTGGGGCGTGGACACGGCCACGACTACGGCCACGTCGCCGATTTCGAGGGTGCCGTGGCGGTGCGTCACGGCCACGCGGCGCAGCATGGGCCATTTTTCCTGGGCCATCTCGGCCACGCGGGCGAGCTGGCGCAAGGCCATCGGCGGGTAGGCCTCGTAGTGCAGGCGCACCACGCGGCGGCCCTCGCTGCGGTTGCGCACCGTGCCGATGAAGGCATTCACGGCCCCGGCTTCTTCCGATTCGGCGGCGGCCAGCACGGCCGCCACGTCGATGGGCTGGTCGGTAAGGTCGATTTGATGCATGTTATTAATTAACTAGCTGACTACCCGCCGCTCACGGGCGGAATCAACGCGATTTCATCGCGCTCGTGCAGGGCCACGTCGTCGGCAGCGTACTCGTTATTCACGGCCACGGCCAGGCTGCGCAGGCCCGCCAGGGCGGGGTATTGCGCGCGCAACTCGGCGAGCAGCCCGGCGGCCGACTGCCCGGCCGGCACGCTTAGTTCTAAAGACGACTTACCCACAATTTCGCGGGCGATGCCGAAAAGGGCGATGGTAAGATTCACGGAGGTAGTAAGGTAAAAATCAGCCACCTATCGTGGCCATGCTCTCAAAATTGAGTTGATGCACGGGGCGCTGGCGCTCGGCCTCGAAGCCGTTGGCCGCGCGGTGGTAAAACGCCTGGCTGAGCGCCTCGGCAATCGTGTGGTCTGACGCGCCACCGCGCAGCAGCGCCCGCAAATCGAGCCCACCTTGGTCATAGAGGCAGGTTTTGATGCCACCTTCGGCCGTGAGGCGCAGGCGGTTGCAGGTGCCGCAGAAGGTGCGCGAATACGCCGCGATGATGCCGATGCGGCCCACGTGCCCGGCCACGGTATACTCGGTGGCCGTGGCCCCGGCGGCGGCGTGGGTAGGCAGCAGCGGCCCCAAGTGGGCCTCCAAGTGCTGCCGGATGCGGCGGTGGTGCCAGGGCAGCGCCTCGGGCGTGGCCACGTGGCTGCCCCCGTTGAAGGGCATTTCCTCGATAAAGCGCACCTCCACGGGCAGCTCGCGCGTGAGCTCGGCCAGCGGCACCAAGTCCTGGATGTTGCGGCCGTCCATCACTACCGCGTTGATTTTGAGCTGAATGCCCACATCGAGCAGCGCGTGAAAGGTTTGCATCACCTGCGGCAGCTCGTCGCGCCGCGTGATGTCGAAAAAGCGCTGCCTGTCTAGCGTATCCAGGCTGAGGTTCACGGCCTTCACGCCGAGGCGGGCCATCGTGGGCACATGCGGGGCCGTGAGCACGCCGTTGGTCGTCAGGCTGAGGTCGTCGAGGCCAGGCAGCGCGGCCAGGCGCTCCATGAAGGGCACCAGGTCGCGCCGCACAAAGGGCTCGCCGCCCGTCAGGCGCACCTTACGCACGCCTAGCTGGGTCATAATGCCGACCAAGCGCAGCATTTCTTCGTAGCTAAGCAGCTCGTGCTTAGGTAAGTATTTGATACCCTCTTCCGGCATGCAGTAAAAGCAGCGCAGGTTGCAGCGGTCGGTCACGGCCAGGCGCAGGTATTCCAGCGGCCGGCCGTGGGCGTCGTGCAGCGTGGTCGGGGCGGGAAAACTGCTCATGCTTAGAGTGGGCGGCAACTTAGAGGAAACCGGATTATGCTAACCCCAAAGCGTTGTATAAAGTTGGGGATAACGGTCGGGCGGTAAGCGTTTCCTGCTGTCAGTGTAGAGCCGCATGCTTGCGTCTCGTCGTTGTTCGGCCTGCCTGACGTGAGACGCAAGGATGCGTCTCTACACCCTGCGCATCCCTATCGCGTGTTACTCAAACTCATCCAGGCCGCCGGCCAACGTCTGCACGTTGTCGTAGCCTAGCTCGCGCAGTAGCGCCACGGCCTGCGCGCTGCGCACGCCGCTCTGGCAGTACACCACTACCGCGCCCTGGCGCGGCACCTCGGCGGCGCGGGCGGCCAACTGCGGTAGCGGCAGCAGCACGGCTCCTGGTAGGTGGCGGCGGGCGTGCTCCAGCGGCCCGCGCACGTCGAGCAGCAGCGGCGGCTCGGGCGCGGCCAGTAGGGCGCGCAGCGCGCTGGCAGTCAAGGTGTCGGTAGCGGCGGGTGCGGCGCAGCTGCTATCGAAGTAATCGGCCGGGTTGGCCGTGTCGAGGTTGAGTTGGCTTTGCACCGCGTCGCGCTTGAAGCGCAGCGTGCGGCTCTGGAAGCTGAGCGTATCGAGCAGCCACAGCCGGCCACTAAGTACGTCGCCGAGGCCCAGCAGCACCTTCAGCGTCTCGGTGGCCTGCACCGTGCCTACCAGGCCGGGCAACACGTTGAGCACGCCGGTGGTGTTGCAGTCGGGCGCTTCGGCCGCGCTCGGCGGCTCCGGAAAAAGACAGCGGTAGGTGGGCCCGCCCTGGTAGTTGAACACCGACACCTGCCCCTCAAACTTATAAATAGCCCCCGACACCAGCGGCTTGCCCAAGCTCACGCAGGCGTCGTTGAGCAGGTAGCGGGTCGGGAAATTGTCGGAGCCATCGACCACCACATCGTAGCCGGCTACCAGGGCGCGCACGTTTTCGGGGCTCACTCGCACGTGGTGCAGCTCGTAGGCTACCAGCTCGTTGAGGCGGCGCAGGGCGCGGGCGGCGGCTTCTACTTTGGGCTGGCCCACGTCGGCGGGGCCGTAGAGAATCTGGCGGGGCAGGTTGGTGAGCTCTACCTGGTCGGCATCGGCGAGGCCCAGCGTGCCCACGCCGGCGGCGGCCAGGTATTGCAAAATGGGGCAGCCCAGGCCGCCCGCGCCCACCACCAGCACGCGGGCCGCGCGCAGGCGCGCCTGCCCGGCCTCGCCGATTTCGGCCAGCTGGAGGTGGCGGCGGTAGCGCTGGCGCTCGGCGGGGGAAAAAGGAGTCATGCGCTAGTAATCGGCATTGCTGTCAAATGGTTTAAGTGAAACCAGCTTGTTGGTGTAAGCCCAACCGGCTGTCATGCTGAGCTTGCGAAGCATCCTATCATTCCTGTGAGGTTCTTTCCAGCCGTGATAGGATGCTTCGCAAGCTCAGCATGACAGCCGTTATGTATAGCACTACAAGCAATTTCAAACGCAGGCCTCACAGCCCGTAGCTCAGCGCCAGGTAGTAGAGCCCGCCCACGCTCGGCCCGCCGAGGTAGCTCACGTAGTAGCGGTTCAGCACGTTGGTGGCCCCGAGCTTGAGGCGCACCTGGGCGGCCGGCAGGTGGTAGCTGAGCTGGGCGTCGAGGGTGCCGTAGGCGGGCACCTCGCCGCTCACCAGAAACGTCTGCGAGAAGTAGCTGACCTGGTGGCGATACGTCAGCCCGAAGCCCAGATTATGGTACACGTTCTCGTTGCCGACGGTCAGGTTGTACATCCAGCGCGGGGTGTTGAAGCCGTCTTCGAGGCCGTCGCCGCTTTCGGTGCGGGCCAGGCGGGCGTAGGTGGCATTGGCCCCGAGCAGGTAGCCGCCGGCCACCTCGTAGCGTAGCCCGGCCGAGCCGCCGTAGTTGCGCACCTGGCTGCGCGAGTTGGTCCAGAGACGGTAGCGAGCCTGGGTGGCGCGGGTATTGAGGGCGGTAGCTACGGCCGTGAGGCCATCAGCACTCTCGGCGAGCGGCTGGTAGTTGCCGGGCAGCGGGTCGCGGATGGGTGAGGTAGTAGTGTTGGTCTGCTTGACAGGTACGTAGGCTTCGACCTGCGCAATAAAATTCCGGTACGAGTTATAGTAAAAATCGACATCGACCAGCAGCCGCCCGCCCGGCCCTAGCGCCGCCTTGTAGCCCAGCTCCAGCGCGCGGATGTACTCGGGCCGCAGGTAGGTGTAGGGGTTCTTTTGCAATAGGTTTTGATTGGCCAGAATGGCGGCGGCCCGCTTCTGCGCCGTGGGCTGGCCGGAGTTGTCGGCGTTGATGCCCGTCGTCACGGCCGCGTTGAAGGCGTCGATGCTGGTGCGGGTGTAGCTGTTCTCAAACACGTCGTCGCTCATCACGCGCAGCCCCCCGATGCGCTTCACCTGCCCGCTGTTCACGTTGGAAAAGCCCTCAAACAAGCTCGGGAAGCGGTAGCCGCTCTGGTAGCTGAGCCGGAAATTTTGCCGGGCCACGGGCGAGAAAACCGCCGTGAAGCGCGGGTTGAATTTCACGTTGAAGTAGTCGTTTTTATCGACCCGCAGCGTGGCCGTCAGGCGCAGCTTTTCCTGAAAAAACCGCCCGCCCGCTTGCACGAAGCCCCCGGTTTTGGAATAAGCCAACTGGTCGCCGAGCGCGTCTTTGCCCGGCGCGGGGTTCACGAAGTAGTTGCCGTCGGGCATCACCAGGTAGGTGCGGTGGTCGGCCCCGGCCAGCAGGTCGAGCTTGTCAGTCAGAGTGTTGCCGCGCCGGCGCAAGGCCTCGGCCAGGTTCACCTGCGCCTCGGCGTGCAGCAGGCGGGCCTGCACGCGCAGGGCCGCGCCCCGGTCCCAGTTGTTGATGTCTTGCAGCTCGCCCAGGCGCTCATTGAAGGCGGCGGTGCCGGGCTGGAGGCGGCCGGCGTCGGCGGTGGTGCGGGCGGCGGTGTGGGCGGCGGCCACGCTGGCCCCGGCGGCGGTGGCGGCGTTCCAGGCGGCGGTGTAGTCGGCGTTCCAAGCGGCGTCGGGCTTGTAGCTGCGGTCGAGGTTTTCGGCCAGCGAGCGCAGGTTGTAGCTGCGGCCGGTATTCTCCCGCGTGAGGTAGGCGCGGGCCTGCACCACGGGCGTGGTGAGCGCCAGGGCGTGCTGCTGCAAGCGATAGCCTTGCAGCCGAAAGCGGTTCGAGCGCTGGTACACGTTGTCGAAGCCCGCCGTTCGGTAGGTGTACACCAACGCCACGCCCGGCCGGGGGCGGTAGTGCAGCGCCGCGTCGGCCTTGATGGTCTGAAGGTTATAGTCCACCACGTCGCGCTCGTCGTAGCCGGTGCGGCCCACCGCGTACTGCTTGCCGCCCAGCGTGAGCGTCGTGCGGTTCGACGACTCGTTGCCGTAGCTGCTCACCGGGTCGCGGGCCGGGTTGTCGGCCCCGAAGAGCCCGGTCGTGGCGTTGCCGTTGGGATTGAGGTCGGTCTGGTCGTTGGCTATCCAGTCGTAGGCCCGCAGGTAGGTCGCGTTTACTTTGAAGGCTAACTTCTCCGCTACCAGCACTTTGGCATAGCGCAAACTGGTTTCAGAATACGCCTTGGCCGACGCGCTGCTCGCGCCCAGCGTTCGCACGTTGGGGTCGGCCAGGTGGTTCACGCCCGTTTGCTGGCGCACGCTCAGGCCCTGGTAATCGAAGGGGTTTTTGGTGGCGAAATTAGCCAGTCCGTTGATGGCGTTGAGGCCGTAGAGCGCGGCGGCCGTGCCGGGCATCAGCTCCACGCTCAATATATCCAGGTCGCTCGGCCCCAGCACGTTGCCAATCGGCCCGCCGATGTGCGGGGCCTGGTTGTCCACACCATCCACGAGCTGCGCGAAGCGCACGTTGGTAGTGTTGGCGAAGCCCCGCGCGTTCAGCACCTTAAAGCCCAGGCTGGGCGTGATAACCTGCACGCCCTTCAGGTTTTCAATCGCGTCGAAAAACGATGGTGCTGCCGACAGCCGGATGGCCTTGAGGCCCAGCTTCTCGACCGTGACGGGCGACCGCAAAAAGCTTTCCTCTACCCGCGAGGCCGTTACCACCACTTCGGTGAGCGCCGAGCGCAAGGTATCGCGGCGGGGCGCGGCGGGTGCCTGGCCCCGCGCCACCGGGGCCGCCAGCAAGGCTGCCGTTAGTGCCCCGGCCGCAGCATAAGAATGGCGTAGCAATGGAAGTAAGGAATCAGCCAAGCAGTGTGCGTTATATTTTTAAAGATATAACGTACGGTTGCCACGAAGGTTTGCGCCCGCGCTGGCTGGTAGCATTCCCTACTGCTCGCTGGCCGGCTGATAGAGCCGGGCCGTTTCGTCGGCCAGAAACTGCGCGAAGCGCACCTGCATGGCCTGGAACTCGGCCACGGCCCGCGCGCCCGCCTCGGTGAGCACCGCGCCGCCGCCGTGCGCGCCGCCCGCTTGGGTACCTACCAGCGGCTGCCGCGCCTGCGCGTTCATCGAGCTGACTAAGTCCCAGGCTTTCTTATATGACATGCCCATCTCCTTGGCCGCCCGTGAGATAGAGCCCGTGGCCGCGATGCGCTCCAGCAATTCGAGCCGCCCGATGCCCAGGAAGCGGTCGGCCGGGCCTTCTACCCAGAGGCGGCCATTGGCGCGGAAAGGCTGGTTTTCGGCAAACAGCTCGTGCATAGAGGAGTAGGAAAGACGTTGGAGCCCGCAAAAATAGCCGGCCGGGTGGCTCAAGCCCCCACGGGCTGCCGCAGCAACCACGCCACTGCTTCGGCCTCGGCGTCGAAGGAGCGGTAGCGCAACGGCAGCCCGCTCACGCTGGTGGTGATGTAGGCCGTGGCCAGGCGCGTGTAGGCATCGGTAGACACGATGACGGCCCCGTAGCGGTAGCCGCTGTATTGCACGGCCGCGGGTAGCCACTCGTGGGCTACCCACTGCTGCTCGGCCGTTGAGAAGGGCAGCATCTCGACCTGGTGTACCAGCACCCGGCCCCAGCCGCGCATTGCCAGCGCCTCGGCGATGGCTCCGAACAGGGCCTGCGTATCGGCCAGGGTGCGCGGCCCGGCGGGCCACACCACGCGCAAAAAACTGGCGGGGTCGGCCGCGAGCGTCCCGGCGGCATTGGCAAAAAGAGGCGTCGGGGAGGCGGGCATGAAGCCGCAAAGATAGCCGCCGGGGCGGGCGCTAGCCCGCGCGCAGCAGCCAGGCCACGGCCGCCGTGGCATCGTCGAAGGAACGGTAGCGCAGCGGTAAGCCGCCTACGTTGGTGGTAATAAAGGCCGTAGCCAGCCGGGCATACGTGTCGCCCGATACCACGATGGCCCCGTGGCGGTAGCCGCACCGCACGGCTTCGGGCAGCCACTCCTGGGCTACCCACTGCTGCTCGGCCGGCGAAAAGGACGGCATCTGGGTTTGGTCGCCCAGCACCTTGCTCCAGCCGCGCTGCCGCAGGGCCAGCGCTAGCTGGCTCAACAGGGCCTGCGTCTCGGGAAGCTGGCGCGGGGCAGCGGCCCAGGTTAGGCGCAGAAAACCCAGCGGGTCGGCGGCTAGGTGGCCGGCTGCATTTTGAAAGAAAATGGGGGAAGCAGGCATTAAGGGTAGGCTAACCTGAACGGCGACTAACGCGAAGGCGGGCCGTTGCGTTGCGCCCTCGGGCGCGCAGCCAGGCGCTGGGAATAAATGCGGCGCGCGGCGCGTTAGGGCCGCGCCGGCCTGCCGACCTTTGCTGGCCCGTCTCTTCTTTCGGTTGCCCTCGATATTATGCGTTCGTACGTAGCTTTTTTGCTGGCCGCGCTGCTGCTGGCTGGCTGTGCCAAAGAATATGGCCCGCAGCGCCTCGATTTTGTGAATACCGCGCGCTACACCTCCAGCAACCGCGTGGGCCTGGGCCCGGCCGACACGCTGGCTACCCGCGTGTTTGCCGAAAACAAGGACTTGAACGGCCCCGGGCTGGGCCGGCTCGTCATCACGGTGCAGTACCAGCCCCGGCGCGACCCGTTTCTGTACCCTACGCCCCTGAGCTCGTTCAACCGCGACTCTATTGACAAAAGCTCGGGCAATTTCGTGTACCTCGATAGTACGCTGAGCGGCAATACTTTCTCGCTTATCAGCGTCTTCGGCGTGCGCACTACCACCGGCTCCGAGCGCTGGCAGTATGACCTCTACAGCAGCGCCAGCCCCACCACCGACCGCACGGCCAGCCGGGCCGTGCGCCTGGGTATGCGCCGCCCCGACTCGCTGGCCGTGTTTCACGACTACACCTTTAAGCTGGTGATTCCGGCCGTGGGCGTGGGCACCGACAATGCAGTGCGCCGCAATTCTACCCGCCGCTTTCTGCATTTGCGCGCCGGGCTGGCGCTGCCCGCCTACACGGTGCTGCACGCCGGCGGGCCCGACACGCCGCAGCAGGTAGCGCAGCAGCTCACCGACCTTATTATTTTGCCCGATGGCCTGACGCTCGTTTCGCCTGGTTCGGCTCAGCTAAGTACGGCTCGCTGGCCTGCTGCCAACCGCCGCCAGACCCGCATCTACCTTACCGGCCTTGTGGCATCATCCTTTGAAAACCAGGCAGATAGTATTGCTATTCGGAATGTGTACGCTACGGCAGCCAACGGCGCAGCCGCCACCGCTGGCCGAGTAGTGGGGCCGGTGGCAACCGGGCAGATTTACGCCTTTCGCACCGATGAAAGCCTCCCCCTCACCTCTACGCAGCGGCCCAGCCGCTACGGGCTGCTGCAAGTCGTCAGCATTCCAACCAGCACTACTACCGCCACCTCGGCTGGCTTGCAGCTGCGCGTACGGATGGCGAAGTAGGGTAGCCGCTGCTGGGCAAAAATACAAGCCGTTAAAATTCAAGTATTCACAAAAAGAGTGGGACCGCCAGCAATGCGCTGGTGGTCCCACTCTTTTCTTTATTATCGGGATGCTCGGGCGAGCCTTAGAAGGTAAGCCCGGCCGTGAGGGTAGTGGTAAAGCGCGTGTTCTGCACCCGAATTACCGGCTCGGTGAAATTATTGAGCAGGTAGGGCGAGTAGTAGGTGTTGTAGCGGGTATACACGCCGGCCAGGTCGAGGAAGTAGCCGCCCGTGCGCACGCCCAGCCCGGCGGTGTAGTAGTTCTGGGCCAAGTCGGTGTAGCTGGTGTTCACGGTGGCCTTGTTGTAGGGCGAGCCATAGTGCGCGAAGCCCACCCGCACCCGGAAAATGTCGAGCCGCGCCTCGCCGCCAAAGCGCAGGTTCACGGCCTTATCGAAGTTTTGCCCGATGTAGGCGTTGGTGCTGGCAAAGCTAGCATTGTCGCCCAGCGAGTTGTTGGGGTTGCTGTTGAGGCGCGCCTGCTGGTAGCCCACGTACTCGACGTCGCCGGTCAAAAAGCCGTACTTGCCGATGGTGACGGCCACGCCGCCATTGGCCCGGAAGGGCGTGGTGATGCGGTAGGCGTACTGGTTGGTGCCAGTGGTGGCGTCGGTTTGCGAGGCCGCGAAGCCGGGTGTGGCGTCAAAGTTGGCGTTGATGGTCGAGCTGTACGTATCGGTGAGGTACATCCAGGTCGGCGTTTGCACCGAAGCCCCGAACCGCACCACGTCCGAAAAGCGATAAATCAAGCCCAGGCGGGCGTTGATGCCCGTGCCATCGGTTTGCACCTCGTCGTGCAGGGTATAGTTGTTGAGCGGCGTCGCGGGGTCGCTCTCGGTTTCGGTGAAGTCGCGCCGCTGGCGAAAGTTCGACGACACGATGCCCAAACCCACGCCCACGTACAGCTTGTCGCGGTACGAGCCGCCGTAGGCCAAATCGAGCTGCGACATCGAGCCCGAACTGATGATGCGCTCGCCCTGCCCGATGGCACCGTTGCGGTTTTGCGTCAGCAGCGAGTACTGGCGCTGGCCGTTCACGCGGCGGCTGGTAGTGTCGGTGAGATAGGCCCCAAAGGCAATGCCGTCGAGGTTGTAATAGCTGCTCTGCGACTGCGCCACCAGGCTACCGTTGCTGGCACCCACCAGCGGCGTGCGCGGCTCGCGCAGGCGCTGAAACAGCGAGCGGCCGTCGGGCAAGGTAGCCCGGTAGTCCGAGCCGGTGTTGAAGTCGGCCGTGCGCGTAAAGCCGATGGCGAACGCCCCGCCCTTCCAGTCGCTGTCGGCGTCCTGGCGGTTGCGCCGCCCCGAAAACACTGCGCCCCCGCTCAGGTGAAAGCTGTTGGCACTTTGCGAAAGCTGCCCGGCCGAGCCGTTGGAGCCGGGGTTGAGGAGCAACCCGTCGCCCGAGCCGATGCCCACGCCGGGCGTAAGCTGAATTTCCGACTTCTGGTAGAGGCCCAGCCCGGCCGGGTTCGAGCTCACGCTGCCGTAGTCGGCCCCGAGGGCCACGTTGGCTCCCCCGATGCCCAGGGTGCGGGCCGAGCCGCCAAATTGCAGCCGCGAGTAGCGCAGCGCATCAAGCTCATCCTGGGCCATGGCCCGGCCCGCGCCCAGCAGCAGCGGCACAGCGAGCAAGAGAATCCGTTGGTTCATACAGAAAAAGAAGGGTAAAAAAAGGAGCCGGCCGAGGGGCCGGCTCCTGCACTTGCAAAAGAAAGACCAAAAAAACGGGCTGTCTAGCGGCCACGGCGGCCACCGCCCCCACCGCCGAAGTTACCGCCACCCCCGCCGCCACCACCAAACGATGGGGCGGGCGAGAAGCTGCGCTGTTCCATGCGGGGCTGCTCGAAGGCACGCTGCTGCGGCTGCTGGAAGCTGCGCTGCTGGTCGAAAGCGCGTTGCTGCGGCTGCGAGAACGCACGCTGCTGGTCAAAGTTGCGCTGCGGCTGCGCGTAGCCGTTGGCCTGGCCCTGCGGCTGGCCGCCGTTGGGGTTGGCGAACATCTCGCGGAAGAAACCACCCCGGCGTTGCGGCTGCCCGGCGGCGGGCGGCGCTACCTCCGACATGGTGCGGGGCTGGTTGTAAGCACCCGGCGAATTGGAGTTCATCGTGGCTTGGTCGAAGCGGCGGCCACTGCGGTCCATCACGGCCGGCTGGCCGTTGCTCAAGCCATTGGCAGTAGGCGCGGGTGGGTTGCCACCGGGGGCGGCCACGCGGTCGAAGCCCGAATTGGCTCCGGCGGCCGGGCGGCGGTTGCTCATGGTGCCGGGCGCGCCAGTGCCAGGAGCTACCATACCGCCCGAGCCAGCCGCGTCGGCGTAGCGGCTTTCGCGGCGGCCCACCTTGATGGCACCGGGGTCGTAGCCGTTGCTATAGCTGCCATTCATAATGCCTTGCTTATACACGTAGTTGCGGGCTCCGCCACGGCCATAGCCGTAGTAATCTCCGCCGTAGCCGTAGCCCCCGCCATAAGCGTAGCCGGGGTAGCCATAGCCGTAGCGGTAAGGCGAGCCAAAGCCGCCGTAGTACGGGTAGCCAAAGCCACCATACCCGCCAAAGCCGTAGCCGAACCCGATGCTCAAGCCCGAGCCGTAGCCCCAGGGCGAGTAAAACGGCGAGTAGAAGGGGTCATAAAAGCCCGCGTAGGCCGGGTAGCCATAGCCATACCCAAAGGGGCTGTACCCGCCAAAGCCGCCGTAGCCATACCCAATGCTGAGGCCGGTGCCGTAGCCCCAGGGCGAGCCGTAGAACGAAGGGGCTACCGACCAGCTCGGGGTGTAGTTGTAGGTGCTCACGCCCGGCCCGGTGTAAGGCTGGCCAAAGCCGCTGGGCTGCACCGAGTTGTAGCTGGTGTAGTTGTCGTCGTAATAGTCGGTGCTGCTGCCCGTTTGGGCGGTGCTGCCCTGGTAGTCGGGGTTGGCATTTTCACTAGTAGGGGCCTGCGCCTGGGTGCTGGCCGAGCCATAGCCGTTGGGCTGGTAGCCGCTCGACTGGTAGCTGGTAGTTGGGGCCGCCGCGTAGGTGGTACGGTCTTTCGACGAGTAGTACACGTCGTCGTTCTCCGTGCTGGAGATGGCCCCGGTGGTAGCGCAGCCGCCCAGGGCTAGTAGCGCCAGCGCCGGTAGCGCAGAGTTGAACAAAGTTTTCATGACGGAAAAAAGGCAAAATCAGCCCAGGGCTGAGTGGGGATAGTAAAAAAACGTCGCGCGCGTGGAGGGTGCGTGAAGCCTGCTAACGTAAACAGGCCGAACAAGATACAAAGTAAACCAGGAAACCGGCGGGCGCTCGCTACTAGTAACGTAATTTCGCCCCAAAACGGTGCCTTTATTTCAAAGCTACTGACACAAAACCTGTACCAGTTTCGACCGGGCCCCAAGCCCGCCTCGACCGGCTGGTCGCCAGATGCCCGATATGAGTAAAAAGTTGCCTACCCGCCAGGAAGATTATTCGGCCTGGTACAATGACTTGGTGAAGCGCGCCGGCCTCGCCGAAAACTCCGCCGTGCGCGGCTGCATGGTGATAAAGCCCTACGGCTACGCCATTTGGGAGAAAATGCAGCGCACCCTGGACGACATGTTCAAGCGCACCGGCCACGAAAATGCCTACTTCCCGCTGTTCGTGCCCAAGAGCCTCTTCGAGGCCGAGGAAACCAACGCCGAAGGCTTTGCTAAAGAGTGCGCCGTGGTAACCCACTACCGCCTCCAGACCGACCCCGACAAGCCCGGCAAGCTGCGCGTGGACCCCAACGCCAAGCTCGAAGAAGAGCTCATCGTGCGCCCCACCTCGGAGGCCATTATCTGGAGCACCTACAAAAACTGGATTCAGAGCTACCGCGATTTGCCGCTGCTTATTAATCAGTGGGCCAACGTAGTACGCTGGGAAATGCGCACGCGCTTGTTCTTGCGCACCGCCGAGTTTTTGTGGCAGGAAGGCCACACGGCCCACGCCACCAGCACCGAGGCCGTGGCCGAAACCCGCCAGATGCTTGACGTGTACGCCGAGTTTGCCGAAGAGCACCTGGCCCTGCCGGTAGTGAAGGGCGTGAAAACCCCCAACGAGCGCTTCGCCGGGGCCGAGGACACCTATTGCATCGAGGCTTTGATGCAGGACGGCAAGGCCCTGCAAGCCGGCACCAGCCACTTTCTGGGTCAGAATTTTGCCAAGGCCTTCGACGTGCAGTTTGCCAACAAAGAAGGCGGCCTGGAGTACGTATGGGGCACGAGCTGGGGCGTGAGCACCCGCCTGATGGGCGCGCTCATCATGGCCCACTCCGACGACGAAGGCCTGGTGCTGCCGCCCAAGCTGGCCCCGATTCAGGTCGTCATCATCCCGATTTACAAAACCGGCGAATTGGACGCCCTTTTAGAGCGCATCCGGCCCATCCAACAGGGCCTGGCGCAGCGCGGCATTTCGGTGAAAGTAGATAGCCGCGACACTGAGCGCCCCGGCTTCAAGTTTGCCGAGTGGGAGATGAAGGGCGTGCCCGTGCGCCTGGCCATCGGGGCCCGCGACCTCGACGCCGGCACCGTCGAAGCCGCCCGCCGCGACACCAAGCAGAAGCTGCAACTGCCGCTGGCCGACGTAGTGGACAGCGTAGATAAGCTGCTGAATGATATTCAGTTCACCATCTATGAGCGGGCCAAGGCCTACCAGGCCAGCCACACTACCCGCGTCGAAAGCTACGACGAGTTCAAGCAGGTGCTCGACACCAAAGGCGGCTTCGTGGTGGCCCACTACGACGGCACCTCCGAAACCGAGGAGCTCATCAAGGAGCAAACCAAAGCTACCGTGCGCTGTCTACCCCTGGCCGAGGCCGACGAGGAAGGCGTGTGCATGGTCACGGGCAAGCCGAGCCCGCGCCGAGCGTGGTTTGCGCGGGCGTACTAGCACTTTTTCATGCTGCACAAAAAAGCACCTGGGGCCGCCCCAGGTGCTTTTTTGTTTTCATAGCCAGCATTTTTACAACTGCTTGATTAGCCGCACCGCGTCGGCTTCACTTACGGCAGTCAGGCTAGGAGCTACTATTGAATTTGGCTGCGTAGTAAAAGCTTGGCTGCCAAAATAGAGCTGCCCATTAATAGATTGAAGCACCGCTGCTTTCATGCTGGCTCCAGTAGGCAGCTGGCCCGACCAACTCACCTGGGTTGGGTTGATGTAAGGACTTATCAAGCCGTTGAGGCCCACAGGCCGCAGAAAAATCCGGGTCGAGCCAGTGCTGCTGGCCGGAACAGCGGGGAACTGCACCGTGACGGTACCCTGCGGGGCCGATTGGTAGAGCGACCACAAACGGTCGATATTCCACCAGCTAATGGAGTCCAGCGGGATGGTTGTCTGGTAGATGGGCGGATTGCCGATGGTGCGAATGGTATCGCTACCGCTGGGAGCACCCGGTAGGGGCGTGGGGGGTATCCAGCCGGCCGAGTCGCCCAGCATCCGGGTATAGGGGAGCTGCCAGAGGTACTGCTGGCCGGCAGCGGCCCCCGTTGGCACCGCCGACCGCACCATTACGCGGCTATTCGATGCCAGCCGCAGGCGCACCCCATTTTGCCACAATTGGATGCTAAACTCGCCGCCCGAAATAAGAAGCTTGCGGCTGCCGCCCCGCGTGGTAGGCATGTTGCTGAATATCATATCGGCTACGGAGTAAATCTCACGTACTCGCACCTGTGCGTTGCCAGTGGCCATACTGCCATTGGGTAGCAAAAAGCTGGTCGTTGGAATACTAATAGCGGCCCCGCCACTGGTGGTTATTACCTGCGGAATAGTGCCAATAATGCCCAGGGGTACGGTAAAGGTCTGAACAGGCACCCCGTTGCGCTGGGTAAAGCCATCAAGCGCGGAAACAGGCGTGGGCGCGCAGTCTACTAAGTCATCTTTGCGGCAGCTGGCGGCCAGCAGCAGCCCGGCCACGCCGAGCAAAAGAAATAAGCGGTTCATAAAAAATCAGGCAAAAAGGTGAGCAGGAAGTGTATCAAGCAAAAGCAGCCGGCCGGCCTACTTCCAAGCTTAGCGCACATCCCAGGAAAAACCAGTCAGTAAGCCCAGGCTAAAAGGCTGCCGCCGCGCAGAGCCCAGCGCGTCGGCACGCACGAAAGGCGTGGCCACGTAGCGCCCAGTTGGCTGCACCAGCCACTGCCAGCGCGAGGCCGCGCCGCCCAGCCGTAGGCGCACATCGAGCCCCAGGCTAAGCGCTAATGTGAGCGGGCGGTAGGGGCTGCCGCCCGCCGATGAATACACCTGCTGCTCGCAGCCGCAGCCGCTGCCTTCGGTGCTGCGGCCTCCCACGTACCAGCCTGGCTCAATGCCTAGCAGCAGGGCCTTGCTGAGCCGGCTGCTGGGCGCGCCCAGGGCGTAGCCGAGCTGCACCGGCACCGTGAGCAGGCGGTAAGCATCGCGCTGCTGCACGCTGGCCGTATCTTTTAGGCTGAGCGCCAAGCGCGTGGCATACTCGTGGTAGCCCAGGCCCCCGGCTAATGCCCAGCGGCCCGACAATGCCCGCCGCACCTGCACCTGCGCGCCCAGCCCCAGCGCCGGCCGTTCGAGCCGGGCAAAATCGGGGTGGCCCGCCGCCAGCGCCGGGGTCGGCCCCAGCATGCGGTAGCTGAGCGTGGGGCCCGCCAGCACCAGCAGCGCCCAGCGCCGCACCGGGGGCAGCGGCAAGGTAGAGTCGGGCTGGGCCACCAGCGTGGCCGGGGCGGCCGGCGCGGGCAGTAGCAAGTGCGTTTGTTTCGAGGCCAGCAAATCGACCGGCTCAAAAGAGAAGCTGGTGCTAGCGAGAGTGGTAGCCGGCGGTGCCGTGGTTGCGGCGGGCATAGCTGCCGCTCGCGTATTGGTGGCCGCCGGCCGGGCCGCGAGCTCAGCGCGCCGCGCCCGGCGGGGCTTCTTTAAGGGCCGGCGGGCTGCTGAAGGTACCGCGCTGGCCAGGTACGCCGCGCGGCTATGGGTGGCCGCTGAACCGTGCTCCGCCGTAAATCGGGCCGCTGTTTTGGCCGCGTTATGGTGCGCGTAGTCGGCGCGGGCAACGGTTTGCGTAGGCACGCGGGCGGAAATGGCTGGCCGGCCAGTGCGCTGGACACTGGCATAAGTTTCAGTTGGATAGCCGACCGCCGTAGGTTCGGTAGCGTGCGGATGCCGCCCGGCCGCCTCATGGCCCGGCGGCCGGTGGCGCGCCGGGCGGGCGGTGGCGGTGGCAGACGTAGAAAGCCGCGTTTGGCGCTGCAAAGCGGCGGCGGTAAGGCTGGTAGCCGGGGTAGAGGCCGGGTGGGCCGCAGTGGCACTACTCCCCGCTGGCTGCGGGCAAATCGGCCGGGCCGGGGCTGGGCCGGCTGTCGTGGTGGCTAGGCGGGAGGCTTGTGTGTGGCCAACAGTTTCAGACTGCTCGTCAACAAAAGTTTGTGCTAGCGCAGAAGTAGCTTGGGTTGGTTCTGTTGCCGAAGAAGCGCCGCTTGAGGAGGGCAAATGCAAGGCGGAAGCCGGTTCGCCCGCCACCACCGACTTTTCAAGCTGCCTCGCCCGCCTAGTAGCTGATGCCGCCAGCGCCGGCGAGCCAGTGGCATGCCTAGACACCTGCGGCCGGCGCGCACGCGCTGCCAGCCCCGCCCGGTGCCGGGTGGTATATTCCTGTAGCTTGCCGGGCAGCAGGCAGCACAGCAGCACAAGCAGGCCCAGCAGCACCAGCGGCAGCCGGCGCCGCCACCACGGCGGGGGCAGGGCGGCCGGGGCCACCTGCTGCCGAATGGCTGCCCAGGCCCCCGGCGGCGGGGCCTGGCCGTAGTCGCCCAAGCGCTGCCGCAAGGCGGCCAGCAGCGGGTCGGTGGCTTCGTTGCCGGGCGGTGGAGGTGGAAAATCGGATTTCATGACGGGCAGGGAGCGTGGTTGTGGAGGCGCAGCCGCTGAGCCAGCAGCAGCCGGGCGCGCGAAAGCTGCGACTTGCTGGTGCCTTCCGAAATACCCAGCAGCTCAGCTATTTCGGGGTGCGAGTAGCCCTCTACGGCGTAAAGATTGAGCACCGTGCGGTAGCCGGGCGGCAGCGTGGCCAGGCAGCGCAGCAGGTCGTCGGCGGCCAGGTTTTCGAGCGCCGAGGGGGCAGCGCTGGGCAGGTCGGCGGCGTGGTCGTCGAGGTCGGCGGCCCCGGCCCCGGTGGGGTGGCGCAGGCGGTGCTGCTCCACGGCGTGCAGCGAGGTATGCACGGCTACGCGCCGCGCCCAGGCCTCAAATGGGCCGTCGCCCCGGTACTGGCCGAGGCGGGTAAAGAGCTTAACGAACGTGTTTTGCAGGGCATCCTCGGCCTCGGCCCGGCTGGGGCAGTAGCGCAGGCACACCCCCATAAGCTGGTACGACAGCAGGTTATAAAGTTGAAACTGCGCTGTTTCATCGCCCCGGCGGCAAGCCGCCAGCAAGGCCTCGGAAACAGCAGTAGCAGTAGCAGCCATAAAAACCAGGTCCGCAGCCAGCCCAATAGCAGCGGTATTCGGGGGCTTGACCGGTAGGAAACGCCAACCGTTGCGCGGAGCCTAAAAAAAGTTGTCAGCTCAAGCGGCGCGGTAGCCGCGAAGCGGCGGCCTCGCAACCATAGGTTGGCTGGCTTCGGCTACCTGGCCGGATGGCTCCGAGGTGGCAGCGGGCTTACAGCTTTTCTTCCAGCCATAGAAAGCCTGCCGCCAGCAAAAACAAGCCGAAAAACCACCCCGCTGGCCACGGCTGCCGCGTGGTGCCGGCTGCCGCCAGGGCGGCTATGGGTGCTGCCCGCCGCGCCAGCGCTTGCGCGCGCGCGGCCAGCTCGGGCCCGCGCCAGGCCGCCGAGTCGAACACGAAAAAGGTGTAGCGCGCACTGCCCGGCCCGCGTACCTGGTGCCAGCCGGCCACGCCAGGCCAGTACTGCGCGGTGCGCCACTCGGGCAGGCGGGTATCTTGGGCGAGGGCCAGCGCCGTGGCCGGGCCACTCGCCAGCGGGCGCACGGTAGGCAGGGCCGCCGCAGGTGGCAAAGCCCCCGCCAGGCGCAGCACCAGCGGATACTGCGGGCGCGGCCAGCGGGTGGCTAGCTGCCAGGTAGCCGCCGGGGTGGGTGGCGGCGTGGCCGCATCCAGCAGCCGGCCCCAAAAGGCGGCGTAACCCACTTCCTGCCCACCCAGCGCCCAGCGAAACGTTTCGGCTACCGTCGAGACTACTACCGTGCCCAGCCCTACGCGGCGGCCGGCGGCGGCCAGCGCCCCACCGGGGCCGATTGCCAGTGGCCGCAAGGCGACGCCGGGGCGCAGCCGAGCCGGTAGCGGGGCGCGCAAGCCAGCTGGGGCACCAGGCCAGGCTAGCAACTGCGAACTCGCCGCCCCAGTAGCCGGCTGCGCCAGTACCCTAAAATCGGCGCGGGCCGGCGTGGCGGCTGGCAGCGGCGTGGCCTCGGCCAGTACCACCAGCCCCAGCTGGCCGGCCCGAATAACCGCGCGCAGCGCTTGGCTTTCGGCGATGGGCAGGGCGGCCAGCGTGGCCGCATCGGCCACTACCAGTGGGTAGTGGCGCAGGAGTGCGGGCGTGAGGTGGTCGAGCGGCCGGGCGGGCTGGTTGAGAAACTCGGTCTGCACCAGGCCACGGCTCACGGTGATGCGTAGGGCTACGGCGCGGCCCTGCGCGGCGAGGCTGTTTTTCAGAAATTTAAACTCAAACGATGGCGCGGCGGACAACAGTAATACCGCTGGCTTTTCGGTGGGCTTCACTTCCAGCGGTACGGGCTCGGTGGCGACCACGCGGCCAGCCTGCCGCAGCACCAGGCGGGCTTGTAGCAGGCCGGCCGCTTTGGGTAGGCCGCACAGCCGAAACGTGCCCCCGGTGGCCGGCAGTCGCAACGAATCGTGCCCCGCGCCGGCCAGGTGCAGGCTTACCCAGGCCGGTACCGAACCAGCCGGCAGCGCCACCACGCCCGCTACCTCCAGCAGCTGGCCCAAGCGCAGCGATGGGCTCCACTGCGCTTCCCGAAACCCGCCGAACGCGGGCGCGGCGTGCACCCGAAGCGGTATCTGGCCCAAAGCTGCCAAATCGACGGCTGGTACGCCGCGCCCCAGCACATGCAGCTGGCTGAGTGCCGGCCGCCGCTCGGCCAGCACCAGCAGGCTGCCCAGCGGCCGGCCGCCGACCGGCGTGGGCACGCCGTAGCTCCACACGGGCGTGCCCACCCCGAAGCGCTGCCGCAGCTGGCGCAGCGTATCGGGCGAGTAGCCTTCGGTGAGTAGAATACCCGCCGCTGGCGCGAGCGGCACCGAGCGCTGCGGCGGGTAGGCAGCCAGCCACATGGCTAGCGGTAGTAGGGTGCCAGCCAGCAGGCGCGGCCCCCGCCGCCGCCGGTTGGGGCGCCGCCAGGCAGCTAGCAGCAGCCCTACGCCCAGCAGCAGGCAGGCGGCGAGTAGTAGGTTGTAAATAAGCAAGAGGTAGGTATTAAATAAGCTGCTTTATGGATTATGAATGAAGTATAAAAGCCAGTAGCCCGCCCCGGCCATTCGCTGCTCGTACTGCTCGGGTGCAACTTGCTTTTGCAGCGATACATAAAGTTTAGAAACCAAGTAGTATCACCTCCCAAGCTCCTGGAAGTAGCGGCGGGCCAGCCGGTCGGGTGTGGCGGTGCGGGCGCTGGTAGGCGTGGGCACGGGCAACAAGTCGGTGAGTGCCCGCTCGGCTACGGGCAGGCACGGCAGGCACGGCCGGCGGCCAGCGCGAGCATCGGCGGCGAGCGTGCGCAGGGCTCGCAAGGCGGGTAGGTAAAATCCCGGTTTTTGCAGCGCGGCCTGGGCCAGCACCTGGCTGGCCTGCTCCAAGGTGGCGGCCTCGGCGGGGCGAGCTAGCTGGCCCGCCGAGGCCGTGCCCAGCCAGCGCAGGGCCGCCCGCACGGCGGGCTGAGCGGCTGGCGCGGGTGCCGTGGCTTGGCGGCGCGGGGCGGCAGCCCCCTTCAGCTCGCCGGTGAGGCGCAGGGTAGTCTCGGGCAGCGGCGGGGGTACGAAGCCGGCCTTGCGCACGTAGGCGCGGGTTTGCTGCTGCACCTCTTTTAGCAGGCGCAGGGCGCGGTACTCATAGGGGCGGGCCGCCGCGAGCTGGCCGGTGCGCAGGCGCAGCTCGGCGGCCCACATTTCGTCGAGCACCGCGTGCAGCTTGGCCTTCACGGCGGGCTCCAGAAAGTCGGCCGTTTCGGCGTCGTCGTGCTTGTGGATGTAGGGGTCAGCCAGGGCATCGGTTTCGGCCGTGAGCGAGGGTAGCCCGCCCGCCTGGCGCGGCGGCGCGGCATGGCCGTGCTCCTCGTGGTCGTGGTCGGCTTCGATGGCGTGGGCGGCGGGCGTTTCCTCGTCTTCCGCAATGGGCAGGGGCGGCGCGCTGGCCCCCAGCGCTTTCTCGTTTTCCTCGCCCAAAAACTTGCCGTAGCGCAGCCGTAGGCTTTGCTGGTCGAAGCCCAGCGCGTTGGCCCGGTTGGCAAGCTCGGCGGGCGTCAGCTTTTTTTGCTCCGCGATGAGCCTTTCGGTATCGATAATAACCTGGCGCTGACTGCGAAAGTAAGCCGGCGCGGTGTTCACGCCCAGGCCCATGTCGAGGGCGCTGGCGGCGGCGGCCGTGTCCTGCCACTGCACCAGGTAGGTGTCGGAGCGGGCGCGTTGGCCGTGGTTGTCCTGGGCTTGCAGGTAGAAGTACAGCTCGTCGCCATAAGTCAAGCCCAGCTTAGGCAGATTGAGCAGTTGGCTGATGCTGCTTTGAGTGGGCTGGCCGCTGAGGCCGGCGCTCAGGTCGCGGCGGGTTTCGGTGAATTTTACGGCCTCGCCCTGGCCTTTGGCTACCGTAATGACTAGCTCGGCGCGGGTCAGGCCGTAGTCATCGCGCAGGGTGGCGCGCACGGGCACCTCGGGCCGCGTGCCCACCGCCGCGATGAGCGTGTAGGGCTTGGGCACCCGCACCCGCACCACCGGCGCTGCATCGGCTTGCACCTCAATGGCATAGTCGTCAGATACCTGCCCCGCATAGCGCAGCCGGTACAGCGCCGGCGCGCTCAGCACCTGCTCGGCGGCAAAAGTGCCCGCCGCGCCCGCTACCGGCCGCAGGGCCACCTTTTGAGTTCCGATTTCCAGCACCAGCCCCGTCGAGGTGGCCCCACTCACGCGCACCTGCCAGCGCACCCGCGCGCCCTGCGGGCACCGAAACGACGCCCGCACGGGCACAAACGCCGCCCGCCGCATGTAGGCCGGGGGCGTTACCAAAAGCCGCACCTGCTCGATGCGGGCTAAGGTAGTCCTGCGGGGCTGGTCAGGGCTGAAATGCACGGCCACGCCAGTCGGCTGCACCATCGGCTTCGCGTGGAGTAAAAACCAGATTATTAGTGCTGAAGCGAGTAGTAAGCCGCTGATAAGTAAGGTTTTTTTAAATCGCACCGGCAGCAGCGCCGGCCCATCGGCCAGTAGCCGGGCCAGCTGCTGCGCCACCCGCTCTTGCTGCAACCGGCCCAGCAGCGGCAGCGCGGTGGGGTCTTGCAGCAGCAAGCCGGTACTGTCTTCGAGCGGCGGGTAGCGGCGGTCGAGCAGGCGGGCAGCCGTGGCGGGGCTACCGCGCCACGCCGCCCGTAGCGGCCACAGCGCCAGCGTGGCCACGGCGGTGGCCACACCCGCCCACAGCCAGCCGGCGGCGGGCCAACCGCGGGCCAGCACCGCCAGCAACACGCCCGCCGCCAGCGTGGGCAGTAGCACAGCCGCCACCCGGCGGCCGGCGTAGCTGCGGGCTACCTTGGCCAGCTGCTGCCGGGCGGTTGGTAGGCCGGTTTTTTCGGAGATGTCCAGGGTCTGCATCAGGCGGGCGAAAGAGAAGTAGAGGCCGTGCGCCGCGTGGCCAGCCCGCGCTCCAATGCCAGTAGCAGGCTGGCCAGCAGCACCAGCCATGGCCGCAAATCGAGCGGCCGAAAAGCGGGCGGAATGGCCGCGCCCGATACCGCGCGCGGCGGCGGCAGCTGAGTTGCATCGAGGCGGCGCTGGTCGTGGGCTTGCCAGCGCGCCAGCGCGGCCCCGGCCGGAGCCGGCTGTAGCAGGTCAAGCAGTAAAGCCGGCAGGGCGGGGTTGTCGGCCAGCGTACTCCAGGTCGGGTCTAACCGGGTATCCATTTGATAAATAGCGCCCTGCCCTAGCGCCCGCCGCGTGAGCACAGGTTGGCCCTGCGCGTTGGCCCACAAGGTTTCCAAGTCATTAGGCGCAGCTATGGCCGCCCGCCGCCACAGCGTAACGGGCAGTTCGGCGGCCAGGCTCGGCGCGACCAGCAGTGAGGTATCGGGCGTGCCGGGGCCGGCCGCAGCTTGCCAGAGGTGCAGGCCGCCCGGCACCCGGGCGCGCCAGGCGGCGGGCACCGGCGTGGCCGGCAGCCAGAACAGCCAGTCGGGCGCGCTAGCCGCGTCGGGCAGGCTGGGCGATACGGTCAGGGTTAGCGGGCCGGGCAGGCCCACGCTCGCCGCCCGCAGCGCGGCGCGCAGGTAGCGGGCCTCGGCGGCGTAGGCGGGCGGGGCATATATCCACGCGCGCAGCACGGCCGGCCGCACGGGTACGGCAAGAGGCGCCTGGTCCGAGGTAATAGTGGTCGCTACTGGCTGTAGCTCATTATTCGTTAGCCGGTAGCGAGCACTCGGCTGGCCGGGTAGAGCCAGTACCTGGCCATTTTGGAGCCGCGTTATTCGCTTTCTGGTAAACGCAGTTTGCCGCTCGGCACTGTGGCCTAGCAGCAGATACAGGCTATCGGCGGTGCCAGCCGCTGCTTGCAGCCACTCGCTTTCGGCGACCAACGGCAGGGTTTGCCAGGTGGTGCCGGGCGGCAGCGGGCGGTGCGTGCCTGGCATGGCCGCCAGCCGGGCCGAGGTCAGCACATACAGCGGCTGCCCGGCAAAGGTGTCGGCCGCCTGCCGGACGCGCGCCTCGTAAGAAACAGTATCGCGTATTACCAGCATTGCTTTAGCAGACAAGCTATTACCGGCCGAATAGGTCCGCCAGGCGTCGGCGGTTATTCGGGGCAGCCCGCCACTCAGCCAGCGCATCGCGTAGCCGCGCCGCCGCAGCGAGTCGAGCCGGGGCCGCACGGTCGCCAGCACTTTTTTGCCGGCCAGTTCGGGGCTAATCAGCACCTGCCCCCGGCCGGGTGGTAATGGCTGCCGCCACGCGGGGCCAGCCACCGCGCCCGCCAGCACGGCCAGCAGCGCGGCCCGCAGCAGCAGTAGCCCCAGCTGCTCGAAGCGCAGGTGGCGCAGGCGGCGATTGGCCCCGGCGGCCAGCCAGCGCAGGCTGCCCACCGCCACCTCGCGGCCGGGACGGCGGTTCCAGAGGTGGATGACCAGCGGCACCAGCAGGCCCAGCAAGGCGAGTAGCGCGGAAGGGTTGGCGAAGGTAAGCAATTGCTACTTAGATAGGTAGATGTTGTCTGTCATTGCTTTGCTGCGCTCGCAATGACAAGCGTTTTTAAGGATAATCAACTCATATGTTGGCGGCGTTGCAAAAACTCGCGCAACGCGCCATCCAGCGGCTCGGCGATATTCACGAGACGGTAGTCGAGCCCCTGGCGGCGGGCCTGCTGGGCGGTGTCGCGCAGCCAGGCTTGCAGCTGCGTTTGGTAAGCAGCCCGCTGCTGGTCGGCATCGACCTGCACGGTCTGGCCGGTTTCGAGGTCGCGGAAGGTCACGGGGCCTTTGTAGCTGAAATTTAATTCATTGCCGGCTACCAGGTGCAGCAGCAGCACGTCGCCGCTGGTGGCGCGCAGGCGGCCGAGCAGGTGGGTTAGCTCGTTGGTTTCTTCGTAGAGGTCGCTCACGCACACCGTCAGCGCCCGCTGGCGGCGGGCCGTGAGCGGAGCCAGAATAGCGGCCTCGGGGAAGGTGCCGGTAGCGGCCACGGCCTCCAGGGCGTGGTAGAGGCGCGGTAGCTGGCGGGCGTCGGCGCGGGCGGGCAGGTGCTGGAGGCCACTGGTACTCAAGGTGCTCAAGCCCACCGCGTCGCCCTGCTTTTGAGCCAGGTAAGCCAGGGCGGCGAGTAGCAGCCGGGCGTAGTCGAGCTTAGTGAGGCCATTGGTATCACGGTGGTTCATGCTGGCGCTGGCGTCGAGCACGAGGTTGACGGTGAGGCTGGTATCAACCTCCGATTCGCGTAGAAAATACTTATCGGAGCGGGCGGCCAGGCGCCAGTCGAGGCGGCGCAGGTCGTCGCCGGGCTGGTAGGGGCGGTACTGGCTGAACTCCATCCCCGCGCCGTATCGGCGGCTGGCGTGCGCGCCCGCCAAGAAGCCCTCGGCCGCCTGGCGGGCGGCGAGCGGCAGGTTGCGCAGGGCGTGCAGGAGTTCGGGCGTGAGGAGCGACATTTCGCGCAGTGTTTCGCAGGGTTAAACCGCAATGTTTCGCAGTGTCTAGGCACCGCGAAACACTGCGGTTTAACCCTGCGAAACACTGCGCGAAGACTAAACTTGAACAGCTTTCAACAACTCGGCTACCGCGTCGTCGGGCGTAATATTCTCAGCCTCAGCATTAAAATTCAACAATATCCGGTGGCGCAGCACGGGCGGGGCCAGCGCCTGCACATCGGCCAGGGTGGCGGCAAAGCGGCCTTGCAGCAGCGCCCGCGCCTTGGCGCACAGTATCAGGGCCTGCCCGGCGCGCGGCCCCGCGCCCCAGCGCCCGTAGTCCTGAATGAATTTGACCGGCGAAGTAGCCGGCCGGGTAGCGCGTACCAGCCGGTTCACGAAGGCCAGCAGCTCGGGGCTGAAGCTGACTTGCCGCACCAGCTGCTGAAGCTGCCGGATATCGCCACCAGCCAGCTGCGGGCGCACCTCGGCGCGGGCGGTGCCGGTGGTACCGCTCAACACAGCCAGTTCCTCCTGCTCGGTGGGGTAGCCGATGCGGACGTATAACAAAAAGCGGTCGAGCTGGGCCTCGGGCAGTGGGTAGGTACCGCTCTGCTCGATAGGGTTTTGCGTGGCCAGCAAAAAGAACGGCCGGGGTAGCGCGTGCTCCTGCCCGGCGTAGGTGACGTGGCCTTCCTGCATGGCCTCCAGCAGGGCGGCCTGGGTTTTGGGCGGGGTGCGGTTTATCTCATCGGCCAGCACGAGGCTGGCGAAAATGGGGCCGGGGTTGAACTTGAACGAGCGCCGCCCGGTGCCGTGGTCTTCCTCCAAAACTTCGGTGCCCAGAATATCGGTCGGCATGAGGTCGGGCGTGAACTGGATGCGGCGAAACGGCAAATCGGTAGCCTGCGCCAGGGTACGCACCAGCAGGGTTTTGGCCAGGCCGGGCACGCCCTCCAGCAGGGCGTGGCCGCCGGCCAGCAGCGCCACCAGCACCTCATCGAGCACGGTTTCCTGGCCCACGATGACTTTGCCGATTTCGGCCTTGAGCAGCGGCAGCTTGGCGAGGAGCGTTTTAACGTCTTGTTCGGTCATTATAAATATCGGTCATGCAGAGCGCAGCGAAGCATCTCGCGTGCTGACGTCTGCTGACGTTAGAAATTACTGCGCCACGCGAGATGCTTCGCTGCGCTCTGCATGACGGGCGTTATCAGCTCAGCGCATACAGCAGAATATTAACCCCAAACTTGGTATTATCCTCGGCCAGAAAGCGCTTGTTTCGGAAGTCATAATCCCATTCGCAGCCGTAGTCTTTGTTGGAATAGAGCACGCCCAGACGGCCGTTGATTTCGATGCCCTTGAGGTAGTCGTGCACCAGGTCGTCGCCCCAGCCGTTGAGCTCGAAGCCGGTGTTGGGCGGGCCGTCAGGAAACTTAAAGAACTGGCTGTAAATGGGATGCGTTTTGGGTAGCTTCTTCAGCGCCGCAGCCCCGAAGCAGGCGCGCATCTGCTCCTCAAACGAGCGGGCGAAGAGCCCGTCGATGTCGTGGTTGCAGTCGTCGACGAACACGAAGCCGCCGTTGCGCACGTACTGAATGAAGTTTTTCTTCTCGGCGGCCGAAAACTGCACTAGCCGGTGCCCACTGAGGTAACAAAACGGGTAGCCGAACAGCTCGGAGCTATCCAGCGCCACTACCTTTTCCTTGGCGGCCACGGGCACGGTGGTGTACTGCACCAGCGAGTGCAGCAGGTTGGCAGGCATGCGCTCGTCCACGGCGTCCCAGTCGCCGGAGTGGTAGCTGAGGCGCACGAACGTGAACGGGGCGGCGGGGGAGAGCGGCATTAAAAATCGACCCGAAAAGCGGGCCGGCTACGCAAATGAAACGACTTACCACCTAGTAGTTGCGCGGCGCACTTACTTTTTATAAGCCCCGCCGTGGCTAAGCGCCACCGCAACCTCCGGGCGCGGCAGTAGTTAACAGGCCAGCCATACTAGCGGGCCGCGCGGCGCGTTTGCGGCGCAGGGGCTGGCCGGTTGGCGAGTCTTTTACCTTTAGTTATGAGTTCTTTATGAAAGCGTTAACCCTTCCCGCTATTGCCTTAGTAGC
Source organism: uncultured Hymenobacter sp. (assembly GCA_964277755.1). Taxonomy (GTDB): domain Bacteria; phylum Bacteroidota; class Bacteroidia; order Cytophagales; family Hymenobacteraceae; genus Hymenobacter. The sequence goes on from CAXYJY010000061.1 coordinate 297,064, forward strand.
CCTGGCCGCCGCGCCCCAGGCCCATGCCCAGTTTGGGGTGAAAGGCGGCGTCAACTTTGCCGAGCTGCAAGGCCGCTCGGGCGAAGATGCCAGCTACAAAACCTTCTACCACGTGGGCGTGCTCTACCAGTGGAACTTGCTGGGGCCGCTCTACATCCAGCCCGAATTGCAGTACTCGCTGCAAGGCAGCAACCTCAAGGGTGCCGTCACCGACTACAAAACCAAGCTACACTACTTCACGGTGCCGGTGCTGGCCAAGATAGCCGTCGGCCCCGTGTTCGTGGAGGCCGGGCCGCAATTCGGCTACCTCGTGAGCGCCAACCAAAGCGGGCAGGTGCAGATTAGCAACACCAACGGCTCGGCCAGCTACGGGCAGGTCGACCAGGATGCCACCGACCAGTACAAGCGGGCCGATTTCAGCCTGGCGGCCGGCGCAGGGCTAAAATTCGGCTCGCTCTCGCTGGGCGGGCGCTACGTGGCGGGCCTCAACGACATCAACGACGCTAAGAACCTGACCGGGGTGAACGACCCGCGCTTGAAGAACCGCGTGTTTCAGCTGTACGCGGCCATTCAGTTTGGCGGGAAATAATGTACCGTGGACTCTGTGAGTCCGCGAGTAGTAGCGATAGGATAGCACTCGCGCTACTACTCGCGGACTCACAGAGTCCACGGTACACCATTATACCGCATCCGAGAGGCTAGTGAATGTGAAGTCGCGAATCTTGAGCGGCGGCACCAGGTTGCCGGCCAGGCGCACCGGGCGGCCGATGGCCTCCAGGTTGTTGAGCATGATAATCGGGCTTTCGTTGAAGCGGAAGTTCTTGATAGGAAACTTGATAGCGCCGTTTTCGATGTAGAACGTTCCGTCGCGCGTGAGGCCCGTGTAGAGCAGCGTTTGCGGGTCCACGGCGCGGATGTACCACAGGCGCGTCACCAGGATGCCTTTGGCCGTGCCCTTGATGAGGTCGGCGGTGCTTTGGGTACCGCCTTCCATGATGAAGCCGCTAGGGCCGGGTAGGCTGGGCACGCCGGTTTTCTGGGCCCAATAGCGCGAGGCATACAGGTTTTTCACCACGCCCTTCTCAATCCAGGTCGTGCGCTGCTGCGGGCGGCCATCGCCCGAAAACGTGAGGCCGGGCACCTCGGCGTTGGTAGGGTCGGAGTAGATGGTGACGCGCTCGTCGAAGAGCTTTTCGCCCTTGCGGTTGCCGCCGCCTTTTTTGCTCAAAAAGCTGCGGCCCTCGTCGGCCGAGCGGGCGTCGAACGAGCTCATGAGCGCGCCCAGTAGCGAGGCATCACTATTAGAAACCAGTGCGTTAGGCTCCAAAATCACGGTGTACTTGCCTGGCTCGATGGCCTTCGCGCCCACCGACGAAGCCGCCTTGCCGGCCGCCGTAGCCGTGAGCTTGGCCGCGTCGAACTTTGAAATATCCGTGAAGTCGGTGGCCGCGTAGCCCGAGCCCTGCCCGTCGGGCGTGCGCACGGTGATGCTGAAATCGAGGTTGGTGAGGCGCTGGTAGGCTTCGAGGCCCTTCGAATTGCGCTTGGCCAGGAAGCTGGCCGAATCGTTGAGGAAGCCCGCCGAGGTCAGCTTTTTCTGGTCGCAGTACTGCATACTGGCCGCCATTTGGGTAGCGCGGTAGTCGGGCGTGATGCCCGCCGTGCTGGCCGCATACGACTGCGGCGAGCTCAGGTAGGTCTGCGGCCCGAGCAGCGGCATGTACTCGGGGCTTTCGGGGGCGAGGCGGGCTATTTCTTCGGCGCGCTGCACGCAGCGGCGCAAGGTAGCTTCATCAAACTGGTTGCAAGTAGCGGTGCCCGAGCGCTTTCCAAAATAGGAAGTCACGCCGAGCGCCACGTTGTCGACGGCCCCGGCCGTGCTGATGGAGTTGCGCGCCGAGCGCACGTTGCCCTCCACGGTGCCCGTGAGGGTAGCCTCGCACTCGTCGGCGGTGCTGAAGCTGAGGACTTTCTTGAGGATGTCCTGCGCTTCGGTTTGGGAAAGGATGGCCATTGTATAGTTGCTGGTAAGGCTGCTCTGCCGTGGCGCCTCACGAGACCCCTTTGGGGCCGGCCCCCTCCCCTCCGGGAGAGGGGGAGCCGAGGTACTGTGAGCGTAAACAAGCGCAGCATTTTAAAAAGTATAACTGCTTCGTCAGGCTCCCCCTCTACCGAAGGGGAGGGGGCCGGCCCCAAAGGGGTCTCGTGGGGTAATACGCTTACCCAATCTTCCGCGCCGTATTAATTACGTTCACACCATTGAACCGCGTGGTCGCCGAGCCGTGGCTCACGGCCGAGCTTTGCGAGGGCTGGCCCTTGCCGTCGTTGAAGGCGCCGAAGAGGCGGTAGTCGGAGGCGTCGCAGCTGCCCGCGCACGCGCCCCAGAATTCCAGCGTGTTGGCCTGATAGGCCACGTCTTCGAGCATCTCGGTGATTTTGCCCTTCTCGATGGCGTAGAACACCTGCCCGCCAAACTGAAAGTTATAGCGCTGCTGGTCAATGCTAAACGAGCCGTTGCCGGCAATGTAGATGCCTTTGTCCACGCCGCTCACCAGCTCGTCCACGCTCTTCTTGGCGGTGCCGGGGCGCAAACTCACGTTGGGCATGCGCTGAAACTGCACGTCGCGCCAGCTCTGCGAGTAGCAGCAGCCATCCGATTCCTTCTGGCTCACGATGTGGGCCTGGTCGCGGATTTTCTCGTAGCCCACCAGCTTGCCCTGGTCGATGAGGGTCCACTCCTTGGTTTTCACGCCCTCGTCGTCGTAGCCCACCGCGCCCAGCGAGCCAGGCTGCAGCTTGTCGGCCACGATGTTGACCTGCTTCGAGCCATACGGGATGTTCTTCGCCTTCCACTCCAGGGTAGCGAAGCTGGTGCCCGCGTAGTTGGCCTCGTAGCCCAGCACGCGGTCGAGCTCCAGCGGGTGGCCCACGCTCTCATGGATGGTGAGGCCCAGGTGGTGCGGGTCGAGCACGAGGTCGTACTTGCCGGGCGTCACGCTCTTGCAGGTGATTTTCTGCTTGGCCTGCTTGGCGGCGCGGGCAATGTCTTCCAGCATGTCGTAGCTGTTCTTGTAGCCGATGATGTCGGAGCCCGCCGGGCCGGCCACCTTATCGGCCGCCAGCGGCGTGAGATACTCGTAGCCCAACCCCATGGGCGAGCTCAGCGACTGCCGGGTGCGGAACTTGCCGCTGGCCCGGTCCACCACCGTCACCCCAAACGTGGGGTAGATGCGGTGAATATCCTGGTCGATGTACGAGCCGTCGGTGCTGGCAAAATACTTCTGCTCATTGATTTGAAAGAGCAGCGAGTTCACGAACGATGCGCCATTTTCGAGGGCCACCGCGTTGGCATTCAGTAGTAAATCGACCTTTTCCTTGATGGGCACTTCGAGCGCGTTTTGCTTGATGGGCGTCTTCCAGCTCACCTCGCCGTAGCCTTTTTGGGGAGCCAGCTGCACGGGCTCTTTTTGCACCTTGGCGTTGGCTTTGGCGATGGCCACGGCCTGCCGGGCCGCTTTGGCAATGCCCGCCTCCGACACGTCATTAGTAGAGGCGAAGCCCCAGGTGCCGCTCGCAATCACGCGCACGCCCACGCCGTAGCTTTCGGCGTTGCCGATGCCCTGCACCTGCTTTTCGCGGGTGAAAATGCTTTGGTTGAGCGTGCGCTGAATCCGCACGTCGGCGTAGGTCGCGCCCGCGCTTTTGGCGGTATTCAGGGCCACGTCGGCGAGGCGCTTTTTCAGCACCGTGTCGGCACCCGGCTCCAGCAGGCGGCTGATGTCGACGGGGTCGCCGGCGAGGCTCGGGAAGGAAGGGAGCAGCAGGGCCCCGGCTCCCAGGCCGGCTAGTCCCACAAAATCGCGTCTGTTCAAAGGAGAAGTAGTAAATGAGTGGGGAATGAAGTGATTAGCAATATGCGAAGTATTTTTTGGGAAAGCTGGCCCAGCCTTGTTTACCCCACCCCCGGCCCCTCCCCTCCGGGAGAGGGGAGCCGACCGCAAACTGCCGTTAGCGAACGTAACCAGTCGTTAGGCTCCCCTCTCCCGGAGGGGAGGGGCCGGGGGTGGGGTAAACACGCTACCCAATCTTCCGCGCCGTATTTATCACGTTCACCGCGTTGAACCGGGCCGTGGCCGAGCCGTGGCTCACGGCCGATACCTGCGAGGGCTGGCCTTTGCCATCGAAGAAGGAGCCGAACAGCCGGTACTCCGAGGCGTCGCACACGGCCACGCACGAGTTCCAGAACTCCTGCGTATTGGCCTGGTAGGCCACGTCGTCGAGCATCCCCGCTATTTTACCCTTCTCGATGGCGTAGAACACCTGCCCGCCAAACTGAAAATTATAGCGCTGCTGGTCAATGGAGTACGACCCGCGCCCAGCGATGTAAATGCCCTTATCGACCTGGCTTATCAGCTGGTCGGCGCTGAGCCGGGCCGCGCCGGGGCGCAAACTCACGTTGGGCATGCGCTGAAACTGCACCGCGTCCCAGGAGTCGGCGTAGCAGCAGCCGTCGGAGGCGGTTTGGCCCACGATGTGGGCCTGGTCGCGGATTTTCTCATAATCTACCAGCTTGCCTTGGTCGATGAGCGTCCACTCCTTGGTTTTCACGCCCTCGTCGTCGTAGCCCACCGCGCCCAACGAGCCGGGTTGCAGCTTGTCGGCCACGATGGTCACGTTTTTGGAGCCGTAGGGGATATTCTTCGCCTTCCACGCCAAATCGGCAAATGAAGTGCCCGCATAGTTGGCCTCGTAGCCCAGCACGCGGTCGAGCTCCAGCGGGTGGCCGATGCTTTCGTGGATGGTCAGACCTAAGTGATTAGGCTCCAATACTAGGTCGTATTTGCCAGCCAGCACCGGCTTGGCGCTGAGCTTTTTCTTGGCCTGCCGGGCGGCCAGGGCGGCGTCTTCCAGCATGTCGTAGCTGTTGCGGTAGCCAATGAGGCCAGTGCCGGCCGGGCCAGCCAGCTTGTCGGCCGCCTGCGGCGTGAGGTACTCGTAGCCCAGCCCCATTGGGGCGCTCAGCGCATCGCGGGTCTTGAACTTGCCGCTGGCCCGGTCCACGGCCGTAACCGAAAACGTAGGCCAGATGCGATGAATGTCTTGGTCGATGTATGAGCCATCGGTGCTGGCAAAGTACTTCTGCTCATTAATTTGAAAGAGCGAGGAATTGACGAAACTGGCCCCGTTTTCGAGGGCCTTGGCATTGGCGGCCAGTAGTAAATCGGCCTTCTCCGCCACCGGTACTTCAAAGGCGTTCTGCTTGATGGGCGTGCGCCAGCTTACCTCGCCGTAGCCTTTTTGGGGGGCCAGGCGCACAGGCTCTTTTTGAGTTTTGGCATTGGCCTTGGCCATTGCCACGGCCAGCCGAGCGGCTTTGGCCAAGCCGGGCTCCGACACGTCGTTGGTGGTCGCGAAGCCCCAGCTGCCGCTCGCAATCACGCGCACGCCGGCCCCGAAGCTTTCGCCGCTGGCGATACTCTGCACCTGCTTTTCGCGGGTGAAAATACTTTGGTTGAGGTAGCGGCCGATACGCACATCGGCGTAGGTCGCGCCCGTGCTTTTGGCCGTGTTCAGGGCCGCATCGGCGAGGCGCTTTTTCTGCGCGGCACCGAGGCCGGGCTCCAGCAGGCGGGCGGCATCTACGGGGTTGCCGCCCAGGCTTGGGAAGCCGGGCAGCAGCAAGGCCCCGGTGGCTAACCCCGTGAGGCCGACGAAGTCGCGTCTTTTCAAAGTAACAGCTTAAAGTAAAGCAGTGAGGAAAACCAGCCGATAAGATGGTGATTTTTTTACGAAAAGACATGCGCCGATAATTTGCGTTGCACCGCGCCCGAAAACCACTGCCCTGGGCGCCGCCTAACCTTCACAAAAAAGCCCCGCTGGCACATTGCCAGCGGGGCTTTTTCCAAGCCTTACACAAACCGGCTACTCGCGCACGACGCGCTGCGTGAGCACGCCCTGCTCGGTGTGCACGCGCAGCGTGTACACGCCGGGGGCCAGCCCGGCCAGGCTCAATTGAGCTGCGCCGGGGGCGAGGGCGCGGCGCTGCGCAGTTTGGCCCAGCGCGTTCAGCACTTCCAGTTGCGCGGCCTTGGCCTGCGGGCCGGTGAGCTCCAGCGTGAGGCGGCCGTCGGGTGTGGGGTTAGGGTACACCAGCAAGCTCACGCCATTGAGCGTGGCCGTGCGCGTGGGCGTATTAGCCACGGCCACCGGTGCCGAGGGAGCCGAGGTGCAGCCGCCACTGGTGACGACCACCGTGTAGGTGCCGTACTGCGCGGAACTCGTCACGAGCAGCGTATTAGTAGTGCTGGCCGCACCCACGGCTGTGCCGTTGAGGAAGAACTGATAGGTAGCGCCCGCCACCGGCGCGGCCGTGAGCAGGGTGCCGCCCGTGCTGGGCATGGTAGCCACCAGCACGGCGGGCACGGTCGTCACATTCACCTGGATGGGCGTGCGCGTGGCGCTGGCGCAGTCGGTGCTGAGCTGCCAGTTGTAGAAGAAGTAATAGTAGTTAGCAATGGTAGCCCCCGTGATGCTGACCACCCCACTGGGTGAGGTATAAGGGTAAACGGTAGCGGTGGCATTGGTGCTGTAATCGCGCACCAGCGCCGGCGAGGAAGCCCCCATATACAGTGTATACTGCCCCGCCGCCGGCACGGCAAAGTTCAGCGTCAGTACCGTGGGCGACACGGCGGCCGTGGTATTGGCCGGCACGCTGACGGTGGCGCTGGCAAGCGCCGCGTTGAGTATGGCCGTGGTAACACTGGTGGGGCTACCCGCCAGCAGGTACACGGTAGCCGTGCCCGCCGCCGCACTGGCCGCGCGGTACACCGTAACGGTGCTGATGCTAACCGGGCCGGTGGTAGTAAAAAACAGCCCACCCACCGTGTTAGTGCCATCGGCCCCGTTGGTGGCCGCTTTGCCCACGTTTTCCTGCCCGGTGGCGTAGGCCTCGGCGTAGTAAGTGGTGGCGGTGGTAAGGGCCGGGGTGGTGTAGCTGCCGGCCGTGGTGCTGGCCAGGGCCGTGCCGCCCGTGGCCGCGCTGAAGAAGCGCACCGCGCTGCCCGCGCTGGCCGTGGCCGTGAGGGTAGCCGGGCTGCCCGCGCACACCGTGAGTGGCGTGTTGGTAGTAGCCACCTGCGGATTGTTCACCGTCACGGTCGCTACGTTGCTGTACGCTACGTTGGTATTGCAGCCCACCCGTACGCGGTAGTAGGTAGTGGCCGTGAGCACGGGCGTAGTAAAGCTGGCCGAGGTAGCGCCCGCCACGTCCGTAAACGTGCCCGTAGCACTGTTGCTGCTCTGCCATTGCAGGTTGCCATTGGCCGCGCCCGCCAGCGCCAGCTGCGTGGTGCCGCTGATGCAGATAGACGTAGCGCTCGGTGACAGCGTCCCCACTACCACGGCGGCGGCGGTGCGGGTGGCGGCCGGGGTCAGCACGTCGTTGCTGGTGTTGAGGTCACCGGTTACGGTGGCCGTCACGGCAAAGCTGTAGGTGCCCAGCGCGCTCATGTTGAGCGCGCCCGGCAGGGTAATGGTCTGGAAGGCTGCGCTGGCCAGTGTGCCCGTGCTCAAGGTAGTGGTGAAGGTCTGGGGCGCGCCGGTGGGCGGGGTGGCCACTACCGTCACGGTAGCCGGGTTGGTAGCAAAGTTGAGGGTAGCGCCCCCGTTGTTGCGCACCTGCACGCTGATGGCCTCGGCCGTGCCAAAGCAGGCCGCGCCGGCTGCCGGGTTGGCCAGCGCCACGGCGGCCAGGTCGGTGGCCACGGGCGTAAATTCATACGCGCCCATGTCGGGCGTCGCGCCACGCGCCGCGCCCGTGATGTCATCGGTCACGCGCGCCAGCGGCGTGCCCGCGTTGTTGAGCTGCGCGTTGGCCGGCACTAGGTTGCCGGTGCTGGCTCCCGCGATGATGGGGTCGGCCGTGATGCTGTTCTGGTCGAAGCCCGCCGCCTGCCAGTTGGCCAGCAAGGGGTAGGCCGCGCTGTTGGCGTAGCCAATGATGCCGCCCGGCAAGTACAAGTCGTTGTTGGAGCTGGTAGGCGTGTTAGTGGCGGTGTAAATGCCGTACTTGGGGCCCGTGCCCGTGCGCGTGATGCTCAGGATGTTGTTCCGAATATCGGCCCCCACGCCCGAGCTATAGATGCCGTAGGTGGTAGCAGTTGTCGTGGCCGCCTGGTAGTCGGACACGAGGGTATTGTTGTAAATCCGGCTGTAGGCCGACGAAAAGTTGTAAATTAGGTACTGCCCGCTGTTACCCTTGATGTTGTAAATGATGTTGTTCACTACATCATTGGGCGAAGTAGCCGTAGCCCCGGTGCCGTTAGACAGCTGAATCGCGTAGCAGAAGTTGTTCGCGGTCGGGTTGGCCGCGAAGGCATCGTGAATCTTGTTTTTCTCGATGTCCAGGTTGCGCGACGTGCCAAAGGCGTAGACGCCGTAAAACCCGCTGGTGCTGGTGCGCAGCGGCTGGCTGATGTCGTTGCCCACAATCTGCGCGCCGTCCTGGTAGCCCGTGTACACGCCGTAGAGGTAAAAGTCGCGGAACTGGTTGTTGCGCACTACGTTGCCCTGGGTCAGCGTAGTCGCGTTGCCCATCAGCGAGATGCCGTAGTAGCCCCCGGTCACGGTGTTGCCCTGGATGAGCGTGTTGGTGCCCGTGTCGCCGGTCGAGGTCGGGCTCGCCCCCGTCGCGCTCACCACGATGCCGCCAAAGTTGGACGTCGTCCCCGCGAGGTCGGCGTTGATGGTGTTGTTGGTGATGGTGTTATTATCTGCCCCGCCAAACAGGTGAATGCCGTAGCCAAACGAGCCGCCCGTAGCATTGATAACCAGATTGTTAATGGTGACGTAGTCGGAGCCGTTGAGGATTACCACGCCCCGCAGGTTGGTGTCGTTGGAACCAAACTGGATGGTGCTGCCGCCGCCGTTTACCACAACGGTATTGGTAGCGCTGGTGCCCGAAATAACGCCGAGTGCAAACTGCTCGGTGTACGGCCCGCCCGTCACGGCAATGGTTACGGGGCCGCTCACCCCGCTAAAGCTCAGGCGGCTGGCCGCCGCCGCGAAGGAAGCGAAGTTGGTGCCGCCCGTGGGCAGCGCGCTGTTGATGGTATAAGCCCCGCTCAGGGCCTGGGCCTGGGCACCCAGGCTGGCAAGCAGCAACCCGGTGCCCAGCAGGCACCGCCGCACGGCCGCCTGCAACCGCACTGGCCGCTGAGTCAATTTGTTAAGTAAGGTTTTGAGCATGAAGAAGGGGGAGGATGAAACTAAAAAAAGCGTATCAATAATTTAATAGTACGGATTCTTAATTGTTAGTATTTTGTAGGATGCCTTTTGCAAAGGCGAATATATCCAGGAAATAATTATATGCCTCCTGAAATAAGCTCTATTAATCAGGATGTCTTCCCGCCCGGAAATAAGCTGTTTAGCCTGTCGCCCGGCAAGTGGCAATAGCAAAAAACGCCCGCTGGCAGAGCCAACGGGCGTTTCCTAAGGTGCAAGCGAGCGGCGGGGCTCAGGCCCCGGCCGCCTTACTTGATGGTGAGGCGGCGGGTAGCCTGCTCGCTACCCGCTTGCACGCGCACCACGTACACGCCGGCCGGCAAGCCAGCCAGCTTAAGAATAGTAGCACCACCAGCGGCCAGCGGCTGCTGGCGCACTAGGCGGCCCACGGCGTCGAGCACCTGCACCTGGCCGGCGCCCGTGCCGGCGGGCACCAGCAGCGTAGCCTGGCCTTCCGGCGTGGGGTTAGGGTACAGCGTGAGCTCGGTTTGCAGGGCGCTGGCGGTGGCCAGCGGGCTGGCGGGGGTCAGGTTCAGCCAGAAGCGGCCCGCTAGGTTTTCGCCAGCGGCCACCGCGAAGGTGTAGGTGCTGCCCACGGCCACCAGCGGCGTGCGCTGGCCGGTCTTGGTGTCTTCCAGCACCGGCTGGGTGCCGGCCGCGATGTTCAGCAGCTCGGTGGCGGCCAGCGAGTAGGTGCCGGCGGCCGGCACCTGCACGAGCAGGGCCACGCGGCCCGCCAGGGCCGGCAGGCCCTGAATGCTAAGGGCCTGGCCATTGCTGGTGAGGGCGGCCAGGTTCAGGCCGTTGCCGTTGGGCAGCTTGGCGGCATCCTGCTCGCCATCGAAGCCTGCCGTAGCACCGCTTTCGGCATACACGTAAAGGTCATCGGTACTGCCGTTCGGGGCGTTCAGCGTCAGGTTGAGGTAGGGGCGGGTTTCGCCCGTCGTGCGCTGCACGCTCACCTGAGTTGCATAGTTGGTATTCCGTTGGCTGTTGCGCAACGTCAGGGTGCCGCTGCTCTGGCCCGCCGATACGCGCATGAAGAAGGCCTGGCCCAGCGGCACGATGGAGCCTACCCCGATACCATTGACGTAGCTGCGGTAGGTATTGGTGTACTGGCCTGTGCTCTGGCTGATGTAGATGGCCGCGTCGAGGTTCGAACGGTCAGCGGCGCTTATCAGCGAAGAGGATAGGGGTGCGGGGTAGGGGTTGCCCACCAGCTGCCAGCCGCCGTCGGCAGCCTGGCTCTGGCGGGTCAGGGTCTGCGTGTACGTGCCGTTGTTGAGGGTACCCATAAAGTCGACTACCTGGTTGGCAGCGAGGTTCACAGTGTAGCCCTTCGCTACTACCAGCGGGTCGGTGAGGGCAGCCGGCGAGTACCAGCCTTTGTCAAACAACGGGGTGTTGTTGGTCGTCGTCACGAGGCGGCTTTCGTCATAGCCATACACCGTGGGGTAAGGCGTAACCGTGTTGGGAGTAGTGCTCGTGTTGTACGCCGGGTTTGCCACGGGCGTGAAGTTGGCCGTGGCCAGGTCGGCCACGGTGGTGTTGCTCACCGGGGCCGACAGCTGGCGGTAGCCGGGGCCGGCGTTGCGGCTGCCATCGAGGTAGCGCTGCACGGTGGCCGTGCCCTGCACGGTGCCGCTGCCGCTGTTCACGACCAGGGCGGTGCTGGTAGCGCTCGACAGCAGCGTCAGCGCTTGGTTGTTCAGTACCACGTTGCCGTTGCCGGCCACGGTCAGTACCTGAGTCACGGCTACAGGCCGGCTCAACGTCAGGCTGTTGGCGTTGGTAGAAGTCAAGTTCAGCACCTGGCTGGGCAGGCCCGAGCCCGTGACCTGGGCAGCCGTGCCATTATACACGTAGCTGGCGGCCGGCGAAAACGAGCGCGTGCCCGTTACCTGCACCGCGCCAGTGCTGCCGCTGGCCGTGATGCCCGCCGCGTTGCAGATGCTCAGCGTGCCGCCATCGGCCACCGTGAAGCTGCCGCCGCCCGTGATGGGCTGGCAGTTGGTGTCGAGGCTACCGCCGCTTTGCACGGTCAGGGCACCGGTTACTACCAGTGGGCCTTGCAGGGTGCCCTGGCCGGTGCTGGTCACGGTCACGTTGTCGTAAGTATCGGCCGCTACGGCCTGGGCGGCGGTGTTTACCAGTAGGTTGTTGGCCACGAAGTTGTAGCGCGTCAGGATGGGGTAGTGGTCCGAGGTAGTGCTGCCGTAGTTGGCGATGGTGCTCGCCACGCCAGTCTGCACCTCGGTGGTACCCTTGATGTACGAGGCGTAGAGCGACTTCGACGTTACCACGTGGTCAATCACGTCGTTGTAGTCTACCGTCGATTTCTGGCCCGTCAAGCTCAGCTCTTGTAGCGTGGGCGAGGGGTAGTTGGTGGCGTCGTTGGTGAAGGCGCTGTACGAGGTGATGGGCGGCGCAATACCGGCCGTAATGGTTTGGTCGAGGTCGTCGTTGAAGTCACCCAGCACGATTACGTTTTTGCCGGCGTAGTCGGCATCGAGCTTGGCTTTGAGCTCGTCGGCGGCGGCTTTGCGGCGGTTATACGAGGTCACGACCGGGTCGGTGTTAGCCTTGGCGTGGATGGCCACGAAGGTGGTGGGCCGGGTAGCGCCGTTCAGCACCACGTCGGCCTGCATCACGAAGGGGAAGCGGCCCGACGACCAGTAGCTGTAGTCGGGCAGGTTCTGGGCCTGCCGCGAGCGGAAGAACGACGTGAATTTCGGGTTCTTGATAACGCTGGTGCGGTACACGAAGGCCAGCTTCTGGGTCAGGCGGTAGTCAGAATCCAGGCTGTCGTCGGCGGCCGAGCCGAAGTACGACACGCGGTAGGCGTAGCCGGGCATCGAGGCCACTAAGTTATTGAGGCGCACGGTATCCACTACTTCGAGCAGGGCGTACACGTCGGCGTTGAGCTGGGTCAGTACCGACTTGGCGTTGGTGTATTGCAGCGTCTTATCGTCGGGGCCGAAGCCGGCGGCTGGCGAGCCAAACCACTCCATGTTCCAGTTTACTACCTCCAGCGTGTTGGCCACGTCGTAGGTATTGCCGCTCAGGTTCAGGGTTTGCGAAGCTGCGCCGCTGGTGGCCACGGTGGCCGTGCCGGCGTAGGTAGTAGCCGCTGCCGTGGGCTGAAAGCGCACGCGCACAGGCACGATTTTGCCCGACGCCTCAGTGGGCGTGTAGGTTACGGAGCTGCCAAACGTGGTGCCGTCTTTTGATACCTGGAAGGCGGCGTTGGACGACGTCACGGTGAGGTCGCCGGTGAGGCTGGTGGCCGTCACGTTCAGGGTTTGCGTGGTGCTGCTGCCCACGGCGCGGTAGCCGTAGCTGAGGCTGCCGGGGTTGAGGCGCACGGCGGGCGGGGCGGGCGTGGCCGAGTTGGTCAGCACCACGTCGTCGATAGTCCAGCGGGCAGCCTCGTCGGTGGTCGACTTATACACGAAAGCCACGTACACGCCGGCCGTTTTGTAGGCGCTTAGGTCCACGTTAGAGGTCTGGGTCCACACGTCGGAGGCCGTGCCGGGGAAGGTCGCGTTCAGGTCGGTCCAGGTCACGCCCGTAGCCACGGGGCTGCCCGTGCCGGGGTAGTTGGTCGATACCAGCAGGCGCAGCTGCGGGCCGGCGAAGGCCGTGCGGCTCCAGTACGAGAGCAGCGGGTAGGTGGTGCTGGCCAGCGATAGGCTGGGCGAAATCAGCCAGTCCTCGTTGGTGACGTTGCCGCCGCTGTAGCCGTTCATTTGCACCGCGCTGGGGTAGGCGGCCGTGCCGCTGGGCGCGTTGGGGTCGCGGCCGAAAGTAGTGCAGGCCCAGGTTTGGGCACCCGTCACGCTGAACTGCGTCCAGCCGTCCGACAGATTGCTGGCGTTCACGCAGTTATTAAACGTGTACACCGTCTGGGCAGGGTCGATACCCGAGCCCGTCACCGTAACGGTGCGGGTCGAAGCCCCCGTGCTGCTATTCGTGATGCTGCCCGATACGGGGCCGGTAGCCTGGCTGGAGGTCGTGGGCGTAAAGCGTACGTATACCGGCTTGGGGCCGGCCGCCAGCTCGGCTACCGTGTAGGTAGTCGTGAGGCCGTAACTCACGCCGTCCTTCGACACGCTGAAGGGCGCGGTGGCCGTTACCGTGGCGTCGGCCGTCAGGTTGTTGCCCGTCAGGGTGTAAGTCTGCGGGGCCGAGGGCGTATTGATGGTCTGGTTGCCGAAAGCCAGCGTGCCGGGCGCGGCCGACAGCTGCGGGGCTGTCGAGTTGGTTTGCCAGCTCAGCGAAAAGTCGTCGATGGCCGAGCTGGGGCGGCTGCCCGTGCCCGAGGTCACGGTCGGGGCCACGATGCGAATCCAAACCGGGCCGCCCTGGTTGTCGAGCGCCCCGCCAAAGCTGGCCGTAATAGTAGTGCTCGCAAACGCCGACATAGTCGTAGACGTGGTGCCCACCTGCGTGAACGTACTGGGCGTAGCCCCGATGCCGTAGTCGACGCGCCAGGTAGTAGTGCGCCCCACGGCCGTCGAGTTGTCGAGCGATTGTAGCTTGAAGCTCAGCGCAAAGTCCGTCTTGTTGCTCGTGTTGTCAATCTTGAACGCGAACGCCGGGCCGGCCCCGGTGCTGCTCGTGCCATCGCCAAACGAGCCGGTCTGGCGCACGCCCAGCGCGCGGTTGGTGGCGGCCGTTTGGTCGGCGGTGCTGGCCGTGGCGGCGAGGCCGCTCGTGGCCGAGGCAAAGTTCTTGAAGCCGCCGGTGGTGTTAGCCCAGGCCGTGTTGGTGCCCGGCGTCAGGAAAACCTGGTTGGCGGCGGGGGCGGTACCCAGCGCGGTGGTCGTGGCCCCCGTGTAGAGGTTGAAGCCTGCGGGCAGCCCGGCGCTACCCAGGTTGTCGAAGGTTTCGACGTAGGGGTTGGTGGTGCCCAGAGTAGCCTGCGTTTGGGCGTGCGCGCCGGCCGTGGCCAGCGTCAGCCCACCCAACAAGCCCAGTTTACGGAATCGTTTTAGCATACAGTGGAAGTTATGGGGGAAAGAGTAGCACAAAACTACCACTGAAACCTACTTTTTCGGGTTAAGTTAATGTTTATAAATACGGTAGTGCGCTTGCTGACGGGCTGCGTAGCGCTGGGCCAGGCAAAGCTGGACGCTGCCGGCCGGTGGGAATGGCGGGGCCGGTAGCCCGCGCCGCCGGGCAGCGTTCAGCTTTATATTTCTTTGCTTGCGATATAGTCGGCATGCCGACTGTTTTTCGGCAAATGCGCAATATCTTTAGCCCACTTTCTCACCCACCCATCTACTCTAGTATGCAGGCAAAATCGCTACTCCTTGCCGGAGGCGCCTTGCTGGCCGCCACTACCGGCGTGCAAGCCAGCGGATTTCAGGTCGGCCTTTCGGGCCAAAAAAACGTGGGCATGGGCGGCACCGGCACCGGCCTCTACCTCGACCAGGCGGCGCAGTTCTACAACCCCGGCGCGTTTGTGTTCGTGGCTTACAACAGCGTGCAGGGCGGCCTCAACATGGCCATCCCGCGCATCTCGTTTCGCGCCGACGGCGGCGGGCCGCAGGAAACGCTCCAGAACAAGAACGTTTTCCCTTTCAACGGCTACGCGGGCTACAGCATCAGCGAAAAATTCAAGGTCGGCGTGGGCGTGTACACGCCCTTCGGCAGCGAGCTGCACTACGCCCAGGGCTGGACGGGCCGCTACACGCTCACCGACATTAACCTGCGCTCGGTATTTGGCCAAGTAACTGCTTCCTACGCCATTACGCCCAAGCTCGGCATCGGGGCGGGCCTGGTAGTGCTGGCCTACGGCGACGTAGACTTGCAGCGCGACATTCCCATTCAGGGCCAGAACGGGGCCGTGGCGCACGCCCAGCTCACGGGCAAGGCCGACCACAAGGTGGGCTACAACGTGGGCATTATGTTCAAGCCCAGCGATAAGTTCAGCATCGGGGCCAGCTACCGCTCGGCCATCGACGCCACCATCAGCAACGGCGACGTGACGCTGCGCGACGTGCCCGGCTCGGTGGCCAGCAACTTCACGGCCAAAAATTTCAGCGCCACCCTGCCGCTGCCCGCCGTGTACAGCCTCGGCGTGGGCGTGCGCCCCACCGAGCAGCTGACGCTGGCCCTCGACGCCAACCTCGTGGGCTGGAGCCGCTACAAATCGCTCGATTTTGCCTACTCGGGCGGCGTGCTGGGCGGGGCGGGCGTTACCTCGTCGTCGTCCGTCCGCAACTATAAAGACGCCCTGGCCCTGCGCCTGGGCGGGCAGTACAAGGTGTCGGATAAATTCACGGTCCGCGCCGGCGGCTTCTACGACTTCTCCTGCGTGCGCGACGGCTACGTGACGCCCGAAACGCCCGACGCGGCCCGCGTGGGCCTCACGGCCGGCTTCACCTACCAGGTGAGCGAGCACTTCGGCATCGACGGCTCCTTCCTGTTCGAGGACTTCGCCAAGCGCAGCCAGAGCCAGACCGACCTGGCCACCAACGGCACCACCGACCGCGTGGCCGGCACCTACAAAACGACTATCAGCGTGCCCGGTATCGGCGTGCATTACAAGTTCTAAGGCTGACTTTTTCCCACCCGTATTAGCGTTATGACTACTTTTTCTCTTTTCGCTGCCCGTGCCGCGCGGCCCGCGCTGGCGCTGCTGGGTTTGAGCCTCGGCCTGGCCGGCTGCCAGGCCGACATCGACGCGCCGAGCGCCAGCCCCGGCCCGCTCGACTTCACGAGCTACGTGGCCGTGGGCAACTCGCTCACCGCTGGCTACAGCGACGGTGGCCTCTACAACGAGACCCAGGCTACCTCCTACCCCGCCCTGCTGGCCCAGCAGTTTGGCGCTACCGGCAAGGGGCCGGCGAGCTTCGTGCAGCCCGCCTTTTCGGCCGGTAAAAAGGACGGCTCGGGCTACATTCAGCTGCGAGCCGTGAACGGGGCGCTGGCTCCTACCCAGCCCACTGCGGCCAACAACTACCTCGGCGAGCTGCTGGCCGCTACGGGTAATAAATTGCTCAGCGGTGAGAATCAGCTGGAAGCCTATTCCGGCACGCAGCCCGACAACCTGGGCGTGCCGGGCATTTCGGTGCTCAGCAGCGTATCAGCACTCACGGGCGGGCAGGCGCCCTATGGCCTGCTCAATCCCTTTTATGAGCGCTTGCTGACGCAGGCCGAGAAGCCAGCCAAGGACTATGTGACCTACATCGGCCAGAAAACGCCCACCTTCTTCACCTGCTGGATGGGCAACAACGACGTGCTGGCCTACGCCACGGCGGGCGGCGTCGTGTCGCCGCTCAATCCCTTCGGCGGCCTCACCGACACTACCCGTTTCGGCAGCGGCTACCGCGCTATTCTGGGTACCATCTCGAAGAATGGTACCGTGAAAGGCGCGGTAGCCAACATCCCGGCGGTGGCCAATATCCCCTACTTCCGCACCGTAACGGTGGCGGCCGTAGCCGCCGCCTTTAAAGCGGCCAATGCGGCTTCGCCGGGCGTGTTTATCCAAACTTCCAGCACCACTACCCCCGTGCGCCTGGCCACCAGCGCCGATTTGCTCACCCTCACGGCCCAGGCCGTAGTAGCCACCGGGGCCGGCAGCCTGCCTACCAACCCGCTGCCCAACCAGTACGTGCTCGACGCGGATGAGCAGGCGGCTGTGCTGGCCCGCACTACCCAGCTCAATACTATCATCGCCAAAACGGCCTTGCGCTTCAAGGTGCCGGTAGTGGATATGAACACCTTCTTTACCTCGGTTGGCAACACCGGCGTAGTAACCAACGGCGTCAACAATACTACCACTTTTGCCAGCGGTAATATCTTCTCGCTCGATGGCGTGCATCCCACGCCGCGCGGCTACGCGCTGATTGCCAACGAGTGGATTCGGGTCATCAACAACTACTACGGCTCTACCATTCAGCCCGTGAGCCCGACCAACTACCGCGCCGTGCTTTTCCCATAAGCGCCGCGTTGCCAATAAATTTCAAAAGCGCCTTCCCTCGCCGGGAAGGCGCTTTTTTGCGCTTATCGGGTTGGCTGAGGCCAATTAATTCAGGTTTCGAGTAAAGTGAAGCTTACCGTCGTATCTTCGCCGTTGCTGCTATCCAGAAAGACCGAGGGACCAGGCCCGACGACGTCTTGGCAACTTACCCCGAGTAGGTGCCAACTCCTGTTCGGCCAAGCAATTGGGCCGAAAAAGATATCAGCCGGAACCTGCGCCGCCCGGCGCGGCTTTCTTTCTGGATAGCGGTTTTTGCCGCCGTTTTGCTTTTGCCCGAAAGACTATGCCCGCCGTTTCGCCTGCCGCCCCCGTCGCTCCCGACCCCGACTGTATTTCGCCGCTGCCTGCGCTACTGCGCCAGCGCCTGCTGGTGCTCGATGGTGCTATGGGTACCATGATTCAGCGCTATCCACTGGAGGAAGCCGACTTTCGGGGCACGCGCTTTGCCGACCACACCCACCCACTGCGCGGCAACAACGACCTGCTGAGCCTGACGCGGCCCGACATTATTCGGGCCATTCACGCCGAGTATTTCGCGGCCGGGGCCGACATGGTGGAGACCAATACCTTCAGCGGCACTACCATCGCGCAGGCCGACTATGCGCTCGAAAGCATTGTGTATGAGCTGAATTATGAGTCGGCGCGCATTGCCCGCGAGGTAGCCGACGAGTTTACGGCCCAAACGCCCGAGCAGCCGCGCTTTGTGGCCGGGGCCATCGGCCCCACCAACCGCACGGCCTCGCTCTCGCCCGACGTCAACCGCCCCGGCTTCCGCGCCGTGACCTTCGACGAGCTGGCCATCGCCTACTTCGAACAAGTGCGCGGCCTCGTGGATGGCGGCGTGGACACGCTGCTCATCGAAACCATCTTCGACACGCTAAACGCTAAGGCGGCGCTGTTCGCGGTGCAGCAGTTCTTCGACCAAGGCGGCCGGCAGGTGCCGGTCATGATTTCGGGTACTATCACCGACGCCTCGGGCCGCACCCTGAGCGGGCAGACGGTAGAGGCTTTCTGGAACAGCATCCGGCACCTGCCACTGCTGAGCGTGGGCCTCAACTGCGCCCTCGGGGCCGACCAACTCAAGGTGTACGTGCGCGAGCTGGCCCGCCTGGCCGACGTGTCCGTGTCAGCCTACCCCAACGCCGGCCTGCCCAACGCCTTCGGCGGCTACGACGAGAGCGCCCAGGAATTTGCCGCGCTGGTGGAGGATTATCTCAAAGAAGGCCTACTGAACGTGGTGGGTGGCTGCTGCGGCACTACCCCCCAGCACATTGCCGAGCTACGCAGGCTGGCGGATACGTACCCGGCGCGGGTAACCTCACCCCCCAGCCCCCTCTCCAAAAAAGAGGGGGAGCCAGACGACTTGCTGACGGATGCTGACGTAGAGATAACGTCCGGCTCCCCCTCTTTTTTGGAGAGGGGGTCGGGGGGTGAGGTCCTCCGCCTGGCCGGCCTCGAACCCTTCACCGTCGAAAAAGGCAGCCTGTTCGTCAACATCGGCGAGCGCTGCAACGTGACGGGCTCGCGCGCCTTCGCCCGCCTCATTCGCTCGGGCGACTACGAGGCCGCGCTTGCCGTGGCCCGTGCCCAGGCCGAAAACGGCGCGCAGGTGCTCGACATCAACATGGACGAGGGCATGCTCGACTCGGAGGCGGCCATGACCACCTTTCTGCACCTCATTGCCTCAGAGCCCGACATCGCCCGCCTGCCCTTGATGATAGACTCGTCGAAATGGACGGTTATCGAAGCCGGCCTGAAGTGCGTGCAGGGTAAGAGCATCGTGAACTCGATTTCGCTGAAAGAAGGCGAAGAACGGTTCAGGCACTATGCCCGGCTGGTGCGGCAGTACGGCGCGGCGGTGGTTATCATGGCCTTCGACGAGGAAGGCCAAGCCGACAGCTACGAGCGCCGCATTGAAATCTGCCAGCGCTCGTATGATATTCTGACCAAGGAAGTTGGCTTCCCAGCCGAGGACATCATCTTCGACCCCAACATCCTCACCGTGGGCACCGGTATCGAGGAGCACCGCAACTACGCGCTCGATTTTATCCGGGCCGTGAAGTGGATAAAGGAAAACCTGCCCGGTGCCCGCACCAGCGGCGGCGTCTCGAACATCAGCTTCTCCTACCGTGGCAATGATGTGGTGCGCGAGGCCATGCACGCGGCCTTCCTTTACCACGCCATCCGCGCCGGCCTCGACATGGGCATCGTGAACGCCGGCCAGCTCGCCGTGTACGACGACGTGCCCAAAGACCTGCTCGAACTCTGCGAAGACGTGCTGCTCAACCGCCGCGCCGACGCCACCGAGCGCCTCGTAGACTTCGCCGAAACGGTAAAGCAGAAGGGCAAGGTGGAGGTAGTAGCCGACGCCTGGCGCAGCCTGCCCGTGCAGGAGCGCCTGCAACACGCGCTGGTGCGCGGCATCACCGAATATATCGACCAGGACACCGAGGAAGTGCGCCAGCAAGTGGCCCGCCCGCTCGACGTGATTGAAGGCCCGCTGATGTCGGGCATGAACGTGGTCGGCGACCTCTTCGGCGCGGGCAAAATGTTCTTGCCGCAGGTAGTAAAATCGGCCCGCGTGATGAAGAAAGCCGTGGCCTACTTGCAGCCTTTCCTGGAAGCCGAAAAGGAGGGCAACGCCCGCCAAACGGCCGGTAAGATATTGCTGGCCACGGTGAAAGGCGACGTCCACGACATCGGCAAGAACATCGTGGGCGTGGTGCTGGCCTGCAACAACTTTGAGATAGTAGACCTCGGCGTGATGGTGCCGCTGGAGCGCATCCTGGACGAGGCGCAGGCGCAGGGCGCGGATATTATCGGCTTGAGCGGCCTCATCACGCCCTCGCTCGACGAGATGGTATACGTGGCCCGCGAGATGGAAAAGCGCCGCCTGCAAGTGCCGCTGCTCATCGGCGGAGCCACGACTTCGCGCCTGCACACGGCCGTGAAAATCGCGCCCGCCTACTCGGGCTCCGCGGTTTATGTAAACGATGCCTCGCGCTCGGTGGGTGTGGCGGCCAGCCTGCTCGGCTCGGGCAAAGACGCCTACACCCGCACCATCCGCGACGAGTACCAGGCGCTGCGCGAAGACCACGCCGGCCGCCAGCGCGAAAAAGCCTTCCTCACCATCGAGGCCGCCCGCGCCAATGGCTTCAAGGCCGATTGGGAAACCACGCCCATCACCAAGCCCAGCTTCCTGGGCACGAAGGTGCTGGACAACTACCCGCTGGACGAGCTGGCCCGCTACATCGACTGGACGCCCTTCTTCCACACCTGGGAATTGAAGGGCCGCTACCCGCGCATCCTGGAAGACGTGAACCTGGGCGAGGCCGCCCGTAAGCTGTTCGAGGATGCGCAAGCCATGCTGGCCGAAGTCATTGCCAACCAGAGCCTCACGGCCCGCGCCGTAGTAGGCTTCTGGCCGGCCAATACCAAGGACTACGACACCATCGAAATCTACGAGGACGACACCCGCCAGCAGGTGCGCGACGAGTTTTTCACGCTGCGCCAGCAGAGCGAAAAAGCGCCCGGCGTGCATAACATCGCCTTCTCCGACTACCTCGCGCCCCGCGAAACCGGCCGCGCCGACTACCTCGGCGGCTTCGCCGTGACGGCCGGCCTGGGTATCGAAAAACTCATCGAGAAATACGAGGCCGACCACGACGACTACTCCAGCATTATGATTAAGGCCATCGCCGACCGCCTGGCCGAGGCCTTTGCCGAGCGCCTGCACGAGCGCGTGCGCCGCGAGTTCTGGGGCTACGACCCCGAGGAGTGCTTGAGCGGCGAGGAGCTGATTAAGGAAACCTACCGCGGCATCCGGCCCGCCCCCGGCTACCCCGGCTGCCCCGACCACACCGAGAAAATTACGCTTTTCCGCCTGCTCGACGCGGAAAACCAGACGGGTATCACGCTCACCGAGAACCTGGCCATGTACCCCACGGCGGCCGTGAGCGGCATGTACTACGCGCACCCGGCCTCTAGTTATTTTGGGCTGGGTAAGATTGGGCGCGACCAAGTGGCGGATTTGGCCGAGCGCAAGGGGATGCCGCTGCCGGAACTGGAGCGCTGGCTGATGCCGAATTTGAATTACGACCCGCAATAGTGTACCGTGGACCCTGTGGGTCCGCGCGTGTTATCGTTTTTAAAGAAGCTGCTAAAACTCGCGGACCCGCAGGGTCCACGGTACAACTCATGAAAGTAACTGAACACCTGCGCCGTGCCAACGGCAAAACGCTCTTCTCGTTCGAGGTGCTGCCGCCGCGCAAGGGCGAAAACATCCACTCGCTCTTCGCCAACATCGAGCCGCTGATGGAGTTCAAGCCGCCGTTTATCGACGTCACCTACCACCGCGAGGAGTTTGTGCTGCGCGAGCGGCCGGGCGGCCTCTTGCAGCGCAAGGCCGTGCGCAAGCGGCCGGGCACGGTGGGCATCTGCGCGGCCATCAAAAACCGCTTCGACGTGGACACCGTGCCGCACCTCATCTGCGGCGGCTTTGCCAAGGAAGAAACCGAGAATGCGCTGATTGACTTGCACTTCCTGGGTATCGACAACGTGCTGGCCTTGCGCGGCGACCCCATCAAGAGCGAGGGCCACTTTCAGGCGCACCCCGATGGGCACCGCTATGCCTGCGACCTCATCGGGCAGATAAGCGAGCTCAACCACGGCCGCTACCACGACCACGACGAGCAGTACCAGCCCCAGGGCGCCGAGCCGGTGCTGTGCACTGATTTCTGCATCGGCACGGCAGGCTACCCCGAAAAGCACTTCGAGGCCCCCAACCACGGCTCGGACATCCGCTTTCTGAAAGACAAAATCGACCGCGGGGCCGACTACATCGTGACCCAGATGTTTTTCGACAACGAGGAGTTTTTCAAGTTCGAGAAGCGCTGCCGGGCGGCCGGTATCACGGTGCCCATCATCCCCGGCCTCAAGCCTTTAACAACCAAGGCGCAGCTCACGGCCCTGCCCCGCGCCTTCTTCCTCAGCATCCCGGAGGCGCTGTCGGAAGCTATTCATCAAGCCAAAGACAACGCCGCAGCCCGCGAGGTTGGCATCGAGTGGTGCCTCAACCAAAGCCGCGAGCTGATGGCCCACGGCGTGCCCTGCCTGCACTACTACAGCATGGGCAAGGCCGAGGCGATACGGCGCATCGCGGCCGGGCTGTTTTAGGTCATTGGATGGGTAGCGAAAAAACGGGTCATGCTGAACGTAGTGAAGCATGACCCGTTTTTTCGTTTCCTAATGCTTTCGGTACCAGGCGCGCACCTGCTCCACCATGTCGGGGGCAGCGGGGTCGAGGGCCACGGTGGGGGGCAGGCCGATATTATCGATGCCCTCGCCGCGGGCGATGCGGAAGCTGCGCGAGGTAGCCCAGCCCAGGCGCAGGTTGTAGCAGGGCAGGGGCTGGTACTGCACGTTGGAGTAGTCGAGCACGCCCTCCGAGTTTTCGCCGAAGGTGGTTGTTTTCTTGCTTTGGCGGGCCAGCAGTAAGAACTGCTCGGTGGTGCTGGCGCAGTAGCGATTCTGGAGCACCGCCACGCGCGTGAGCTCGGGGTGCAGTTGGCGGCGCTTGCGGCGGATAGTGTAGGTTTCGCCGTGGGTGCTCATGGGTACCAGCTCGCCCAGGTGGGCATCGAGGCGCTTTTTGAGGCCGGCGTAGTAGCGCTTCTCGCTGGCCGTCATGCCCGGAAACAGCGCGCCCGCGTAGCGAATGTTGTTGTCGGGCGTCGAGTAGAGGGCCGTGCTCACCTCCGTCACGGGGTTGGTGTAGAGGTAGGGCACCAGCGAGCCGTAGCTGGCATCGGAGCCTCCGCCGTTGCCACGCACGTCTACCAGCAGCAGGCGGGTGCGGGCCAGGTCGGCGGCGTGGGCCTTGGTGAGGCTGTCGATTTTCAGCCGCAGGTCGCCGTTGAAAGATGCGATGCGGTAGAGCGCCGTGGTGTCATCGAGCATCTGAAAGCTGAGCGGGCCGGGTGAAGGCGCTGGCCCGGCCACCGGGCGCGGGTAGCTGCGGTACCAGTTGCCGTTGATAACCAGCTCGCCATCGCGCACCACGCGCACCGGGCGCTGCTCCAGGCTGTGGTTGCGCATGAAGTAGCGGGCCGTGGCCGGGCCAGCGGCCGGGTCGCTGAACGTGAATTTTACCTGCCCCGGCAGCCAGAACAGGCTGTCGGCTTGCAGCACGAAGCCCTGGTAGCCGCCGACTTGGTCGGCCACGATGCCCACCACGTAGTCGGGGCCGCCGCTATCACGCCAGATGCCCTCCAGCGGCTTTTTAGGCTGAGTGGGGTCGTCGAGGTAGGCGCGGAAGCTGGCGCGCGTCCAGGGCAGGCGCTCGGTACCGGCATACCGCGCCCGGATGCTGTCTTTGTTGAGCTGCACCGGCTTGTTGTCGGCCAGCTGCACGTGCAGGTCCTTGAAAAAACGGAGGTATTGCTGAAGCACTTTATAGCACGAGCCGGCGTGGGCCGTGTCGGCCTGCGGCTGCAAGGCGGCCGTGAGCGAGTCGAGCCGGGGCTGGGTGGCGGGCGTCACTTTGTCGCGGTAGCCGGCGTAGTTGGCGGCCAGTAGCCGGCGCGTTTCGGCCAGGTTGCGGGCGCAGTTGCAGGGGGCAGGGGCCTGGGCGCGGGCCAGGGCGGGTAGCAGTAGAAACAGCAGTAGTAAAGCTTTCATGCAGAAAATATAAGAGCAGTCCTAACGTGTAGCTCAGGCAGGAAGTATCCGGCTCATTGCGCTGCTCGCCATTCCGAGCGGATTTCTCAAAGCACGCCCGCTACGCCGCTAATAACCAGCGCTACCAGCGTGGTATTGAATATAAACGAGATGAGCCCGTGCAGCAGCGCCAGCCGCCGCAGGTGGCGGCCACTGATGCTAACGTCGGCGGTTTGGGCCGTCATGCCAATGACGAAGGCAAAGTAGGCTATGTCGAGATAATCGGGCTCGGGGTCGCGGCCCGGAAAGTCGAGCCCGCCCATGTCGGAGCCATCTGCGTTGGCGTCGTAGTACACGTGGGCGTAGCGCAGCGTGAACACCGTATGCACCAGCAGCCACGCCGCGCCCACCGCTACCACGCTGAGGGCCAAATGCTGCGCCAGCGCGCCGGGGCTGAGGTGCGCGGTGGTCTTTAGCAAGGCCGTGGCCCCGAGCAAGCTGGCGCAGGCCGCCACCAGCACGAACAGAAAGCTCACCGCCCGGCTCAAATCTTCGGCTGCCGCCACCGCCCGGATGCGGGCGGCATCGGCCGTGAAGATGGCCGCCCACAGCAGCGCCAGCGTGGCCAGCCCGAAGGCATCCCAGGCGGCTACCAGGCGGCCGAGGGTGCCCAGCGCGGCCGGCACCAGCAGCCAGGTGGCCCCGGCGGCGGCCAGCCCCAGCAGCAGGCGGTAGGTGGCGGGCATGTGGCCCAGGCGGCGCAGCAGCGCCCACGACAGGTGGGGAGGATTCACGGCTGTAAAATAACGTGGCGGTAGCCCAGGGCCGCCGCCCGCGTGCTACCTTGGCGGCCTTTATCCTGCTCTCTATGCCCACCCCTTTCCTCATTGGCGTGCTGCGCGAAGGCCGCACCCCACCCGACCGCCGCGTGGCCCTCACCCCCAAAAAATGCGTGGAGCTGCAAGCCACCTACCCCGGCCTGCGGGTGCGCGTGCAGCCCAGCCCCGCCCGCGCTTACGCCGACCAGGAGTACCGCGACCTGGGTATCGAAGTAGCCGAAGACATGCAGCCCTGCGACCTGCTGCTGGGCGTGAAGGAAGTGCCCCCCGCCCAACTGCTGCCCCACAAAACCTACCTGTTTTTCTCGCACACCATTAAGAAGCAGCCCGCCAACCGCGAGCTGTTGCGCACGGTGCTGCGCCGGAGTATCACGCTGATTGACTACGAGCTGCTGACCAACGCGGCCGGCGAGCGCGTGGTGGCCTTCGGGCGCTACGCGGGCATCGTGGGGGCGTATAACGGGCTGCTGACCTACGGCCGCAAGCACGGGCTGTATGAGCTGAAGCCTGCTCACCAATGCGTAGACATGGACGATATGCAGGAAGAGTTTTACAAGATTAAAGCCCTGCCGCCAATTAAGATAGCCGTAACGGGCTCGGGCCGGGTGGCGGGCGGCGCGCTCGAAGTGCTCGACAAGATGGGCCTGCGCCAGGTGAGCGTGCACGACTACCTGCACCGCGATTTTCGGGAGCCGGTGTACGTGCAGCTGCGCTCGCGCGACTATCACCACCGCCGCGACGGCCTAGCCTGGGACACGGCCCATTTTCACGCGCACCCCGAGCTGTACGACTCCGACTTTGCCCGCTTCCTACCCCTCACCGATTTGCTCATTGCCTGCGCCTATTGGCACCCGGCCGCGCCCCGGCTATTCACGGAAACCGATACGCAGAATCCTGATTTTAAGATGAATACCATTGCCGACGTTACCTGCGATGTCGATGGCTCCATCCCGCTCACCAAGCGCAGCAGCACCATCGCGGAGCCGGCTTTCGACTACAACCCATCCACCGGCGCGCTCGAAGCGCCTTATTCAAAGCCCGGAAACATCACCGTGATGGCTGTGGACAACCTGCCCTGCGAGCTGCCCCGCAATGCCAGCCGCAATTTCGGCCGCCAGCTGATTGACCAGGTTTTTCCGCACCTCATGGGCGGCGATACGGCGGGCGTGGTGGCCCGTGCTACCATCGCCAAGAACGGAAAGTTGCAGCCGCGCTACCAGTATCTGGCCGACTACGCCGAGCAGTAGGCCGGCTACTGCTTGCTCACGATGGAGCCCTCGGTGCCCTCCACCACGCTCGAAACCTGGCCGGCCGGGCTGATTTTTTTGAGGGCCCCGTGGCCGGTGTCCGTCACGTACACGGCCCCGGCAGCAGCTACCGCCACCCCGGCAGGGTAGGTGAAGCCGGTGGCCAGCAGCGTGGCCGCGCCGGTGGCGGCGATTTTCTGCACCTTGTTGTTGTAAGTGTCGGCCACGTACACAGAGCCATCGGGGGCCACGGCCACGCCAGCCGGGCGGTTGAGGGTGGCCCCGGTCAGGGCCGTTACCTCGCCGGCGGGGCTGATGCGCTTGAGGCAATTGTTGTCGGTATCGGCCACGTACACAGTGCCGTCGGCGGCAACGGCCACGCCAGCGGGCTTGTTGAAGCCCTTAGCCAGCGTCATCAGGCGGCCGCTGGGCGTGAGCTTGCGCACGCTGCCGGCATTGGCTTCGCGGCCGGCATCGACCACGTACACCGTACCATCGGGGGCTATGGCCACACCGGCCGGGTAGTCGAGCCCACGCTCAATGAGCGTAGAGACCTCGCCCGCGGGCGTTACCTTCTTAATACTGCGGCTACCGGCATCGGCTACGTACACCGTGCCGCTAGCATCTACGGCCACGCCGGTGGGGTAGGTGAGACCACGGCTCAGCAAACTCGAAATCTGCCCCGCTGCGCTGATTTTTTTAATTTCCGAGTTGTCAGTATCCACCACGTATACAGTACCATCGCTGCCTACCGCCACGCCGGTCGGGAAGCTGAAGGCGCTGGCCACTCCAGCTGGCTGGGCCGCATCGAGCGCGGCCGCCGGTAGCGCCTGCTGTGCCAGGGCCGTGCCGCTTAGTAGCGCTAGGAGAGAAGCTGAAAGTAGAAGATTGCGCATAAGAAAGCCGGTGCCGTGGCTTCAAATGTACTTGCTATGAGCCTTATTTGTTTCATATCTGTCACTAGTTTAGTACAATAAGCGCTGTTCAGACGCAAAAACATACGCGCACTCATTCCGGCCCGCTCGAAGCAGCGTCTCAATAGGTCAGCTGTGCCCAAGGCGCTGTTGTCAGCCGACCAGCGCTACACTGGCTCGCCGACCAGCAGCCAGCGGCGGGCGTAGGTGCCCCGCGTCTTAGGTGTTAGCTTGAGGAAGGGGATTGCGCGCCAGCGCCTTACGTACGGCGCGGGTGAGGTAGCCTTCCCAAAAGTGATGGCAGCTGCTACTCGGCAGAGCACCGCGCCTGGGGACAAGTTGTCTATAACTTTATCGATTGTGCCGCTTGCGGTAAATACAGCGTGGCTGCTACGAGAAAATACTTACCCGAAAAATAGCTGAGCAAGCTGGTGCCCGCATGATAATAAACGGTGTCGCACCCCAGCGAGTTGGTTTTCGGCCTGCGCGGGTTCGTGCTAGGCTATAACCCACCGCCAGGTGGGTGCCCTACGTTGCTTTCTCAGCGGTAACCTGCACCACCTGTGCGATGGGTACGGGACCAGCGGACAAACTTCTTCTCTTTATTTCGAAACAAAATGATTTTATGGTTAACTTGTTTTTCTGTAGATGATTAAGTATAAATAGGTTCTTCTTAACTACTCACTGCTTCACCATTGCGACATTTGCGCTTGGTTTTAACTGGCATAATATAGTAGTTTTACGACCGCTATCCCTTTTAGGTCTTTTAGGCAAGCAAGTACTTACTCACCTGCTTTGCTGCCAGCAGTTGCTGAACAGGCCCAAAAAGGAGCTTTTTTTGCTCTTTTTACACAAACGTTTGTGTATCTTTTAATTTCCCACCCATGAAGAAAGGTTTACGCTCCCTGGCGGGCCCTGCTGTGGCCCGCCGAGCTTTGGTGCCCCTGGCCTGCGTGGCCCTGGCTGCCGCGCCAGCTGCCGCCGCTCCGGCTTCGCCGCCTGCCCTGACCTCTGCACCGGCTCCGGCCGAGATAGAAGTGCAGGGTAGCGTAGTAGATGCCAAAGGCGACCCCCTGCCTGGCGTCAATATCATCTTGAAAGGCACTAGCAAAGGCACGGTGACCGACGAGCAGGGCCGCTTCCGGATTAAGGTGCCGGATGCGGGCTCGGTGCTCGTGGTGTCATTCGTAGGCTTCAAGCGCCAGGAACTGCCCGTGACGGGCAGCGAGCGCCTGGCGGTGAAGCTCGAAGCTGAAGATGCCTCGCTCGACGACGTGGTAGTAGTAGGCTACGGCACGCAGTCGCGGGCCACCATCACCGGTGCCATCGGCAAGGTGGAGGCGCAGGACCTGGTGCGCACGCCGGCCGTGGCGGCCACTACGGCGCTGGTAGGCCGCATTCCGGGCGTGACGGGCCGGCAGGCCGATGCCCGCCCCGGCAACGGTACCAGCATTCAGATTCGTAACATGGGCGACCCGCTCTATGTCATCGACGGCGTGCAGTCAGATGTGGGGGCATTCAATAACTTGGGTCTGAACGATATCGAAAGCGTATCGGTGCTCAAGGATGCTTCGGCCGCCATCTATGGTCTGCGGGCTTCCAACGGCGTGATTCTGGTGACTACCAAGCGCGGTAAGTTGGGCAAGCCCGTTATCAGCATCAACGGCTACTACGGCATTCAGAATTTTACAAACTACCCACAGCCGGCCAATGCTTACCAGCACCAGCGGGCACAGGTAGAAGCCGAGCAAAACTTTGCCCAGCAGGAGCGCCGAGCTCCCAACAAGACCATTACGGCCGACGAACTGGAGAAGTGGCGCCAAGGCACCGAGCCAGGTTATAAAAGCTACGACTACAACAAGTTCATTTTCAGGCCGAATGTGCCGCAGCTGTATGGCAATGCCAGCGTGTCGGGCGCAACCGACAACATCAGCTACTACTTGTCGGGTAGCTACCTCGACCAGAAGGCGCTACTGGAAGACTTTTTTTTCCGTCGCTACAATGTACAGGCTAACCTGGAAGCCCGGGTGACGCCCCGCTTTCGGGTAGGCACCCAGATTTATGGTCGCGTAGAGCGCCGCCATACGGTGGGCGTGCCGGGGCTCGATGACTACTTCAACCCGCTGCTGAGCGTGTTTTCAATGTGGCCCACCGAGGCCCCTTATGCCAACGACAACCCGAACTACGTCAACAACACGCACAACGTCAACGTAAACCCAGCTACGTACAAGGAGTCGATTACGGGGTATAACGACGACGACTGGCGCTCGGGCAAAGCCAACCTGTATGCACAGTATGACTTTGGCTTTGGACTGACGGCGCGGGCCACCGGCTCGTATACGTACACGACCAACACCTTCAACGGCTTCGAGTACACCTACAACGCCTACACATACAATCCCACTACCCAGGCGTACAACATCACGGGCGGTAACCAGAACCCCTGGCGCCAGCAGGTGCGCCGCGCCACCATCGAGCGCCTCGGACAGATACAGCTGAACTACAACAAGCAGCTGCGCGACCACGGCCTGGCCCTAACGGCCGCCTACGAGCGCTACGACAGCGACGACCGTGGTATCACCATCCACACGGTGCCGCCCAACAACACGATTCCGATTCAATTTTTCTCGAACCAGGACTACCTCAACGACTACATCACCGAGGTAGCCCGCGCTGGCTACGTAGGCCGCTTCGGCTACAACTACAAGCAGAAATACATTGCCGAGATTCTGGGCCGCTATGATGGCACGTGGTTGTTTGCCCCCGGCAGCCGCTATGGCTTTTTCCCGGCCGCTACGGTCGGCTACCGCGTTACCGAAGAGCCTTTTCTCAAGAACAGCGCGGTGGGCCGCGTGCTCACCGAGCTGAAGCTGCGCGGCAGCTATGGCATGACCGGTAGCGACCCCGGTGGCTTGCAGGCCTACGCCTACTACCAAGGCTACGACTTTGGCTCTGGGGCTTCGGTGCTGAATGGGCAATATGTAATTGGGGTAAGGCCCCGCAACCTGCCTATCACCTCGCTGTCGTGGGTGCAAAACAAAACGGCCAATATCGGGGTGGACTTTGGTTTATTTGGGGGCAAGCTCGCCGGCACGTTTGATATTTTCCGCCGCCGCCGCACCGGCCTGCCTGACATCGACCAGAGCGTAGTACTGCCTTACGAAGTAGGTTACAGACTTAACCAACAAAATCTAAACTCGGACGAAACCAAAGGAATAGAGGGAGGCCTGACTTATTCGGGGGCCACCTCTAAGGGCCTCACTTACTCGGTGGGCGCGCACGCTACGCTGGCCCGCCGCTTTGACCGCTACTATGGCCAGCGCTTTAGCAACTCCTGGGACCGCTACCGCAACGGCTACGAGGACCGCTGGGGCGATGTGGGCTGGGGCTACCACGTGATAGGGCAGTTCCAGTCGGAGCAGGAGATTGCCGACTACAAGGTCGACAACGACGGCAAGGGCAACCGGAGCCAGCTGCCGGGCGACTACATCTACGAGGACGTGAACGGCGATGGCATCATCAACAGCTACGACCAGCGCCCCGTCGGTTACATCCAGGGTGGGCAGCCGCTCGTAACCTACGCCCTCAATACCAGCTTGGGCTACAAGAACTTCACCCTCAATATCGACCTCGTGGGGGCAGGTATGCAAACCTTCCAGCGCGCCTACGAGCTGCTGATTCCGTTCCAGAACAACGGTACTTCGCCGGCCTATATCTTCGAGGACCGCTGGCACCATGCTGACCCGTACAATGTCGATAGCCCTTGGGTGCCAGGTAAATACCCATCCATTCGGCGCAACGGTGGCGATAACAACTACCGGGGCAACGACTTCCTGATTCGGACGGTACGCTACCTGCGCCTGCGCAACGTGGAGCTGGGCTACAACCTACCTAAAACCTGGCTCAGCAAGGTGGGGCTGCAAGGCGTGCGCGTGTACGTAAACGCTACCAACCTCGTCACCTTCAGCACCCTTAACGATATCAAGGTAGACCCCGAGGTAGCCTCCGGCAATGGCCTGCAATACCCCGTACAGCGCCTCATCAACACGGGCTTCTCGGTTAACTTCTAAGTTCGCTTCCCACCCATGAAACTTTCTATTAAATCGCTGGGCCTGGGCACCGTCTTGCTGCTGGGCCTGAGCACCAGCTGCCAGAAGGACTTTCTGGACCGCACGCCGCCCAACGTCATTCTCGATTCGCAGCTCTGGAACGACCCTAACCTGATAAGGGGCTTGCTGGCCAACTACTACGACCGCCTGCCGGTGCATACCACCATCTACAGCGGCTGGGTTGATTTTTCGGCCTACGATGAGGCCATGTGGTCGGGCTACAATAACTACCCCAATGACATCTTTAACTACGACGCCTTCCGGTGGGGCGGCTGGGACTACGGCCTGATTCGTGACATCAACGTGGCCCTCGATGGGATTGACAAAAACAGCGCCTCCCTCGCTACGGCCGATAAAGACCAGTTCAAAGCCGAGTTTCGCTTTCTGCGGGCCTACATGTATTTCGAGCTGGTGAAGCGCTACGGCGGTGTGCCGCTCGTCACCTCCCAGCTCATCTACGACTACAGCGGCAACACCACGCCGCTGCAAGTAGCCCGCAGCAAGGAAGCGGAAATCTACGACTTCGTAGCCAGCGAGATGGATGCCATCAAGGGTACCTTGGGCAATGACTCGGGCACGGGTACGGTTACCGGCCAGAGCGTAACGCGCGCTACCCGCTACACGGCCATGGCCCTCAAGTGCCGGGCCATGCTCTACGCCGCCTCCATTGCCAAGTATAACGCGCAGTCGGGCCTCAACATCTCGACGCCCGGCGGCGAGGTAGGTATCCCGAGTGGCTTGGCCAATAGCTACTACCAGAAGTCGCTCGACGCGGCCAAGGAAGTACTGGCCGGCCCGTTCTCGCTCTACAAGGCAAACGTGTCTAACCTGGGCGAGAACTTCTACGAGGCTACCTCGCGCAAAAGCTCCAACCCTGAGATTATCTGGGCGAAAGACTTTTTGACGGCCAAAGACTACCGTCACTACTTTGCCTACGACAACATTCCGCGCGGCATCCGCGAGGATAACCTCAGCTCCTCGGCCACCACGCCCATCCTGAATTTCGTGGAGGCCTTCGAAAACCTCGATGGCACGTCGGGCGAACTGAAAATCCGCAACGCGGCCAATACCGACTTCATCTACTACGACGACCTCACCGGGCCCTTCCAGAACAAAGACGCCCGCCTCTATGGCACGGTTATCTATCCCGGCTCCCCGTTTAAGGGGCAAACCATCCAGATTCAGGCCGGGGTGAAGGTGTGGAATGCTACCTCCAACTCGTATACCAACGTGGAAGGTGGCCTGGGTAGCCTCTATACCGATGGCAAATTGCTCACGGGCACCTCGGGGCCGCAGGTAAACCAGCAGGACGTATCGAACTCGGGCTTCTACCTGCGCAAGTTCGTTGACTCGGGGGCTGGCACCAGCACCCGTGGCATTCGCTCCGATACGTGGTGGGTGCGCTTCCGCCTGGCCGAAATTCTGCTCAATGCCAGCGAAGCCGCCCTAGAGCTGGGCAATACGGCCGATGCGCTTACCTACGTAAACCAAGTGCGCGCCCGCGCTGGCCTCACTACCCCGCTCACCACCCTCACGCTGGAGCGCCTCCAGAACGAGCGCCGCGTGGAGCTAGCCTTCGAAGACCACCGCGTGTGGGACCTCAAGCGCTGGCGCATTGCTCACCAGGTGTGGAACGGCAGCCCCACTAGCTCTACGGCCGTGGCCTACGTGCTCTTCCCGTACCGCATTGTGCGGCCCGGCAGCCCGCTCGATGGCAAGTACGTGTTCGAGAAGAAACTACCCGCCCGCTACCGCCCGCCGCGTTTCTTCCAGCTGTTCAACTACTACACGTTCTTCGGCAACGACATTCGCAACCGCAACCCTAAGATTGTTCGCAATCCCTTCGAATAACCTTTCCCACCCATGAAACAAGTTACACTAACTCTGCTGGCTGGGCTGGGGCTGCTGGCCGCCAGCTGCGAAAAGGATAACATTACCCCGCCAACCTCGCTGCTTACCGGGCGCGTTACCTTTCAAAACCAGGCGCTGAACGTGCGCGGCTCGGGCAACGTGCAGCTCGAACTATGGCAGCGCGGCGAGTACTTTCAGAACAAAATCCCGGTCTACGTGACCCAGGATGGCACCTTCTCAGCCGCCCTGTTCGACGGCGAGTACAAGCTGACCCGCCTGCGCGACAACGGCCCCTGGGCCAATAACACGGACAGCATCACGGTGCAAGTGAAAGGCAACACGGTAGTAGATGTGCCGGTGCAGCCGTATTTCACCA
This sequence comes from uncultured Hymenobacter sp., assembly GCA_964277755.1. Classification (GTDB taxonomy): domain Bacteria; phylum Bacteroidota; class Bacteroidia; order Cytophagales; family Hymenobacteraceae; genus Hymenobacter. The sequence continues at coordinate 330,329 of CAXYJY010000061.1, forward strand.
TTGGTACGGCCACTATCGCCAAGTCAGGCTCCAACGTCACGGCGAGCTTCCCGGTGACCAAGGTAGGTACTCGCGATATCGAGTCGGCAACGCTTTACCTGAGCTATACGCAGTTCGTGGATGTCAACAGTCAGTTTAGCTCCGCCAGCAAGACGGCAAGTGACCTCACCAACCTGAGCCAGCCTGTTGGCCTCTCGGTAGCCATGCCTGCCAACTACAGCGGCCCGATATACGCCCGTGTCGGCGTCAAGACCTCCGGCGTCGGCGAACGTATCTACTCGCCGGTGCAGAAGATTCAGTAGGGCTTTTAAACCTGCTAAAAAGCCCCGCTGCCAGTTTGGTAGCGGGGCTTTTTGCTGATAACCCAACGCCTCGGGCAATAGCCAAAGTGCCTAGTGCGCTTTCAGCCAGTTGTCGCCGGTGCCGACTTCCACTTCTAGCGGCACGCCGTGGGGCAAGAGCAGGGCGGTGGTCATCAGCTCGCGGATTTTGGACGTTACGTAGTCTACCTCTTCGCGCACGGCGTCGAACACGAGTTCGTCGTGGACTTGCAGTATCATCTTGGTGCCCAGCTTCTCGCGCTCCAGCCAGTCGTGGATGTTTATCATGGCCTTCTTGATGATGTCGGCCGCCGTGCCCTGGATGGGGGCGTTGATGGCGTTGCGCTCGGTGTAGCCGCGCAGCGTGGCATTGCGTGAGTTGATGTCGCGCAGGTAGCGGCGGCGCTTGAGCAGCGTTTCGGCGTATTCGAGCTCGCGGGCGCGGTTGATGCTGTCGTCCATAAACGCCTTCACGCTCGGAAATTCCTGGAAGTAAGTCTCAATAATTTCGGTCGCTTCCTTGCGGCTGATGCCAATGCGCTGGGCTAGTCCGAAGGCCGAGATGCCGTAGATGATGCCAAAGTTTACGGTTTTGGCCTTGCGGCGCATCTCGCTGTCGACCTCCTCCAGCGGCACGCCGAAGACCTTGCTGGCGGTGCTGCGGTGTACGTCCTGTCCTAGGCGGAAGGCCTCAATCATGGTCGCGTCGCCCGAAAAGTCGGCCATAATGCGCAGTTCCACCTGCGAGTAGTCGGCTGCCAGCAGGATGTGCTGCTCATCGCGCGGCACGAACGCCTTGCGGATTTCGCGGCCCTTCTCGGTGCGGATGGGAATATTCTGGAGGTTGGGATTGGTCGACGACAAGCGTCCGGTAGCCGTAACGGCCTGGTTGAAGGTCGTATGCACGCGCCCATCGGTGCAGACCAGCTGCGGCAGCGCCTCCACGTAGGTGCTGCGCAGCTTAGTAAGCTGCCGGTGCTCCAGGATGAGGCCCGCGATGGGGTTATCGGCGGCCAGCTGGCTCAGGATTTCCTCGCCGGTAGCGTACTGCCCGGTCTTGGTTTTCTTGATGGTGCCCCGCCCAATCTGCATCTTATCAAACAGCACCTCGCCTAGCTGCTTGGGCGAGCCGATGTTGAACGACTCGCCGGCTTCCTGAAAAATCTGGGTTTCCAGCTCCGAGATGTAGCCTTGCAGCTCGGCCGAGTACTCGTTCATCGCGCCCGAGTCGATTTTCACGCCCTCGTGCTCGATGTCGGCCAGCACCGGCACCAGCGGGTTTTCTACGTCGTTGAGCAGGCCTAGCAGGCCCAGCTCTTTCAGCATGGGCTCGAACACGTGGCGTAGCTGCAAAGTCACGTCGGCGTCTTCGCAGGCGTAGTCTTTCACGGCGGCCGGCTCCAGGTCGGCCATCGTCTTCTGGTTTTTGCCCTTGGGCCCGATGAGGTCCGTGATGGGCACCGGCGTGTAGTGCAAATACGTCTCGGCCAGCACGTCCATGTTGTGGCGCATGTCGGGCTCGATGAGGTAGTGCGCCAGCATAGTGTCGAAGAACGGTCCGGCCACGCGCACGTTGTAGTTCTTGAGAATCAGCAGGTCGTACTTGATATTCTGCCCTATTTTCAGGATGTTGGCGTTCTCAAAAAACGGCCGAAACTCCTCTATCAGCGCCTGGCTGGCCTCGGCGTCGTCGCTGGGCACGGGCACGTAATACGCCTCGCCCGCGTGCCAGCTGAAGCTGAGGCCCACCAGCCGCGCTGTCATAGTATTGAGGCCAGTAGTTTCGGTGTCGAAGCTCACTTCGGCCTGCTGCAACAGGAAATCCATCAGCGACTTGCGCAGCTCTGGCGTATCAACCAGGTGGTAGTGGTGCGGTACGTCGGCCAGCGTCTTGGTGGGGCCGTCGTAGTACTCGCCTACCACATCCACGCCCATATCGCCGTTTTCGGCCGCGTTAATCACGGCCGCGCTACCCTCACCGAAAAGCGAACCCTGCGCGCTCGGCGCGGCCACTTTGGGGCGGCGGGCCCCGCGGCCCACGGGTGCGGCCGGGGTGCGGCCGGTACCGCCCGCGCCGGCTTCGCCCAGCACGCGCGTGGCGAGCTGCCGAAACTCCAGCTCCTCAAACAGCTCGCGCAGGCGCGCCGCGTCGGGGGCTTCCATTACGAGCTTATCGGCCTCAAACTCGATGGGTACGTTGACGTGAATCGTGGCCAATTCCTTACTCAGCAAGCCCTGCTCGGCAAAGTTGCGCACGTTTTCCTGCTGCTTGCCCTTGAGCTGGTCGGAGTTAGCAATCAAGTTTTCGACCGAGCCGAAGCGCTGAATCAGCGCCTTGGCCGTCTTCTCGCCAATGCCCGGAATGCCGGGAATATTGTCGCTGGCGTCGCCCTGCAAGCCCAGAATATCCACTACCTGCTCTACGCGCTCGACCTCGAAGCGCTCCAGCACGTGCGCCACGTCGAGCACCTCGGCCGCGTTGCCCATGAAGGCGGGGCGGTAGATTTTGATGTGCTCGGTCACGAGCTGGCAGTAGTCTTTGTCGGGCGTCATCATAAACACCTCGAATCCCTCTTTCTCAGCCTTTTGAGCCAGTGTGCCAATCACGTCGTCGGCCTCGAAGCCCGGCATCAGCAAAATCGGGATGTGGAAGCCCTCGATAATCTGCTTGATGTAGGGGATGGCGATGCCGATGTCCTCGGGCATGGCCTGGCGGTTGGCCTTGTAGTTTTCGTCCTTTTCGTGCCGGAAGGTCTTGCCCGCGTCGAAGCACACGCCCAGGTGAGTGGGCTTTTCCTTGAGCAGCACCTCCACCAGCGTGTTGGTAAAGCCCAGGATGGCCCCGGTATTCATCCCCTTCGAGTTGACGCGGGGGTTTTTGGCAAAGGCAAAGTGCGAGCGGTAAATGAGGGCAAACGCATCGAGCAGGAACAGCTTCTTGGCGGGGGCGGGCGTGGTATCGGACATGGTAGGACAAAGTACGGGCAGGTAGGCGTTGGGGTATGACTAGCCCTCAGTCAGCTATTAAAAAAGCCGGACGTTTCCGCCCGGCTTTCGCTTCGGTAGCAGTTGCCTTAGAAGTTCGGCGACAGCGAGTACTTCTTATAAAAGTCGTCGATAATCTGCACCGCCTCGCTGGCGTCGTCCACGAGGTGCACGAGGTCGAGGTCTTCGGCCGAGATGTTGCGCTCGTCGCCCAGCATCACGTTCTTAATCCAGTCGAAGAGCCCGCCCCAGTAGGCAGTGCCCACGAGCACGATGGGGAAGCGGCCGATTTTCTTGGTTTGAATCAGCGTCAGCGCTTCAAACAGCTCATCGAGGGTGCCGAAGCCGCCGGGCATGCCCACAAAGGCCTGCGCGTACTTCACAAACATAACCTTGCGCACGAAAAAGTAATCGAAGTTGATACACTTATCGTTGTCGATGTAGATGTTGTGCGTCTGCTCGAAGGGCAATTCGATGTTCAAGCCCACCGACTTGCCGCCTTCGGCGCGGGCACCCTTGTTGCCGGCCTCCATGATGCCGGGGCCGCCGCCCGTGATGACGCCGTAGCCGTGGCGCACGAGCTTGGCCGCAATTTCTTCGGCCAGCTTATAGTATTGGTTGTCGGGCTGGGTGCGGGCCGAGCCGAAGATGCTCACGCACGGGCCGATTTTGGACAGCTTCTCGAAGCCCTCCACAAACTCGGCCATTACCTTGAAAATCTGCCAGCTATCGGCGATTTTAATCTCGTTCCAGTCTTTGTCCACGAAGGCCTGGCGGATGCGCTGCTCGTCGGGGTCGGGCGTGGCCTTGGCCACGGTGCCGGTTTTTTCGCGAATTTCGGTGATGCTCGTCAGCTTGTTGTCGTTGACGTTGGGCTGCACGATGGTTTTGCCGGAACCGGCATTCAGGTTGTCGTCGGCCAGCTTGGTTTTGCTGGTTTTTTTGAGTTTAGACATAGTCTCTGGGTGGGGAAAAAATGAACCCGCCCCACCTAATTACGAGTGGGGCGGGCGCAAGGCACGAAGATACGGAGGAGAATGTGGCAGATGTGCTAATGGGAAAAGGTGAAAATGCCTTAATTGCCAAGGCGCGCATTTTCACCTTTTCCTTATCAGCACATCTGCCACATTCAAAAAATTACTTGGCCCGAATGGCAATAACCGGGTCGAGGTTGGCGGCCAGAAAGGCAGGCACAATGCCCGCCACTACCCCGATGCCAACCGACACCAGCAAGCCCAGGCTGATGTTGCCGGCGCTGAGAAACAGCTTGAGGTCGCCAAGCGAAATGAAAGTAGCAAGCCACACCAAAAACAACCCCGCCGCGCCGCCCAAGAGGCACAGGAAGATGGATTCGAACAGAAACTGGAACAGGATAAAGTAGTTTTTCGCTCCCAGCGATTTCTGAATGCCGATGATGCTGGTGCGCTCGCGCACCGACACGAACATGATGTTGGCAATGCCGAAGCCGCCCACGAGCATGGCAAACGAGCCAATGACAGCGCCCGCAATGCCTATCACGCTGAACAGCTTGGTGATGAGCGAGGCTATCATTTCGGGCCGGTTCAGGGCGAAGTTGTCTTCCTCGCGAGGCTTGAGGCCGCGGATGGTCCGCATGGCGCCCTGCACCTCGGCTTCGAGGTTGAGCAGGCCGGGGTCGGTGTCGGTGCCCTTGATGCCGAGCTGCGGCGAGGGGCCACTCATGCCGGTGCTACTCATGGCAAACACGCTGGCGAAGGCATTGAACGGGATGAGACAGTTGGCGTCGTTGCTGGGCGCGCCGAGCAGGTTTTTACCTTCTTTTTTCAGCACGCCAATGACCGTGAAATGCCGGCCTTTGGTCTTGAAATCCTGCCCCACGGGGTCGATACCGGGAAAAAGATTTTCGGCGATGGTAGCCCCGATGATGGCCACCGGCCGGCCGCCGTCGACCTCTTGCTGCGTGAAGTAGCGCCCCTGCTCAATGGGCACGCTCGACACGTTGCGGTAGTCGTAGCTCACACCCTGCAAGGCGCAGTCGGCCACCGAGTTGGAGCCCGCCTTGAAGGTATTGCCGCCTTTGCTCACGAAGATGGCCACGCCCTTGTTGGAGCCGGGGCGCAGCATCCGCTCCAGCTGCCGAAACTCGCGCGCCGTGGGCACGGGCCGGCTGAAGTACTTCCACCAGGGGCGGTTGGCGTCGAAGGTCCAGGGCCACTTGCCCACGTACACGACCTTGTCGCCCATGAAGCTCATGCTCTGGCGCACGTTGGCCTCCAGCGAGTCGACGACCGTGAACACGGCGATGATGGCGAAAATGCCCACCGTGACGCCCAGCAGCGACAGCAGCGTGCGCAGCAAATTGGAGCGGAGCGCCTGCCAGGCAAAGGCAAAGCTTTCGAGCGTGAGGCGAAGGGTAAGCAGCATGTAGGGTAAGCTTTAGCTTGCCGAAAGCCGGCCAAGCCTGAATAAGGGGCGAAAAATACGGCTGTTTAGGACGACGGCATGGCTTTTTTGAAACGGCAGGCTAAAGCTTACCGCACAAGACCAATGCCTTCCAAAAAAAATCGTACCTTTGCCCGCCCAAATTTTTGGTAACTTCCCCCTAGTACGTCCCTACTGCATGGCGATGAAACTGCACGAGTTCAAGTTTGAACTCCCCGAAGAGCTGATTGCAACGCACCCGGCGCGCCACCGCGACGAGTCGCGCCTGATGGTGGTGAACCGCGCCACCGGCCAGATTGAGCACCGGATGTTCAAAGATATCCTGGACTATTTCGCCGAGGGCGACGTGTTCGTTTTCAACGATACCAAGGTGTTTCCGGCCCGCATGTACGGCCAGAAAGAGCGCACCGGCGCCCAGATTGAGGTGTTCCTGCTGCGCGAATTGAATAAAGAAGGCCGCCTGTGGGACGTGCTCGTGGACCCGGCCCGCAAAATCCGGGTAGGCAACAAGCTGTACTTCGGCGATTCTGACATCGTGGCCGAGGTTATCGACAACACGACCTCGCGCGGCCGTACTATCAAGTTCTTGTTCGACGGCACCGACGAGGAATTCCGCAAGGCCCTCTACGAGCTCGGCGAAACGCCCGTGCCCAAGGAGGTGCTGAAGCGCGAAACCGAGGAGGCCGACAAGGAGCGCTACCAAACCATTTTTGCCGAGCACATCGGCGCGGTGGCGGCCCCGGCAGCCGGCCTGCACTTCTCGCGCGAGGTGATGAAGCGCATGGAAATCAAGGGCGTAGAGAAGGCGTTCATCACGCTGCACGTGGGCCTGGGCACCTACCGCCACGTCGATGTCGAAGACCTGACCAAGCACAAGATGGACTCGGAGCAGTTCTTCGTGGGCCCCGAGGCAGTCGAAACCATCAACAAATCGATTGACGCCAAAAAGCAGGTGTGCGCCATTGGCACTACTACCATGCGGGCGCTCGACGCCTCGGTGTCGGCCAGCAGCCGCGTGAAGGTGACCCAGGGCTGGAACGACAAGTTCATCTACCCGCCCTACGATTTCAAAATCGCCAACTCGATGCTGACGAGCTTCCACCTGCCCGAAAGCACGCTGGTGATGATGGCCTCGGCCTTCGCCGGCTACAAGCTGCTGATGGAAGCCTACCAGGAAGCCATCAAGGAGAAATACCGTTTCTTCGCCTACGGCGACGCGATGCTGATTCTGTAAGTGAGTAAATGAGTAGATGCGTAAATGGCTCGGCTACCCAAGGGTGGCCGAGCCATTTACATTTGGGACAATGCTACCTTCGCTTACGTAAGTTTTCATCTATACCATGCCTCCGACGCTCCCACCGCCCGGGACTTTACTCAGCTACTCAATTACTCATTTACCGCCCCGCTACGCCGTCATCGTGGCCGGGGGCAGCGGGCAGCGCATGGGGGCCGACCGACCCAAGCAGTTCTTGCTGCTAGCCGGCGAGCCGGTGCTGCTGCACACGCTGCGGCGCTTTGCCGAGCCCGCGCTGGGCGTGGCGCAACTGGTGGTGGTGCTGCCCACCGCGCAGCTTGATTATTGGCAGGAATTGGTAGCGGAATACCAAATCGATATTCCGCACACGCTGGTAGCGGGCGGCGAAACCCGCTGGGCTTCGGTGAAGGCCGGCCTGGCCGCCCTGCCCGCCGCGCCGCCCGGCGGCGCCCTCGTGGCCGTGCACGATGGCGTGCGCCCACTCGTGCCGGCCCGCGTGATTGAGGCGACCTACCAGGGAGCCGCCCTGCACCAGGCGGTAGTAGCCGCCGTGCCGCCCAAAGACTCGGTGCGGCTGGTGGCGGCCACCGGCTCGTCGCCGCTCGACCGCCGCCGCCTGCGCCTCATGCAGACGCCCCAGACCTTCGACCTCGACCTGCTGCGCCGCGCCTACCGCCTGCCCGAGCTCCCCACCTTCACCGACGATGCCAGCGTAGTCGACGACCTGCACGCCGTGCAGCTGGTAGAGGGCGACTATTGCAATATCAAGATTACCACGCCCGAGGACATGCTGCTGGCCGAGGCCTTAATCGCAGATTAAAACGGATTTCTAGGATTTAACGGATACGCCCCGCTGCGCGGGCTGACTATCTGGACGCAGGGCAGCCTTCGGCCAGCCACTCATTCCCGAGCCGGCGAAGCCGCTCCTGCGTCCAGATAGTCAGCCCGCGCAGCGGGCGTATCCGTTAAATCCTAGAAATCCGTTTTAATCTGCGATTATATCCTGCAGTTAGCGCAAGGTGATGGTATGCGTCTGCCCGTTGATAGTCACCGAGGCGATGTTATCGCAGGCGGCCGTGCCGGTGGGGTCGTAGTTGAGGAGTAGCGAGCGGCCGTTGGAATTGGAAATCTGAATGGTGCCCGAGATGAAGTGGCGGGCGCAGCCCGGCGTAAATTTCTTGATGAGCGGCTGCTGGATGGCGGCGGTGTAGCTCACGCGGCGGCGGTTGGTGCCCGTGAGCGAGCCCGTGATGCTGTAGGCATCGTCCAGAATGGTGGCCGTGCCGAAGCCCGCCGTGCGGGTGTAGCGGCGCGTCGAATTCCAGGCGGTAGTGCCGCCATTGTTAGCGAAGATGATGCTGGCGTTCTGCACCTCTAGGTCAAACGAGCCGCCGCCCAGGTTGGTGATGACGCGCGTGCCCAGGTGCTGGTTGTCATTCACAAAGTAGCTGGGGTGCGTGATGGTAGCCACCGCGCCTGCCTGCCGGTAGGGGCCGCTAAACACGACCTTGACGATGCCACGGCGGTAGCGGCCATCGGGGCACAGGCAGTTGGTGCGGCCAAAGTCGAGGGTGAGCGTGCGAGTAGCCGCGTCGTAGGTGCGCGTGAGGCAGCCCGAGGCGAGGCGGGCCAGGTCGGCGGGGTCGGCCACGGTGGCGCTGGCCGATACGGTGGCATCCTGCGGGGCGGCGGCGTCGGCCAGGTCGGCCAGGGCCGCGTTTTCTTCGTCGCCCTGGCCGGCGTCGTTGGCTGAGATGAGGTCGTCAGCAGTGGTATTTGCTACTTCGTTGTTCTTTTTGCAGCTAGCCGTGAAGAGCATACCGCCGGCCAGCGCGGCGTAGGTCAGGGCCCGGAAGGAAGTAGAGAAACGCATAAAACGGTGTTTTTAAAAGGTGGTGCCAGTAAGATGCGGGCGGCGGGTGGGGGTTTAAAAAGGTTCAGCTGATTTTCATCGGAGCCTGCACGGTATAGCAAGTAGTTGGGCTGACAATCAAGCCCACTTTTGAGGCAACCAGCTTATAATCAAACTCATCTTGCTGCCCGCCCGTATCTACGGCACCCTTTTGCTTTTCCTTTTTCCTCATGAAACGTCTCACTCTTTCCCTGTTTGCGGCCAGCCTGCTGGCCCTCGGCGCGTGCAGCACCGCTACCGACACCAACTCCTCGAACACCAGCGCCACCGGCAGCACCGTGCCCGAAGCCTCGGCCACCGACTCGGCCAGCATGACGGCCGGCACCGACGCCGCAGGCTCGGGCGCGATGGCCTCGGCCGATGCGCCCGCCGCCCCCGACCCCAACGGCCCCACCGCGCCCCACGCCGACGACGCCGAGTTTATGAAATCGGCCGCCCACAGCGACCAGAACGAGATTCAGCTCAGCAAAATGGCCCTGGCCAAAGGCGTGAGCGGCGAAGCCAAAGCTTTGGCCGATAAAATGATAGCCGACCACACCAAGAGCACCGCTGCCCTCAAGCCCATCGCGGCCAGCGCCAAGGTGACGCTGCCCACCGACATGGACGCCGAGCACAAAGCCCTGGCCCCCACGATGGAAAAGCTGTCGGGCAAAGAGTTTGAAACCAAGTACCTGGCTCAGATGGTAACCGACCACCAGAAAACGGCCAACACCCTGGCGGCCCACAAAGCCATGACCAAAAACACTGCCCTCAGCGGCTGGATTGACACGACCCTGCCCGTGGTGGTCGAGCACCTCAATATGTCGCACAAAGACTCGAACATGAAGATGTAGCCGGCGGCTAACGCTCGCTGTTTCCTCTATAAAAGCCGCCCCGGTCGTACCGGGGCGGCTTTTTGCATTCAGGCTGCCTACATTTAGCGGCTATATTCTTTTACGCTTATGTCAGACCAGGACACTGCTTTCGACCACCACGACCGCACCGAGTTTCAGTTGGAGAGGCTGATACTGTTTACCGACGCCGTTTTTGCCATCGCTATTACGCTGCTGGCCATTGAGATAAAGATTCCCGAGTTTGAGGGCCGGCCCTCCGACCACGAGGTGTGGCACCACCTGCTGCTGCTCACGCCCAAGTTTATCGGCTTCCTGACGGGCTTCGCCGTCATTGCCTTGTATTGGGTGGCGCACCACCGCATCTTCCGCTTTTTGCGCAGCTACGACCAGAAGCTACTGTGGCTCAACCTACTGTTTTTGCTGTCCATCGTGCTCATGCCGTTTTCGTCGGGCCTGTTCAGCTCATATGCCACGGTGCGGGCACCATTCACGTTTTATGCGGGCAACATCATTGCCACGGCGCTGGCGCAGGTGCTGCTCACGCGCTACCTGCGCAACCCGGCTCATCACCTCGTGTACCCGCCCGATGCCACCCACCCCGACCTCGACTACTGGCGCCCGCTCGTGACGGCGGCCGGCTTTGCGTTGGCCTTGCTGGTCATTCAGTTTATTCCGGGTGATAGCTGGCTGCGCAACTTCACGCCCTTCCTGTTTTTGCTCACCATCCCGTTTTCGCGGCTTTATCAGCGGCGCTACCAGCGCCTGCTGACTCAGCATACTACTAAGGCTCAGGCAGAAGCAGCACAATAGCTTTCTGAGTTTCGCCTAGGATTGGGAACGCAGGTTTTTTTGCCGACTGGCACTGCGCCGCCCTGCGCGAGCAACAAGTTCCACATTCTACCTACTTCCCGTCCAGCGCATGGATGCTTCCTGGCTTGCTCTGCTTTTTGCCATCATCATTGCGTTGCGCGTCTGGGATTTGCCTAAGCGGCTGACCGCGCTTCAAGAAGAACTGGCCCGCCGCCAGGCCGAGCACAACCTGCTGCACGCCGAAATGCAACAGCTGCGCGAGCAGCTGCGGGCGCTGCGCGCCACTGGCCCGCCACCGGCCGCCGAGGCTGCGCCGCCTTCGCCTGCACCCCGGCCCACCGCCCAGCCCGTAGCTACTCCAGTGCCCGCCCCGCTACCTGTAGTACCCCGGCCAGCCGAGCGGCCCGCGACCGAAGCGCCACCCGTGCCCGCGCCGCTACCCATGCCCGCGCCACCACCCAGGCCGGCAACTCGCCCCGAGCCGGTGGCAGATGCCGAGCCGATACTGGCGGCTGCACCGGCTACTCCGGTAGCCGCGCCGCCACGGCCGGTGCCGGTGCCGCCAATTGAATCCACCGGCCCGACCTTCTGGGAGCGCGCCTCGGCCATGCTGCTGGAAAACTGGACCGGCATTCTGGGCGCGGTGGTGCTGGTGACGGGCGTCGGGTTTCTGGGAATTTATACCGCGCTGCGGATGGCCCCGCCGTATCGGTTTTTGCTGATTTGTGCCTTTGCGGGCGGGCTGCTGGGGGCGCGCTGGTCGCTGCGCGCCAAGGCTTTTGCCCGGCCCCTGAATGGCTGGCTGCTGAGCAGCGCGGCAGCCATTTTCCTGTTTGCCTGCGTGGGCGCGGTCAGCATCGAGGGGCTGCGCTGGGTAGCGCCGCCCTTCGACTACCTGCTGCTACTAGCCGGCGTGAGCGTGAACCTCTACCTGGCCTGGCGCACCAGCCGGCAAGAGGTAGCTACCCTGCACGGTGTGCTGAGTTTGGTGGCGCTGGCGGTGCTGCCGCCCACGGCCCTCACGCTGGGCGCGGCGGCGGGCGTCACGGCCTTCTGCATTGCCATTACCTACCGCCAGCAGTGGCGCTACCAACTGCTGCTGAGCATCGCCAGCTTTTTCGCGTTTCACCTCTACTGGCACCACGAGCTGCCGGCCCTCGGCAATGTGCTGCGGCTGGCGGCGATGGGGCTGGTGCTGCTGGTAGGCGGCGTAGCGGCCGTGGTGCAATACCGCCGCGTGTACGCCAAGCGGCGGTTTGAGCCGCTGCTGTTCGCGGCGCATTTGCTCAACTGGACGTGCCTGGGTATCAACCTCTACCTCTACAGCACGGGTTCGGTATGGAAAACCATTCCGCTGGCTTTGGGCGCGGGGCTCACCTTCTGGGCGTGGCGGCGTGCCAAGCGGCTGGGCATCGGCTGGCTGTTCCAGACCGATACCATCCTCTCGCTGCTGCTGGCGCTGGGCACGGCGCTCTCGCTGCAAGGCTGGCACGCCACGGCCACGGTCATTGCACTATTCATGCTGCTCGAATCGCTGCTGGTAGCCCTGGTAATGGCCCGCCAAAACGAGGCGCTGGTGTACCGCGTGGCGATGGCCGGCGCCCTGCTGGCGGCCACCGCGCTGCTGTTGATAGCCGGCACGCGCGCGTCCCTTAGCCGGCCCTTCATCCTCTACCGCGATGCCCTGCTGCTGGCCCTGGCCGGCTGGGCCGGGCTGGCCTTCGTGCAGCTCATTTTCCGGCAGCCGTTGCTACTCGGCTCACTAAACAGGGCGGGCAGCGCGGTTTCTGGTACCGCTGACGCCGAGAATGCGGCCCCCGCGCCCTCCGCAGCCGCTACCGAGTCGCACCGCCAGGTGCTGGGCGGCCTTGCGGGCCTGGCCGGGTTGCTGCAAGCGGGCGCGGGACTGCTGCTGGCGCAGGTAATTTTTGGCTGGGCGCACGTGCCGGTGGCGCTGCTGCTGGCCGCGCTGGTAGCACTGGCGGGCGCGGCCATTGGGCTGGCGCGCTGGCTGCGGGTAGCCGCGCTGGCCCCCGACTGGGTGCGGCAGCAGCAACTGGTGCTGGGGCAGTTTCTGGTGGTGCTGGCGGTGCTGGGGCTGCACGAGCTGGGTTTGAGCTGGCTGGGCGTGGCCCTTGTGCTATATGCCGAAAGCCTGCTGGCGGCCCTTCTGCTGAGCGGGCGTGCGGCCACCGGCCTGCTGCGCGCCCACACGCACCTGCTGGTGCTGCAAGCGGCGGCGCTGCCGTGGCTGGTGCGCTACCTCTCGCCGGGCGTGGTGGGGGCGCGGGGCCGGGCGGCCCTGCTGGTGGGCGCGGCGCTGCTCACGCTGGCTTACCAGCTGCGGCGCTACTACTGGCGGCGGGCAGAGGGCGAGTTTGCCCGGCTCTCGCTGGGCGCGGCCTACCAGCTACCCCTGCTGGGCGTGGCCGTGGGCTGGCTGCTGCTGGGTGCGGGCGCGCAGGTGTATGCGCGGCCCTGGGCTGGCTGGGCGGCGGTGGCGCTGCTGGGCAGCCTGCTGTATCTGCGGCAGCGGGTGGCCGCGCCGGGTTTGTGGGCCGGGCTGGCGCTGGCGGCCGGGGGGTATTTGGCCTTGCAGTGGAGCTACGTAGTACCGTTTAGTCCGATGGGCACGCTGCTCGACCAAGTCAGTTACTATGTTTTTGCAGAAGGCATTGACCTTCAAAAGCTGCTGTACCTACTGCCCACTGTGGTTGTGCCCCTAGTGGGGCTGGCTACCTCGTGGTGGCCGGCGGCCGGGCGCTACGTGCGCTGGCCGTGGCTGTATCTGCTGGGCGCGCACTTGGCGGTGGCGGTGATGGCCACGGCTACGCTGTTGGCCTACTTTATGACGGGCTTGCTGGGGCTGGCGGTAGTAGCCTTCGCGGCGGCGCAGGCGTGGCGGCGCAGGCTACCCGATGCCGCAGCGGTAGTCCGTGCCGGCCAGCCCGACCGCTACCTGCTGCACGTGGCTTACGCGCTGTTGCTGAGCAGCTTTCTACTACACCTCGGGGTTCCCATCTGGAACGAAACCTTCTTCCATCAGCCGGCCGAATACTTCACGGCGGCCCTCCTGTTTGGGGTACTAGCGCTGCTGGCGCTAGCGCGGCCACCAGCCGCCGAGCCAGTGTATAAGTCGTGGCGGTGGCTGCACCGCTGGCTGCCCGAGGCTGCGCTACTCTTCGGCAGCGGCACGCTGGCCGCCAATATCCGCACGCCGTGGCAGCCGCTCATCTGGATAAGCGGGGCGCTGCTACTCAGCTATTTTGGCCCGCGGCTGCCGCAGCGCTTCCGGCGGTTGGGGGTGTACGGGCGGCTGTACTACGGGCTGGCGGCGGGCGCGGCCTGCGTGGCTAGTTTGCGGTACGTGTCGCCGGACTACCTCCTGCGCCCCGAGTGGTGGGCGCTGGCGGCGGCCGTAGCCCTTCTTTTTGGCTACGTGGCTTTAGCGCTACGCGAAGACGCGGCTACTATCGAAGGGCTTTCGCCAGCCTGGGATATAATGGCCCGGCCTTCTCGCCGCCGGCTCGAAGCCGCGCTACTCTACCCTGCCTTTCTGGCCTTGTCGCTGCTGCTCATTCAGTCCTTCGACCGCTCGGTGCTCACCGTGCTGCTGATGCTGGAAGTAGTGGCCGTATTCAGCACCAGCCTGCTCTTGCGTCGGCAAGATTTGCGCTACGTGTCGCTGGCCGGCATGCTGGGGTGCCTGGTGCGGCTGGTGTTCTTCGACCTCAGCCAGAGTGGCACTATCACGCGGGCCATTGTCTTTATCTTCATGGGCTTGCTGCTGCTGGGTATGAACGCGCTGTACGCCCGCTTCAAGGCCCGCTTTGGCGAGCCGGCCCAGCCGAAGCTTGCTGATGTCGATAATCGTTTTGACGAGCGGGAACTCAACGCTAGCGACGAGCCTATAGCGTAGGTGGCCTGCGGTTCTGGGCACAATTTCTTAACCTGCCCATTACCTGGGCCGCCGGCCCGCGCAGCTAGCTTTGTGCGAGGTTATTTTCCTTAATTCCATTTCCATTTACGCCTGTCTATGAAGAATATACGTCGCCCACTCGCCGCTTTCCTGGCGGCCGTGCTGCTGACCGGCTGCGCCCGCCAATACGCCGAGCCCAGCACCGCCACCAGCGAGGCTGCTGCCGCGCCCGCCATGCAGGCCGGCCTCACGGCGGCTACCGCCGCCAGCTTGTCCGAAACCTTCGAGACGGGTACCAAAACGGCCTACACCAGCGGCTCGGTAGCCCTGGGCTCGGGCTCCTGGACGCTGAGCGACGCGCTGCTGGGCAACACCAGCGCCGACGCCAAAACGGGCAGCCAGTCGGCCCGCGTGCGCAACAGCGGCACGCTCACCATGAACTTTGACCTGGGCAGCGGCGCGGGCACCGTGACCCTCGACCACGCCCGCTACGGCACCGACGCGGCCGGCACCTGGGAGCTGTGGGCCTCGACCAACGGCGGCTCGTCGTTCAGCAAAGTGGGCAGTACCATCACGAGTAGCAGCACCGCGCTCGCCACGGCCAGCTTCGCGGTGAATTTGGCCGGGAGCGTGCGCCTGCAAGTGCGCAAAACCGACGGTTCGACCAACCGCCTCAACTTCGACAACCTGACCGTGCAGGCCTACGGCAGCACCACCGGCGGCGGGGGCACCGGTACCACGGGCGGCAAGAAATTCCTCTTCGACGGCAGCCACGCCGAAACGGCCGGCAACGCCGACTGGGTGCCCGACAGTGACAATGGCACCGTGGTGCGCACGCCCACGCCCGCCCAAAGCGGCATCACGAGCAGCACGCCCGAAACGTACTGGACCGGCGCGCTCTCGGCCTGGGCCGTGTCCTTGGTGAAGCTCGGCAACACGGTGGAGGCGCTGCCCGTGGGCGCGGCCATCACCTACGGCAACACCAGCAACGCGCAGGACCTGAGCAACTACAGCGTATTCGTGGTGGACGAGCCCAACACTTTATTTACCAGCGCTGAGAAAACGGCCATCCTCAATTTCGTGAAAAACGGCGGCGGCTTGTTCATGATTTCCGACCACGACGTATCGGACCGCAATAACGACGGCTACGACTCGCCGGCCATCTGGAACGACCTGATGACCAGCAACGCGGTGCAAAGCAACCCGTTCGGCTTCAAAATCGACCTGACCAACATCTCCGAAACCAGCAGCAACGTGCTGAATAGCGCTAGCAACGTCATCCTGCACGGCTCGCAGGGCCACGTCACGCAGCTCAAGTTCAGCAACGGCGCTACCATCACCACTACCTCTAGCGCGGCGCAGCCGCTGGTGTGGCGCGGCAGCGCCGGCCAGGGCACCACCCAGGTAATGTGCGCCAGCAGCACCTACGGCACCGGCCGCGTGTTCGTCATCAGCGATTCGTCGCCCGCCGACGATGGCACCGGCGCTAGCGGCAATACCCTCTACCCCGGCTGGACCGAAATCGGCAGCCACGCCCCGCTGCACCTCAACGCCTCGCTCTGGCTGGCTAAGTTGCAGTAGGCTAAACCTCGGCCTAGGCTTATTAGTAAAACTATGGCCTAGGTTAATTCTCTTCGCAGAAAGCCCCTGGCGCTGAATAGCCAGGGGCTTTTTTGTGGGCTACACGCTCCGTCTGTTTCGTTACGTAGTTAATAACTTCTTTTCCAATGGGTCTTTTCACCAACCGCGGCTTCCAGCCCAAGCGCCCCACCAACCCCAAGCTGCCGCCCGGCCAGTACGAAACCACCGATTTCCCGGTGCTCACGGCTGGCCCCACGCCCCGCATCAACCTCGCTAACTGGGAGTTTCGCCTTGAAGGCCTGGTCGAAAAGCCCGTGAAGTGGAGCTGGGAGGAATTCAACAAGCTGCCGATGCAGGACTTCAACCCCGACATCCACTGCGTCACGAAGTGGAGCAAGTTTGATACCCATTGGCGCGGCGTGAGCGTGGACACGCTGCTGGAGCACGTGCAGCTGAAGCCCGAAGCGCAGTTTGTCACCGAATTCAGCTACGGCGGCTACACCACCAACGTGCCGCTGGCCGACCTGCTGGGCGGCAAGGCCTTCGTGGGCCTCGTCTACGACGGCCAGCCCCTCACGCCCGAGCACGGCGGCCCGGCCCGGCTGGTAGTGCCCCACCTCTACTTCTGGAAAAGCGCCAAGTGGGTGCAGGGCCTGCGCTTCACGGCCCAGGACGAGCCCGGCTTTTGGGAGCGCGGCGGCTACAGCATGTACGGCGACCCGTGGAAAGAGCAGCGCTACCGCGACGATGACGACGGCCAGGCCAGCGCCAGCAGCATCCGGCTATGAGCAAAGTAGCCTGGCAGCTAGCCACCGTTACGGCCATCCGGCCCGAAACGCCCCACGTCAAAACCTTCACCCTTCGCCTCCCCCACTGGACGCCCCACCTCGCCGGCCAGCACTACGACCTGCGCCTCACCGCCGAGGGCGGCTACCAGGCCGAGCGTAGCTACTCCATCGCCTCCCCGCCCGAGCAAGCCGGCGAGATTGAGCTGACCGTCGAAATCATCTCCGACGGCGAGGTATCGGGCTACCTCAACGAGGGCGTGGCCGTGGGCGACCAGTTGGAGGTGCGCGGCCCCATCGGCGGCTACTTCGTGTGGCGAGGCGAGGCTAGCGCGCCGCCCCTGCTGCTCGTGGGCGGTGGCTCGGGCGTGGTGCCGCTCATGGCCATGCTGCGCCACCGGCAGCGGCTGGGCCTGCGCACGCCGGCCGTGCTGCTGTTCAGCGTCCGCACGCCCGATGAAGTTATTTATCGAGCTGAATTAGAGGCGATGGCGCAAGCCAATAATAACTTTACACTGCTGCTCGACTACACCCGGCTAGCCCCGCCCGGCTGGGCCGGCTACCGTCGCCGCATCGACGCGACCATGCTGGCCGAGGTAGTGGCACACTTCTGTGAAGCGCAGCCGCAGGCCTTCGTGTGCGGCCCTACGGGCCTGGTCGAGAGCGTCGCCAATGGCTTGCAGGCCGCCGGGCTACCGCCCGAAATGATACTGACCGAGCGCTTTGGGCCGACGGGTGGATAGTATTTGGCTAGGCTAAAAAGAAAGAGAGCGGGCACCCGGTGAAGGATGTCCGCTCGTTTCTTTCACCTGGGCCCAAGGAGCTTATCTTTGCAGACTGTCCAGCTGAGTTGTCCAAGTATTACGTTGCAAATGTACGAATAAAAACCGATGTTGTTTCAAACCGCCGAAAAATTTCTTTCCCCCGCTCGCCTTGTACCCTATAAACTAGCGGCAAAAGGTGATGAACAGCTTAGCCTTACGCTGTATTTGGACAATTTACGAATAGCTCAAAGTTTTTATCCAGCTTTGTCGTTATTGGAAGTAGCGTTTCGAAATGCGCTACATGAAGCTTTATCAGTAAAATTCAAATCCGACAACTGGCTTATCACCGAACAAAAGGGCTTCATGATTGACCCAAGCTTAACATACTACGACGCACAGAAAGAGGAAGAGATAACCAATCATAAGGTGCTTAAGATGGTAGTAGCAGCGATGAAGGAGTACAAAGACCAGCGCAAACACGACCCACCTAACGGGCTAGCCATTATCGCGGAATTAAGCTTTGGCTTCTGGACTTCTTTATTTAATAAAAAATACTTTGAACTACTAAATCGTGACCCCTTACGCGCCTTTTCCAAAGAACGTCCCCCTGGCATTACCTGGAGCGTCATCAATGATAAAATCATGAAAGTACGCACTTTCTGTAACCGAGTGTATCATTACGAGCCCTTATGCTTTCAGAAAAACACTCGCAACATTCTTTGTTTCGACCGTTTAGAAGAAATACACAACGATATCCGAGACCTGCTCACTTGGCTGAACCCAGAACTAACACAGTGGCTGGGTGATGTGGACTTGGTAACAGAAAAACTTAAAAAGCTACGCAAGAAATATGTTGATGGGAAGTAGAAAACAAGCCGCTACACGTACTGGCTGGTTTTCAGCTCCTCAGCCAAAAACCGCCCCGTGTGGCCCTTGCCCGCCTTGGCTACCTGTTCGGGCGTGCCCTGGGCCACGATGGTGCCACCGCCCGCGCCGCCCTCGGGGCCGATGTCGATGACGTGGTCGGCCACCTTAATGAGGTCCAGGTTGTGCTCGATGATGAGCACCGTGTTGCCCTTGTCGGCGAGCTTGTGCAGCACGTCGGCCAGGTGGCGGATGTCCTCGAAGTGCAGGCCGGTGGTCGGCTCGTCGAGGATGTAGAAGGTCTTGCCGGTGTCCTTTTTGCTGAGCTCGGTGCTGAGCTTCACGCGCTGGGCCTCGCCGCCCGAGAGCGTAGTGGCCTGCTGGCCCAGCGTGAGGTAGCCCAGGCCCACGTCGGCCAAGGTCTTGATTTTTCGCAGGATGCGCGGCTGAAACTCGAAGAAGTCCACCGCCTTTTCCACCGTCATGTCGAGCACGTCGGTGATGGATTTGCCCTTGAAGCGCACTTCCAGGGTTTCGCGGTTGTAGCGGCGGCCCTTGCAGGTTTCGCAGGGCACGTGCACGTCGGGCAGGAAGTTCATCTCGATGGTGCGGATGCCGGCGCCCTCACAGGTTTCGCAGCGCCCGCCCTTCACGTTGAAGGAGAAGCGGCCCGGCCCGTAGCCCCGAATTTTAGCCTCGGCCATCTCGGCAAACAGCTGCCGAATTTCGGTAAACACGCCGGTGTAGGTCGCCGGGTTCGAGCGCGGGGTGCGGCCGATGGGCGACTGGTCTACCTCAATCACCTTGTCAATCAGCTCCAAGCCCTCGATGCTGCCGTAGGCCAGCGGCTCGCGGTGGGCATTGAAGAAGTGCTTGTTGAGAATCGGGTATAGCGTGTCGTGGATGAGCGACGACTTGCCCGAACCCGATACGCCCGTGACGGCGATGAGCTTGCCCAGCGGGAATTTGGCCGTGACGTTCTTGAGATTGTGGCCCTTGGCACCTTTCAGCACCAGGAAATTGCCTTCGCCCTCGCGCTTTTTCTTGCGCACCTCCACGTGGCGCTGCCCGCTGAGGTACTGCGAAGTGAGCGAGCCCGAGCTGAAAATGGCGTCGGGCGTACCCTCGGCCACGATGTGGCCGCCGTGGATGCCCGCCCCCGGCCCAATGTCGAGCACATGGTCGGCGTGCAAAATCATGTCCTTGTCGTGCTCCACCACAATCACCGAGTTACCGATGTCGCGCAGGTGCTGCAAGGCCTTGATTAGGCGCTCGTTGTCGCGCTGGTGCAGGCCGATGCTCGGCTCGTCCATGATGTAGAGCACGCCCACGAGCTGGGTACCAATCTGGGTGGCGAGGCGAATGCGCTGGCTCTCGCCACCGCTCAGCGTACGTACCGAGCGGTGCAGGCTGAGGTAATCCAAGCCCACTTCGAGCAAGAAGCCGATGCGCTTGCGAATTTCCTTGAGCAGCTCGCGGGCAATGAGGTTCTGCCGCTCGCTCAGGCGGCCTTCCACGTCCACAAACCAGTTCGATAGCTCCTTGATATCCATCACCGATAGCTCACCGATGTGCCGGTCGGCCAGCTTGAAGTGCAGGCTTTCCTTCTTCAGACGGTAGCCCTCGCACACCGGACAGGGCTGGGCCTGGGTGTACTGCTGAATCCAGTCGCGGATGCTGTCCGAATCCGACTCCATCTGCCGGCGCAGGAAGGGAATAATGCCCTCGAACGGCTCGGTATAGGTAGCCTTCGTGTCGTCGGCCTCGTCCTGCGTGATGCCGTGCAGCAGGCGCTGCACCAGCTCGGCGGGCAGCTTCTCGATGGCCGTGTTGAGGCTGGCCTTGTGCTTTTTGAGAATTAGCTGGAGCTGCTGAAAAATCCAGATGTCGCGGTACTCGCCCAGCGGCGCGATGCCGCCCCGGCTGATGCTCAGCTTGGGGTCGGGGATTACCGTTTCTTCCGTAATCTGCTGCACCTCGCCCAGGCCTGCGCAGTGCGGGCACGCGCCGTAGGGCGAGTTGAAACTGAACGTATTAGGCGCCGGGTCGTCGTAGGCGATGCCCGTTTCGGGGTCCATGAGGAAGCGCGAGAAAAACTGCGGCGCGGCCTTCTTAGCGTCGGGGTCGAGCACCAGCAGGGTGCCCTTGCCGTGGGTCATGGCGTTCTGCACCGAGCCCGAGAGACGGAAGCGGTCCTCCTCCTTCACCACGAGCCGGTCAATCACGATTTCGATGTCGTGAATCTTGTAGCGGTCGACCTGCATCTTGGGCGTGATGTCGAGCAGCTCGCCATCGACGCGCACCTTGGTGAAGCCCAGCTTGGCAATCTTCTGAAAATCCTCGCGGTAGTGGCCCTTACGACCCTTCACCACCGGGGCCAGCACGATGAGCTTCTTGCCGTCGTAGTGCCGCAGGATGTAGTTGATAATCTGGTCGTCGCTCTGCCGAATCATCTTCTTGCCCGTGGCGTAGCTGTAGGCCTCGGCGGTGCGGGCGTAGAGCAGGCGCAGGAAGTCGTAAATCTCGGTAATCGTACCCACCGTCGAGCGCGGGTTGCGCGAGGTGGTTTTCTGCTCAATCGAAATTACTGGCGACAGCCCCTCAATCTTGTCCACGTTGGGCCGCTCCAGCCCGCCCATGAAGGAGCGGGCGTAGGCCGAAAACGTCTCCATGTAGCGCCGCTGCCCCTCGGCATAAATGGTATCGAAGGCCAGCGACGACTTCCCCGAGCCCGAGATACCCGTGAACACCACCAGCTTGCCGCGTGGAATCTGCACGCTCACGTTCTTGAGGTTGTGCTCGCGGGCGCCGTACACTTCGATGTAGGGGGCTTCGGCGGCGGCCCCGTAGGTTTCTATTTGCTGGTTGCTGGTTACTAGTTCAGAAACGGGCGGCAGCGGGGCGGGCGTCTGGTGCGCTTCGGCCACGGCGCGGCCAGCGGGCGCGGGCTGGCGGCCCACGGGCAGGTCGTGCCGTAGGTCGGGTGCCTGCTTTTCAGCGACTTCTACCAACTCGGCGGCGGTAGCGGCGGTCAGGGCTTCAGCGGCGGGAGCAGCGAGTTTGGCCGCCTTCTTGGGCGCGGCTTTCGTTTTTTTAGGAGCGGGGGCAGCGGGAGCGGTAGCCGTTTTTTTAGCCATGCGGGCAGATTCGGAGGAACGAGCAAAGGTACGGGAACGGCCGGGCGGGGGTGGTAAAAAGCCGAAACTTTCCCCTGGCGCAAGCCTCGGGCCGATTGTAGCCAACAAGCCCGGCCGCCGAATGGTGCGGATGCCCCGGCCTTTCTTTTGGCGGTGAGCGGGCCCGGTGCCAAAGCCCGGTCTATGGCGAAGCCAAAAACCAAACGGCCGCGTATAAGCTCAACTACTCCGGCAGGCAGCTGGCATTGTCCTTGCCACGGCGTGGGCCTCCCCCTTGTTTTTTTCGCATGAACTTCCTCCAAAAAACTGCCGCCCTGGCCGCCTTCGGCACCCTCGCGCTGGCTGCCCCGGCCCACGCCCAGGTTAACATCAACATTAATACGGCCCCGCCCGTGGTAGCGGGTGCGCCCGCCGATGCCCAGTACTACTACATTCCGGAGGCCAATGCCTACTACGACGTGCCGGCCCGCCGCTACCTCGTGCAGCAAAACGGCCAGTGGGTGCGCTACGAGCGCCTCGATGGTTACGACCCGCGCAATGTTCACCCCCAGTACATTGCTTACCACGGCGATTCGCCCTGGCTCTGGAAAGGTAAGGGCCACCCCCACGGTATGCCCCCCGGCCAAGCTAAGAAGTTGTATGGCAAAGGCCCCAAGCACGATAAGCACGACCACGGCGGCCCCGGGCATGGGCACGGCCCCGGCCACCGTTAGGCTAGCTACAATCACTCAGAAAAAGCGCTCGCGAGGGCGCTTTTTGGGCTTTTAGCCGGGGCGGTCGGGTAGGTGGCAAGCGGGTGCGAGTCCATAAAGAGGGCCTACCCGGCAGCGGCGGCAAAATTCGGCATTCTACTTGCAGTTGAGGTAAGCAGACTATTTTCTCTTCTGTCACGCATGAGCTTCCGCCTTTCTCTTCTTGCTTTCGCGCTGGGCACGGGCCTGGCACTGGCCGTCCCCACTGCCGCCCAGGCGCAAGTGAGCGTGGGCGTCAACATCGGCCCGCCCGCCTGGGGGCCGCCCGTGCCGCAGGGCACGCAGTACTACTACATTCCGGAAATCGATGGCTACTACGACATCTACAACGGCGTGTACCTCGTATTCGACGGCTACCAGTGGGTGCAGCTGCCCTACCTCGATGGCTACGACCCGTATTACTTTCATCCCTACCCGGTTAGCTACGTGGGGCCGCAGCCCTGGCGCTACATCGGCACCTACCGCCAGCGCTACCCGCAGTACGTGCTAGGCTACCGGCGCGGCGGCTGGGGCAACGCCGGCCACTATGCCTATGGCCGCGACTACGGCGCGGGCCGTGTGTATGGTTACGACCACGGCCGGGGCAATTACGGCGGCAACTATTACGGCAACAATGGCCGGGGCAACTACAACGGTGGCCGGGGCGACTTCAACCGCCCCCCTGGCCCCGGTGGCGGGCCGCCCCCGCAGGGCCCCGGCAACCCCGGCGGGGGCGCTACTGGCGGGCAGCCCGGTGGCTTTCCGGGCGGTGGGCAGCCGGGCTGGCAAGGGCCGCCACGCGGCGGCCGGCCGGGTGGCTTTAGCAGCGGGCAGCCGAGCGGTGGACCCGGCGGCCGGCCCGGTGGCTTCGACGGCCCCGGCAACCCCGGCGGTGGCGACCGGCACGAAGGTGGCGGCCGGCGCGGCGGCCGCTAAACCGTCAAGCAGCAGCCACAAAAAAAGGACTTCATTATTACTTTGATAATGAAGTCCTTTTTTGTGGGTGCTGGCTTACTTACGCTTGCAGCAACGCTGCCCAATCCGTACCCTCACGCAGCTCGCTGGCGGCGGGCAGCCGGCCCTCGCCTAGCAGCTCGGCGATGTAAATCATGTCCGCGTCGCGGCCCATACCGGCCACGGCCGCGATGCGGCCGGCTTGTACGTAGAAAGCTAGGAAGTCCTGCTTGGCCACGTCGCCGAGGTAAATAATCTCGTCCCAGTGCTCGGCGTGGCCGGCGTAGCGCAGGCTTTTACCGTACTGCTGCGTCCAGAAGAAGGGCGCGGCGGTGTAGGCTGCCTGCTGGCCCAGCATGTTGCGGGCCGCCACTGCGCCGTGCTGCTGCGCCAGCCGCCAGTGCTCAATGCGCGCGGACTGGCCGGTAGCCGCGAGCGGGAAGCGGGCAATATCGCCGGCCGCGTACACGTTGGGCGCGGCCTGCAAGTGCGCGTCCACCGCTAGGCTGCCGTCTTTTTGCAGGGCAAAGGCGTCTTGCAGAAAGTCGGTAGCCGGGCGCACACCCACGCCGAGCACCACGGCATCGGCGGGTAGGGTTTGGCCGGTTTTAAGCTGTGCGCCGCTCACGTGGCCGCTTTCGCCAAGCAAGGCCGTTACCTCGGCTTCGGTTTCAAATTTTACACCCTTCTCCTCGTGCAGCTTCTGGAACATCGTCCCGATTTCCGGCCCCAGCACTCGCTCGAATGGCACCTTTTCCTGGGCAATAATCGTCACGGCGCGGCCCTCGCCGATGAGGCTGCTAGCGGCCTCCATGCCAATGAAGCTGCTGCCGATGATAACGACTTGCTTAGCGTCTTTGGTGGCTGCGAGCAGGGCGTCGGCATCGGCCTGGGTACGCAGGGGCAGCACGCCGCCGAGGTCGTGGCCGGGCAGCTTAGGCAGTAGGTTGGGCGTGCCGCCGGGGGCCAGCAGCAGCTGGTCGTAGCGCAGCGGCGGCTGGCCTTCAAGCTGAATTTCCTGCCTATCCATGTCGACGCCGGTAGCGCGGGTAGCAGTTAGCAGCTCAATCTTTTGCGCAGCGTAAAAATCGCGCTCGCGCAGCGGCAGCGTTTCGGGCTTGGCCTTGCCGGCTAGGTAGGTTTTGCTGAGCTTAGTGCGGTCGTAGGGCAGCTTTTCCTCGGCCGACACCAGCACTACGCGGCCTGCGAAGCCTTCGCGCCGCAGCGTCTGGGCCGCGAACTCGCCGGCCGCCCCGCCGCCCACGATGACGAACGTGCGCGTATCGACGGGCGGGGCGGTGGGCGGCGGGGGCGTGCCGCCTACCTCGGCCGTGGGGGTAGCCTCGGGCTTGTCGGTGCTGGCGGGCGGGCTAGCCGGCACCTGCACCAGGATGCGGCCGTCGGCCTCACGCACGTCGTAGGCGGGCAGGTCGTCGAGGGCGGGCGGCTCGCAGAGGTGGCCGCTGTCGAGCTTGAAGCAGGCGTGGTGCCAGGGGCAGATAAGCTTGCCATTCACTACTTTGCCTTTCTCCAGCGGGGCACCGTAGTGCGGGCAGTTGGGGGCGAAGGCATGCACCCGGCCCTGCTGCCGGGTCAGCAGCACCTGGGGGCCGTCGTGGGGGGTAGGGAAGGTCTGGAGCGCGCCTTCGGGCAGGCTGGCGGCGTCGGTGAGGTCGATTTCGGAAAGCATGGCGGCGGAAACGGTACGCCAACCTCAACGTTAAGCCTAGGGCTGAGGTTGGCGCACCGCGGCCGGTGCGCTACTCCAGCACCAAGCGCTTGCTGATAACGTGCTTATCGGCCGCCAGCCGCAGCGTGTACACGCCCGCTGCCAGCGCGCCCACGTCGAGCTGCCCGCGCGCGCCGCTGCCACTACCGGCCGCCGGCAGGGTGTAACTGCCCACCGCCTGACCCAGGGCATTGAGCAGCGTGGCTGCCACGGGCCGGCTGGCCAGTTCGGCGGGCACCGTCACCGTGAGGGCACCGTGGGCCGGGTTGGGGTACACGCTCACGAGCGTGGCCTCGCGGGTTTCGCGGCTGGCCAGGGTAGCGCGGTTGATAACGAACTGCGTATTAGGCCGATTGCCGGCGAAGCGCACCGTCGGAATAGCCGAGCTATTTACCTGCGTGGCGTGGATGCCGGTGGTGCCCACGCCCGTGTACTGCCAGGTTATATCGGCCGTGGGTGCGCTGTTGCGGAACCAGTCTACCAGTACTTCCACGTTGCTGGTGCCGTCCCAGGCGAAGGGCGTGGTCAGGGTAAACGTCTTGTAGCCGGTGCCGGTGGGCAGCGCCAGCGCCGCGTTGTTGTACACCTGCGTGGCCCCCACTACCTCGGTGGCCCAGGTTACGGGGTTGGTAGCCAATAGCGTAGCGCTGGTGCTTTTCATGTACACGCTCAGCTGCGAGTCGGTAGTAGTGTACTCGCCAGCGCCGCCTTTGTACCAGGCGATGCTCACGATATTGCCCGCCTGCGCCCCGGCGGCCGTCAGCTCGGCGGCTGAGAAGATGGATACCGTGCGGGCGTACTTGTTGCCGGTAGTGCTGGTGCTCAACAAAACATTGGTAGAGCCCGCCGACGTGCCCGCGCCGATGGTAACGGTGAGTGGCTGCGTCTGGGCGAGCGCCTGATAGGCGGTGCCGAGAGCTATTAGTAAGCTCAGCACTAATGGCTTGCGAGCGAAAACAAAAGGTAGAGCTGCGAACATGCGGAAGATGAGGAAAAGGTGAATTATTTGGAAAATATAAGGCTGCCTTTTTAAAATTCCATTTACCGCCCGCAGTTGCCTCCACCAATGCCCCACCAAGCGCTTTGAGTAGCTGCATAAAAAAAGGCAGCCCTTGCAGGCTGCCTTTCTCTACTTGCTGCTTAGCCACAAGCGCCTTAAAACTCGGCGTTCTTAGGGAAGCGCGGGAAGGGAATCACGTCACGGATGTTGGTCATGCCCGTCACGAACAGCACCAGGCGCTCGAAGCCCAGGCCGAAGCCGGCGTGCGGCGCGGTGCCAAAGCGGCGCGTGTCGAGGTACCACCACAGCTCGTCGGCGGGCACGTGCATCTCGGCCATGCGGGCTTCGAGCTTGGCCAGGTCTTCCTCGCGCTGCGAGCCGCCGATGATTTCGCCGATGCCGGGGAACAACACGTCCATGGCCCGCACGGTACGGCCATCGTCGTCGAGCTTCATGTAGAAGGCCTTGATTTCCTTGGGGTAGTTGGTGAGGATAACCGGCTTTTTGAAGTGCTTCTCCACGAGGTAGCGCTCGTGCTCGCTCTGCAAGTCGGTGCCCCAGTCCACGGGAAATTCAAACTTCTTCTTGGCCGATTTCAGAATCTCCACCGCCTCGGTGTAGGTGAGGCGTTGGAAAGCGTTGTCGGTCACAAACTTGAGGCGCTCCAGCAACTCCTTGTCGTAAGTGTCGTTGAGGAATTGCAGGTCGGCGGCGCAGTGCTCCAGCGCGTATTTTACCAGGCTTTGGAGGAAGTCCTCGGCCAGGTCCATGTTGTCGGCCAAGTCGTTGAAAGCCACTTCGGGCTCTATCATCCAGAACTCGGCGAGGTGGCGGGCGGTGTTCGAGTTTTCGGCCCGGAAGGTGGGGCCGAAGGTGTACACGCTGCCCAGAGCCATGGCCGCCAGCTCGCCTTCGAGCTGCCCCGATACGGTGAGGTTGGTTTGCTTGCCGAAGAAGTCTTCCGAGAAGTCTACCGCGCCATCTTCGGTGCGGGGCGGGTGCTCGGGGGGCAGGGTCGTTACGCGGAACATCTGGCCCGCGCCCTCGGCATCGGAGCCCGTGATGATGGGCGTGTGGACGTAGTAGAAGCCGTTTTTGTTGAAATAATCGTGGATAGCAAACGCCAGCGCGTGCCGGATGCGCAGCACCGCCCCGAAGGTGTTGGTGCGGGGGCGCAGGTGGGCGATTTCGCGCAAGTGCTCCAGCGAGGTCGCTTTCTTTTGCAGCGGGTAGGCTTCGGGGTCGGCGGTGCCGAGCACGGTTATCTCGGTGGCCTGAATCTCCGATGACTGCCCCTTGCCCTGGCTGGCTACTAGCTGGCCGCGCACCGCGATGCACGAGCCGGTAGTCACGCCCTTCAGGCTTTCCTCGGGAAACTTCTCGGCGTCGGCTACTACTTGCAGCGTGGCCAGGCCCGAGCCGTCGTTGAGGGCGATGAACTGCACGTATTTATTGCCGCGGCGGGTGCGGACCCAGCCCTTCACCAGCACTTCGCGGTTGAGGTCGGTACTCGAAAGCAGGTCTTGGATGCGGGTGCGGCGGAGCTGGTCGGCGGGCATGAGGTTGGTTTGCTGGTTTTTGGTTTCTGGTTGCTGATTTCCAGATGCGGTACTACCCACAACCAGAAACCAGAAACCAGGAACCCAATACGCCCGCAAAGGTAAAGCCAGCGCCAGCCGCCGCCGCCGCCGGGGCGCTAACCCCAGCCAGAATTTGCGAGTATTAGGCTGCGAACGGTTAGTTTGCTGTTTCGTATTGCTACCGTCCGCGCTGGCCGCCCGGCCCGTTTCCGCTAGTTTCCCGCCCTATGCAACGCCTCGACCTCTCGCAACATCTTTCCCAGCGGCTTTCGCCGCAGCAGATTCAGTTTATCAAGCTGCTGCAAATACCCACGGCCGAGCTTGAAACGCGCATCAAGGAGGAGATGGAGGTAAACCCTGCTCTCGAAGAAGGCGACAGCGAGGAAACCGAGCGCGACGAAAGCTCCAACGATTCGGCCGACGACAACGACCCCAACGACTCGCTCGACAGCGACGATAACACGCTGGATGAGGACTTTAGCGGCAACGAGCGCGATGACGCGGGCGCAACCGACGACTACGCCGACGAGCGCCCCGAGCCCGCCGCCGACGAGCCCGTGGGCATCGACAACGACAACCACGACATCGACATCAGCGACTACGTCAACGACGACGAGATAGCGGGCTACAAGATGCAGGGCGACGGCCCCGGCGACGAAGAAGAGCGCGAAATGCCGCTGGCCGACACCAGCGGCTCGCTGCAAGACTCGCTGCTTGACCAGCTGCACTATGCCCAGCTCGATGAGCTGGGGCAAAGTATTGGCGAGCAGCTTATTGGTTCAATTGATGGCGACGGCTACATCCGGCGCGACCTTGCAGCCATTGCCAACGACCTAGCCTTTAGCCAGAACATCGAAGCCACCGAGGCCGAGATTGAAAGTGTGCTGCGCGTTATCCAGACTTTCGACCCGGCCGGCATCGCGGCCCGCGACCTGCCCGAGTGTTTGATGCTGCAATTGGAGCGCCGCCCGCAGGACGAGGCCACGCTGAACGCCGAGCGCATTCTGACCGAAACGTTTGAGGAATTTACCAAGAAGCACTACCAGCGCATTCAGCAAAAGCTTGACCTTGAAGATGATGAGCTGAAAGATGCCGTGGCCGTAATACTAAA
The DNA here is from genome assembly GCA_964277755.1 of uncultured Hymenobacter sp. Taxonomy (GTDB): domain Bacteria; phylum Bacteroidota; class Bacteroidia; order Cytophagales; family Hymenobacteraceae; genus Hymenobacter. The sequence goes on from CAXYJY010000061.1 coordinate 359,020, forward strand.
GCTGAACCCTAAGCCCGGTGGCAGCGGCCCCGTGAGCGGTGGTAAAGGCAGCGCCGGCGGTGCGCAGTACCTCATGCCCGACTTCATCCTCACCAACGATAATGGCGAGCTGAATTTGACTTTGAACGCCCGCAACGCCCCCGAGCTGCGCGTGAGCCGCGACTACCGCGAAATGCTCCAGACCTACGACAAGGCGGCCAAAAAGGACGCCAAGATGAAGGAGGCCGTGAGCTTTGTGAAGCAAAAGCTCGACTCGGCCAAGTGGTTTATCGACGCCATCCGGCAGCGCCAGAACACGCTGTTGCGCACCATGTCGGCCATCGTGGAGCGCCAGCGCGAGTTTTTCCTGACGGGTGACGACTCGAAGCTGCGGCCCATGATTCTCAAGGACATTGCCCAGGCTATCGGCATGGATATCAGCACCATCAGCCGGGTAGCCAACTCGAAGAGCATCCAGACCGAGCACGGTATCTACCCGCTCAAGTTCTTCTTTTCGGAAGGTATCGCCACCGACTCGGGCGAGGACGCCAGCAGCCGCGAGGTGAAAAGCATTCTGAAGGACCTCATCGGCGGCGAGAAAAAGGACCATCCACTCAGCGACGACAAGCTCGAAAAAATGCTGAATGCCCGCGGCTACAACATCGCCCGCCGCACGGTGGCCAAGTACCGCGAGCAGCTCAACATTCCGGTGGCCCGGCTGCGCAAGGAGCTGTAGCGCAGGTTATTATTCAAAAGTATAGGTACCTGATGCCCATGAGCAAACGCCGCTAGCTACCCCTCGGCCAGCTGCAATAGTACCTCGTGGTAGGGCCGGCCCAGCACCCGTGCTTTCAGCCAGGCGTAGAAGCTAATCACTTGTAAGTCTTCGCGCTCCTCCGACAAAAACGCCGGGATGCGCGCCACGCGCGCCGCAAAGCCCGGCGTGCGCGCCACGGCCGGGTCGGCAATTATTTCGCGCACGAAGCCCAAAAAGCTGAGTACCGCGTGGTAGGGCCCGCCCAGCGGCGCGGCCGGTGCATCGGCCGTGGCCTCGGCGGCCGGAAACTGCTCGTGTAGCCGCCGCTCCACGGCGCGCAGGCGGGCCAGCGCCTGGTCGGGGTTGCCGAGCTCCAGCTGCACCAGCATCTCGCCGAGGTTGTGGTTTAGGAGCCACTCCAGACCCAGGTTTTGCTCGAGCCAGTGGTCGGTGCGGTCGAGGCTGATGAGCGTCTGGTTGGCTTTGTGATAGTTGGCTTCGGCGAAGTAGTGAAAGCTGAGCTGCAAGCGCGCCGTGAGCTGGTCGGCGGGCAGCAGCGGCGGCGTGGCGTGCAGCGCATTTTCCAGCAGGCTGATACTGTCGCGGTTGCGCCGCAAAAAGGCGTAGTTGGCCGCCAGTAAAAAAGTGAAGCGCGGCCCCAGCTCGGCAAACTGCCGGCCCGGCGCTGCCGCCAGCACAGCCAGCCCCTGCTCCAAGTACGCCACCGACTCCGAGAAGCGCCGCGAGCGGTACAGCGCGTGCGCCAGCATGTACAGCAGCCGCAGCTGGTAGCCCCGGTGGGCGGGCGCAAAGCCGTGGCGGCGCTCCATAAGCTTGTAGCAGCGCTCGATGAAGGGCGCAAACGAGGCAAAGTCGCCGCGTACCAGCATGGCGTGCCGCGTGATGCTCATGAGCCGGCACAGCAGCGAGGGCGAGCGCGCAAAGGCCTCCTGCAAGTCGTACTCGACCAGGATGCTACGCAAAATCTCGTCGGCCGGCACCGCGCCGCGGCCGTGCTGCCGGGCCTGGCGCAGGCGCTGCCGCAAGAGGCTGTCGGCAATGGCGGCGCGCTCCTCCTCGTCGGCGGCTTTTTTGTTGCGGCGGCGGCGCTCGATAATGGCGTCGAGCGGCTCGGCGTGGGGCGAGCTGGCGTACTGAATCTGGAGGTTGTACACCGCATTCAAAGGCTCGTACTGCTCGTTGTCGAGGGCCAGCTTTTCGGCTTTGCGCAGCAGGTTCCAGGCCAGGCGCGGCACGCCGGCCCCGAAGAGATACTGCGCCAGCGTGAGCTGCCCGCGCACCGAGGTAGCGGCCGTGGCATCGTGCTGACGCTGCCGCAGCAGCAAAAAATCGGTAAGGTACCGCAGTAGGCGCTTGCGCAGGGCGTAGTAGGCCACGGGGTTGGGCTCGTCGGGGTAGAGCTTGGCCACGAGCGCCTCGGTCTTGTATTCCTTGGGGCTGAGGAGTAGTTCTAGCAGGCGCAAATCCTGCCGGCCGGTGGCCTTGCGGCGCTGCCACTGAATAAACCGCTCAAGGTCGCGGCGGTCGTCGGGGGGCAGGGTTTGCAGGGTCAGGCGCAGGTCATCCATGGGGGAGGCGAGGTTATTCGGCCCGAAAATAAGTCGTTGACTACGGTAGTAAACAGCGCCAGCCAACCCCGTGCAGCTTATTGCCGTACAAACCTCACAACCCACCTTCAACCTTTTTCACTCATGGACCTCAACAACGATAACATCAACGACAGCACCGAGCTGCGCGCTCGTGGCAACTGGAACGAAATCAAAGGTGCTGCCAAGCAGAAATGGGGTCAGCTCACCGACGACGACATGACCTACGACGAAGGCAAGCAAGACGAGTGGTTTGGCCGCCTGCAAGAAAAAACGGGCCACGCCATCGATGAAATCAAAGACTGGTTCTCGAAAACCTTCAGCGGCACTTCGGACGACCCGAACCGCCCCTCAAACCAGCACTACAATAGCTAGTTTCCGGTAAGTCCGGCTTTTGCAAAACGCCCCGCTTTGGCAACGAAGCGGGGCGTTTTTAGTGTGTGCTAAGTACTACCCCCACAAATCGGCCGCCACGCGGTAGGTATTGGCGTGGGCTTCCACGATGTCGCTGATTTTTTCGGAGTAGCCGCCGCCCATGCACACCACCGTGGGCAGCCCGCGCCGGTGCAGGGCACTGAGCACCAGCTCGTCGCGGCGGCGGCAACCCGCCCGCGTGAGGGCCAGGTGGCCGAGCTTATCAGTGGCCAGCACGTCCACACCGCTGAGGTAAAACACAAAGTCGGGTCGCACCTGCTCGTCGAGCAGGCGCGGTAGCGTATCGGCCAGCAAGGCCAGGTAGTCGTCGTCGCCGAGGCCGTCGGGCAGCGGCAGGTCGAGGTCCGAAATTTCCTTGCGGCCGGGGAAGTTGCGCGCCCCGTGCATCGAAAACGTGAATACACGCGGCTCGTGCCGGAAGAGGGCCGCCGTGCCATTACCCTGATGGACGTCGAGGTCGATGATGAGAATCTGGCGCACCCGCGCCCGCTCGTGCGCCAGCAGCCAGTTGGCGGCCACGGCCTGGTCATTGAGCAGGCAAAAGCCCTCAGGGCGGCCCGCGAAGGCATGGTGCGTGCCGCCCGCGATGTTGAGGGCCACGCCCGCGCCCGCCAGCACCCGCTGCGCGCAGCCGATAGTGCCGCCGAGCAAGGTCATTTCGCGTGCGGCCAGCGCCGGGCTCCACGGAAAGCCGCTGGCCCGCTCCTCCTGCCGCGTCAGCTGGCCGTGCAGCAGGCGGCGCACGTAGTCGGCCTCGTGGGTCAGCAGCACGTCGGCCAGGGGCGGCGGGGTAGGCACGAAGAAATCGCTGGCCGTGGCCGTGCCCTCGTGCAGCAACTGCTCGGGCAGCAGCTCGTACTTCAGCATCGGGAAGCGGTGGCCCGGCGGTAGCGGCAGCACGTAGCTGGGCGCAAAGGCAATAGTCATTATCCTATACCTGAAAAACTAAACATTGCCGCTGGTTATTCAAGTAAAAAGCAGCACCTTCGGAAATTTTACGAAAACTATTGCGTTCGTAGGGTACTCGCGCGGCTTAGTCAGATTATATAATCCGGACAGGGAAATTTTTCGTAACTTTCCCGACTTGTTATCGCTGCTATCTGCCTACTTCCCACCCGCTTGTTTTACTATTTATGGCTTCTCCCCGCTCCGCCTCGGCCCGGCCGCTGGCTGCTTCCGAACAGCGCTACCGCCGTTCTTCCTTCAACGGGGCCCGGCAGCTGAGCGCTGCCCAGGCCCCCGCCCGCCGCATCCTGCTGCTACTCGGCTTGCTGGCCGTGGCGTTGCTGGTGGCCCTGGCCGTTATCGTGGGCACGCATTTTGTCGGCCACGAGCCCCCCGCTGCCGGCCCGGCCGGCAGCGGGGCGGCTACTCATCCAGCCAATTATTGACCAAGCCGCCGAGCACGCTGCCGCTTTCCTTGCGGGCATTGCCGCCGCTCGGGGCCAGGGCCTGAATGAGCTTCTTAACGGGCATCGACTGAATCCAGACGCGGCCGGTGCCGCGCAGCGTGGCCAGCAGCAGCCCCTCGCCGCCGAATATCATCGACTTGAGGCCACCGGCCCGTGCCACGCTGAAATCGATACCCGGCTCGAAGGCCACGATGCAGCCCGTGTCCACGCGCAGCAGCTCGTTGTTGAGGCGCTTTTCGATGATGGTGCCGCCCGCGTGCACGAAGGCCTTGCCGTCGCCAGTCAGCTTTTGCAGAATGAAGCCCTCGCCGCCGAAAAAGCCCGCGCCGAATTTCTGGTTGAAGTGCAGGCTGATTTTGGTGCCCCGCGCGGCGGCCAGAAAGCCGTCTTTCTGCACGATGAGGCCGTTGGGCAGGGTGCTCAGGTCGAGCGGGATGATGGTGCCGGGGTAGGGTGCCGAGAAGGCCACCCGGCTTTTGCCGTAGCTGCCCCGGTGCGTGAAATGGGTCAGAAACAAGCTCTCGCCGGTGACGAGGCGGGTGCCCGCCGAGAACAGCTTGCCCATAAAACCCTGGTCGGGCTCCGAGCCATCGCCCATCTTGGTCTCAAAGGCGATGGCCTCGTCCATGTACACCATCGCGCCGGCTTCGGCAATAACGGTTTCCTGGGGGTCGAGCTCTATTTCGAGCACTTGGATGTCGGAGCCGAGAATGCGGTAGTCTACGTCGTGCGAGCGCATGAGCAAAGCAGGAATAAGGGTGAGTGGCAAAAGTAGGCCACGCGCTATATCGCCGGTAGGCCGATATACTTACAGGTAGCTTCTACCGTTCAAGGCTGGTACCTAACCCTCACACCCTCAAACCCTCACTACTCTGCCATGCGCGCTCCTTTCCTCCTTTTCCTCGGCCTGGCCGGGGCCACGGCCTGCACCACGGCGGTGCCCGGCCGCCAGCACGCCGCCTTCTGGCGCACCAATGGCTACGACCGCCAGGGCCGTGAGCAAGGCCGCTGGCGCACCTATTTTGACGAGAAGAACAAGCAGACGCGCTTCACTACCGGGCGCTACCGCCACGGGCAGCCCGTGGGCCACTGGCGCTACTACACCCAGCTCGGCACCCTCGACCACAAGGAGCGCTACCGCCGCGCCTACAGCACCATCACCTTCTACCACCCCAACGGCCAGGTGGCCCAGAAGGGCCGCGCCCGCGTGGCCGACGAGGGGGCCGTGCTGCACTACTACTGGCTGGGCGAGTGGAAGCGCTTTTCCGAAGCCGGCCGTCTGGTTGGGGTCGACACGTATGAGAAGGGCCAGAAGGTAGCCAGCCGGGTAGGTAAGTGAGCGGGCTTTGGGATGAGTGGGTTTTTGGGTGGGCGCATGAGCGGATGAGCGGGTGCGCCTGTCATCGCGAGTGCGCCCACTCATCCACTCATTCAAAAACCTCACTGCCTACAGCTCCGCGCGCGTTTCGGCGGCTTCGTCGGTGGCGTTGCCGACGTCCTTTTTGCGCTTGGCCTCGCGGCTGGTGCGCTTCATAAAGTCTTCGTCCGATTCTTCGGGCTCCTCGGGGCCTTCGGCCACCTCGAAGTCCTCGTCTTCGCGGCTTCGGCGGGCGGCCTGGGCGGCGGCTTCGGCCTCGGCTTTGGCGTCTTCGCCAAACTGGCCTTCGCGGTGCACGATTTTTTTGTCGCGCACGTGGCGGCCCAGAAACTGGTTTATCTGCTCGATGGAGTAGTTGGAGGTGATTTCGCCCAGTGGGTTCACCCCGATTTCGAAGCCTTCGAGCTCTTTATGCACGCGGGCCTTTTTGTCGGGCTCGGGGGCTTTTTGTTTGGGTTTGGTGGGTTTCTTAGCCATCTTTTCAAGGAGCAGTTAGCAATGAATAATTAGCAGCCGGCCCTTACTACGCAAAAGGCCGCGCCGGAGACTATCCGGCGCGGCCTGCTGCGAGGGCCTGGTGCTACCCGGGGCCTACTCCACGGTGAGGCGGGCTACCTGGGTGCCGGCCCGCACGATGTACACCCCACCGGGCAGGCCCGCCGGCAGGGCCAGCGTGGCCGTGCCCTCGGCGGTGGTGGTGGTGGCATACACGGTGCGGCCCAGGGCGTCGAGCACCTGCACCGCCACCCCGGCGGGGGCCCCGCTAAGGGCGGCCCCGGCGTGCGTGGGGTTGGGGGCGAGGGCCAGGGGGCCGGCGCTGGCGCGGCCATCGGCCACGCGCACGGTGCGCACGGGCGAGAAGGCAAAGGTGCCATCCACATCTACCTGCCGCAGGCGGTAGTAGAGCAGGGCGGCCCCGGCGGGCAGCTGGGCATCGCGGAAGGCGTAGGCGTGGGCCTGGCTGGTAGTGCCCTGGGCGGCCACGGCACCCAGCTTGGCAAAGGCCACGCCGTCGAGGCTGCGCTCGATGTCGAAGCGGGCGCTGTTCTTTTCGCTGGCGGTGTGCCAGCTCAGGGCCACGGCCGCGCCCTGGGACTGGGCCACAAAGTCGAGCAAGCGCACGGGTAGCGGGTTCAGCATATTGCCCAGCGTCCAGAGGCTAAAGTCGGTGAGGCCAGTCTTCAGCACGCGGTTGTTGGGCGCGTCGTTGGTGCCGCCCATGTTGGCCCAGGGGCCGTTGGGGCTGGTTTCGCTCTTATACAGTACCAGATTGGTCTTCGGAAGACCGTTGAGCTCGTGGTCGAAGTAGCTGAAGGTCATGTCCACGTTCAGGCCAGTGTTGGTGGTGGGCTGAATGTCGAAGTAGCGCTGAATGCTCTTGCCCGCGCCGTTGCCGCTGAGGGTAGTGCCCGTGGTGCGCACTACCGTAGTAGCGCCGGGGGCCACGCTGCCGCTGGCCGGAGCCAGCACCAGGCCCAGGCCGCCAAAGTCGTCGGCGGCGCTGCCCAGCGTGCGGGTAGTCATCACGTTGCCGGTTACGTAGCTTCCCTCGGTTTCGGTGATGGTGGCCGTGGGGGCGAGCTGCGCCTGGAAGCTGCCCGTAGTGAGCACGCCGCTGGTCAGCACCAGGCGCTGGGCCACGCCCATGCTCTGGGCCAGGGTCAGGTTGCCGCTGGGCTTGTTCACGGCTACCTGGCCAAAGAGCAGGCTGCCGGGCTGGTTGATGGTTTGGTTGGTGCTGCCCACGAAAGCCACGGTGCCGTCGAGCTGGCTGCCCGAGCTGGTGTTGACCCAGCTGCCGTACACGTTCAGCACGCCGTCGCTGGCCAGGCTCAGGCCAGTGGTGCCGCTGATGTTGATGTCCTTGGTCTGGCCCGTGGTGGCGGTCACGGTTGGGGGGTTGGGCACGTTGCCGGGCAGCACGGCGCTGATGGTGGCCGTGGGCATCTGCCCATAGCTCCAGTTGCGGCAGTCGCTCCAGTCGCTGCTCATGCTGCCGGTCCAGGTGGTGCTCGTGATGGCCGGCACGCTCACCGTCACGGTAGTAGTGCCGCTGGTGACGTTGCCAGCGGCGTCGGTCAAAGTCAGGCGCACCGTATTGGCCCCCAGGTTGGCACAGGTGAAGGTGCTGGGCGACATCACCGTGCTGGCAATGCTGCAATTGTCGCTTAGCGGGCCGGTCATGATGTCGCTGGCCGCCAGCGTGAGGCTGCCCGAGGCGGGCAGGCTTAGTGCCGCTGGCTTCAAGAATACCTTCACGTTGGGCACGAGCACCGTAATGCGCTTCACGCTGTAGCCGGCGGCGTTGTAGGCAAACGTCCAGTCGGGCTGGGTATTACTGCCCGTCTGATTGCCGATGCCCAGGTCGCCGGCGTTGGTAGCCGCGCCCCAGTTGTTGTAGGCAAACACCGTCTGGCGGGCCGCCAGGTTGTGCACCTGAAACGAGCCGTAGCCGCCGCTCGCCACAGCCTGGTCGCCATAGTCGAAGGTGCTGGCGCTGGCCCCCGGCACGTTGTCGCTGTTCGTTTGCACGTAGTCGCGGTGCCACATCTCGATGCGGCCGGGGCCCAGGTTGGTGCCCGTGGCCACGCCGGCGTTGGCGCTGGCATACACCGTCAGGTTGTTCACGTTCTGGTGCAGCACCACGTTGTTGGTGGTGGGGTTAGGCAGGCCCAGGCCGGCCAGCGTAGCGGCAAAGTTGTCCATCGAGGTCCACACCCACTTGCTGCCGCTGCCATTGGTGAGTTCCACCAGGTAGGCTACGCGGGCGGGCCGGGCCACGGCGGCCGTGCTGTTGTCGATGCCGTAGGGCACGCCGTTCGCGTTGAACTTGGCCACGTTGGGCGCGTCGAGCTGGTATAGGATGCCATAGTTCACGGCCTCCGGCACGTTGGCCAGGGCCACGGCCGGGGCGGCGGGCAGCGGGCCGCTGCCCGCGCCGGGCTGCTGCACGTCGGCCACGGCCACCGTCGTGATGGACGTGCTCTTCACCCCGTAGTCGTCGGCCACGGTCAGCAGCACGGGGTTGTTGCCAATTTCGGCACAGTCAAACGTGAGCGAGGCGGCGGGCTGCGCCGCGCCGTAGCTGACCTGGATGGCCAGCGCCTTATTGGTGCCAAAGCACGGGTCGCTGAAAATGTTGTTGTCAGCCTTTATCGTAAAGCTGTTCTTGCCCAGCGCGGCGGCCTCCACCACACTCTGGCTGTTGGCGGCGTGGCAGCTGGGGCTCACGGTGTAGGTGCCGTTGCTGTTGGCAATGGGCGCGCCGTAGCTGGCAAAGGCCACCGCCGTGAAGGTGGTGCCCGCCGGCGCGGTCAGCGTAATGGTGTTGCCCTCGGTGGCGTAGGCGCTCAATATCTTCTGGGCCCCGATGGTAAAGCTGCCGCAGTTGCTGCCCGCCGGGCCGGTGTAGAGGCTGGTAGCGGCCACCGTGGCCGTGCCCCCCGAGCTCAGGTAGAGGCTGGCCGGCTGCGCCGTAGCCGCCGGGCCGGTGCACATGGTAAAGGTGCCCGCCACCGTTTGCGTGCCGCAGGCCGTGCGGAAGCTGATGGGCCCGCTGGTGGCCCCGGCCGGCACCTGCGCCACCAGGGTGGTGCCATCGGTGAGGGTAAAGGCGGCCGGCGTGCCGTTAAAGCTTACCCCCGTCACGGCCCCGAGGCCCGTGCCGCTCAGCGTCACGTTGGCGGTGGGGCTGCCGCTGGTGGGGCTGTAGCTGGCCACGTCGGCGTTCGAGGTAAAGTCATTGCCGGCCACCCAGTTGCTGCCCGCCCCGGCCAGGGCAAAGTTGGTGAGCGTGCCGTTGCGGGTATTGCCCGAGTTGTCGGTGAGGGTAGTGGCGCTGGCATTGGCCGCGCCGGCCGTGCCCTGGTCGAAGGCGTAGCCCAGCACCAGGTTGCGCTGCGCGGTCAGGGCCTGGGTGTAGGTGTTGGCCAGCTGGGCGGCCGTGCGGGCGGTGTTCCACACGCGCAGCTCGTTGAGGCTGCCGGCCAGGTAGCGCCGGATGGTGCCGCCGTCGTTCCAGCCGCCCACCGTGTAGGCCTGGGCGCTCACACCGGCGTTGGTAGTCACGGGCAGGGTATTCTGGGCCACCCCGTTGAGGTAAAAGGTGAGCGTGCTGCCCGTGCTTGAGTACACGGCCGCCACGTGCGACCAGCTGCCCAGCGGCAGCTGAAACGAGCTGGTGCCCGCCACGCCCCCGCCCACGGCCAAGCCCACCGAGCCGTCGCTTTGCAGCTCGAAGTGCAGGATGCCGCCCACGAAGTTGTCACCGTTCAGGATGGCCCCGTAGTCGCCGGCGGCCGGGTAGGCGCTGGGATTCACCCAGGCCTCAATGGTGAGCTCGCTGCTGGCCGGCAGCGCGCCGGTGCTGCGCACGTAGTCGTCGGTGCCGTCAAAGTTGAGGGCATTGTTGGGGGTGGTGCAGGCTAGCGCGGCCGTAGCCAGCGGGCCCACCAGGCGGCGGGCCGGGCGCTGGGCTGCCCGCTGGGCAGTGGGCGCATGGCCGGGGCCGGCCGCGCCACCCACCGGGGCAGTCCAGGCGCCCCCCAGGGGCAGGGCTAGCAGCGCGCCCACGCCGGTGGCCCTGGTAGCTAGCTTATGAATAGGAATAAAAAAATGCATGGCGACAGATAGTAGGTAAAAAACATAAAGAGTGCCACCGCGCCCCCCCGGCGCGGCGGCCGGGGCCTAGCGGCCGGCCAGCACCAGGGGCTGGCTGCCCACGGCCACGCTCACGGTGGCACTCTGGCTGCCCGTAAGCTGGTCGCGGTCTACATAAATGGCGTAGTACTGGCGCTGCTCGGGCTGGCCGGGCACCAGGTTGGGGCGCGTGTCTTCGAGGCGGGCCTGGGTGTAGGTGCCCAGCAGCGAAAAGGCATCTTCGCCGGTGCGGCAGCTGTACACCTGCACCGCCTGGTGGCCCATTTTGCGGTATTTCAGCACCACCGTGCCCAGCTCTACGCTGGCCACCAGGCGCGGGGCCTGCGCCTCTACGCGGGCGGTAGTGGGCTCGCCGGTAGCTACCAGCTCCAGCAGGGTCAGCACCTCGGCGGGCACGTTCACGATGCTCTTGATTTGCTTGGCCGCCCCGCGCACCGACTTGTCGGTGCTGGCCGCCTGCCGCTGAAACGTCAGCACGGCCGCGTCGAGCTCCTTCTGGGCGGCCAGGCGCGCCTCGTGGGCCGTCAGCCAGGCCCGCGCCGCCGCAATGGAGTCGGCGTAGGTGCTCGTCGACACATTGAGCAGCCCGCAGGCTTTATCGATGTTGGCCACGAAGTTTTCGAGGAAGGCGGCGCGTTTGGCTTCTTGGTTAGGGTACCAGTCTTTTTTCATAAGAATAAGGAAAATGATAAATCTCATTTCAAAGCAACAACCCAAAAACCACATTTGCACTATGCCCTAGGTTATCTTTTTAGCTGAACCGCTCGGACGGCCCTGTCAAGCCATTTTTTGCACTAAAAAAAGTTATGCCGTGCCCAATGGCAAGCTACTCGAATAGCATTTATGTCCCTTGTTTCACTTGTGAAGGCTTTTTTGCCCTGTTTTATATTTTTCAAAGAACATAATTCCTTTCTCGAAGGCGGCGCGGATGTCTGGCCCGTGCACCGCCTTCTGACCGGGGGCGAGGCTACCTGCGCTGACGAATGGTATAACTTGTTTTTGTACTATAAAGGCTTCACAGAAGCCAACGCCAATGCCCATCCCGGCTGCTCCGACGCCCCGGCAAGCAGCCGTGCGCTTCGCCCCGCCCACCGGGGCATTGGCGGCGCGCCGCTGGTAGCCCTTGCGCTTTGCCCCGATGCCCCTCTGGCCGGTAAGGGTGCCCTTGCGTAGCAGCACGACGCCCTTGCGAGGTAGAAGGACGTCATTCCGCGCCGCAAGGGTGCCCTTGCGAGGCAGAAGGGCGTCATTCCGTATCGCATTGACGCCCTTCTGCCTCGCAAGGGCGTCGTGCTGCTATGCAAGGGCACCTCTGTAGCCAACAAAAACGCCCTTGCGCAAGGCAAGGGCGTGCAAAGCGAGCAGCCAGTAGCCCGGTTCGCTAGGCAGGGGCCTCAGCGGCCGGGCTGCGCAGGGCAGCTGCCTCGGTGGGCGTGAGGCCGTAGCAGTCGGCTACCAGGCCGTCTATTCGTAGCGCGGCGGCGTGGGGGGCGGCGGAGGCATCGGCGGTGCGCTTAGCTAGAATATCCGCTACCAGCCCCGCAATCTCGGCCCGCTGGGCAGCCGTGGCGGCAGGGGTGGGCTGCACCCGCCAGGGCGGAAGGCTGCGCGGGGGCCAGGCTACTGGCACCGGGTGCAAAAAAGGGGGCCAGCTGCAAGCAGCCAGCCCCCAGGGCGTTGCGGAGCGTGCGCGGGCTAGTGCGCCAGCTTCACCACCAGCTGCTGCCCGCCCTGGCTGATGCGCAGGGCATACACGCCGCCGGGCAGGGTGGCCGCGCCGGGCAGCGCCAGCTGCTCGGCCGCCGCGGCCGTGTGGCTGAGCACGAGCCGGCCCGTGGCATCGTAGAGCGCCAGGCGCACCGGCCCAGCCCCGAAGCCCGCCAGACGCACGTGCAGCTCATCGACCCAGGGGTTGGGGTAGGCCTCGGCCCCGAAGGCCACGCCGCCCGCCCCCAGCGCCACCGCCCGCACCGGCGAGTAGTGGGCGCTGCCATCGAGGTCTACCTGCCGCAGGCGGTAGTAGAGGGTGCCGGCCCCGGCGGGCAGCTGGGCATCGCGGAAAGCGTAGGCGCGGGCCTGGCTGGTGGTGCCCCCGGCCGCTACCGTGCCCAGCCGGGCAAAGGCCAGCCCATCGAGGCTACGCTCAATCTCAAAGTGAGCGCTGTTGACTTCCGAGGCCGTGTGCCAGGCTACGTCTACGCCGCCCTGCCGCAGCTGCGCCGTGAAGGCGGTAAGCTGCACGGGCAGCGGCCCATCAGGCGGCAGCGCCGTGATGCTGAGGCTACCGGCCGTGGCCGCGCTGGCCAGCCCGTAGGTGGGCGTGCCCACCACGGCCGCAGGCGCCACCCACGACGAGCCGCCCCCGCCGCCGCCCGAGTTGCCATTGAGGCCGGCCGCGCCGCCGCCGTAGTAGCCGCCGCCGCCGCCGCCGTAGCCGCCCGAGCCCCCCTCGCCCTGGCTGCCCGCAATGCCGCCGCCGCCCACCGCGCGCTGGGTAGCGCCCTTGCCCGGCACGTTGCCGCTGAGGCCCACGCCGTCGCCGCCGTAGGGCGCGCCGCCGGTGCCGCCCTGCGGGGTGGGCGAGTTTATCCAGTCGGTGCCGCCCGCGCCACCCGCCACCAGCAGGGCATTGCGGGTGGCGAGGTAGTCGCCGGTGGGCAGGCCGGCACGGCGCAGGTCGGTGGCCCCGCCGCCGCTGCCCGCGCCGCTGCCGCCGCCGCCGCCACCGTTGTAGCTATCCGCGCCCGAGCCATCGGCCCCCTGCTGGCCCACTACCACGGTCAGCACCTCGCCCGGCACCACCGCGATGGTGGCGCGCACCTCGGCCCCGGCCGAGCGGGCCTGAAGGCGGCTGACGCGGCCCCCGGCCGCGCCCACCGCCACCACGCGCAGGCGGGTAGTGCCCGCCGGCACGGTGTAGGTCTGGGGCTGCCCGGTGTACACAAAGTCGGTGGTTTGAGCCAGGGCCGCCCCCGGGGCCAGGGCTAGCACCAGCGCCGCCCGCCGCAGCCATTTTTTTGCTTCTACTAACGATAAAGAATGGAACATAATCAGTGGACTAGCAATCAGATAATTTTTTAAGGATAAAGCGGGCCCCCTAGCGGGCCCCCCCGGTGCCCCGGCCGCCGGGCAGGAGCCCCAGTTGCCCCAGCCGCCCGGCCGGGAAATAAGCCAGCAGCCCCCGGGCCGCCTCGTACGAAGTAGTGTGCATAGCAGTGATAGTTGGAAAGGGATTATCTGCCACAAAGTACCCACTAAAAAATCATATTTTCAACTCCCGGTTTGCAGTCTTTTCCTTAGAAATGCCCGCATGCCCTCGTAAAAGTACTTTTCACACAAGAAAAATATTTCTACAGCTCACCTTATTAATCCTATTATTAACAAAAAAGGCCTTTTTAGGCAGATAAACGCTCTTTATCTTGGTTGTACTACGCCTGCAATAAATATAATATTTTCTGATAAGCTCAGGGGCTTTTCATTAGAATTCGTGCTGTTTAATACTCTGTGTCGGGGATTGTCAGTGCAACGTTTTTATTATAATAATTATATTATGAATCACCCCGCTACCCGCCTTATGGCCCGGTGGGTGGGCCCGGCCCCCACGGCCGCCGCCCGGGCCGCGCCCGCCCGCCGGGCCCCGGGCACAAAAAAGCCCCCCGGCCACGCGGCCAGGGGGCTTGCTGCTACAGCGGGCGGGCGGCTAGCCCAGGCGCTCGACGGCGGCACGCAGGCGCTGGGCTACCTCGCCCGTGCCCAGGATGGCGAGCGTCTCGAAGAGGTCGGGGCCGGCCCCGGCCCCGGTCACGGCCACGCGCAGGGCTTGCAGCACCTGGCCGGGCTTGAGGCCCTGGGCCGCCGTGGTGTCGTTGAAGATATTCTTGAGCACCTCGGCGTTGGCGCTGGGCTCCGACTCGGCGGGCAGGGCCTCGGCGTAGGCGGCGAGGGCGGCCGACACTTGCGGGTTCCACTTTTTGCTTACTACCGCTTGGTCGTACTCGGTTGGGGCTTCGAAGAAGTACTTGGCCTCCTGCCAGAAATCCTGTGGGAAGCTCACGCGCTCCTTCATCACGCCTACTACCTGTTCGGCCTTGGCCGTCGAGCACTCGATGCCGTGCTCCTCTAGGGCCGCGAGCAGGTAGGGTGCCAACTCGGCGTTGGGCTTGGCGCGCAGGTAGTGCTCGTTGAACCACTTAATCTTGGCTTGGTCGAACTTGGCGGGCGACTTGCTCACGCGCTCAATCGAGAAGGCCTCAATCAGCTCCGGCATCGAGAAAATCTCCTGGCTCGTGCCAGGGTTCCAGCCCAGAAAGGCCAGGAAGTTGACCAGCGCCTCGGGCAGGTAGCCCTCCTCGCGGTAGCCTTTGCTCACGGTGGGCTCGCCGGTTTCGGCGTCGGTGCCGCGCCACTCCAGCGCGAACACCGGGAAGCCGAGGCGGTCGCCGTCGCGCTTAGAGAGCTTGCCCGTGCCGTCGGGCTTGAGCAGCAGCGGCAGGTGGGCAAACTGCGGCATGGTTTTTTCCCAGCCCAAATAGCGGTAGAGCAGCACGTGCAGCGGCGCGGAGGGCAGCCACTCCTCACCCCGAATTACGTGGGAGATTTCCATCAGGTGGTCGTCCACGATGTTGGCGAGGTGGTAGGTCGGCATGCCGTCCGATTTCATCAGCACCTTGTCATCTACGGCGCTCGAATGCACTACCACCCAGCCGCGAATGAGGTCCTGGAAGCGGATTTCCTCTTTGCGCGGCACCTTGAGGCGAATGACGTAGGGCGCGCCCGCGTCGAGCAGGGCCTGGGTTTCGTTTTCGGGCAGGGTCAGCGAGTTGCGCATCTGGGTGCGCGTGATGCTGTTGTACTGCGGGTTGGGCACCTTGGCGGCGGTGAGGCGCTCGCGCATGGCGTCGAGTTCCTCGGGCGTGTCGAAGGCGTAGTAGGCGTAGCCGTCGCGGATGAGCTGGTCGGCGTAGGCGCGGTACATGGGCTTGCGCTCGCTCTGGCGGTAGGGGGCGTGGGGGCCGCCTACCCAGGGGCTTTCATCGAGTTCAATACCTACCCAGTCGAGGCTCTGGCGGATGTAGTCTTCCGCACCAGGCACAAAGCGGTTCTGGTCGGTGTCCTCGATGCGCAGAATCATGGTGCCGCCCAGCTTGCGGGCCAGCAGGTAGTTATAGAGGGCCGTGCGAACGCCGCCAATATGCAGCGGGCCGGTGGGCGAGGGTGCAAAACGCACCCGAACAGGTCTTTCACTCATAGTAAGACAAAGGTACGGCGAGTGTAGGGTAAGCTTTAGCTTGCCTTTTGCACGCTCTCAGTGCATTGGCAAGCTAGCGTAGCAAAGGCAAGCTAAAGCTTACCCTACATTATGCCACCGCGATGCACGAAATCTCGACTTCCACATCGCGCGGCAGGCGGCTTACCTCTACCGTTTCGCGGGCCGGGGCCGTGGCCTCGTCGAAGTACGTGCCGTATATCTGGTTGATGGTGGCGAAGTTGCCCAGGTCTTTCACGAAGATGGAGCACTTCACCACGTCGGTGAGCGCCAGCCCCGCCGCCGCCAGCACGGCCGTGAGGTTGCGCAGCACCTGGTGCGTCTGGGCGGCTACGTCGCCTTCGCCCACGAGCTGGCCGGCGGCGCTCAGCGGTATCTGGCCCGATACGTACACGGTAGTGCCGGCCTTCACGGCCTGCGAATAGGGGCCGATGGGCGCGGGCGCTTGGTCGGTGAGGATAATTTGGTGAGCCATATTTTTAGTAAATGTGAGGATGTGAAAAATGGGGAAATGTGAAAATTGCTGTGCTGTAGGAACGCAAAAATGGGGGAGATGCGGAAATCGACTAACTCAGTCAATCTCCACATCTCCCCCATCTTTCACATTCTCACATTTTAAGGCTACTCCACCGTCACCGATTTGGCGAGGTTGCGGGGCTGGTCCACGTTGCAGCCGCGCATCACGGCGATGTGGTAGCTCAGCAATTGCAGCGGAATGACCGACACAAGCGGCACGAGCACTTCCGAGGTGTGGGGCACTTCAATCACGAACTCGGCCATGGCCGGAATGGTCGTGTCGCCCTCGCTCACCACGGCGATGATGCGGCCCTTGCGGGCTTTCACCTCCTGGATGTTGCTCACTACCTTCTCGTACGAGCTGTCCTTGGTGGCGATTACCACCACCGGCATGTTCTCGTCGATGAGGGCGATGGGGCCGTGCTTCATCTCGGCGGCCGGGTATCCCTCGGCGTGGATGTAGCTGATTTCCTTGAGCTTGAGCGCGCCTTCCAGCGCTACCGGGAAGTTGTAGCCGCGGCCCAGGTACAGGAAGTTGGGCACGTCCTTGAAGGTTTCGGCGATAGTCTGAATCTCGGCGTCGAGCTTGAGGGCTTTCTCTACCTTGCTCGGAATGTTGTGCAGCTCGGTGGTGAGCTCGCGCAGCTTGGTGTCGGAGATGGTGCCCCGGCGCTGCCCCATGCACATGGCCAGCAAGGTCAGCACCGTTACCTGGGCGGTGAAGGCCTTGGTCGAAGCCACCCCGATTTCGGGGCCGGCGTGGGTATAAGCGCCGGCGTCGGTAGCGCGCGCGATGCTGCTACCCACCACGTTGCAGATGCCGAAGATGGTCGCGCCCTTGCTTTTGG
The DNA here is from genome assembly GCA_964277755.1 of uncultured Hymenobacter sp. Lineage (GTDB taxonomy): Bacteria > Bacteroidota > Bacteroidia > Cytophagales > Hymenobacteraceae > Hymenobacter. The sequence continues at coordinate 375,877 of CAXYJY010000061.1, forward strand.
CCAGCTCCAGGGCGGCCAGCGTGTCAGCCGTTTCGCCGCTCTGCGAGATGGCGATTACGATGTCGCGCTCCGAGATAACGGGGTTGCGGTAGCGGAACTCCGAGGCGTACTCCACCTCTACCGGAATGCGCGCCAAATCCTCGATGAGGTACTCGGCCACCAGCCCGGCGTGCCAGGAGGTACCGCAAGCCACGACGATAATGCGCTGGGCATTCACAAACTTCTGCTCGTAGGCCCGGAAACCCGCCATGTTCAAGTGGCTGCCGCCCTGCTCCAGGCGCCCGCGCATCGAATCGAGAATAGAGCGGGGCTGTTCGAAGATTTCCTTGAGCATAAAGTGCTCGTAGCCACCCTTTTCAATGCTATCAAGCTCCAGCTCCAGGCGCTGGATGTAGGGCGTCTGCGCCACGTCTTCGCGCGAGCGGATGGCCAGCTGCCCGTCCTTGATAACGGCCAGCTCGTAATCGTTCACGTACACTACCTCGTTGGTGTACTCGATGATGGGCGTGGCATCCGAAGCCACGAAAAACTCGCCTTCGCCGATGCCGATAACCAGCGGCGAGCCCTTGCGGGCCGCGATGAGCTGGTCGGGCGCGTCCTTGCTCAGCACCACGATGGCGTAGGCCCCTACCACCTCGTGCAGCGCCAGGCGCACGGCCTCTTCGAGCGAGCACTCGTTTTGCTTCTGAATCTCCTCGATAAGGTTCACGAACACCTCCGTGTCGGTGTCGGAGTGAAACACGTGCCCCTGCTGCTCCAGGTGGGTTTTCAGGGCCGCGTAGTTCTCGATAATGCCGTTGTGGATGATGGCAATGCGCTCCGAGGTCGAGTAGTGCGGGTGGGCGTTCACGTCGTTGGGCTCGCCGTGGGTGGCCCAGCGGGTGTGGCCCATGCCCACGGTAGCGTGGGTGTCCTTGTCCTGCAAAAAGCCTTCGAGGTCAGCTACTTTGCCTTTTTTCTTGTACACGCTCAGCGTGCCGTTGAGCAGGGCCACGCCGGCCGAGTCGTAGCCCCGGTATTCGAGGCGGTGCAATCCTTTGAGAATAATGGGGCAGGCCTCACGATGGCCCAGGTACGCTACGATGCCGCACATGGCTAATAGGATAAAAAGATGTTGAAGTAAAGCTTAATAAGTACGTTTTTCAACTTGCGACGGGCCCGGCTTTTAATGCAAGGCCATGTTGTCAAACTATCTAAAAGTCAGGTTTTTGGAAACAAAAAAACCGGCCGCCGGCCCGCCCAAAGCGAAGCCAGCGGCCGGTTCGGAACTGCGAAGTTACGACAGCCGGTAATATTATACCCTAACCAGCCTAGTGGGCCAGCTCGTCGTACAGGGCCTGGTACGACGAGAGCAGGTTTTCGTCAGCCGCTACCTGGCTCAGGCGCTTGCGCGAGGAGTACTCCTGGAACAGCCCGTTGAGGTTGTCCGAAAAGTCTTCGTCGGAGCGCACTACCGTGTCGGCGTACTCCATGCCCAGCTTCACGAAGCCCGAGAAATCGTTTGATTTCAACTCCTTCAGCATGTCGTCTTCGATGTCGAGCATTTTGGCTTTTTCCACCAGGTCGCCCTCAAATTTGTCGCTGAACTCGTTGTTATAAACCGTGAATACCGACTTGGCATCCTTGAAAACCGGGTCTTTTTTGTAGGTCGTTTTCAGGTAGAGCGGAATGAGCGAGGTCATCCAGTCGTTGCAATGCACGATGTCGGGCGACCAGCCGAGCTTCTTCACCGTTTCGAGCACGCCTTTACAAAAGAAGATGGCGCGCTCGTCGTTGTCAGCGTAAAATTTGTCGTTTTTGTCAACCAGCGCCGACTTGCGGTGGAAGTAATCTTCGTTGTCAATAAAATAAACCTGTAGCTTCGCGGTCGGAATCGAAGCTACCTTAATTACCAGCGGCTTCTCGTCGTCGCCCACGGCAATGTTGATGCCCGAGAGGCGCACCACTTCGTGCAGCCGGTTTTTGCGTTCATTGATAATGCCGAAGCGAGGCACGAAAATCCGGATTTCAGCCCCGGTCTCCTGCATGGCGGCCGGCAAACGGCGCAGTAGCTCAGCCACTTTCGTGGTTTGCAGGAAAGGGTCAATTTCGGTGGCCGCGTACAGGATGCGCAACTTCGACATGATAGTAGGAAAAGATATTTAAAAAAAGGCCAAGGCTTGGCTACACAAAATTACGCAATTTTTAGCGAAAAATCAATATAATTCACCCAGCTCATTTTTTTTAGGACAAAAGACAGATGCTAATTTTTACTACGGCAGCCGAGCTGCGCGCCTACGTGGAGCAGGCGCGTGGGGCGGGCCGCCGCCTGGGTTTGGTGCCCACCATGGGCGCGCTGCACGCGGGCCACTTGCAACTGGTGCGCACCGCCGCGCAAGCCTGCGATGAAGTTATTGTTTCCGTGTTTGTTAACCCCACGCAGTTCAACAACCCCGACGACCTGCGCCTCTACCCGCGCCAGCCCGAGCAAGACGCGGCCCTGCTGGCCCCGGCCGGTTGCACGGCCCTTTTTCTACCCTCCGTGGCCGAGGTGTACCCGCAGCCCACGTTGCTGCGCTTCGACTTTGGGGCGCTGGAGCGGGTGATGGAGGGCGCGCACCGGCCCGGCCACTTCAATGGCGTGGCCACGGTAGTGAGCAAGCTTTTTCACCTGGCCCGGCCGCACGCGGCTTACTTCGGGCAGAAGGATTTTCAGCAGGTAGCCGTTGTGCGTCAGCTGGTTGCTGACTTGTCGTTTGACCTGGAGCTAGTAGTGTACCCCACGGTGCGCGAAACCGACGGCCTGGCCATGTCGTCGCGCAATGCGCGCCTCACGCCGGCGGCGCGGGCCGTGGCTCCGCTTATCTACCAGGTGCTACAGCAGGCCGCCACGCTGGTGCGCCAGGGCACGCCGCCCGCCGAGGTGCAGGCTACGGCGCTGGCCGCGCTGGCGCAAGAGCCGCAGCTCACGCCCGAGTACTTCGAGGTAGCCGACGCGCAGACCTTACAGCCGGTGGCCGGCTACGAGCCGGGCCGGGCGGTAGTGCTGTGCGTGGCCGCGCACTTGGCCGGCGTGCGGCTAATTGATAATATGGTGGTATAATTCAATAAAAATAACCGGTTTTGAATTTTACCGCGTTGTAAGAGTGCGCGTTGGGCGAGTAGCTTTGCCTGGCCGGGTATGGCGGTATTTTCCTTTTTTTTCTGGCTTTTACGCACGCTTCGTATGCAGCTCACTTTTACTTCTTCGGCGCGCCTGCTGGCGCTGGTATCGCTCGTGGTGCTGGGCGCTTGCGACAAGAAAAAAAACGGGGTCGACCCCTCCGCGCCCATCCTCTCGGGCATGAGCTGGACGGTAGACGGGCAGCCGGTTTCTAACAACTCCGGCTACACCATCAGCAACGGTATGCTGATGCTCACGAGCGTGGTGAAGGCCAGCAACGGTACCGACGTATCGACGCTCACCATCAACGTGCCAGCCGCCACCGGCACCTACGACCTCGGCGTGGCCGTGCCTGGCAAGTCGTACACGGCTACCTACCAGACGTATATCAACGGCGTCAGCACCACATATACGGCCAATAACATCACCCGCACCGGCGTGGGCTCGGTTACGGTGTCGACTTTGGGCGTAGAAGACATCATTGGCTCGTTTGAGTTCACAGGCGTGTCGGGCACGGGCACCACGGCCACCAGCAAGGCCATCACCGCCGGCAAATTCAGCATTCGGCGGTAAGCTGGCAAACAGCAGTAGCGGCAGTAGCACGAACGTTGTAGTTCGCGTTCGTAGGGTGCATTCAAATGCTCGCCTACGAACGCGAACTACAACGTTCGCGCTACTGCTGTTTGCTGTTATCGGCTACGGCCGGGCCTGACTATAGTCGATTTCGGTGTTGTCGCCGAGGTTAAGGCTGTGGTTGAGGCCCCGAAACGAGGCGTCGGAGCCCACGATGCAGTCGTGCATCACGGCCGAGCTGAGCTCGGAATACGAGCCGATGATGCTGTCGCTCACGATGGTGCTGCGGATGATGGTGCCCTCGCCGATGGCCACGTTGGGGCCGATGATGGAATGTGCAATACGGCAGCCCGCCCCGATGCTGACGGGCGGAATCACAACCGTGTCGGTGAAATCGGGGTAGTCGTGGGGTTGGTAAAACTCAGGCTGGTCGAGCAGGCGGGCGTTGGCTTCGAGCAGGGTTTCCTTGCGGCCGCAGTCAAACCAATTATCGACGGCGGCGGGCAGCATCGGCTCGCCCTCCTCGATGAGGTGCATGAGCGCATCGGTAAGCTGAAACTCCTCGTGCGTGCGCTGGTCGGTAGCAATAAGCCACTCCAGCGCCTGGGCCAGCTTTTCGGCGCTGGCGATTTTGTAGAGGCCCACCAGCGCGTAGTTCGACTTCGGAATGCGCGGCTTCTCCACCACCCGGTTTACGCGGCCCTCGGCGTCAGTTTCGACGATACCGAACAGGCTGGGCGTTTTCACTTCCTTCACGGCCAGGATGGTGCCGGGCCGGGCCAGCAGGGCGGGCAGGTCCACGTCCACGATGGTATCGCCGAGCAAAATGAGCACCCCGTCGGGGTCGTGGCGGAAGGTGTCGCGGGCCATGTACAAGGCGTGGCCCAGGCCCTCGCGCGGGGCCTGCACCACGAAGGTGGCGTTGAGGTCGGGGTAGTGCTCGCGCACGTACTGCTCTACCTTTTCGCCGAGGTAGCCGATGATGAAGACGTACTCGGTGAGGCCCGCCGCCTTTAGCCGGTCGATGATGTGGCCCAGAATGGTGTTGCCAGCCACCGGCACCAGGCTTTTGGGCTGCGTGTGGGTGTGGGGGCGCAGGCGCGAGCCGATGCCGGCAACGGGAATAATGGCTTTCATGTAGCTAAAGGTAAGGCGGGCAGCGGGGTGCGGCCGGAATATCGGAAAGGCTATACAACCACGGCGAAGCGCGTGCGTAATTTGCCCGGCCGGGCCACTAACCGCTAACCGGCGGTAGTGGTTCGGGCAATTCTCTCCCTATTTCTCACCGCTGGACCTCAAAACTAACGGCCAGCTTTTAGAAAACCCGCACCCCTTATGAAACGCCTTCTTCTTTACTTCGCCGCCTTGGTCGTGATGCTCTCGCAATCGTCGTGCGGCTACAACGGCATGGTGCAGCGCGACCAGGCCGTGAAGGCCCAGGCCGGCAACCTGCAAAGCGCCTACCAGCGCCGCTCCGACCTCATCCCCAACCTGGTAAACACCGTGAAGGGCGCCGCCAAGCAGGAGCAGGCTACCCTCACGGGCGTCATCGAGGCCCGCGCCAAGGCCACCAGCGTGCAGCTGAATGCCAATGACCTCACGCCCGAAAACATCCAGAAATTTCAGGCCGCGCAAAGCCAGCTTTCGGCCGGCCTGGGCCGCCTGCTGGCGGTGAGCGAGAACTACCCCGAACTGAAAACCAACGCTAACTTCCAGGAGCTGCAAGCTCAGATTGAGGGTACCGAAAACCGCATTAATGTGGAGCGCAACAAGTTCAACAACGTCACTAATGATTACAACGGCTTCGTGAAGTCGTTCCCCAATAACCTGTTCGCGGGCATGTTCGGCTTCAAAGAGAAGCCCTACTTCGAGGCCGACCCGGCCGCAGCCAAAGCGCCCACCGTTCAGTTTTAATTTGAGTGAAGAGTTGAGCAGGAAGGGTTAGGTGTTGCCTAGTCGGCAGCCCAGAACTCTTCCCGCTCAACTTTTAGCTTTTACCTCACAACCATGACTTCCCCCTTTACCCCGGCCCAGGAAGCAGCCATAGATGCCGCCATCAAGCAGGCCGAGCTGCGCACCTCGGGCGAGGTGCGGCTGCACGTCGAGCCCAAGTGCACTACGCCCGAGCCGCTCGACCGGGCCGCGCAGGTGTTTGCCGAGCTCAAGATGCACCACACCAAGCAGCGCAATGGCGTGCTGTTTTACCTGGCCTGGCAAAGCCGGCAGTTTGCCGTGATTGGCGACGCGGGCATCAACTCGGTGGTGCCGGACGAGTTTTGGGAGGCCGTGAAGGAAGCCGTGATTGAGTTTTTTCGGCAAGAGCAGTACGTGGCCGGCCTTGAGCGCGGCATTCGGCTGGTGGGCGAGCAGCTGCACCAGTTTTTCCCCTACGATGCCGCTACTGATGTAAACGAGCTGGACGATTCTATTTCTTACGGCGACGACTCCCCCGCCAAGCCCCGCCGATGAACGTAGCTATTATTTTTCGACCCATTCCGCGCGGCCTCAAGCCTTGGCGGGCCGTGTGGGCGCTGTTTCTACTGCTAGCTCTGGCCTTAGTAGCCCGCGCGCAGGACATCCCGGCGCGGCCCGACCCGCCGCGCCTCGTCAACGACTTTGCCCACGTGATGCAGCCGCAGGAGGTCGAGGCCCTGGAGCGCAAGCTCGTAGCCTACGACGATAGCACAAGCTCGCAAATCGCCATCGTAACGGTGCCTTCGCTGGGCGGCAGCGACATTTTCGACTACGCCCAGAAGCTGTACAAGGCCTGGGGCATCGGCCGCAAAGGCAAAGACAACGGCCTGCTGATACTCGTGGCCGTGCAGGAGCATCAAGTGCGCACCCACACCGGCTACGGCCTCGAAGGCGCCATCCCCGACGCCCTCACCAAGCGCATTGGTGACAACACTTTTGCCCCTGCCTTCAAGAAAGGCCAATACTACGCCGGCCTCGACCGGGGCACCGACCAGCTCATTGCGCTGGCCAAGGGCGAGTATAAAGCCGACCCGGCCGACGCCCGGCCGCGTGGTCGTCGCAGCCGCGATAGCTCGGGCTCGGGGCCGATTTTCTGGCTAATCATCGGCGTGCTGATACTCGTGTTCCTGCTCCGCTCGCGGGGCGGCGGGGGCCGGGGTGGGCGTGGCGGCCTGGGCGGCGGCTTCATGCCCCCCATCATCTTCGGCGACTTCTCGGGCGGCCGCGGCGTGTTTGGCGGCGGGGGCGGCGGCTTTGGAGGAGGTGGCGGCGGTGGTTTCGGCGGCTTTGGCGGCGGCAGCAGCGGCGGCGGCGGCAGCAGCAGCAGTTGGTAAAAACAAGGAGTGCATGAGCGAGGGGCGAATGAGTGAATGCTACCAATGCAATTCGCTCATTCGCCCCTCGCTCATGCATTCATTACTGACCTGGCGCGTCAACCGCCAATCTTTAGATTGCCCATGTGGCTGAATACGTAAGTGAAGAAGCAGAACACAACTCCGTGCAGAAACGCCATCAACAGGTAGCCTACGCGGCTATTCTGGGTAGTACCTGCTTTTATCGAGTTGACCAAGGTACCTAGCCCCGTCAGCCCCCAAACGGCCAGCAGTTGTCCCAGGCCGCCTAAGTAGCCTTTAGCTTGGTGGGCGGCTACAAATAGCAGCCCTATCAGCAGTATCAGCGGCGCGTTGATAAGCGCCAGGCGGCCCAGGTTTGAGCTTGGGTAAGAGCGCTCTACCGGATAGGAGGGCTCGGGTTCAGTAAAATCTTCCATGCGGTAAGTTGTTGGCTGGTGCAAGCCCGACCGTGGCAACATCCGTGCCTATTGTCCGTCAGCGAGTACCTCCTTGTAAAACGGCCGCTCGTAGAATGGCCGCAACAGGCGCACTACCTCCAGCGCGTCGGCCAGAGCCTCGTGGGCCACGTGGGGCTCGGGCACGCCCGAGCGCGCCTGGCAGATGAGCATACTCGGCAGGCGCGAGTCTTTGTGCCAGTTGAGGTAGAAAGACGCCGGGTCGAGCACTGCGGGCTCGGCCCGGATGACAGTGCCCCAGCCGGGCAACTGTCGCAAAAACGGGATGTCGAACACCCCGATATTCTTGCCAGCGATGGTAAAACTGACCCGGTCTTTGGCGTCGGCCCGGAAGCCATTGGCCAGCAGAAACGCGCGCAGCTGCGGCAGCACCTCGGCCGGCGTGCAGATGTCGGGCGCATCGGCCTTGGTTTTGTCGGAAAGCTCGGCGAGCAGGCGGGCATTGAGGGCGAGCGCGCCGGCCGTGCCCGTTATTTCGGGGTGGCGCAGGGCGCGCCGGAAGCTGGGCAGCTCGGTTAGCGGCGTGGTAGCGGAGCGGCGGGTGTCTTCGACCACGGCCGCCAGCTCCAGTACCTGGTGCCGGAGCGGGTCGGAGCCGCTGGTTTCGAGGTCCAGGGAAACGTAGCGCATGCGGTAAATGAGTAGATGAGTAGGTGAGTAAAGTAGGCGGCGCACTTACTCATCTACTCATTTACTCACTTACCGTTTCCCAGCGCAAATCCAGTAACCGCAACTGCAAGGTGCGCTGGCCCCGAAACTCGTTCATCTCCAGGATATAACACACCTGCACTGGCACCTCGGGCTGCTCAAGCAGGCGCGGCAGGTAGTGGCCCAGTCCGAACCCGATGGCATCGAGTACCACGCCCGGCGACTGCTCGGGCTGGGTGAGGCGCAGCTTGAGGTGGCCGGCCTGGCCTACCGGCCGCACCGAGCCGGGCATCGCCAGCAGCCCCGCGCTGGCAAACACCGGGGCCGGATTGCCGGGGCCGTAGGGCTCCAGGCGCTGCATTTCGAGGAGAAAATCGGCGGTGAGCTGCGTGAAATCGAGCCACGAGTCGATGTCGACCGGGCGCACGGGCTGCTGGCCTTTGGGCACGCGGGCCGCCACCTCGCGCATAAACTGCGCCCGGAACGCCGGCAAATTTTCGACGGGTAGCGTGAGGCCGGCCGCCGCCCGGTGCCCGCCAAACTGGCTCAGCAGCGGCGCGCAGGCCTCCAGCACCTCGTGCACGTCGAAGCCCGCGATGGAGCGCGACGAGCCGGTAGCCATGCCGTCTTTCTCGGTAAGAATAACGGTGGGGCGGTAGTACTGGTCGAGGCAGCGCGAGGCCACGATGCCCAGCACGCCCTGCGGCCAGTGCGGCTGAAACAGCACCGTAGCCGGCGCGCCGGCCCCCTCGGGGTCGTCGGCTATCAGGGCCAGCGCCTCCTGGGTAGTGCGCGCGTCGGAGAGGCGGCGCTCCTGGTTCATATGGTCGACTACCTCAGCCGTGTAGCGAGCTTCCTGCTGATTTTCAGCTAGTAGCATGTTTACGGCGCGGTGGGCGTCGCCCATGCGCCCGGCCGCGTTGATGCGCGGCGCAAAGCCGAAGACCAATGAACTGAGACTCAGGGGCCCTTGGCGCGGCGCGGCCAGTTCGTGGAGGGCGGCCAGGCCGGGGCGCAGGCCATCCGGGGCTTGCTGAGTGGGCGTGGCGGCGTGGTGCGGGCGCGGGGCGGGGCCGTCGGCGGTGTCGGAGGCCGTTTGCTCCACGGGCGCTTGTGTGGCCTGGGCAGCGGCTGCCTGGGTTACGTTGAAGCGGCGCAGGCCGTGGGCGGCCAGCACGCGGTTTTCGCCGGTCACGGGCACCACGTCGGCCGCGATGCTCACCGTCACGAGGTCGAGCTGCGCGTAGAGCGGGGCCAGCGGCAGGTTCAGCTTTTCCGTCAGGCCTTGCAGCAGCTTGAAGCCCACGCCACAGCCCGACAGCTCGGGATAGGGGTAGCTGCAATCGGAACGCTTGGGGTCGAGCACGGCTACGGCGGCGGGCAGCACCTCGCCGGGTAGGTGGTGGTCGCAGATGATGAAGTCGAGGCCCAGTTCATTGGCGTGGGCTACCTGCTCCACGGCTTTCACGCCGCAGTCGAGCGCGATTATTAGACTGAAACCGTGGGTCTTGGCAAAGTCCACGGCCTGCATTGAGATGCCGTAGCCCTCGCGGTGCCGGTCGGGGATGTAGGGCTGGAGGCGGCTCTGCGCCTCAAGGGTATCGGAGGCATCGGCAAGTGGACGCAGGTAGCTCACTACTAGCGCCACCGACGTGATGCCGTCCACGTCGTAGTCGCCGAGCACTAGGATTTTCTCGCCGCCGTGAAGGGCCTTGATAACTCGCGCCACGGCGCGGTCCATGTCGCACATCAACCAGGGCGCGGGCAGGTCGGTGAGTTGGGGCTCGAAGAAAGCCCGCGCTGCCGCCGCCGACGCGATGCCGCGCTGCGCCAGCAGCCGCGCTAATACCGGGCTGATGGCCAGCGCCTCCCCCAGGCCCGCCACCGTCGCCGGGTCGGGGTCAGGGGCAAAAATCCAGCGTTTAAGGGGTATAACAGCCATTAATAGATTAAAAAAAGGAATAGCCTCAAAAGTACGCAGAAAATAGCCGCCGTATTTTTGCGCGCCTTCTCTCTTGCTTATGAGCCGTTTTCGTACGTTTTTTCGGCGATATCGCCAGTACATCCTTTCCGACGGCCTGATGTACGTGGTTTTTATCCTGGCTTTGGGCCTGCTATTCCTACTGTTTGGGTAGAGACCAAGATTGTGTAATAGGGTGCCGCGTAGCAGCCTCAGAAAGCAGGTTCGAAGCCTCAATAAATTGACCATGAGCTTTATGTAATTTCAGTTACCTGCTCAGTGGGTGACCTACTACAACTCCCTCGGTGATGAGGACATGGTAGTAGAGGTGGGGTGGATACAAAACTTCCAGTATTATTAAGGAATACCTGCTATGGCTGCAAGTGATGCGCAGGGCGGCGAATGAGGACACGGTGTATGGGCTAGGCTGGTTGACGTTGGCTGGTACCCGGCTGGCGACCCGGCTGGTGACTATGCCCTTCGTATCTTCCGGGATAGTAATGAGGCTGGGCAAGGGCAGCACCCTTCCTTCTGCTCGCGAAATCGCCACGAAGTAGTGGCCGTGCTGGAGTATCTCGTTGGTAATATTCGGCAGCTTGGCGGGCCGGAAACTGCTATGCATCAGCAACTAGCGAAGCTGCAAATGCTTTGCGGCCAAGGCAAATTAAAAGAATTTTTAAGTGGTGATGACCAGCAATAGGCCAACTATCTACTGATTTAGGTAGCACCGCTGCATATCCCTGACTAGTTTGCTATTAGATAGGTTGTGAAAAGCGTCTATTGCTTGCAGATTCGTTCAAGCCATAATTACTACCTGCCACCGAAACGCCCAGCACCAGCGCAGCGCGTAGTGCGTGATGCCCGCCGCCGCCAGTAGGCGCTTCCAATCGGCCCGCGAAAAGGCCCGCGCTACCGACAGCGGCGCATCGTGCTGCACTAAGCGCGAGCCGCCCAGCAGCCGCGTGAGGTACTTGATGCTGTAGTAGGCCAGCGGGTGGCGGTGCAGGTCATTGATAATGACCGCTACCTGCGCCTGCCGCTGCCAGCGGCGCAGCAGCGCCACCAGCTCGGCATCAGTGAAGTGGTGGCAGAAGAGGCTGGCCGTGAGCACATCGTAGGGCTGCGTGGCAAACTCGGGCGCAAAAATATCGAACTGCGCGTAGCTTATTTCGGGGTAGCCCTGGCTTTTGGCCGCCGCATAGGTTAGCATAAAGGCGTTGGCATCAACGCCGACCAGCGCCACGGGTACGCGCCGCCGCCGCGCCCAGGCCGCGATGCGGCGCAGGGTGTCACCGCCGCCGCTGCCTAAGTCGGCGAGACGCAGAGGCCGACTCATGGGGAAGTACTGGCGCAGCCGGGCCAGCGCCGTAAGCACTGGTCGGTAGCCGCCAAGCCAAGTGTTCACGGTTTCAAGCTCGTCGAGGTTCTGGCGCAGCTCATCGGTGGCGAGGTTGAGGTCGTCCATGAGTTCGGGCGTGGTGGCACGGGTGCAAAAATTCATGCCCGTAAAGGTGGGGGGCGGGCCGCGCGCTACTTGGCATTCTAGAAAATTATTTCTAGAATGCTCATCGGCTACCTACTTTGAATATTATCTACTGCACATGAATGGCGGCTACTAATTATGCGATAGAGAGACAACGGCGGTAAGCGAGCTATCCGAGGAAGCTTGCCTCATAGACCTATGCTACCTGAAATAGAAGTACAGATGCATAAATTGTAGAGATTTTCTAAATAGTAATTGTTTTGTCAGGATAAAAGAGTACCTTTGCACCCCCAATCCAATCGGGAGTGGCTCGAAGGCAGGCCTAATCAAGCAGCCAACAAAGAAAAACTGAAAAGAAATTTGGAAAGTCAAAAAGCAGTCGTACTTTTGCACTCCCAAATCGCGAAAGGCACCGGCCAGCCACGACAGAGGAGCTTGACACCAACACAAAATTTTATTTTAATCGAAAATAAAATTTGGAAAGTCAGAAAAGTTTCTTACCTTTGCACTCCCAAATAACGACAAGGCTTGCAAACGGCAAGAAAACGAGTTACTTAGCTGGCTCACACGGTTACCTCAATTGGAGGTAGCGCACGTTCTTTGAATGACGGAAATAGACAAAATAGTAAGTGTCTTGTCAGCTTCGGCTGAGAAGAAACAAGCAAAATCGAATTAGACAGCAAACGTCAAATACGAGCAAGGATAGCACTCGACATCAGCCCATGTTCGCATGGGTGTAGGAATATTTTACAATGGAGAGTTTGATCCTGGCTCAGGATGAACGCTAGCGGCAGGCCTAATACATGCAAGTCGAAC
>CAXYJY010000062.1:0-3150 GCA_964277755.1 uncultured Hymenobacter sp.
GATCTTCACTGCGTGGACGCCAGGTGAGCATGGCTCGTTTTAAGTAAGCCTAATGAGCAACCAACGGCTAATATTACTCATTGCTCATTGCCCTCACCTCGGCTTCTTTCAGAATCTGGCGGGCTTCGCTCACGAGGCGGCGGCCGGGGTCAAGTTCGTCGCGGGCGATGAGGGCAAAGAGCAATAAAAACGACACGATGGGCAACAGCCAGCCCAGGGCAAACCACAGCCAGAACGAACGGCCCCGCGAAGCGGCGCAGTAGCCCGTCATGATAGGAATAAACGAAATGGCCACCACCATGACCAGGAGCATGTCGACAAAGAGCATAGGCTGAGCAGGATGAGGGCGAAAAACAGCGCAGCCCAAGCGCTGGGCCGCTACCCCGAAGATACGATTTTTTACTGGCTTAAGGCAAGCTGGGCGGTGGTAGCGTTACTGTTTAATGCAATTCTACGTATGCAAACGGAAACCCGACGACTAGCCACTTCATGACTCCTTCGCCGGCCCCGGCTCGCCCTCTTTCTGCTACCCTGCCCCCGCCCGCCATGTGGGAACACCAAAGTCTGTTCCGCGTTTCGGCCCAGCTCTTTGCTGAAGGCATCTTTAATTTGCTCGACCGCAATCTGCGGCCGGAAGTATTTCTATTGGGGTTGGCCTCGGGCCGCGAAGAAGACGACCCGCACAGCGTGGTAGTAGAGCCGCCTACCCTGCGCTACGCACCCAAAGACTTCATGGGCATCAAGACCCTGGCCGCGTCGTTTGAGGCCGATGCCGGCCCGCGCGACAACGTGTACCACCTGCATCCGCAGGACCACGACCGCCTGGAAAAGCAGCACTGGTACGAACTGGTGTGCCGCGCCACCGAACAGACCATCTGCGAGCTGGTCGAAAGCCGGCAGGAAGCCCGCCGCACGTTTTGCTCCACGCCGCTCAGCCTCAATGGCTATCTGGTGGTGCTGGTAGTGCAGCTCGCCGCCGGCCCGTACAATTCCTACTACACCTTACCCGGCAAAGCCACCTCGACGCGCCCGGCCTCGCTGCCTCACGCCGCCGTACTGGAGTTTCTGCACGAATGCACCCGCGCCTTACGCGAGGCCGACACCGCCGACAATGAGCAGCCGGTGCTCGACCGCGACTACAACGAGGTGCTGCGCGGGGCGGGCCGCCGCCTGATGCTACGCATTTCGCCGGGCAGTGCCCACGGGCTCTACGATGCCTGCCTGGGCATTGCGGCGCTGCGCCACGAGGGCGGTGAGGGCCAGGGCACCATGCTGCTGGCCCGCCGCCAGCACGCGGCCATCGTGCCGGTGCTCACGCTGGAAGCGCCCGTGCCGCTGCGCGACCACCGCTCGATTCGTAAATTACTAGAGCTCACCGAAGACCGTACCGGGCTGGTGTCGGATGCCTCGCACGTGTTCGGGCTGGGCTACGTGGTAGAGGAAGACCACCCGCAGTACGAGCCACTGGCCACCGTGCAGTTTACCAACCACTACGGCTGGGAGCTGCGCCACGGCGGCCACACGCTCATGCGGGTGGTCAGCAACACGCCGCGCCTGCCCCAGAGCAAGGTGCAGGCCGATAACTTTGCCCGCGTGGCCCACCAGGTTTTCCCCAGCCTCAGCGACGAGGAAGTAGCCTACCTCTGGGAGCTGGCCCTGGAAGCGGCCAACCAAAGCCACGGTACCATGCTCTGCATCAGCACCGGGGCTAAGGCCGAGGCCGAGCGCCTGCGCCGCCAGTGCTTCCGGGTGGTACCCCGCGTGATGACGCCGCCCGTGCTGCGCCTGGCATCTTCCATCGACGGCGCGGTGCTCGTCGAGCCCGACGGCACGTGCTACGCCATCGGCGTAATCCTCGACGGGCAGGCCACCGAGAAGGGCGACAGCAGCCGCGGCGCGCGCTACAACTCGGCCGTGCGCTACACAAGCTCGTCGCCCTACCCCTGCCTGGCCGTGGTAGTGAGTGAGGATGGTTGGATAGACCTGCTGCCCTCGACGCAGCACACGTAGGGTTTTACGATTATCATGCTGAACGCAGTGAAGCATCTCGCGTGGCGCAGTAATCAATACGTTTAAGTTTACTGCGCCACGCGAGGTGCTTCGCTGCGCTCTGCATGACGAGCCGTATGATGGATGCCCCGCCGTATTTTCGCAGCTTCCCCATTACTCCACTCACCTTATGATACTCATTGCCGACGGCGGCTCGACCAAAACCAACTGGTGCCAACTTTCCGAAGAAGGCCAGCGCGTGTATTTCAATACCCAGGGCTACAACCCTGATTTTGTGGATACGGCCTTCATCGTGGCGTCGCTCGACAAAGACTTGCCCGACGACATGAACCGCGCCGAGGTGCGCGAAATCTATTTCTACGGCGCGGGCGTGAGCAGCGCCGCCAAGGCCGAAACCATCGCCGCCGCCCTGCGCCAGACCTTCCCCAACGCCAACCGCGTGGAGGTAACCGAAGACCTGCTGGCCGCCGCCCGCGCCCTGCTGGGCCGCGAAGCAGGCTTTGCCGCCATCCTGGGCACGGGCACCAACTCGTGCATCTACGACGGCGAGAAAATCACCTATAACGTTGATTCGCTGGGCTATTTCCTGGGCGATGAGGGCAGCGGCTCGTACCTGGGCAAGCGCCTGCTGCGCGACTACCTGCGCGGCCTGCTGCCCGATGGCCTGGGCGAGGCCTTGCAGGAAGAGTACCACGTGGGCACCCGCAACGAGATTATCGACAAGCTCTACAACCAGCCGCTGCCCAACCGCTACCTGGCCAGCTTCGCCAAGTTTTGCTACGACCACAACAACGTGAGCTACTGCCGCCAAATCGTGCTCGAAGCCTTCGAAGCCTTCTTCCAAAACCTGGTGCTGCACTACCCCGACTACCAGAAGTACACCTTCAACTGCATCGGCTCGGTGGGGTATAACTTCCGCGACGCCCTCACGCAAGTGGCTAACAGCCACGGCATGCAGGTAGGCAAAATTCTGCGCTCGCCCATCGACGACTTGGTGAGCTACCACGAAGGCTAGGCACGCGGAAACCACTTTCTGTAAGCGCTCCGTCCGTCATGCAGAGCGCAGCGAAGCATCTCGCGTGGCGCAGTAAAATCAAACGCTAGGATTTACTGCACCACGCGAGATGCTTCGCTGCGCTC
>CAXYJY010000063.1:0-8174 GCA_964277755.1 uncultured Hymenobacter sp.
ACTTGAAATACGTGAAGCTGCCCGTGAGCCGCGATGCCGACGTGACGGAGGCGGTAGTCGGCCCGTAGCGCTGCCGTACCGTGGACCCTGCGGGTCCGCGAGTGAAGGGGTGCGCCTGGATGCTAGCACGCGCGGACCCGCAGGGTCCACGGTACGGCAGCGCTACGGGCCGACTACCGCCTCCGTCACGTCGGCATCGCGGCTCACGGGCAGCTTCACGTATTTCAAGTTATTGTTTTGCAGCACGATGTTGCGCGTCTGCGCGCCCTTAAGCTGCAAAAACGACTCGGTGCCCGCCGCCGGAAAGGAGTTGTAGATGAAGGCATCCGTGGTATTAGTCAGCTCCAGCAGCGGCGCGGCCACGGTGGTGCCCCGCGTGCCATCGAGCCAGATGTCGCGCACGTTTTCGGTGCGAATGGCCGGGCCGGTAGCGCAGTTCACCTGCAAGTTGTGGAAGGCGATGTTGCGCGCTTCCTTCACCGTGAAGCCCTGCTTGGTATCGAGGTTAAGGTTGGAAAACGTGACGTTTTCGATAGGCATTTCGACCAGGCCATTCAGCAAACCCGCCTGGTTGCCCTCGGCCGTGATGTTGCTGAAATGGATGTTGCGGAAGCGCGGCGTGCGCTCGCTCACCGGCTCGGGCGTGGTCTTATCGTACTGCATATCAAGCACGATAACCTGGTCGCGAATGTTCTTCATCACCACGTTGTCGACCTGAATATCTTCCACTACCCCACCGCGCCCCCGCGCCGTTTTGATGCGGATGCCGCGGTCGGTGCCATCGAAAATGCAGTTGGAAATGGCAATTTTCCTGACCCCGCCCGACATCTCCGAGCCGATAACCACGCCGCCGTGCCCGCTCAGCATGGTGCAGTTGGTGATGGTGTAGTTTTCGGCCGGCACGTTCATTTGCCGCCCCGCCTTGTCCTTACCCGACTTGATGGTGATGCAGTCGTCGCCCACGCTGATGTGGCAGTTCGAAATATGCACGTAGCGGCACGACTCGGGGTTAATACCATCGGTATTCGGCGACTTCGGGTTGCTAATCGTCACACCCGTCACGGTCACGTTTTCGCAAAACTCGGGGTTCACCGTCCAGAAGGGCGAGTTGCGAATGGTGATGCCTTCGATGAGCACGTTTTTGCAAAACATGGGCTGAATGAACGGCGGGCGCAGAAAGCCGCGCTGCACCACGCCGGGCACGTTGGGCTTGAGCAGTTCCAGCGCCGCCGTGTTCTGCCGCCGAAACTCCTGCTGCCACTTCGAGTCCTCGCGGCGGCGCGATTCGCCTTCGGCAAAATCCCACCACTTCTTGCCCTGCCCGTCGATGGTGCCCCGGCCTTTGATGGTGATATTCTGCGCCTTGTAGGCATAGAACAACGGCGAAAACCCGTTGATGTCGATGCCCTCGTAGCGCGTGGGCACGAAGGGCAGGTAGTCATCAAAGTTGGTACTGAAATACAGCGTCGCGCCCGCGCCTATCTCAATGGTAATATTGCTTTTGAGGTGAATTGGCCCGGTGAGGTACTTGCCCGCCGGGAAGTACACCGTGCCCCCGCCCGCCTTCGTGGCGGCGGCGATGGCCTTGGCAATGGCGGCGGTCGAGAGGTGCGTGCTGTCGTTGCGCGCGCCGTATTTGAGGACGTTGTAGGTAGGGTCTTGAGCGCGGGCGGTGAGGGCGACGCAAAGCAGTAGAAAAGCTGCGCAGATGCTGTTTTTCATAATGATTAACCGGGCAGCTTGGCCGTTATTTTTTTCAACTGGTCGGCGTGGGCAATTTCCTTCCCATCGGCTAGCACGCGCAGCCCCTGCCCTTTTCCATATTTCCGGCCAGTTTTATCCCACAGCACCGTCAGCATCTTGCCGTGGTAGCGCACTTGGTCGAGGCAGAAATACTCCCACTGCCCGGCGGGCACGAGCGGAAAAATCTCCACCACGTTGTCGGGCCGTGGCTTGAGGCCGACCAGGCCGGTTATTATCAAGTCGGCGAAGCCAGAGTGGTTGTAATAGCTGCTGCGCGGGTTGTCGCCTTTCAGCCACTCACCGTTTTTTTCGTCTTGATACTCACCCAGGTAGGGCTGGCCGTTTTTCTGAAACGACAGGGCGTATTTGCGCAGCTCGTCGTAGTACACGCGCGGCGTCATGGAGCCGTGGTTTTTGTAGTCGGTGAGCAGGTTGGCAAGGCCTTTCAGGGTTTGGGTGGTGGCGTAGGGCCACACCGCGCCGTCCCACTCGCAGCCGTGGCCCGAGCCGTGGGTGCGGAAGCCCGGCGCCCGCCGCTCGGCCGTGGTGATGCCCCAGGGTGCCTTAAAACCGCCCTCATCGGTGAGCTGCGCCCACTGCCGGGCGTAGGGTGGCTTGTCGGGCGGCAGGTTGAAATACCACGGAATGTAGCCCAGCTCTTCCCGCGCCGCGCACAGGCCGCCCTTCTCGTACTGCACCTTAAAAAAGTCAGCCTGCGGGTTCCAGAGGGTTTGTAGCACGTCGGCACGCAGCTGCCTGGCTTTCTGGGCGTATTTGCGTTCGAGGCTGTCGTTTTTGGTCAGCTTGTACATGGCAGCCAGCGCTTTGGCGTTGCCGTACATGTAGCTATTGATGGTAGGGCGCACGTTTTTTTCCTTGCGCCCGCCGCTGATAGATTCCTCCATCGCGTCCTTCACATCGTACTGCCAGAAAAGGCCGCTGGGCAGCCGACGCTCGCGTTCCCACTGCCGGTAGTCGGCATTGAGCGCGGGCAGCAGCTCCTGCACAAACGCCTGATTTTTATTGACTTCATACAGGCTATACACCGCATCGGGCAGCCAGCTGCTGAAGCTGTGCAGCTTAGCATTCACCACCAGCTGCTTGCTGAGCAGCCAGAATTTGGTATACTGGTCTATGTACTGCGGGTCGTGCAGCCAGCGTCCCTCGTTGATATGGTGCCCCAGCGCGCTACTGATGGTATTGTACGGCCCCGCGTGCTTCATCGGGGTGATGAACTCGGTGAATACGTAGCCTTCGGGCGTTTGCTTGAGGTGCTTGCGAAAGGCCCACCAGCGGTAGTAGTACGCCTGCTGCAACGCCGAATCGGGGCACTCGAACAGCGGCACCTGCTGCGCCAGCCAGTCGGCCGCCTGGGCATTGGGCACGAGATTGATGACGTCTTCCTTATCCAGCGCGTTGAAGCGGGCCACGCTGGTGCGCAGTTGGTCGTGACTGAGCACCTGCGCGGCGGCGGGGGCAGTGGTAAGCAGGAACAGGAGTAGATGGGTGGGCTTCATGGGAGAACAGTTGCACGGACTTTGTAGTCCGCGATAATATGGTATGTAGCCAAGTGGTCGCGGACTACAAAGTCCGCGCAACATCTTACTCAAACAGCCAATCAATTTCCTTGCCCGCCCCGCCCGCGCTACCCAGCCCCGCATTGTAAGTCGGCACCGGCTGGCTGGCCTCCACAAAGCCTAAAATCACGCACGCGCCCCGCGCCAGATTCAGCGTGTGCGTGCCGGGCTTGAAGGAGTAGGTATGTACACTCACGGGCGGCAGGCCGGCGATGGCTACCGCGTTGGAAATCTTGCTATCGGCCTGCCCGTAGTCGTTGGCGCTGGCATCGATTTCGAGGGTAGGCGTGGGTAGGTAGCGTGGGCTTTTCTGATTGAAAAACCCAACCAAAACCTGCACCGGCACTTTGGTCGAAAACCGTATTTCGGTGCCCTGTGCTACCTGCTGCGCCTTACTAAGACGTAACCCTTTCAACCCGTTCAATTCGGGCGCGAGCGCAGTGATTGTCGCCGCAGTATCAGCAAAAACTGACTGACCTACGGCGGCCGTGTACGAGCTGACGCCTTTAGTCAGCAGCGTCACTGAGGCGTTGCGGAGCGCCACAGATTTCGCCGCGACGGGCGCATTTCTCACCGCTTTCAGCGAGTCGATATTATGCTGAAAATTGGCTAGTTCCTTTTGGTATACCGGCAGCATTTCTACCCACGTTTTGTACGTCCCATCCACGCCGCGCATCGGGATTTTGCGTTGCGCGGTTTGCATGCTGTTGGCGTAGAGATACGTGCCGTTGGTGAGCCTGGTCAGCGTTTGCCAGGCCGCTACGCTGCGCTGCAAGTAGGGCACGGCTTGCTCCAGGTAGGCTACTTTATGCGAGTATTTGTAGCGCAACGTGAGCAGCGCTGCGCGGGCTTTTTCGGCGTAGAAATTGGCCAGCGCGTCGTAGCAATACATGTCATTTTTAAGGCGCGCAAACTCGTCTTTGTTTTGCTTGATACCGGGCGCGGCCCGCTCAATGGCCGCCACCGCTTTTTGGCCGTGCGCTACTACTTCATCGGCTATTTGCGGCGGGGTTTCGCCCACGTGCTTCTCGCCTTTCGCCTCCTTTTCGGCGTACTCGATAATCATCTCGCCTTCCGGCGATTCTGACTCATAAAGCAGCGTAAACAGCCCGTAGCGCTTGGGGTCGATGAGCTGATTCATCAGCATCCCCAGCGTCAGCGTCTGGCGGTTGCCGTCGGTGATGCCGTAGCGGCGCAGCAGCTTGGGCGCTATTTCGCCGGCCTGCTCGTAGGCTTCTAAGATGTGCTTGCCGGTGGCCAAGTCGCTGCCAAATTGGTCGGCCAGCCGGCTGCCCCAGTAGTCGACTTCGGCGGGGCGGGGGCGGTTGGCGCGCCAGGCGTAGCGGCTCCACTCGGCGTACCAGAGCCAGTCGCGGTCGGGCTGCAACTGGCGGCCGGGCACGTTGTCGGCGGTGTAGGGCCAGTCCCAGTACGAGGCCTCGGGGTAGAGGTGCAAGCCGTTGGCCCCGTAGGTGTGGTGCATGGCCTGCACCGATTTCTGAATGAAATCGGCGGAGCCGTAGCGAAATGGCTCCAGGTTGGCAAGGATGTGCACGTTCTCGATGTGTACCGAGTTCATACCGCTGAGCTGCCGGTGCAGCGCCGCCCACGAGCCGCGCGGCGTGTAGGTGGTCAGCGCCTCGCCGTTGAATTTGGCTTCGGTGTAAAGGTTCTTGTAGAGCGGCAGCGCGGCGTTGATAACCCTGGGCGCGTCGGTGTCGTGGGCGCGCAGCACGATGGGCGGCTGCTCGGTCTGGCCCAGCGCCCGGAGGCCGTCCTGCACGCCGGGGATGATGGTTTTGGTAAACCAATCCACGTCGTCCTGGCCCACGCCTTCCATCGCCTCGCCCAGCGCCACCATCAGGCCCACGTGGGGGTATTTCTGCACGAAAGCGGCGATGGATTTGCGCGTGTAGTCGGCAATGAGCGGCACGATGGGCCGGGCGCGGTCCTGGGTTTTGATATTGTAATGCTCGGCAAAGGGCTTGGAAACGATGATGTTGTAAAACATCTGAATAACCCAGATGCCGCGCTTGTCGGCTTCCTCGGTGAGAAAGCGGTACATGTCCTCGTTTTTCTTGAAAGTAGCCTCATCGACTTCCACCGCGAAAGGATATTCCTTGAGCCGCACCAGCGACGCGAACGGGTGCCCGTTCCAGAGGTAGAGCGAGTTCATGCGGTTATCCACCAGCATGTCGAGGTACTTCACCCACAGCGCCTTGTCGTAAAACCACGGAAACGTTTCGGGCGTGTAGGGGTACTCGTACACGTTGCGGCCGGGCAGGTAGGTAGGCTTCTGCACCCCGATGCACGCGCCGCGCATCACCATTTCGGGTTGGTCGGTGAGGTGCAGATTCGCGCCGATTTTGCCCTGCTTTTTTACTTGTTCGGCCAGTTCCAGGCAGCCATAAAGAGCGCCCGAGTTATCGGTGCCGCTGATGACAACCGTTTCGTTTTTGGTGGTATTGATGGAGAAGCCTTCTTTGCCAGGCACTTTATCGGCAGCTAGTGGCGCAGTAGCAGCGGCTTGTTTCAGCAGCGCATCGCTGGCCTGACCAATTACAATTAGACCCTTTTTGCTGAGCAGCTTATCCTGCTGCTGCACCTGCACCTGGTAGCCAGCCGCGCGCAGCGCGGTGGCGAGGCGCGCCGCGCCGTAGTGCAGGCGCGGGTGGGCATTTTTGGGGAGTTGAATAGTACACGACTGCGGCGGGCCACTGCCCAAACCAGCCGCGCCAATGGCCCGAAGCAGGAGGCTACCCAGCAGTAAATAACTAGCGGCAAATTGCTTCCATCGGCTGCGGTTCATTGGCGCGCGGTTTGTTTTCGATAGCTCGGTAAGGACACTATACCTGATGTCAAAAGTAGCCGCAGCCGGGTAGGGCGATTTATAGCATCTTCTCTGGCTCTTGTAAGATATTGCCATCGGGCCGGTAGGTGTACCGTGGACCCTGCGGGTCCGCGCGTAGCAGCATCCGGGCGTATCCGCTCACTCGCGGCCCCGCAGGGTCTACAGTACACCCTGGCATAACCCAAAAAGCCCGTATTCCTCCATATGCTAACATCCTACACAGGCTCGAAAAAATGGTACAGGTAGCAGCGACCTTTACGCACTTATTTCGCCTTTCCCAACTCCCACCTTTTTCATGAAAAAACAATTCGCTTCGCTGGCTTCGTTGGCCGTTCTTACCGCCCTGCCGCAGCTGGCGCGGGCGCAGTACCCGCAGATTCCGCCCGACGTGCAGAAGGCCAGCGACGCCATGATGGCCGAGGAGCGGCGGCAGTCGGACCTGGCCTGGAACAAGGCCTACCCCATCATCAAGAAAGAAGCCCAGCAGGGCAAGCCCTACGTGCCGTGGGCGGCCCGGCCCATTGACTTACCGCAGTCGCCGCTGCCCTCGTTTCCGGGGGCCGAGGGCGGCGGGGCGCACACGTTTGGCGGGCGCGGGGGCCGGGTTATCGTGGTCACGAGCCTCGCCGACCGCGGGCCGGGCACCCTGCGCGAGGCCTGCGAGCAGGGCGGCGCGCGCATCGTGGTGTTCAACGTGGCGGGCATTATTCGCCTCAAAACGCCGCTCATCATCCGGGCACCCTACATCACCATCGAGGGGCAGAGCGCGCCCGGCGACGGCGTGTGCGTGGCCGGCGAGTCGGTGTGGCTGAACACGCACGACGTGCTGGTGCGCTACATGCGCTTTCGGCGGGGCGAAACCAACGTGGGCCGGCGCGACGATGCCATCGGCGGCAACCCGATTGGCAACATCATGATTGACCACGTGTCGGCCTCGTGGGGGCTGGATGAAAACATGTCGATGTACCGCCACATGTACAACGACAGCACCGGCATCGCGGAGCAGAAGCTGGGCACGGTAAACATCACCATCCAGAACTCGATTTTTTCGGAGGCGCTCGACACCTGGAACCACGCCTTTGGCAGCACGCTGGGCGGCGAGAACTGCTCGTTTATGCGCAACCTGTGGGCCGACAACGCGGGCCGCAACCCGTCGATTGGCTGGAATGGGGTGTTCAATTTCGTAAACAACGTGATGTTTAACTGGGTGCATCGCTCGACCGACGGCGGCGACTACCGCGCCCTCTACAACATCGTGAACAACTACTACAAGCCCGGCCCGGCCACGCCCAAGGACACGCCCATCGGCCACCGCATCCTGAAGCCCGAGTCGGGCCGCAGCAAGCTCAAATATCAGGTGTACGGCCGCGCCTACGTGGCCGGCAACATCGTGGAGGGCTTCCCCAACGTGACCAAAGACAACTGGGACGGCGGCGTGCAGGTAGAGGAACTACCCAACGCCGGCCCCTACATGGCCGACATGAAGGCCACCGCGCCCCTACCCATGCCCGAGCTCACGATGCTGCCCGCCGACAAGGCCTACGCCTACGTGCTCGACCACGCCGGCGCTACCCTGCCCAAGCGCGACCCGGTTGACGTTCGCATCACAACCCAGGTGCGGACCGGCAAAATCGACTACCTCCAGGGTGTGAAGCTGCCCGACACGCAGTTCAAGCACCGCCGCCTGCCCATCGATTCGTACAAGCAGGGCATCATCACCGACCCCAGCCAGGTGGGCGGCTACCCCACCTACGCCGGCAAGCCCTACGCCGACGCCGACAACGACGGCCTGCCCGACGACTACGAGAAGAAGAACGGCCTCAACCCTAAAAATGCTGCCGACGCGGGCGCGATTGCCAAGAACGGCTACGCCAACATTGAGAACTATCTGAATAGCCTGGTTGAGGTGAAGGATGTGCGCCCGACGGGCGGCGTGGAAATGGGCGGCGGCTTGTCGCGGATGTAAGCCAGTTGCGCGGACTTTGTAGTCCGCGTGCGGGCGG
>CAXYJY010000064.1:0-38736 GCA_964277755.1 uncultured Hymenobacter sp.
ACTTTGTAGTCCGCGTTTGCTTGCGTGCAGCCAGACGTACGCGGACTACAAAGTCCGCGCAACAGCGTGCCGGTAGCCAGCCGGCGACACGCCGGCCTTGTTCCGAAAAAACCGCCCGAACGTGGACTGGTCGGCAAAGTGCAGCGCCTCGGCAATCTGGCCGATGGACAATGCAGGGTTTTGGAGCAGCACGTTGGCCTCGAGCAGCACAGCCTCGGCCAGCCAAGCCACGGCGCGCTTACCGGTGGCTTCCTTCACGGTTTCGGCGAGGTGCTTGGGCGTAATGCACAGCTTGTCGGCGTAGAAAGCCAGGCCGCGCTCGGTAGCGTAGTGCGTGTTGACCAGCTGCTTAAACTCGGCGGCAATGAGCTGGCTGCGCGTCTGCCTGGTTTTGGCCGCCACGTGCTGCGCGCTGTAAATCGGGGCCGTTTCGTGCAGCAGAATGTGAATGAGGCTGCGCAAAATCTCCTCGCGGTAGGCGTGCGGCGCGTCGTATTTCTGCTCAATGGTGCGCAGCAGGGCCGTCATGCTCGCGGCTTCGGCCAGCGGCAGGGAGAATACGTGGCGGGCATCGCGCTCAAAAAATGCGAACGCATCCAGGTTCAGGCCGCTGGCTGCTATAAACTCCTTGGTAAAGAAGATGCTGAGCCCATCGAAGTCTTCCGAGATGAAGGGCCACTGCTTGATGACGTAGGGCGAGAGCACCATCAGCGAGCCCGGCCCGAGGTCGTAGGTTTCGAGGTTGGCTTGCAGGCGGGCGCTGCCCCGCAGCACGAGGCCGATTTTATAATACTCGCTGCGGTAGGGCCGGGCTATGGGCAAATGCGGCGCGGTCGAGTCCGGCCCCAGGAAAAACACGGCCGCCGGTTTGTCCGTGGGTTCGGCAAGGGCGGCGAGCGGAAAAACGGGGATGGTCGGGCTCATGGGTGGGCGAAAGTAGCAAGCGCCAGGTCATGCAGAGCGCAGCGAAGCATCTCGCGTGGCGCAGTAATCAATAACGTTGAAAATACTGCGCCACGCGAGATGCTTCGCTGCGCTCTGCATGACCCAGCGTTGCGGCGGCATCCAAACCCCGCCGCGCCGCCAGTGGTTTAGATAACCACGGCCGGCCGCCCGGCGTATGCCTGGGCTAGCCTTTTCCCCGATGACCGAACTCCAACGCCTATTCCTGGCCTACGACCAGCACCGCGCCGCCCGCCGCCCCTGCGCCCTGGCCACGGTAGTGGAAGTAATCGGCTCAGCCTACCGCCGCCCCGGCGCCCGCATGCTCGTGACCGAAGACGGCGAGCTGACCGGCACCATCAGCGGCGGCTGCCTCGAAGGCGACGCCCGGCAGCGCGCCCGCCGGGCCATTTTTCAGGGCGAGCCGGCGCTCGTCACCTACGACACCCGCGACGAAGACGACCCGCGCCACGGCCTCGGCCCCGGCTGCCAGGGCGTGGTGCGCATCCTGCTGGAGCCGCTCGACTTTGCCAACCCCGACAACCCGCTGGAGCTGCTGCGCGGCTTTGCCCAGCACCCCGCGCCGGCCGTGCTGGCCACGGTATTCGAAACCGACGCCGGCGGCCTGAAAGCGGCCGTGGGCCAGCGCGTGCTGCTCTCCGAAGCGGGCGTGGTACGCGGTACGCCGCTGCTGGCCGCCCCGCTGGCCGAGGCCGCCCGCGCCACCCTGGCCCAGGGCCAGCCCCAGATTTTGACCCTAGCCACCGACGCCGGCCCGGTGCGCGCCTCGCTCGAAATCCTGCGCCCGCCGCTGCGCCTGGTAGTGTACGGGGCCGGCAACGACGCCCAGCCGCTGGTGCGCCTGGCCGCCTCGCTGGGCTGGCACATCGCGGTAGTCGATGGCCGGCCCAACCTCGCCACCGCCGCCCGCTTCCCCGAGGCAGCCGAGGTGCGCATCGTGCCCGTGCGCGAATTGGAAACCGCCACGCCCGACCCACTGGCCTACCACGTGCTCCTCAGCCACAACTACGCCTACGACCTGGCCGCGCTGCAAACCTTGCTGGCGTCGCCCGCGCCCTACATCGGCCTGCTCGGCCCCCGCCTCAAGTCCCAGCGCCTACTCGACGAGCTGGATACGTTTCCGGTGGAGCTGGTGGAGCAGCTGCGGGAGCGGCTGCACAGCCCTATTGGATTAGATTTGGGCAGCGAAACGCCCGAAGAAATTGCCCTAGCCATCGTGGCCGAAATTCAGGCCCAGCACAGCGGGCGGCAGGGCCGGCCGCTGCGCGAGCGGGCGGGCACGGTGCACATTCCGGAGGTGGTAGGAAATTAGCGCCGCACCTTACCGCATGGGTACGCGGTAGCTGAGCGATAGCCGGAAGGCCAGCCCTTTTTCAATATCCGGGCTCAAGGGCGGGGGGGCTTTACCCAGCCCGATGTAATCCAGCGTGGCGGGCCACTGCGCGTCTTTGGCAAACACGTCGATGCGCCGCGTGGCCGAGTAAGCCACCGTGGCCCGTAGCGCCCAGTGCTGGCTCAGGTAGCCTTCGGCAAACAAGCCGAAGTGGCCCTGTTTGTATTGCAGGTAGCGGTCCTGCGCTTGCAGCCGGTAGGCGGTGTTGATACCGATGAGGTTGAAACCGACGTTTACTTTTGGCGCGGCAGCGTAGCTGATAGTGAGAGTGTTGGGTAGGTCGCCAGCTACCCGCCACCGGGGCCCCGGCTGCCAGTCGAGGCCCAGCAGCAGAATGTACTGCGGGCCGTAGAACTGCTGCCGGTAGCCCAGCGTGAGGCGGTACAGCAGCCGGAGATTGGCGCGGTAGGTGCCGCGCACCACGCCGCCCCAGGTCAGGTCGTCCCCGCGCACGTCGCGCAGGTCAGTGTTGAGGTAGCCGGGCGCGTTCGGGAAGACGACGGTCGTATCCCGCGCACGTCGCGCAGGTCAGTGTTGAGGGCGGGCAGCACCAGGGCAGTTAGCTCGGTTTTGGGCGAGAGGCGGCGGCGGTAGCCCAGGATAGGCGAAAAGCCATATACCGCATTTACCCCGAAGCCCGGCCGCGAGCCACTGAAATCCAGCAGTTCGAAGTTGGCCCCAACGAGCAGGCTTTGAGTGCTATCGTGCCCCAGCGGGATTGGCGCGATGATATTGGCCCGGAATATATTGGCTCGAAAATTAGTAGCGCTGTCATTTTTAAACTGTAATGGTAGCCGCTCGTAGCTCAGGCCGATGCCTTCGGCGTAGCCCTGTGCCTGGCTGCCGTGGGCGGCCAACAGACAAAAAAATAACGCAGCTGCTTTACAACTGAGCAAAGGAGTACAGTTCAAACCCATTTTTGAGCAGGAAAATATATAATAAAATTCAAGTTAAAGGCAAGTCGGTCGCGCTTGTGACGCGGGCCTTTCGGCGGCGCGGCCGCGAGCGAGAGCCGCGCGAACGGAGAGCCTGCGCTACCTACTCAGCCGTATCATTGCGTTTAAACCCGCTTGCGCACCCCGCGCACCCCGAAGCGTATGATTCTCGGCTTCAACGAAGCATTTATTCCGGCCATTATCGCGGGCACCAAAGTGCACACCATCCGCGCGGGCTTTCGCTGGCAGGTGGGGGCCGTGGCGCAGTTCTGCGCCCGCGCGCAGCAGCCGGACAGGTACGAGTTTTGGCTACCGCGCCCCATCCTGAGTATTCAGCACATCGAATTGACCAGCAGCGAGCTGCGCGTAGATGGCCGCCTGCTCGGCGAGGCCGAGCTAGCCGCGCTGGCCAGGGCCGATGGCTTTGCCACGGCGGCCGAGCTACTGGCGTTTTTTGCGGATAAGTCGTTGCCCTTTGTGGGGCAGTTGCTGCACTGGACGGGGCTGCGGTATTAGGGATTGGCAGGGCGCGGAACCTCACCCCCTAGCCCCCTCTCCAAAAAAGAGGGGGATTAGGGGGTGAGGTGCACGGTTGGCGAGCTCCCACCCTACTTACTCAACAACTCATCCAGCTGCCGCAGCGGGTTCAGCGTATTCAAAATCAGCACGAAGCGAATATTATTTCCAAACTCCTCCCCGCTACTCGGGAAGCCGTCGGCGTACTGCGAGCCAGCGATGGGGAAATAAAACTCCAGGAAATTGCGGAACAGCGGCAGCGTGAAGCCAGCGTCGTAGTAGAGGCGCTGGCTGCCGGGGCGGTCGCCCACGCGGAAGCGCTCGCTGGTGGCCCCGAAGTCGGCGAAGACGGCCAGCGGCAGGCCAGGCACGTCGGCCTGCACGTTGAGGGTGCTGAGCCAGCGGGTACTGCTCACGGGCAGGTACGCCCGGAAAGCGCCGTCGCGGTTGTCGGTTTGGTGGTACTGGGCGGCCAGGGCAGGCGAGATTTGCTGGCGGTCGAGGAAGAAGGTCTGGCGGCGGTAGTCGGGGCTACCGCTGAGGCCCAGCACGAAGGCATCCTGGGTGCCGCTCTGCAAAAACCGGCCGCCGAACAGGCGCGCCTGCACCCGCTTTTTGGGCGAGTAGAAGCGCAGGTAGGTGGCGGCCCCGCGCAGCAGCAGGGCGGCCGGGCCGCTGCGGCTGCTGGCCTGCATCCGGCTCAAGTCGAGGTCGGCGCTCCAGGCTTGCAGCGCGTCGGCGTGGCGCACGGCGTACTCGGCGGTGGCAATGGTGTTGGTGCGGTTTTGGTTTTCGCCCACCACGGCCGCGAAGGACAGCTTCACCTGCTGGCGCGGGCCGTAGCCCACGCGGTGCGGCAGCACCAGCGTCAGGGCCTGCTCTACTTTGGTATACTCCTCGAAGCGCTGCACGGTGGCCCCGGCCATGAGCTCGCGGCCCAGGTGCGCGAGCAGAAAATTGCGCTGCACGTGCGCGATGCCATTGAGCTTGCCCCGGCTGAAGCTGAACATCGGCATAACGATGTATTGCAGCTTCTTAGGAGCCACGAGGCTGCTGTAAAACGCCGCGCCCAGCATGAATTTATCGGCCGTATTGCCCCCCAGCACCGGCAGCCAGTTGAGGGTAGATTTATCCCAACGCTCGATGCTGAACAACGGGCGCACCCGCAGGGCGCGGGCGGGCGCGCTGGTTGTCAGGCGCAGGCGGTCGTTGGCGCGGTTGAGCTGCGGGGTGAGGTAGCCGGCATCGATGACCACGGAAGCCACGTTGTCGGGCCGGAAGCTGAGCTCCGCGCCGCCCGCATCCGCCCGGCTGAGGGGCACTGTCCAGCGGGTTTCGAGCACGCGGTTTTGGGCGTCGAGCGTGGACACGGGTACCGGCCAGGGCGCGGCCGAGGTAGTGCGCACGCACACCTGCACGGCCCCGCCGGCCGCGCGCAGGTCGTGCAGGCTGGCGTCGTAGGGCCGCGCCTGGGTTAGCAGGCCGTCAAAAAACCAGCCCAGCGGCTGCCCGGTACTTTCCTCAAACACGGCCCGCATGTCTGCGGGGTACGGGTGCCGAAACTGCCAGCGGGCGTAGTACTGGTGCATGGCCTGGTCGAATTTCTCCTGCCCCAGGTAGGCCGCCAAATACTTGAGCGACACGGCCGTTTTGTAGTACACCGTGGCCGCGTAGTTGAGCGAGGTATAGTCGTCCGACGTCGGCCCCTGCACCGGCTGGTAGAGGCCGCGGCTGGCCAGCGCCTGGTAGGGCAGCTGGTTGAGGCCCGCGCCGGGCACACTATCGAGCCCAAACGAGCGGCTCAGAAACGGCACCTTGGCTAGGTCGGCCAACAGGCCGGCGCGGGGGTCGGTGAGCTCCTCCACGCGGGTCTGGAAGTAGGTGTTCGCGCCCTCGTCGAGCCACGGAAAATCGCGCTCATTCGAGCCCAGAATGCCGTAAAACCAGTTGTGGCCTACTTCGTGCACGATGGCGTCCGGCTGGGTCACGGTTACCATCGGGTACTCCATGCCGCTGCCGGCCGAGAGCGCGCCATCCACGGCGGTGGCGCTGCTGTAGGGGTACTCGCCCACCCACTCCGAATAGCGGCGTAGGGCGGTGTTCACGTCTTGCAGGCCCTTTATCCACTTGGGGGCCTGCCTATTCGTAAAAAGCACCCACGACTGCACCACCCGGCCCGAGCCCAGGCGCACCGAGTCGTGCAGCACGTTGAAGCGCTTGTCGGCAAACCAGGCGAAGTCGTGCACCCGGTCTTGCACGTAGCGCAGGGTCTTGGTGGCCGGGGCCGAGGCCGGGAAAGTTAGGTCTTTGCCGAATTCCTGAGCGGTCGTTTTGCGGGCGGTGGCGGCGGCCAGCTGGCGCATTCGGGTTAGCTCCTCGGGGTTTTGGAGCTCGCCGGTGGCGCCCACGGTGTAGTTGGCGGGCAGCGTAATGCGGACGTCGAACGAGCCGTATTCGGAGTAAAACTCGCCCTGGTCGAGGTAGGGCATGGGGTGCCAGCCGCGCCGGTCCAGCACGGCCGGCTTAGGGTACCACTGCGTTATCTGGTAGCTCTGCCCCACGTGCCCGCCCCGCGAAAACGAGGCCGGCAGCTGCACCCGAAACGGCGTGGCGATGGTGGCCACCGCGCCCGGTGCCAGCGGCTGCGGCAGTAGCAACCGGGCCATATCGGGGTTGCGCGGGTCGGTTTCGAGGGTGGCGGGCTGGCCGTTTACCGTGAAGGCCAGGCTGTCGATGAAGCCGCGCGCACTGGGCGGCGCAAACAAAAAAGCCTTTTTACCCTGCCGCTGCTGCTGCCGGGCAAAGGCCGTATTGTTGTCGCGGTAGGCGTTGGGCCAGAGGTGAAACCAAATGAACGTCAGCGCCTCGGGCGAGTTGTTGCGGTACGTGAGCGCCTCGTGGCCGCGCAGCCGGTGCTGCCGGTCGTCGAGGCGCACGTCGATGTCGTACTTAACTTCTTGCTGAAAATAAGATGCTTGAGCCTGGGCACGGGCCAGCAGCGGCGCGGCCATGGAAAGGGAAAGTAGCAGAGTACGCACGCGGCGAAAGTTGATGGAGCGCCGAAAGTACGCCCGGCCGACGCCCGCCGCTATATTCTGGTTTAACAGAATTATTTGGCGCAGAATTTTGCTGGCTCAGCGCGCCAGGGTTGCCTTTGCCCCTGCAAATGCCCCCTAACAAACTCGCACTATTGGCTCGCCGCCCGCGCTAAAATCGTATCTACCTCCAGCAGCAACGCGGCGCTGATGAGCAGGTCGTGGAGCAAGAACATTTCCTCCAGCGAGAACAGGAAAACCTGGTCAGAAATAGGGCCGGGCAAGCTGAGGCAACGTGCCTCAGCATCAGCCACGTGCGGCAGGTAGAATGTGCAGAGCTCGTCCACCATGCCGCGCCACTGGCGCAGCTCGTGCGGCAGCAGGCGCAAGCCCACGTTGCCGAAATACAGGTGCAGGCAGCACCCGCCGGGGCATTGGGCTATGCAGCCCAGCGTGTTGTGGTGGAGGCAGCGGGACATGTTTTTTAGAAAAAATTAAGTCTGTCCTTGCGAGCGCAGCGAAGCAAGGACAGACGGTTTGCTAACTACCCTACAGCGCCGCTACCAGAGCGCGCCACGACGCTTGCTCGGGAATACCGGGCTTGCGCTTGCCAAAGAGTAGCAGCAGGTTGTTACCCTGCGCGTCGAAAAGCTCGAGCGAAGTCACGGCGCCGTCGGCGGTGGGCTTTTGCACCACCCAGCTGCTGGCCACGTCGGCGAGCTTGAGGTGCAGGTTGAAGTCGGGGTCGAGCACATTGAGCCAGGGGCCGGTAGGCACGATTTTGTGCACCGGGCCGGTGTGAATCTGGATGCAGCCACGGCTACCCACAAAAATCATCACCGCTTGCTCTTGGGCCACGGCGGCGCGCAGGGCCGTCTCAATAGCCTCGTTATCAACCTGGCGCACCAGTTCGGGCGGCCCCAGGCGCAGGGCCTGCGTGCGGCTCACACCAAACTGGCGCAGCAGGCCGAAGAAGTCGTGCGTATCCTGCAAGCCGCGCCAGGCCGCCTGGAAGCCGGCCACGTCAATGGTATCGTCGGCGGCTTCGGCGGGGGCGCTGGGCGCGGGGCCGGTGATGAGCGCATCGGGCTGGTCGGGGGCGCGGAAGCGCTCGACCAGCGCCTCGTAGGCCGCCAAGTCGGTTTCGCCATCGAGCACGTAGATTTTGTGCAGCGCCTCGCCATCGGCGGCGAAAAACTGGAGGCTGCGGCGGTCGTTTTCATTCACCGCGAAGCCGTGCTGCCAGTGCATCATGAAGAGGCGCAGGTCGATGTCTTCGCCCAGCACCAAGCCCATCGGGCCCTGAAAC
The DNA here is from genome assembly GCA_964277755.1 of uncultured Hymenobacter sp. Lineage (GTDB taxonomy): Bacteria > Bacteroidota > Bacteroidia > Cytophagales > Hymenobacteraceae > Hymenobacter. The sequence continues at coordinate 8,152 of CAXYJY010000064.1, forward strand.
GACACGGCCAGGTACGGACCTTTGCGCTCGTGCACCACGCTGTCGTTGCGAGTAAGGGCCAGCACGCGGCCCAGCGTGGGCACCTGCTTGAGCAATTCTTTGAAATCGCCGGCCAGGGCTACTACCGGCGAGTCGGGCTGGTCGGTGTTGCGGGTGGCGAGCAGGGCGGCTTCGCTGGTACCGAGCGCCTGGGCCGCGTCGCGGATGCGGCTTTTGGGGTTTTCCTGCTGGTAGGCGGCCCAGCGGTCGGCGAGGGTTTCGGGGGCAGTGAGGACGGACATTTTGTTGAGTTTTGAGTGGTGAGTTTTGAGTTATGAGTTGGGGGCGGCGACTGTCATGCTGAGCGGAGCGCAGCGGAGTCGAAGCATCTCTACCGGAGAACTAACTCTTGACGCCAGCAACGAAGCGGTGGAGATGCTGCGCTCCGCTCAGCATGACAAGCTATTTTCTGACGCCAGCAACGAAGCGATAGAGATGCTTCGACTCCGCTACGCTGCGCTCAGCATGACAAACGCGATAAGCTTTACTTAAAACGGCGCCCCCACCGTGGGCACGATAAGCGGGCAGTCCAGGCTCGGATGCGCCAATAATTCCACCTCCAGGCCAAAGCCCAACTGGATATAATCCGGCGTCAGTACCTCGGCGGGGGTGCCGAAGGCCACGGGGCGGCCCTGGTGCAGCAGCAGCACCTGGTCGGCGTACTGGGCGGCGAGGTTGAGGTCGTGCAGCACGGCCACCACGCCGAAGCTGCGCCGCGCCAGCTGCCGGGCCACGGCCAGCGTCTGGTGCTGGTGGCGCAGGTCGAGGCCGGTGAGGGGCTCGTCGAGCAGCAGCACGCCGCCCTCGGCTTCCCACACCTGCGCCAGCACGCGGGCCAGCTGCGCGCGCTGCTGCTCGCCGCCCGAAAGCGTGGGGTACTCGCGTCCGGCCAGGTGGCCGAGGCCCACCAGGTCGAGGGCGGCGGCCACCACGGCGTGGTCGTGCGCCGTGGGCTGGCCGCCGAAGTGCGGGTAGCGGCCCAGCAGCACCAACTCGCGCACCTGAAAGGCCAGCGCCAGCGTGTGCTGCTGCGCCAGCACCGCCCGGCGGCGCGCCAGCGCGGCCGGCGGCCACTGGGTCAAGGGCTTAGCATCGAGCAGCACCTCACCGGCGCTGGGCTTCAGGTCGCCGCTGAGCAGCTTGAGCAGCGTGGATTTGCCCGCGCCGTTGGCCCCGATGATGGCCAGCACCTCGCCGGGCCGGACCGTGAGCGAGACGTTTTGCAGCAGGCTTTTGGGGCCGGGGCGGTACGTAAGGGAGTTAGCTTGCAGCACGGGGTTAGTGGAGATTAGCTGAACCAAGGAATTACTAGATTCAGGCGATTTTATTGGCCTTATTCATCACCAGCCACAGGAACACCGGCGCGCCGAGCAGTGCCGTGAGGATGCCGATGGGTAGTTCGGCGGGGGCTACGGCAGTGCGGGCCAGCGTATCGGCCAGCAGCAGCACCAGCGCGCCGCCCAGCGCCGAGGCCGGCAGCACAAAGCGGTGGTCGGGGCCGCCGAGCAGGCGCAGCACGTGCGGCACCAGGAAGCCCAGAAACCCAATCGTGCCCACCATCGCCACCGACGCGCCCACGGCCAGCGTGGTGAGGCCGATAATCTGCCACTTCACCCGCGCTACCGGCAGGCCCAGGTGGGCGGCTTGCTCTTCGCCCAAGGCCAACAAATTCAGCGCCTTGCCCAGCCGGGGCAGCCCCAGCAGCGGCAGCGCCAAAAACGGCAGCAGCGTGGCGATAGTGGGCCAGGTGGCCCCGCCCAGGCTACCCAGCCCCCAGAAGGTAATGCTGCGCAGCTGCGCATCGGTAGCGGCGTAGGTGAAAAGGCCCGTCACGGCCCCGGCAAGGCCATTGGTGGCGATGCCCGCCAGCAGCATGGTACTCACCAGCACCCGCCCGCCCCGCCGCGACACCCGGTACACAAACAGCGTGGTAGCGCAAGCGCCCACAAAGGCGGCCAGCGGCAGCACGTAGGCGCTGGCTTCGGCCGCGCCGGACAGGGCACTCACCAGCTTCAACACCCGTTCTTCCAGCACGATAACCGCCACTACCGCCAGCGCCGCGCCCGCCGAGATACCCAGCAGCGACGGGTCGGCCAGCGGGTTGCGAAACAGGCCTTGCATGGCCGCGCCGCTCAAACCCAGCGCCGCGCCCACCAGCACCGCCAGCACCACCCGCGGCAGCCGGATGGCCCACACCACGGCCTCCTGCTGCGGCTCGAAGGCCAGGCCGCTGGTCAGCCCCAGCTTGTGCCCCAGCACGCCCAGCACCGAGGCCACTGGCACGGGCAGCGCGCCCGCGCCCGCACCCACCAGCACGGCCAGCACCAACAACACAGCCAGCGCGACCAGCAGCATCCGCGCCCGGCTTTCGCGGGTGCGCGGGGCGACGGGGGTGAGCGTGGCAACGGGCTTTTCGGCGAGGGCAGGCATGGTTTATGGAAAAGAGAAGGTTGGATTGTTCGTGTTCGCTCGTTAACTATGAGACCCCACCCCCGGCCCCTCACCTCCGGGAGAGGGGAGCCGGACGCATAATGAGCAATTGACAATGAGCAACTAGCGGCCTATCAATTGATAATTGCTCATTGCCAATTGACGACTGGCTCCCCTCTCCCGGAGGGGAGGGGCCGGGGGTGGGGTCTCACGCTAATGCAGCTTCCTGGCCAGCTCACCAGCCGCCAGCCCCAGACGCGGGCCGAAGCCCGTCAGTAGCTGCCCGTCCATCTCGACTACGCGGCCGGTGCGGCCGGCATTCGTTTGCGCGATGCCGGGCACTTGCAGCAGGCCGGCCTTGCCGCCCAGGCTTTGCAGGCCGGTGTCGAAGAGCAGCAGCACGTCGGGGTTGGCGGCTACCAGGGCCTCGGCGGTGAGGGGCTTGAAGTCGGCGAAGCCGGTAGCGGCGTTCTGGCCGCCAGCCAATTGAATGATTTTCTCGGCTTGCGTGCCCTGGCCGGCCACCAGCATGGTGCCGGTGCCGCGGGCGTAGATGAAGAGCACCTTGGGCGCTTTGGCCGGCTTGCGCACCTGGGTTAGCTGCGCGTCGAGCTTCTTGAGCAACGCCGGCACCTCGGCCGTGGCCCCGAAGGCGGCGGCTACTTCTTTAACTAGCTGCTTCGTGCCTTCCGGCGAATAGGTTTGCTTGAACAGCTCGACGCGCACGCCGGCCGACTTGAGCTGCGCGGCTACCTCGGGCTTTAGCGACTCGGTGGTGCCCACTACCAGCGTGGGGCGCTGGGCCAGCACGCCCTCAGCCGAGATGTTGCGGGTGTGGCCCACTTTGGGCAGCTTGTCGAGGGCAGCCGGGTAGGTGCTGGTGACATCGACGCCCACGAGTTGGCCCTGCCGGCCCAGCTCGCAGATGATTTCGGAGATGGTGCCATTGAGCGACACGATACGCGGGGCGGGCGCGGCCATGGCCGTGAGGCCGCTCAGTAGCAGCGCAGCCAGGGCCAGCAGCTTATGAAAATTAAAATTCAACTTATTCATCGCTAGTTTTTTATTCATTAAAAAGTAGTGCCGACACGAGCAGCTCGCGCAGAAATAGCCTCACCACAAGGCCTACCCCCAAACCACGGGCGCGCAAGCCGCCCGGCCGGACTTTTTACTTAATTCCGTCATGCAGAGCGCAGCGAAGCATCTCGCGTGGCGCAGTAATCCCTGACGTCTTGAGAATAGTGTAGCACGCGAGATGCTTCGCTACGCTCTGCATGACAAGCGTGGCTATCTTATTTCAAGCTCGTGCTGCCGCTGGGCTGGTACACGTAGCGAAAGGTGTAGTAGCCGCTGGGGTCAGTGATGCTGGGCGTAGCCGGCGCGTTCTTGTAGTAGCTGGTAATTTCTATCTTCGCATACTTGCCGGCGGCCGTGCGAATAGCTAGTATTTTACCAGCTACTGGGGTCACGATGTGAGTAGTACTGTTGTAGTTATACCAGCCGTTGCCCGGCCCCGTGGGAATAGCGAATTTGGGGGCGGCATCCACGCTGTAGCCAGTAGTGGGAGCCGTTACCAAGTCGGCAAACAGGCCGGTGTACACTTGCGCGCCGCCCTGGCCGGGGCCGCTGCTACCACCGTTGATGAGGATGGTCGTGCCCCGGAAGGCCACGTCCCACTTCGTGGTGTTCGAGTCGGTGTAGGCAATCTGCTTATTGTCGGCCAGGCTAAAGAACGTGTAGTGCTTGGCGGCAATGGGCTGGCCAGTGCTGCTGGCAGTGCCAGCGGCCGAGAGGCTACTCACCGTCTGGGCCTGGGCAGCGGGAGCGGCGGGGGTCGTTTCGTCGTCTTTTTGGCAGGAGGCCAGGGCCAGGGAGCCGAAGGCGAGTAGCAACGCGGGGCGGAACAGGGTTTGCATGGGTAAGGATGTAGCGCGGACTTTTAGTCCGCGAGTGAAAGGGTTTCAAGAGGAAGTACCAGGCTGTTCGCGGACTAAAAGTCCGCGCTACTTATTTCTTACCCAGTTCGATAGCCAGGCTGGCGTACCAGAGGCGGCCGGCCAGCGTGCTGATGTAGGCGGGGTCGGTGTAGCCCGTGAGGTTATCGATGCCGGCCTGGGCCGTGAGCCAGGGGCCGAGGGTTTTGCTGGCGGCCACGTGCAGCAGCAGGTAGCCGCGCACGTACTCGTCGGCCGCGTCGAGGATGGCGTTGGCGTTGCGGTCGGCAAAGCCGTAGCGGCCCCGGTAGATGGCCCGCAGGCTGGCCGTGAGGCCGTGGGGCTGGTTTTCGTAGAACACCTTGGCGTTCCAGCTGTGGCGCGAGCGGTTGAAGAGGCCGCCGTAGTCGGCGGGGCGCACGCGCTGAGTTTCGAGGGTGGCGGGGTCGCGGCGAAAAACCTGGCCGGCGGCGAGGGCATCGACCACCGCCTTGTCCTTGGCAATAAGGTACTGGTAGCCCGCGCCCACCGTGAAGCCGCGCGGCAGCTGCAAGGTATTTTCCAGCTCCAGGCCCTGGGTGTAGGCCCGCGTCACGTTGCGGTAGGAGAACACTGACTGGCCGTTTTTCTTGAGGGCCACGGTAGTGGTTTCAATCAGGTTGCTCAGGTCGTTGCGGAAGGCATTGACGGTGAGGCGGTAGCTTACATCCGAATTTTTCAGCTGGGGTTCCAGCAAGAAGCCCACGTTGGTCGCCACCGAGCTTTCGGTAGTCAGGCGGCCAGCCTGGTCGAGCGCGGATTGATAGATAATGGCCTGACCCGTAGCAGGGTCGGTAGCGAGCTGGCCTTGCTGGGCCAGCTGGGCTACTTTGGCTTGCACCTGGCCGGTGCCAAACACGCTGTAGCCCACCGTGGGGTTGGAAAAATTGAGGTAGAGCTGCCGAAAATCGGGAGCGCGGTAGCCCCGGCCCACCGAGCCGCGCAGCGCCAGCCAGGGCCGTAGCTGGTAGCGGGCGGCCAGCTTGGGGCTCAGCTGGCCCGCGTATTGGCTGGGGCCGTCGTAGCGCACGCCGCCCAGCAGGTTGAGCTTGGTAGTGGGCGACCAGTCGTATTGGGCGTAGCCGTAGCCGTTGTGCAGCAGCTGGCGGGCGTCGTAGCGGGTGGCCACCACGGTCTGGCGCTGGTAGCCGCCGCCCAGGGTCAGCGTCTGGTTGGGGCGCGGCGTGAAGTCGAGCTGCGCCTCGGGCCGCAGGAAGGTTTGGGTGAAATACGTGGCGTCGAAGTAGCTGCCGTCGGCGGCGTAGGTGTAGGCTTCCTGGGTGTGGTAGCGGCTGTAGGTGCCCCGCAGCGTGGCCAGAAACTTGTCGCCGCCGAAGCGGTGCGTCAGCGTGGGGTTGAGGTTGAAATCCGTCTGCCGACTTTGCAGCCGCACGTCGGCCGTGAGGCCTGCCTCGTTGGTCGTCGGCGCGGCACTTGCTTGGTTTTCTACGAAATACCGCCCCGACAAGCTGACTTTCGTGCGCTCGCTTAGGCTATAGGTAAACCGGCTTTGGCCGGTATAGCTGGCAAAGGGCGGCACCGTGGCACTGCCGCTTTCGGGCTGCAAGGCGTAGCCCGCCGAGCTGTAGCGGTTAAGGAATACCGTGAGGCCGGCCCGCTCGCCGCCCGCGTTCAGCGTGGTGCTAAGGTCGGCGGTGCGGTTACTGCCGTAGCGGGCGCGCAGGCTGCCGCGCAGCCCCGGCTGCGGCTTCCGGGTGATGATGTTGATGACGCCCGCCAGCGCGTCGGAGCCCCACAGCGCCGAGGCCGGGCCCTTCACGATTTCCACCCGCTGCACGTTGCCCACGGCCACGCGAGTAAGGTCGAGCGTGCCCGCCGTGCGGCCGATGAGCGGCTCGCCATCCACTAGCAGCAGGGTGTATTCGGCACCCAGCCCTTGCAGCTGCACGCCTTGGCCGTGGTCGGAAACTAAGCTGAGGCCGGTTTGCTCGCGCAGCACATCGCCGAGGCGCAGCGCACCCATGCTTTTGATTTGCTTCTCCCCTATCACTGCTACCGGAATGGCCACGTCGGTGAGGCTCTTTTCGGTGCGGGTGGCGGTCACGACTACCTCCGTCAGGCGCTGGCGGCGCAGCGTGTCGGCGGGCAGCGGGCGGCCGGCGGGCTGCGCCAGCGCCGGCCCCGCCAGCAAAGCCAGCGGTAGCACGTGAGCGACGGAAGAGGTGAGAGATTGCGCCATTATTTAGACATGTTCTAAACAGCGGCAAAGGTATTCGCTAAAAATTCATCCTGGCAAGGCTTATCTGGAAATTTTCTAAATAAAGCGCTTCAAGCTCTCCTTTGGCTGCTCGCCATTGCGCTGAGTGCTAGCCATTCCGGCGAACCAACATTTTTTGCGAGCCTTGGCTAGCGGCCAGCCTTCAGGAACGGGGGCCGTATTTCTCGCTGAAATGACTCTGGTGCCTTTTTGTCTTGCGCTTGGCTGCTCCGTCATCGCGGTGAGCACAACTCTAGAAACCAACCCGTAACCAGCGGCTATTTTTGCTGAACACGATAAAGCACGGGTTCCAGCACTATGAAAGCAGCCATTTACGCCGGCCCCCATTTGATAGGACACGCCGACCTTCAGCCGGGCGATATTGCTATGGGCAGCGTCTACGGCGAGTTTATACCAACCGCGGCCTACTACCAGCGGGTGCAGCAGGCGGTCTGGGAGTTTGCGGCCACCCCCGCCCCTGACTACTCCCGCTGGCAGGCCTTGGCGTTCAGCACCCAGCTTGAAAACGGCTACTTCTTATTGCCGGCTGGCGGCTATGAGTTTGAAGACGATGCGGAGTTTCCAATGGCACCCAAGCACATTCACCTCGCCGGGATAGCGGCCGAAGTACTGGAAGATTTTATGCAGGCCGACCCACCCCGCATTTTCGTCGAAGAGCCTTGGGAGGCTCTAACTATTGGGCAAAAGCTGGCGCTGGAAGCCGAGCTTAGCCTGGAAACCGGCAATGACCTGAGATGCCTGGTTGCGGCTGGCGGCCAGCACCCGGCCTTACGAGCGCCCCAATTTGCGGCGCTGTGCCGCTTTGGTGCCTCGGATGATGTGCTATTTTCCGTTTACGATGCGCAAGGCGCTTTAAGTCCTTTCGTGCTCGTACACCTTACCTGGTCGGGTGGCCTCGAAAAAAATCCACGATTTCCAACCACGACCTTTTTCAATTCCTTCGCCGAGTTTAAACTCGAGCGCATGTATCCAGACAGGAGTGAGTGGGAGTATTGAGTGGCGCGATTGGCTCCGGCCAACCGCCGTATTGTTCCCACTTTTTTTCTGAACCTCTGCCCCGCCCGCCCGTTTGGGAAGCACGCCTACCGTGCTTCCATGCGAGTTTACTACCTTTTGCCGGCCCTGTTGAGCCTGCCTACTTTGCGCCTGGCGGCGCAAACTACCTCCCCTATCACTGATACTACTGCCCGCACCCTGCCCGCCGCCACGGTAGTAGGCTACGGCCAGCGGCTGCCGTTGCGGCGCACGGCGGCCGGCGTGGGCGTTATCGACCAATCTATTATTCAGCGCTTTAATGAAAGCTCGCCGGCCGCGGCCGTGAACACGCTGCCCGGCGTGCGGCTGGAGGAGCGCGCCACCGGCAGCTACCGCCTCAGCGTGCGGGGCAGCACGCTGCGCTCGCCCTTCGGGGTGCGCAATGTGAAGCTCTACTACTTCGACATTCCCTTCACGGAGGCCAACGGCACCACGCCGCTCAACATCCTCGACCCCGCGCAGCTGGGGCGGCTGGAGGTGCTGAAGGGGCCGGCCGGCAGCGTGTACGGCGCGGGCACGGGCGGCGTGGTGCGCCTCGAAAACCGCCGCCCCGCCCCTGGCCAGGCGCAGGCCCAGGTGGGCTACTCGGCGGGCTCGTTCGGGCTGCGGCGCTTCACGGCCGCGGTCGAAACCAGCCGGCAAAACGGCGACTATTGGCGGGCACAGTACGCGCACCAGCAGCTGGGTGGCTACCGCCAGCAGAGTAGTTTGCAGCGCGATGTATTCGCCGTGGATGGGCAGGTTTCGCCTTCTGACAAGCAGACGCTCGCCATCCACGCGCTCTACACTGACCTTTACTACCAGTTGCCCGGCGGCCTCACGCGGGCGCAGGTTGAGGCCGACCCGCGGCAGGCGCGGCCGGGCACAGCCGCCGCGCCCGGCACCGTGGCGCAGCAGGGCAGCTACGCCTCGCAAACCGGCCTGCTGGGGCTCACGCACGAGTACACGTTCTCAGCGCATTGGCGCACCACGGCCACGGTGTACGGCCGCACCGTGCGCGTGGCCACGCCCTACCTGGTTGACTGGCAGCGCGATGCCGGCCTGGGCGGCGGCGGCCGGGCCACCCTCAATTACCAGGGGCGGCTGGCCGGGCGCGTGCTACGGGCGCAGGCGGGCGGCGAGTTTCAGGCGTCGTTCACCAATTCGCGCAGCTACCTCAACGTGCGCGGCAACCCCACTACCCTGCGCTACGACGACGAGCTGACGACCCGCACTGGCTTCGCCTTCGCGCAGGCCGACTACGAGCTGCCGGCCGGCTTTTTGCTCACGGCCGGGGCCAGCTACAACCGCCTGCGCTACCACATCGCCCGCGTGAGCAGCGCCGCCACCAACCCCAGCGGCTACGTGGTAACCCAGAATTTCCGGCCCGAAGTGCTGCCCCGCGTGGCCTTGCTCAAGGAAATTACGCCCGCCATCTCGGCCTACGCCAGCGTGAGCACCGGCTACTCGCCGCCCTCCGAGGCCGAGCTGCGGCCTTCGGATGGCAGCCTCAACCTCGACCTGCAAGCCGAGCGCGGCACCAGCTACGAGCTGGGCGGCCGGGGCCAGCTGCTGGGCGGCCGCCTCACGTTCGACGTGGCGTTGTTCGACTTTGCGCTGCGCAATACCATCATATCGCGCACCGACGCGCAGGGCTTCCAGCTCTACGCCAATTCGGGCAACACCCGCCAGCGCGGGGCTGAAATAGCGGCTAGCGGCTACCTGTGGCAGCCCGCCGGGCCGACGCTTGGTGCCGCCGCCGCGCAGGTGCCGCCTACCGCCGACGGCCTGCGCCTGTGGGGCAGCTACGCTTATAACCACTTCCGCTTCGGCAGCTACGAGTCGGCCAGCGGCCAGAGCTTCGGCGGCAACCGCCTCACGGGCACCGCGCCGCACACGCTTAGCACGGGGCTCGATTTCAGCGTGGCGGGCTTTTACCTCAGTCCCACGCTCAGCCACCAGGCCAGCATCCCGCTCAACGATGCCAATACCGACTACGCGGCGGCCTACTGGGTGCTGGGCAGCCGGGCCGGCTGGCGCCGCACGCTGGGCCGCTTGGCCCTGGAAGTGTACGGCGGCGTGGAGAACGCCACCGACCGCCGCTACAGCCTTGGTAACGACCTTAACGCCTTTGGCGGGCGCTACTTTCAGCCCGCGCCGGGGCGCAACTACTACGCCGGCACGCAGTTGGGCTGGCGCTGGCGGTAGGGCGCGGCCGGGCCTATTCTACCACCAGTTTTTTCACTACCGTGGCCGTGGGAGTTTGTAGCCGGGCCAGATACAGGCCTTTGCGCAGCGGGCTGATATCTACCTCACTATCGTTGTCAGCCACCGTGGCTTGCAGCACCTGCCGGCCCTGCACGTCTTCGATGGACAGCTGGCACGGCCCCGTCCTGAACACCACCGATACATGGCCACTGGCGGGGTTCGGAAACACTTGCAGCGCTTCCGGCTCGGTAGCGCCCGCCGTGCCCAGCGCGCTAGGCGCAAAAATGCCATCCAGATACGCCAGGCGGGCCGCCAGCCAGGTACTGGGATAGGTTAGCTGTGCGGCATCGTACTGGTAGCCGGGCCATGCCAAGTGCTCGCGCTCGTACACGTTGTTGCGCAGCAGGTACGCGCTGTTCGCCTCAATTTTGCCCATGATGTGTGCCTGCGTCACCACCGACGCCCGCAGGCCGGCCCAGCGGCTCGCCAGCGCCGCCCGGAAGCCGCCGGGCGCATAGTCGTTCAGCAGCCGGTCGTAGAAGCCGTTGCCGAGTAAGTCGTTGGTAATATTCTGGTTCGAGCCATCCCAGCTGTTGCCCAGCACGCCATCCACGTCCCAGGGCGCGTAGAAGTAGGGCTCGCCGGCTTTGTATTTGGCGATGTAAATGTTTTTGCCCGTGTTGTCGATGGCCCGCACCACGTTCAGAAATAAGTAGTAATCCACCGCGTTAGCAAAGTTGAAGTGGCTTTTGTACTGCGCGTAAAAGTCAGCATTCGAGCTCGTGGTCACGAAGTGCACAAAGTCGTGCAGGTCGGTCCAGTCGATTTTCTCGCTGGGCTCTTTGTACTCGAAGCCACCCCAGCGCAGGCTGGCGTTGTTGAAGGGGGGAGCCTGCGCAAACTGGTCGGCAACGTCGCCCGAAATGCCCTTGTAGAGCTCGCCCGCGATGGTATTGTTAGCGTACTTTTTCAGCTTGAGCTGTTTTTTGTCGATGCGCTCGGTCAGCACGTAAATACCCTGGTAGCGGTCGTTGATAAACACCTCCGCGTAAGTTAGGGCGATGCCGTTTTTGGCGTCGGGCTCCTGCGCTTTGTAGTATACCTGATTTATATCCTGCCACAGCTCGCTGGCCACTTTCAGGCGCATCCGCAGCTGGTCGTTGTAAAGCGCTTCGAGGTTCCACTTGTCGTCGTTGCGCATGCCGAGTAGCGGCAGGCTCTGGGAAGTAGCGCCCACGGTATCAGCCCACAAGCTCAGCTCATACGACTTCTTGGGCAGCTGCTGCGTGAAGCCACCCCGAAACTCAATGCCTGCGCCCGACTGCGCCAGCACCCCCGTGCTATCGAGCAGCACCATGCGCGTGTATACGCTGGGCGTGTCGATTATCTGGGAGCGGGTAGTGAAGTTGAACACCGGCACTCGCGTAAAGTACAGAGTATAGGTAATGCCCTGCGCGGTAGCCTTGTACGCGGCGGCGGCGCTCAGCGCCACCACCGCACGCGCCAGCTGATACTGCCGGTTTCCCACGGCCAGGGTTCTTATCGAGTCGCGAGCGGGGCTTGGCTGGTTTAGCTGGTGCAGCGGCGCGTTGATGAGCACCATTTTGCGGGCCGAATCGACGTGCGCGAGCAAGGGATTAATTATGATTATTCCCTGAGCACGGCTTGTTGCGGCGGCAGCCAGCAACAGCAGGAGAAGGAGGAGCTTTCCTACGCGGGCGAACAGAAAAAAATGCTTCATGGTCGGTTCAGAAAACGCTGAAGAAGGCGGCTGGGGGCTACCGCACCGAAGGAAAATCCCAGCCCTTTTGGGCATTAATTTGCCCAAATATAGCTACTACTTCCATCAGTTTCCGCTCTCTATTTTCCAAATTTCCTCAAGCAGGCCTCCCTTTTTTACGCGGGCCAATCCCAGCTTTCTCCGACAAGTTGCCAGATAAATTCACTTCATTAAATCGACATATTTTTTTGCACTTTATTGTCATCTACACTTCATCAAATCCACCCTAACCAGCCGGCTATTTTCTTGCTTTCCTTTTACGGCCAGGGGCGGCTCTGGCGCGGTAGTGCGGCCCGCACCCAATCTTTGCGGCATGTTCACGCGCGAGTATTTGCAGTCGCTGGCCACGGCCACTAGCTTTAGCCAGGGTGAAGACTACTTCCGGTCGAAAAGCGTGGGGCGCATCACCCGCGCGGGCGACAAGTTCAGGGCCAAAGCACCTGGCTACTACCCCTACAAAGTGCAGCTGACGCTGCGGCCGGGAGGCGCGAAGCTGAAATGCAACTGCTCACACGACTTTGACGGCATCTGCAAGCACGCCGTGGCCCTGGGGCTGGCCGTGCTCGAAGAGTTTGGCCCGCGCCTGGGGGCCAGCAGCACGGCCGCGCCGCTGGTCACCTGCACCATCGAAGGCATCAGTACCGAGGTCTGCGAGGCGCTGTCGGGCCTGGCCTTCGACCGTGAACTGGTGGACGAGTATGACCCAGACTTCGCTGACTACCGCCACGAGGAAGACGCCCTGCACGACGCTGCCGACGAGGCCATTGCCGCCGTGCTACTGCCGCACGCCGAGATGGTGGGCGAGGCGCTACACGCCGGCTGCCTAGCCGAGGCGCTGCGCCGCTGGGTGGGCGTGTATGAGGGCAGCACTGCCGCCACTGAGCCGGCAGCCGATGACTACGAGCTCTTCGGCTACGACGACTACCCAGCCCACGTGCAAGAGCGCTGGCTAGAGCTGCTGGCCGAGCAGCAGCTTCCGCACTTGCTCAAAACAAAGTCTTTCGCCGCCGCCGAAGTAGCGGCCACGCTCGCCCTGCTAGCCGGGCGCTACGCTAATGGCCAGCTACGGGCGCAGCCCGGTACCAAAAAACCGGGCCGCGCCCCCGCCACGCCACCCGCCGCCGGCGCGCTGGTGCTGGCCCCGCCCGCGCACTTCTACGGCCTGCTGCACGCCCTGGCCCACGACCCCAGCGCGGCTGCCCAGCTGCGTCCGCTACTAGCCGCAGTGCCCGCCCCCGAGGCCGGCCTAGCCCGCGTGCTGCTGCGCGTGGCCACCGTGCTGGCCGACGAGCCCCTATGGCTACGCACCAGCGAAGCCTTTGCCGCTCACGATGCCGCTCTGGCTACCCAGTTGCTCGACCGCTACCGCGCCAGCGGCGACCACGCCAGCGTACGCCGCGTGCTGGGGCAGCTGCACGAGAAGTTTCCGCCGCAGCTCAATGCCTACATCCTGCGGCACCTCTCGCTGGCCGACGACCAGGCGCTGTACCTGGCCGCGCTGGCGCAGCGCTGCCGCCACACCCACAGCCTGCCCGATTATCTCATCCTACAAGCCCACTGGAGCGCCGCCCAGCGCCGAACCTTCGTGGCCGAGCAGGTGGCGCTGGGGGCCCGCCCCGGCAATAATCCGCTGTTCGGGGCCGGGCTGCTGCTGGCCGAAAACCGCCCTGCCGAGTTGCTACCCTATTTACGCCGCCTCCAGTGGGCGTGGCAGCGCGCCGTGCCCGAGGTGCTGGCCCTGGCTGCCCCCACCCACCCCGACGCCTGCCTCAACCTAGTGATGGAGCGCGCCGAAACCCTGCTGCAAAATACCAACGGCCGCACCCGCGACCACTACCAGCGCATCGGAGCCTGGCTCATGGCCCTGCGCACCGTGGCCGAGCTGCGCCCGCCCGTGGCCTTGTTCGCGGCGTACCTCTATACCGAGTATGCCCGCCTCGCGGCCCTGCGCGAGGAGCTGCGCGCCGCCCACCTCGTGCGCACGCACCTCGTGGGCAAGCAGCACCAGCTCATTGTCTCGGAAGAGGAAGACCAGGAGGTGCGGGCGCTGCTGCGCGCCAAATACCCGGGCCGCCAGGCGAAGCGATAACTCCTTTTTTCCGTTCTGCTATGCGCCAATCGTGGCTTATACTGATTTGCTGTGGGGCAGCAATCGGCTGGTACTTTTTGCAGAAGCCAGCTGCCGATAACCACTTCCTCAGCTACGCGGCCGACCCACGGCGGCAATCCATCCGGCTATTTTACCAGGATGAGCACAACCGGCGCTTCGGCAGCCTCGGGCAGTTGCGGGCGTGGCTGGCGCAACGCTCCGACTCGCTGGTTTTTGCCCTGAACGGCGGCATGTACGCGCCCGGCGGTGTGCCCAAGGGCCTGTTTATTGGAAACCAAAAGCAACTCGCGCCGCTCGATACTACCCACGGCACGGGCAATTTTTACCTTCGGCCCAACGGCGTGTTTTACCTCACCACGGCGCGGCGAGCAGGCATTTGCGCTACCGGCGAGTTTTCAAGTAAGACAGACGTGGCCTACGCCACGCAATCGGGGCCGCTGCTGCTGCTGGGCGGGCGGGTGAACCCATTATTTAAGCCCAACTCGACCAACCTAGTAGTGCGCAACGGCGTGGGGCTGCGGCCCGATGGCCGGGTAGTATTCGCCATGTCGCGCGGGCCGGTCAATTTCTACGATTTTGCCGCTTTCTTCCAGCGCCAGGGCTGCCACGAGGCGCTCTACCTCGACGGCTTCGTATCGCGGCTGTATTGCCCGGCCCTCGGCTGGCGGCAAACGGATGGCGACTTCGGTGTCATCATCGGCCTCACCACGCCAAAGCGGCCGTAGCCCAGGCTTGCCGCCTGGCCCACGGCCGCTTTTACTGCTTGTTAAAACCTGCGCCTGCGCGCTTACTGCAGCAGCAGCTTTTGCACGGCGGTAGTGGTAGCAGTTTGAATAGCAGCCACGTACAGGCCTTTTGGCAGCTTGCTTGTATTCAACTTATTGATACCAGCAGCGAGCGCGATTTGCAACACAGGGCGGCCACTCACATCCCGAATCGTGAGCTGCGCCGGACCGGCTTTCAGCTCCACGCTCAAGTAGTCACTGGCCGGGTTGGGGTACAATTGCAAGGCCACTTCGGCCGGCGCGCCCACCGTACTGAGAGCAGTCGCCGCCGGCCGGAAGGCCACATCCAGGTACGCCAGGCGGCTGGCGAGCCAGGTGGCCGGGTAGGCGAGCTGTGCGGCATCGTACTGGTAGGCTGGCCAGGCCAGGTGCTCGCGCTCGTACACGTTGTTGCGCAGAAGATAATTGCTGTTGGCCTGTAGCTTACCCGTGATGTAGGCACTCGTAGCCACCGACGTGCGCAGGCTAGCCCAGCGGCTGGCCAGCGCCGCCCGAAAACCCGTGGCCGAGTGGTCCTGCATCAGCCGGTTGTAGAAGCCGTTGGACAGCAAGTCGTTGGTAGTGGGGTCGTTGCTACCATTCCAGCTGTTGCCCAGCACGCCGTCCAGGTCCCAGGGCACGTAGAAGTAGGGCTCGCCGGCCTTGTACTTGGCAATGTAAATGTTCTTGCCGGTGTTGTCGATGGCCCGCGTCAAATTCAGAAAAATGAAGTAATCAACCGCGTTGGCCAGGTTGAAGCGGCTCTTGTACTGGCTATAAAAGTCAGCGTCCGGGCTGTTTACCACAAAGTCTACGAAGCCGTGCAGGCTGGTCCAGTCAGTTTTTTCGCTGGGTTCCTTGTACTCGAAGCCCTCCCAGGTCGGGCTACCGTTGTTGAAAGGCAGCGCCGCGTCGAAGGTCGTCGCACCGCGGTCGATGCCCTTGTAGAGCTCGCCCGCGATGGTGTTGTTGGCGTATTTTTTCAGCTTAAGCTGCTTTTTATCGACCCGCTCGGTCAGGGTATAAATTCCCTGGTAGCTGCCGTTAATGAACACCTCCGTGTACGCCATGTCGATGCCGTTCTGGACATTGGGCTCCTGTGCTTTGTAGTACTCCTGGTGGATGCTCTGCCACAGCTCATTGGCTACTTTCAGGCGCATGCGCAGCTGGTCGTTGTACAGGGCTTGCAGGTTCCACTTGTTGTCGTTGCGCATGCCCAGCAGCGGCAGGTCGCGGTCGGCCGCACCCAGCGTATCGGCCCACAAGCTCAGCTCGTACGACTTTTTGGGTTGCTGTTGCGAGAAGGCTCCCCGAAACTCAATGCCCGTGGCCGACTGCGCCAGCACGCCCGTGGTGTCGGTCAGCACCAGGCTGGCGTACACGCTGGGCGTATCCGCTATCTGGTGCCGGGTGCTGAGGGCCAGCACCGGTACCTGCGTAAAGTACACAGTGTAAGTTTTGGCATTGGCCGTGGCCTGGTACGAGCCGGCCGTGCCCAGGCGCGCCACCGCCCGGCGCAGGGTGTAATACTGTCCACCCGCGGCCAGGGTCCGTATCGAGTCGCCGGTAGCGGCGGCGGGGCTGAGCTGGCTGAGCGGCGCGTTTATCAGGATGAGGCTTCGGCCGGCATCGACGTGAACAAATGCTGAATTAAATGTAACTATTCCCTGAGCCCTGGCCTCTTGGCAACAGGCCAGCAGCGCGGCGACGGCCAGGCCAGTCTTAAATCTTTTTCGTAGAAAGTTTGTCTTCATAGCTAAGTTCTGCTGATAAGTGGACTTCTATATAATCGGCCACAAAAGTACCCCGTTAATTGCCTAAATCCCCTTAATTTTGATAATTACCGCTACCATCTTATTTATATTCATTCTGGCCTTTAGCGTTTAAATGCCAGAATCTCCTAGCTTTTCTGCTAATAGTTATGCCCCGCCCTGCCGCCCGCCAGGCACCACCCGGTTTAGTCAAAACTTATCCCTTTAATTTGCATTTTATATCTATGAAAAATATTTACGCTTTTGCTTCGCCCAGGCTTTTCTCTTGGGGAGCGGTGCGCGCGCTGGCGCTGCTACTTATGCTAGGCGGCGGGGCTCCGCGCGCGTGGGGGCAGCACTTTGCCGCCATCGGCGACTACGGTTTTGCCGGCCCCGCCGAGCGCGACGTGGCCAACCTGGTCAAGAGCTGGAACCCCGATTTCATCCTCACCCTCGGCGACAATAACTACGACCTGGGCGACTCGACTACTATCGACCAGAACATCGGCCAGTACTACCACGAGTACATCTACAACTACAAGGGCCGCTACGGGCCCAAGACGTTTAGCGACCGGTTCTTTCCGTCGCTCGGCAACCACGACTACTACACTCGCAACGGGCAGGCCTACCGCGACTACTTCACCCTGCCCGGCAATGGCCGCTACTACGATTTCGTGCGCGGCAGCGTGCATTTTTTTGCCCTCAACAGTGACCCCGCCGAGCCCGACGGCATCGGGGCCAACTCGAAGCAGGCGCATTGGCTGAAGGCCGCGCTGGCCGCCTCCAAGGCGCGCTGGAAGGTGGTGTACCTGCACCACGCGCCCTACTCGTCGGGGGCGCACGGCAACACGGCCGTGATGCAGTGGCCCTTTCGGGCCTGGGGGGCCTCGCTGGTGCTGGCCGGCCACGACCACCACTACGAGCGCCTGCAAGTCGATAGCCTCACCTACATCGTGAACGGGCTGGGTGGCCGCAGCACCTACACCAGCACCCGGCCCCGGCTGCCCCAGAGCCAGCAGTACTTCACGGGCCAATACGGGGCCCTCCTGCTCGACGCCACGCCCGACAGCCTGAGCCTGCGTTTTTTTACGCGCCAGCGGGTACTCATCGATTCGTATGTGCTGCGCCAGCAGCTCCAGGCCGCGCCCCAGCTCTACCCGGTCGTGCCTAACCCGCTGCGGGAGGCGGCGCTGGTCGAGTTTTCGCTGCCCACCGCTGCCCCCGTGCAGGTGCGCGTGCTCAATGTGCTGGGCCAGGTAGTGGCCACGCTCTACCAAGGCACGGCCGGTCGGGGCTGGCACCAGCTGCACTGGGCGCGCAACGGCCTGCCGGCGGGCATGTACTACGTGCAGCTGCAAGGCAATGGCGTGTCGCAGGTTGAGAAAGTGCAGATTGATTGACGGAGAATTCCGGCCGCGCGCCGCTGCCTTAGCTCGACGCGCCGACCGGCTATCTGGCTCAGGCGGATGCTGGTAGAAAACGGCGGTGTGGCTAGGCTGGCCGGACGGGCGGACCCAGGCGCGCCCGGCCGACCAACGCAAACCAACGGTTGGCCGTAAGCGGGTTACTTCATTTATTTCTGCTTTCTACGATGAACAAGACTCTCGCCCTCGCCACCCTGCTGGCCGCTACCATCGGCACGGCCGCCGCCCAGCGCAGCAGCGCCAACACGGCCGGCAACCACCCCGGCGGTACTAGCACCGGCGCCAATGGCAACGCCAACACCAGCAGCGGCAACAGCAGCAACACCAGCAGCAGCGCCGCCAACAACAACCCCACCACCGCCACCCCCAACTACAAGCCCGCTACCAAACCGCGCGGCACCGGCAAAGACACCAAAAAGCCCGCTGGCGCTACCAACGTAGTGGTGCAGTCGGGCGGCCAGGGCCACAATACCACCCCCGAGCCCAAAGGCAAGGCCGTGGTAGCGCCCTCGGCCACTACCTCGGGCCAGAAAAACTAGCCTGATGCATAGCCTGCCGAAGCATCTCTACCACTTTGCTTATACCGCTTAGCAAGGCGGCACAAATGCCTCAGCAAGCTCTACATGGCAACAGACAACACCTGTGCATTCTATTAGTATCAGGATGACAGCTACCCTGCCAGCAAAAAGGCCAGCCTCTCCCCGGGGCTGGCCTTTTTGCTGGCAGGGTAGCTGTTTCTTACGCTTATTCTTATTATCATATAACTAAACTCAACTGTATATCTCAGCTCGCAGCGTACCTTGCGGCGGCGAAAGCAAGTCGGCTTTCGTCTTCATCTCCCTTCACTTACTCTTCTCCGCCGTGAGCATGAGCAAACATCTCCCCCCCCCCCCGCTTTACCCCTGCGCTTAGGCCAACAGCTACTATTGCTGCTGGCGCTTGCCTTGGGCCTGGGCAGCTGCCAGAAGCCGACGCTTGAGCCAACCCAGCCGGACGCCGCGCGGCCGGCCATCGAGTTGCCGACCGTTACCAACCCTTTTTCGCGGCGCAACGTGGCTAAGGCCGAAGCTACCCTGGCCCGCTCTGCCAGCAAGGCCGCCCGCCTGGCCGCCAACCGGGGCATGGGCGGGGGTCAGCAGTTCATTTACTTTAAATTCAACCCACAAGAAGTCGACCAGGAGCAATTTCTGGCCCTGGAGCACGATAGCACCGTGCAGCTCATGGAAATTCCGTTTGCCAACATGGCCATTTACGGCGACGGCTTTGCGCTGAATACGGAAAAAGCCGAAGCGCTCAAAGATGGTAGCGTGTACGGCGTGACCGCCCTGGACAATACCAAGCCGCTGGACCTGCTGGCCACCCGCACCGCCACCGACTTGCAGCGCCTCGATACGCTGGTGCAAGTGGCCGAAACCGATACGGCCCTGCAATTTCAGGCCTTCCGGCAGGCGGGCATGAAGGAACAGCAGCTGGCCCGGTGGCGTTTCTGCTTTTTTCAGCGCCCCCACGGCACCGTGCGCTACTGGGACCAAGACCAGAACCGCTGGGAGCCCGTGCGCGGAATGCAGGTGTGGAGCCTGTTTCTGGGCATTCCCATTTATACATACAGCAACAATAACGGGGAGTACACGGTGCCGTGGCGCTACAGCATCGGCACCATCATGGGCACCAAGGCCAAAAACCCGCGCGTGAACGTGAAGCCCTTCGACACGCACGGTACCTGGGCGCGCACCGTGTATACCCTCATCGCGCAGTTTATCGTGGGCTCCGTTCACATCGAAGGCTGGGTAAAGCCCTGCCAGATGAAGGATGGCAAGGACTTCTACTTTGGCGGGCGCACCCAGGTACGCATGTGGAGCCAGATTCTCAATGCCTACTACTTCCACGACGAGTATTGTCAGAACGAGGGCATTGCGAAAGCCCCCTGGGACATGGTTTGCTACGCGCACTGGGGAAATACTACCAGCTACGACTGGCTGCATAAACCAAACCTTGGGGACGCGGCCGCTCCTATGCTGGGCCACATTTCTACTATACCACCATCACTGGCCGCGCAATTCTTTTTTGGCGTGTTAGATGGGGAGGACATCAGAAATTATCCGAATCTGTTCAACCTCACATTTGGCCTGCTGCCAGATATGGTTATCCGGGCGCCTCAGGCCTCGGAACCGATGCACTACAACGCTCGACTAGCCCAAACTACCATGCACGAGCTAAGCCACGCCTCGCATTATCAGCGAGTAGGCGAGGCGTGGTGGCTGGTGCTTATCCAGAAAACCGTTAAAAACTACTTTACCCCTGCGGTACCTGGCAACCCCTATGGCAACCAGGATGAGTACGTCGATGTTGCCGAGTCGTGGGCGCAGTTCTTAGGCACCAATTTCGCCCTGCGCCGCTACCCCAATAGCCAGGGCGTAATGGAGTCGTCCGTTCAGAGCAGCCCGAACGCAACCATTAGTGGAACTTACTCTTTCACGGCAGGACATTATTACCGCATGGAAGAACTATTGGAAAATGAGTACTGGTATTACGGAGGCCAATGGATGCCCTATGGTTTATACCACGATTTTATGGATGACACGAATAGTGCGCCTAACAATCCTAATGAGATGTGGGATAGAATTCAAGGAGTATCTATTCAGCAATTGTATAATGCCCACGGCAGTAACGTAATTAATATGGCTCTATACCGGTGCAACTTTAGTAATCAGACTAGTGGCTTTTTAAATAAAGCAGATGTAGATAATATTTTTGACAACCATCGTGTAAAACTTTGCAATTAATCTAGTTATGCGCAATTTATCTTATATATTCCTACTTTTTACACTGGTTTGCTGCAATCCCGGTCCTGGCCTGTATGACGGGGGCACGATAGCTATTACAGCCCGCGTACTCAATCCACGGCCTACCATTCATCTAGGCGATAGCGTGGCCTTTTACTTTGCAATACCCGACAGCATCACCCTTAATGGCACCCGCATGGCCGTATCAGCGAGTAATAAGGATGGTGCTACTATTGGTTTTTTTACCAATAAAATAGATTCCTCTACACCAACGGGAGTAAAATATAATTCACCTGATTGCCAAACCTACGCAAACCCTGGCTCCCTTACAACTAATGGCGTTCTAAGCTTCACAAACCGCAATGGAAAACTACTCGGCAGATTTTATATGATACCCAAACGAAAAGGCATCTATTTTCTCGACCAAGTTGAATTAGGTTATGCGGACTTGAACGACCGCAAGCTGATGCTACGCTTCTCCATCGATTTTGGCAAGGTAGACCGTAACCATCAGCTATTAATTGATAGCGCAGGTACGGCGAGTAAATTTAATCAATTTCTACAAAGCCGAGCGAGCCAAGGCTATGAAGCCTACGGCTTCCGTGTTATATAAGCGGTAGTGTAAGCCCGCCACTAAAAAGCCGGCTCCCATTGGGGCTGGCTTTTTTGCAACATTTGCCCGCGACACAGCTCCTGCCTATAACTTATCGATTTCGCAGCTACTATGCCCCGCTTGTTTCTTTTCGCAGCTTTGCTATTGCTCACCGCCTGCAATCCTGGCCCTGGCCTTTACGATGGGGGCACGATAGCCATTACGGCTCGTATTATTAAGCCTCGTCCTGTTATTCTCTTAGGTGATAGCGTTGCCTTTTACTTTGCGGTGCCCGACAGTATCACGCTCAATGGCACTAGAATAGCCATATCTGCGAACAACAAAGATGGCGCGACCATTGGCTTTAATGCCAATAAGATAAATTCCTCTGTACCATCAGGCTTTCAATTCAATCCACCGAGCTGTCAAACTTATGTAAACCCAGGCTCATCAACTGCCAACAACGCATTTTTTTTAGCCAATCGCAATGAAAAACTAGTGGCTAGATACTATATGATACCTAAGCAAAGAGGCATCTATTTTCTCGACCAGCTAAGCTTAGGCTATGCTGACTTAAACAATCGCAGTCTTCTACTAAATTTCTCCATCAACTTCGGCAACGTAGACCGTAGCCACCAAATGCTAATAGATAGCGCAGGGTCTGCCAGCCGGTTCGATATGTACTTGCGAGGTAAAGTCAACCAAGGCTATGAAGTTTACGGCTTCCGCGTCATCTAAGCAGTCGCGCTTAGCATATTTCACAAAGCCGGTCCCCACCTGGGGGCCGGCTTTTTTGCAACCGTCCGCGCCTAGCATGGCTCCTGCTTATACCTCTTGCTTTATAGCTACCATGCGCCACTTGTTCCTTTTAGCAGCTTTGCTACTGCTCGCCGCCTGCAATCCCGGCGTTGGTCTCTACGATGGGGGCACGATAGCCATTACCGCCCGTGTAATTAACCCCCGACCCATCATTCACTTAGGTGATAGCGTGGCCTTTTACTTTGCGGTGCCCGACAGCGTTATGCTCAATGGCACTAAAATAGCTGTATCAGCAGGTAGTAAAGACGGTGCTACCATTGGCTTTGATGCTAATAAGATAAATCCCTCCGCAGTAGCCGGCTTTCAGATTAACTCGCCGAATTGCCAGGTCTATGCCAATCCCGGTTCGTTGACTACTAACAAGACGCTCTTTTTTACCAATCAAAATGGCAAGCTGGTAGCCAAATACTACCTGATACCTAAACAAAGAGGAATTTATTTCTTTGACCAGGTTCAGTTAGGCTTTGCGGATTTAAACAACCGCAATCTCATGTTAACTTTTTCCATTGATTTCGGTAACGTAAACCGTAGCCATTAAATGCTGCTTGACAGCGCGGGTGCGGCAAGTAGATTTGACTTGTATCTCAAAGGCCACACCGACGGGGGCCTGGA
This sequence comes from uncultured Hymenobacter sp., assembly GCA_964277755.1. GTDB lineage: Bacteria > Bacteroidota > Bacteroidia > Cytophagales > Hymenobacteraceae > Hymenobacter. The sequence goes on from CAXYJY010000064.1 coordinate 30,690, forward strand.
AATCTACGGTTTCCGCGTCATCTGAGCAGTCGCGTCTGGTATGTTTAATAAAGCCGGTTCCCTTTAGGGCCGGCTTTTTTGCAACCATCCGCCCGCGCCGTAGCTTCTACTTGTAACTTATTGATTCCGCAGCTACTATGCTCCGCTTGTTTGCTTTCGCAGCTTTGCTACTGCTCGCCGCCTGCGACCCGCCCGGCGACCTCTACGACGCGGGCACGGTGGCTATTACGGCCCGCGTACTCAATCCACGGCCTATCATTCATCTAGGCGATAGCGTGGCCTTTTACTTTGAGGTACCCGACAGCGTCACACTCAATGGTGCCCGTGTGCGCGTATCTGCTAGTAGCAAAGATGGAGGCGTTCTTGAGCTCAGCGCCAGCAAAATAACTACTGCAAAATCGGCGGGCTTTGAGCCTTTTACAAAAAGCTGTTCTTTTTACGCCAATCCTGGCTCCTCGACCAATGACGGTATACTCACCTTTGCTAACCGCAACGGGAAGCTAGTAGGGCGTTTGTATATGATACCCAAACAGAAGGGCATTTACTTTTTGATGCAAACCGGGCTTGGTTATTTCGACCTGAATAACAAAGGCCTACTAGTACGCGGCACTATCAATTTTGGCAAAGTAAACCGCAACCACCAGCTCCTGATTGATAGCGCGGGCACGGCCAGCAAGTTCAGCACGTATTTGCAGGGCAGAATTAGCCAGGGCCACGAAATCTACGGTTTCCGCGTTATCTGAGCAGCGGCACAAACCCACCATAAAAAAGCCGGTTCCCTTGCGGGAGCCGGCTTTTTACGTCCAACGGTCGTCGTCACTCGCGGCCTAAAAGCCCGCGCTACCCTACAGCGTAACCCCAATGCCCGGCCCGAACAGCAAAAACGGCTTGCCCTTGGTGAGCAGGTAGCCGCCGCCCAGGTACAGCGGAAACGTGAGCCGCGCCCCGGTGCGCACCGGCACTACCGAGCCCAGCACCACCAGGCCCAGGTCGCGCTGCACGTCGCTGTTATTACTGAGGTTGAAGGCGTTGAGGGCCACGAAGCCCGCCCCGATGCGGTAGGGCCGCAGGCGGTTGATGCGGTCGGGGGCGTAGAAGCTGAGCTGCGCCAGCGTGGCCAGGCTGATGCCGCCGAAGCTGTTGTACGTCGATTCGCCCTGGTACTTGGTGAGCAGGCCGGCCGGAAAGCTCACGCTGATGTCGAAGTTGATATGGCGGCGCAGCACCAGCTCTATCTGCTGCGAGTAGCCCTTGGTGGCATACTGCCGGGCATCGTGGCGCAGCGTGATGGTGATGCGGTACCAGGCGTCGAGGTCGTAGGTTTTGCGGCCGAGTATACTGTTGAGGCTGAAATTGCCCACCTGGCACTCGTTGCCCTGGTAGTAGGCGTAGCGCGGCGAGGCCTCGCCGGGGCAGATGACCAGCTGCTCCACGGTGCGCTGGTCGATGAGGTTGCCCTTCTCGTCCACCGTGCGCACGTCCATCGTCAGGTACTGGCGGCCGTAGAGGTTGCCGGCCTCGTCGATGGCGTTGGTATTGAAGCTGAACACCACGTCGGGAATGGTTTTGTCGTAGAGCGTCGGCCCGTTGAGCTGGGTGGCGGGGTGCGGGCCGTCGCCGTAGTTCACCTGCACGAAGTTGAGCGGGTGGGGCCGCTGGGCTTCCTTCACTTGCAGGCTAAAGCCGGTGGAGGCGTTGCCATTGAATATCTCGATGCGCTTGCGCACGCTGCTCAGCGGCACCTGCACGCGGTAGATAACGGCTTTTTCGGAGCGCGTGGACGAGTCGGAAGGGATGATGTTGGCCCCGTCGAAGTGGTAGCGGCCCTTCAGCAGCGACTCGCCTTCGAGGCGCACGTCCACGGTTTCGCCGGGGTTGATGGTGGTGTTCGGGCCCCAGTCGCCGCCCCGGTGCAGCACGCTGAGCGCGGCGATGCGCGGGCGCGGCGTGATGTCGAAATTGGTGATAAACCGGGCCACGTCGCCATCTTTGATGTAGAGATAGCCGTCCGACTGCCGGTGCGTATTGTAGACGCGCAACTGGCACAGCACCCGGTCATTAGAAAGGTAGGTGCGCGCAAAAAGCTCGGCCACGAGCGCCCCGCCCGCTTCCTGCTGCGCCTCGATGCGGTAGGTGCGGCGCAGCTCGAAAGCGTGCCCATTGTCGAGCACGAATTCGGTGCCCCGCGTGCGGCCGTCCTCGTCGTAGTCCACCGTTTTAAGCTCGGGCGTGAGAAAGCGCAGGCGGCTGGCGCGCACGTCGAAGGCCAGGCGCAGCGGCGGCAGCTGGTAGCTGAGGCGGCCGGCCGCGTCGAGGTGCGGGCGCTCGGCCAAGGTCTTGAGCGTGAGCGTGTGCACGCCGAGCGTATTGGGCAGCACGTGCAGGCGCAGGCCGCCCTGCTCGCGGGCCAGGCGGTAGTCGATGTCCTGGCCGCGCGTCCATTCGTTGGGCACGCGCACGTTGGCCTGGTTGTCGGTCAGGATTTCGATGACCTTTTCTTCGCCCACAAACAGCTCACTGTCGAGCACCCGCGCATCGAGCGTGGTGCGCGTGAGGGGCAGCAGCTCCACCACCTGCTGGCGCAGCGTGGCCTTGAGCGTGCGGCCGGCCGAGTCGGCCACCGGCGCGCCGGGCTGCACGAATACCAGCCGCACGAAGGGCACGCCCGTGAGGTTGTGAAAGCGCAGCGTGCCGCGGTATTCGCCATCGGCCCCGGCCACGAGCGTGTCTTGCAGCACGTAGTCGGCCGAGGGCAACAGGCGCGGGGCCCGGCCGCCGGGCTGCGCGGGCGCGAGGCGCAGCTCGGCCGCCTGGTCGTCCTGGTGGTAGTAGAAGTAGAGGCGCGGCGCGCCAGCCACGGTCATCATCTGCTCGCCGAGACGGTACTGCACCGTGTCGAGCGTGAGGCTGAGGCTGCGCAGCAGTTGGGCGGGCACGGCGGGCGCCTGGGCGCAAGCCAGGCCACTATAAAACAGCCCTAATACTACTAAAAACCAATATTTCTTTTGCATTGCGAAGCACCGATGGCCAGCGCAAAGGTCAGCAGAGTTTTGAGTTTTGAGTGATGAGCTTCGAATTGCGGCTGTCATTGCTTCGCTGCGCTCGCAATGACAGCCGCAATTCGAATGCTTACTTCTTACGCCGCTGCTGCCGCCAATGCTGGCAGTCGCGCCAGATGTTGCCCACAAACAGGTTGAGGCGGTAGCTGTAGTACCAGCCGTTAAAATCCTCCTTGTAGTCAATCGCTTTCAGCGACACGCGGTAGCCCGCGCCCACGCTCACGCCTACCCAGCGCGTGGGCTTGAGCAGCACGCCCAGCCCGATTTCGGCCGGGATGAAGAGGCCCAGCATATCGGTCGTCACCTTGCCGTTTTCGTCGGTGATGGTGTAGTGACTGCGGCCCAGGCCCACATCCACGGGCACGCTCAGCTCGATAAAGCGGCGATTAAAAAACGTATAGGCGAAATTGGGCGTGAAGTACGTGAGGCTAAGCGAGGGCGTGAGCGTGTCCTTGAGCTTACGGTTTTTGCCCTTGCCCGAGTAGGTGTAGAGGTCGGCGTAACTGCGCCGCAGCGTGTACGCACCCAGCCCCAGGCGGTAGCGCTTGCCGCGCGGCACCACGCCCACATTCATCCCGATAATCCGCACCGCCGACGCCTGCACGAAGGAATTGCGATTATCAAGAATAAGGCTGAAACCCAGGCGCGGCACGCGCGGCGGCATGGGCACCGGCGTAGCGGGCGGTGGCGCAGGCAGCAGCTGGGGCAGCATTGGCGGCACGGGCAGTGGCCGGGCGAGCGGCAGCAGCCGGGCCGTATCGGCCGCAATGATGATGGTAGCGCCGGCCGGCTGCTGCGCCCGGGCGGCGCGGGCCGCGCCCAGGCTGGCGGCCAGCGCCACCCAGCACAGGCCCGGTGCTTGAAATAGAATACCTACTTTATACTTCACTACTTTATAAACAAAGCCCAATTACCTATTTAAGCTGCAAGATACGAGTAGCTTTCCGCCTGGTATAGCGCAGTATTGGACCGAGTGATGAGCTTTTCTTGAAAAGCCCGACCGGCGCGAACCACCTGCGCCATTCGGGCGGCGGTTTTTACCGTTCGGCGGGCTGGTATCCCGCTGGCGGGGTAGTCAGTTTGGGCGGCTGGGGCGGGCGGGTAGGTTTGCCGCATCCTTTCACCAACAGCCTTTTTTCGAATGTGTACCCCGCTTTCTCCGCGCTCTTTACTCTTGTTTGCCGCCCTGCTGGCCGGCACGGGCACCCCCCATGCCACCCGGCACGCCACAGCCGCGCCGGTAGCCCCGGTGGCTGAGGCCGCGCACCCGGCCTTCACGGTGCAGGTAGTGGGCAAGGGCCAGCCGGTGCTGCTGATACCGGGCCTCACCTGCCCCGGCGCGGTGTGGGCCGAAACGGTGGCCCGCTACCAAAAGCAGTACCAGTGCCACGTAGTATCGCTGGCGGGCTTTGGCGGGGTAGCCGCCCAGCAGCCCCTGCCCGCGCACCTGCTGCAAGGCGTACGCGACCAGCTCCTGGCTTACATCAAAGCCCAGAAGCTGACTAAGCCCGTAGTGGTGGGCCATAGCCTGGGCGGCTTCCTGGCCCTCTGGATGGCCAGCACCGACCCCGCCGCCCTCGGCCCGCTCGAAATCGTGGACGCATTACCCTTTTTCTCGGCTATTCAAAACCCCGCCACCACTGCCGAAACCGCCCGCCCGATGGCCGAGCAGATGCGCCAGCAAGTAGCGCAGGGCCGCATGACCATGGCCGCCGAGCGCCAAATGGTGACGCCGCTCGTTACTGATTCGGCCCGCCTCACGCAGGTGGCGCGCTGGGGCTTGGCCTCCGACCCGGCCACCGTGGGCCAGGCCATGTACGATATGTACACTACCGACCTGCGCGCCGACCTCAGCCGCATTCAGCAGCCGGTGCTCGTGCTCAGCTCGTGGGCGGGCTACAAAGCCTACGGTGCTACCAAGGCCAGCACGCTGGCCATCTACACCCGGCAATACGCCGGGCTGCCCCAGGCCCGCATCGAGATGTCGGAGGCCGGCCGGCACTTCCTCATGTACGACGACCCGCAGTGGTTTTTCGCCCAAACTGATGCTTTTTTGCAGCAGGCGGGCGCGGCTAAGCGCTAGCGGGTGCGGGCGGCTGTCATGCAGAGCGTAGCGAAGCATCTCGCGTGGCGCAGTAAACCCAATCGTATCAGTTACTGCGCCACGCGAGATGCTTCGCTGCGCTCTGCATGACCTCCACAACTAAATTCTCATGACCCCAACCCTACCCCGCCAGCGGCTTTACTGGCTGATTCAGGTAATGTCCTGGCTACTGTATGCCACGCTGGGGCTGCTGCTCATCAGCCTGTTTGCGCCCAAGGTGCGGATAGGCGCGCACATCGTAGCCATTCAGGCGGCGCTGGGGGTCGTGATGCTGCTTACTACCCACGGGCTGCGCGCCTACTGGCGGTGGCGCGGCTGGTGGCAGCGCCCGGCCGGTGGGCTGCTGTGGCGGCTGCTGCTGGGCAATGCGGTGGCCGCGCTGGCCGGGCAGGGGGTGCTGGCCGGAGTTATCGCGTTCATCATCCGGCCGCCGGCCAACCTGGGCGGCCGCTTGGCGGGCGGCGGGCAGTTTGTGGGCTACGTGCTGCAAACGTATTTCGTGCTGGGCCTCTGGACAGCCTGCTACGCGGGCCTGCACTACCTGGGCCGCTACCGGCAGGCCGAGGTGGCCAAGTGGCAGCTGCAAGCCGCCGCCCGCGAGGCCGAAATCCGCACCCTGCAAGCCCAGCTCAACCCGCACTTTCTGTTCAACGGCCTCAACAACATTCGGGCGCTGGTGATGGAAGACCCCGCCCGCGCCCGCCTCATGATGACGCACCTGGCCGAGCTGCTGCGCTACACCATGCAGCGCAACGGGGCCGAGCGGGTGCCCCTGGCCACCGAGCTCGAAATCGTGGAGAACTACCTCCAGCTCGAAGCCTTGCAACTGGAAGAGCGTCTGTACTATACTATCGATGTAGTTCCCGAGGCGCTGCCCGTGCCCGTGCCGCCCATGACCTTGCAGCTGCTCATCGAAAACGCCATCAAGCACGGCCTAGCCCCACGCCCAGCGGGCGGCAGCCTTAGCCTGGCGGCTCGCCTCGACGCGGCTGGCCCCACCCTGCGCGTGGCCGTGCGCAACACCGGCACCTACGCGCCGCGCCCCGGCCACCCCGGCGTAGGCGTGCGCAACGTGCAGGAGCGCCTGACGCTGCTCTTCGGCCCCGCCGCGCACTTCCGCATCGGCCCCGACCCGCTGCTGCCCAATACCGTGCTGGCCGAGTTGTCGCTACCCGCTGGCGAGGTTGGCGAGGCGGTGATGAAAATGAGTAGTTAGTTTGCTCAAAAAAAAACGCCTGTCATTGCGCGCGCAGCGAAGCAATCGCACCCGAACGGAACTCAATAAGCACGCTGAACAGGTGCGAGTGCTTCGCTGCGCGCGCAATGACAGATTCACTCATTTACTCATTTACCTTGTGACCGCGCTGCTCATCGACGACTCGCGCCTGGCGCGCACCGAGCTGCGCCACCTGCTGCGCGCCTTTCCCGAAGTGGAAGTAGTAGGCGAAGCCCGCCACGCCGACGAGGCCCGCGCGCTCGTGCAGGAGCTGCACCCCGACGTGCTATTCCTCGACATCCACATGCCGGGGCAGACGGGTTTCGACCTGCTGGCCTCGCTGGAAGGGCCGGCGCCGCAGGTTGTTTTCACCACCGCCTACGACCAGTATGCCCTCAAAGCCTTCGAGGTCAACGCCCTCGACTACCTGCTGAAACCCGTGAGTGAAAGCCGCCTGGCCGCCGCCCTGGGCAAGCTGCGCCCGACAGGGCCGGTAGTAGCAGCGGCTACTCCCCCACCGCCCGCCGCCAGCGCGGCGCTGCCGCCGCTGGCGGCCCACGACCAGGTCTTCGTGAAGGAAGGCGAGCGCTGCTGGTTTGTGCGGCTGGCCGATATCCGGCTGTTTGAAATCAGCGGCGGGGCCACGCGGGTGTATTTCGAGCAGCACCAGCCGCTCATTCCGCGCACCTTGCAGCAGTTGGAGGCGCGGCTCGACCCCAAGGTATTCTTCCGAGCCAACCGCCAGCAAATCATTAATTTGCAGTGGGTAGCCGGTATTGAACCCTGGTTTAGCAATACGCTCAAAATCAAGCTCCGCGAAGGGCCGGAGGTGGAGGTATCGCGCAACCAGTCAGGCCTGTTTCGGGAGCTGATGAGCTTGTGATTCAGTGTAGCGTAAGCTTTAGCTTGCGAGCGCAACGAGCAACCGCGCTTACCAACGTTCGCTTACGCCACTGCTCGCTGCGCTCGCTCGCAAGCTAAAGCTTACGATACAGCTGAATTACGTCGCGCTCGCCGGCAGCCGCTCCACGATGCGGGCTACTACCTGCTCCGGCGTCTCATCTTTCGCCAGCTCGATGCGCAGGCCATACATCGGCTTTTCGAGCGTCGCCAGCTGCGAATCAAGCATATCAGCCTTCATGTAGTGGTCGTGGCGGCCTTCGAGGCGGCTGTGCAGCAGCTCGTAGCTACCATCCAGAAACACCCAGCGCAGGTGCTCCTTTGCCCCGCCTTGCAGGGTCTGGCGGTAGGTTTCCTTGAGGGCCGAGCAGGCGAGTACCGCGCCCTGGTCTTGCTCCCACTCGCCGAGGTGCCGGGCCAGGGTAGCCAGCCAGTCGTGGCGGTCAGCATCGGTGAGGGGGTGGCCGGCGGCCATCTTGGCCACGTTGGCGGCCGGGTGGTAGTCGTCGCCATCGAAGAAAGGCAGGTGCAGGTGTTGGGCCAGCAGCTCGCCGATGGTTGTCTTGCCGCTGCCCGACACGCCCATGACGATGATAAGAGGGTGGTTCATTCAGTGTAATTTCTAGTTGTTAATCATCCGTCATGCTCATCTGGCGTCCGCAGAGCGCAGCGGAGTCGAAGCATCTCTACTGCGCCGTTGCTTACGTATGAAGTTAGTTCACCGGTAGAGTTGCTTCGACTCCGCTGCGCTGCGCTCAGCATGACGGA
>CAXYJY010000065.1:0-65607 GCA_964277755.1 uncultured Hymenobacter sp.
AGTTCAGACGTGTGCTCTTCCGATCTCGAGCGGACAGCTGGCGAAAAGCCGGCAGCCCGCTCCGTGCATTGAATGCGAAACCGCTGCTTATTTACCGGCCGGCCAACTCCTGCACTAGCGCTACCCACTGGCTGGCAATGCGTTCGCGGGTGAAGTCCTGCATGCGCCCGCGGGCCAGCTGGCCCAGGCGGGCCTGCTCGGTGGGGTCGGCGGCCAGCGCCTCAATGGCGTCGGTCCACATCGCTGCATCGGCCGGCCGCGTGAGCATGGGTAGCAGCATACCGTAGGCGCCGCGCTCGGCCTGGTGCAAGGGCACGGCGGGGGCGGAGGTAGCCGGCGCGAGCATCTCGCGGGGGCCGGTGGGGCAGTCGGCACTCAGTACCGGCAATCCGCATATCATGGCTTCGCCCAGGGCCATCGGGAAGCCCTCCCAGGCCGAGGGAAATACGAACATCGTAGCGGGCCGCAGGTACTTAAACGGGTTTTGCTGCATGCCCAGAAAGTATACGTCGTGCGCGGGCGTCAGCACCGCCCCAGGCTCCCAGGCGGCATACACCCGCAAGCCCAGCGCACGCGCCTGGCTGGTCAGCGCCTCGCGTAGCTCCCCATCGCCCACAAACACCAGCTTGGCCGCGCGGCGCGGCAGCAGCGCGGCAAACGCGTCGAGCAAGGGGGCCTGATTTTTCTGCACGGCCAAGCGCCCGGAAGTTACCAGTATCGGCCCGGCGGCATACACCGCGGCCTCGGCTGGTGAAAGCGGCTCGTGGCTTTTGGCTTCTATCTGCGCTACCTCAAAAAAATTATTGATAGTCAATAATTTATCTTGTCGCACGCCAAAGCCCTCTATCAATTCGGGGTTGATGTCGCGGCTCACGGTTACGATGCGGTCGGCCCGATTGTAGAGCGTGGGCATCAGCACTTTTTTGCGCAGCCAGCCCACCGGGCCACTGATGTTAGCATCGTGCAGCTTCGAGCCATGAACGCAGAGCACCACTTTTTCCGCCCCCTTGCTGAGGAGGTTTACGTAATCTGCCCCCTCCAAATGACTGATGCACACGTTCGTGTGCGTGCGCTTTTTGAGGTCGCGGAGGCGCGTTACCCGCTGCCAGAAATTGCGGATTTTATCAACTGCGCTACCTCCCCCGGCCACATCCAAGCTGTGCACCGGGTTGCGGCTAGGAAACAGGTTGCCGCCATCCAGGTTGAAGACGGCCTCCGCCACGTTGAAGTGCTTCGCGAGCTCGACGCTGTGGTCGTGAAATACGCGCTGAGCTCCCCCGAGACCCAGGTTAGGAATAACGAGGAGCACATTTTTTTTAACTTGCATATCACTTGTAGATTCCTACGGCGTGAAGGAAAGACTTTAGCGCAACGTCGTACCAGCGCTGATACAAATGATTCTGGGGGCCTTCCAGCTGGTATTCTCCCGTGCCGGCATCCTTATTCAGGTCGGCCCGATTGTGCAGGTAGGAATTAACGTCCTCATCAATGGAGTAATCAAATCCTGGATACCCATTGCGCTTGGCTTCGGCCCGCACCAGCACCCGCTGCCTAATTTGATTGAGCGAGCGGAATTGGTAATGGCGCAATTTTATGCGGCGGGTGTGCATAATGCCCATGTGCTTTGGGCGTTCCATTTCCGGCGTCCAGATTAGCTTATTGCGGTGGCGAAAGAATCGGGTTTCGCTCCAGGTTTTTTTATCGTGGTAGCGTATTTCTGAAATACCAGCTGGGGCCTGCCCGTCGGCAAAATCCTCTTTCGTGAGTCGAAACTGAATGGTATCCGTAACAACGAAATGGTGATACCACGGCACCCCGGCCAGAAAAGTTACCGGATTATCCACGTAGAATTCATCTGCATCCAGGCGAAAGCACCACCAATCGCCTGGCGCAGCCAAGTGCTTGAATTCATTGAACACTTGGGCCCGAATGCCATCGTAGAAAGGGGTAAAATCCTGCCGCCAGGGCACGATTTTGTCCGATGCCAACGATTGCACTAATTCCCACGTGCCGTCGGTGCTACCATTGTCCAGAATAAATATTTTATGCGCCCACTTAGTCGCTTCGGCGAGGCATTGGGCTATTATGTCAACTTCGTTTTTGACGACTGATATTGCGAATATTTTCATCTCAGTGTAGTATGCCTGTTTATCACTATAAGCTGACCGTTAATCTACTTAATGCAGCTAACAAATTAGCCAACTGCTAACCGGCTAGCGGGTAACTAAACGTTTCGTTTACCATTTAACGCATTGACGCAAACGCTTGGTAATACATGAACCGCAGCCACTGCATTTGAACTATTGCGCCAGCTTTATTGGTGTACCTATTTAAAAGTTACGAATCGACTTGAGCAACAGCCTGAGCAGCTGGCCGCCCCGGCGCTGCCCACTCCCCAACCGGCTTTGCCCAAATTGCCGCAGGCTACCCAGACGCGGCTGCTGGTAGGTGTAGCACGCCTCAAACCAGCGCTCACCCAGCCCGCGCCGCAGGGCCTCCGGCTCAAATAGCGGGTGCGTTTCGTTGTGGTGCAGCAGCTTGCGCAGCCAGGCTTCTACCTCGGCCAAGGGCACCGGGGCGTCCGGGCGCAGCATCGAGATGGCCTGGTGCACGTGCAGTTCGCGGGCCGAATAAGCTACCCCCCACTCGCGCAGCAGCCGCGCGCGCACCTCGTCGGCCACGGTGGCGCGCTCGGTCAGAATGCGCTTCTTGCCCGCGTCGGGCGGCACGCGGTAGCGAATGAGCGCCTCGGGCAGGGTATGAATGCGCAGCTGCCGCAGATAGCGGGCAAAGAAGTCGTAATCCTCCGACTGCCGCAGGGTATCGTTGTACCGCATGCCTTGCTCCCGAAACAGGCTGGCCCGCAGCAGCACCGACGGGTTGCCGGTGGGCAGCGTGAACAGCGTGAGCACTTGTGCATCGGCGGCGGCGGCCGGGTAGCGGTTGAGGTAGGTGCTGGCGCCAAAGTTCTGCATCCAGCTGCCGACCACGTTCCGGTCGGGGTGCTGCTCTAGGTAGGCCACTTGCCGGGCCAGCCGCTCGGGATGGCAGAGGTCGTCGCCATCCATCTTGGCGATGTACTCGCCGGTGGCATACGCCAGCGCGACGTTGTCGGTGCCGGCCCGGCCTAGGTTATGCGGGTTGCGGAAAAATCGCAGGCGCGCATCAGTAGCGGCCAGCCTCTCGACTACGGCAGCGGTACCATCGGTCGAGCAGTCGTCAAACACCAGCAGCTCAAAATCACGCAGCGTTTGCGTGAGCAAACTGTTGATGGTGGCTTCGATGTGCGGCGCAACGTTGTAAACGGGTAGAATAACGGAAACCTGGGGCATAGCACGAATAATAAAGCTGGCTAACGGCTAAGCTTAGCTTTCCAGGCCGCCGGGTTCAGCCCAAGCCGATACACCACGTTCTGAATGCGCTTGGACAAGCGCCAGCCTACCAGCGCATCCAGCTTCTGGAAGAGCGGCGTGCTCATGGGGACCGCTGGGCTACCGCCCAGCCCCTTTACGCGGCTGGCTGCCACGGCGCGCAGCTCGGGATAAGCCGGGTAATACTCGTAGATGAAACGCTGATAAACAGTAGCGCAGACCTGCCGGGCCGCCGCATCGGAGCGCCGGGCTAGCAGGTGCTGTTCATACAGGCGGGCTACTTCGAGGTGCGAGCGCACGGCCCGTGGGCTATGCACGCTGCTGAGCGACTCGGCCAGGCCTTTGCGGTAGTAAGAACGGGCCTCCCGGCAAAAAACAACCTGGCTGCTGGCCAGCACCACCCGGCAAAAAAACTCGCCGTCGTCGTGCAGCGAAAGCTGCTCATTCCAGGGGCCGGCAGCGGCTATCAGCTCGCGGTGGGCCAGCCAGGCCGAAGGCTGCATCCAAACGCTGTGCGCCCAGGCCGCGAGCAGCCACTCGGTAGGTTCGGGGTAATCTTGCCAGAGCACCGTGGGGCGCAGGGCCTCGTCGCTCGGCACGTCGTAGAAGGTACCCCAGGCCGACGACGACAGCACCCGCGCAGGCTGCCCCCGTAGCGCGGCCATCTGGGTACTTATTTTTTGAGGATGCAGTAAATCGTCTGCGTCGAGGTACTGGATGTAAGTGCCGGTGGCCAGGGCGTAGGCATGGTTGCGGGCAGCGCTAGCCCCCCGGTTGGGCTGGGTGGCTACGCGCACCTGTTCGCTGGCGTAGGCCTGGGCTACTGCCAGCGTGTTGTCTTTAGAGCCATCGTCTACCACGATTACTTCCAGATTGGGCCAGTCCTGCCCAAGCGCTGACTCTAGTGTTTGCGCCAAAAACTGCGCCGCGTTATAAGCTGGAATTAGGATAGAAACCTTATCGTACACCATTACTTGTTCGCGCTATGCTCTGCGGGCAAAGTTACGCCGAAGACCAGCGCGCTTATTTGCGCCCCAGCAGGCGCTCCTTCAGCCAGTAAGCACTGTCGTACCAGATACGAAAGGGCTTATCCCCTTTCAGGCTGTAGCGCATCGTATCAAACAGCCCCGTCAGCACATTGGCATAGAGCAAATTAAAACGAGCTGTCTCCTCGTATCGCAGCGCTTCGTGTCGGCGTATAATAGCAGGCAGGTCAAGCGCCGGTATTTCCTTGGCTTGCTGCATGGCGGTTAGCTTATCGATGATAGACTGGCGTGCTATCACCTTGTGCTTCCACATTTTGAAGCGGTTGGTTGTCGTATTATTGCCATGCGCCCGTGCGTAAGACTCGGTGCCCGCCCGGTTATCATATACAAAACTCGCCCCTTGCAGCACGGCCTTATACCAAAATTCCCAGTCTTCAAACGCCACAATTGCGGGGTTGAACGCGGGGTTCAGGGCCAATAAACTGCGCTTGAACAGGGCGCTACAGGGCACAAACAGGTTGTCGCTGGCCATGTGCACGGCCAGCGCGGTACCAGCCCCGGACAGCGGCGGGTTGTCCATGATGAGTTTTTGCACCTCCCCGGCTACCAGCTGCTCCTGCTTCTGAAACGAGTAAGTATCGCCGTAAACCAGGGTTGCTGCCGGGTGTTCGGCAAATACCAGCAATTGCGTTTCCAGCTTGCGCGCGGCCAGTACGTCGTCCGCATCCAGGAACTGCACATAGTCGCCTGTAGCTTTCAAAAAACCAAAATTTCGCGCCACCGATACTCCCTGCTGCTCTTGGTAGTAGTATTTTATTCGGGAATCGGCCGCGCAGTAGGGCGCTACTACCTCCCTGGTATTGTCCGAGGAGCCGTCATCTATCACGAGCACTTCCCAATTCGGGTGCGTTTGCTGCCGGATGCTCTCAATGGCTTCGCCCACAAACCGGCCATAGTTATGGCTGGGAATCAAAACACTTACTAATGGAACTGCCACGGGCTTGCTGGTAAATAAATAGAATGCAAAAGCCTAACCGGCCGCCGGGTAGCATGGGCACCGCTAGCTTTAGTAGTTGCCCCGCACCAGCGTACGCACTACGTTGGTTTGCATGTGCAGGTAAAATTGCAGGTCGATACCAAGCAGCCGGCGGGCGTAGCTAGCAAACAGCTTGGGCCGCCATGTGCGCCGCAGCAGCTCATAGGCCAGCATAATATATTCGCCGCTGGCAGTGGTCAGCAGGCGTTTCATCCCGGCCGGGCTCAGCACCTTGGCCCGGTATAAAAAAACAAAACATCGCTGCCGCTCAAATAGCTGGCTGCCATCGCTGTATGATTTTTTAGTGGTATTGCTGGCATGGTCGCGATAGTTGCTGAGGCAGGCGGCGCGGTAGGCCATCTTCCCAATCAAACCAAGCTTGAGGTACAGCAGCCAGTCGCCGGTGTAGCGGTAGCTCGTATCTATGCCGCCCACCGCATCGATGCTGGCCCGGCGAAATACCACCGCGCTCACGTTGTTGATGATGCAGCCCAACTGGAAATACTGCTCGATTTCCTGGCGGCCATCGGCCACGTGGTCGATGCCCCAGTGGTTGGTGTGGTAGCGCTCGTTTTTCCAGTCGGCCGTCGTGCCGTGGGGGGTGTCATTTTCGTCTACCACCGTCGAGTTGGAATGGGCCAGCACCACCGAGTCGTCGGCTTCGAGCATCGGAACGAGCTGCGCCAGAAAAGCCGGCTCGGCAAAATCATCGCTCTCCGCAATCCAGATATATTTGCCCTTAGCCCAGTCCAGCCCTTTTTTCCACTGCTTGAAGGTGCTGCCGCTATTGTGCTCGTTGAAATAAACTTCAATCCGCGCATCCCGCGCCGCATACTCCCGAATCACCTCGCGGCTATTATCGGGCGAGCAGTCGTCGAGAATGAGTATCTCGATGTTGACATAGGTCTGCTCTAGAATACTTTCTATGCGACGGGGCAAATAACGCGCATGATTGTAGCTGGGCAAGATAACCGAAACCAACGGCGTGACAGTACCTGTATTCATAAGAATCTTATTTCAATAGCCGATGTCGAACCACCTGCCTGGCCACACCTAACAAGCGTCGGTCCAGCTTATTAAACCGGGCGGCTTCGCTAAGCCAGTGCAGAATGGTTTTGAGCGGCAGCTTGTTCCACAGCAACAGGTCTATCAGGTGGTAGATGGCATCCACCTCCAGCTTTTGCTCTTTGGCCGGCTCAATGCGCACCGTCCCGAATGGCAGGCTAGCCTGCCATTTGGCGTGGTATTTCAGGCTATTCGTGACCCACATCTTATTGACCGAGCCCAGCGAAAAGTGCTCTATCAAAATATCGAATGTAACGCACACTCGGTACTTCGGAAAGAGCGCCGTGCAGTAGTCGATATCGTAAAAATGAAACTCCGAAAACATCTGTGCATCAAACGGATGCGCCGCCCAAACTTCTTTGCGCGAGCACAGCCAAATGCCATCTAGCACAGCTACATCGACCAGCGACTCATTGGCCGGATTCACCAAATCCAGGACCGGCTCCTTATTGGCCACCGTATGCAGCACCTGCATCCGCTGGTATTCCTTCCCCGCAAACCACCAACTCGAAGGCGCGCGCAATTGATACTGGCTACCGGCTACGCCTAACACACCCACGGTGGGGTCGGCCAGAGTCGCGGCCACTACCCGCCCCCAGTCAGGTGTATGAAACTTAATGTCTTCATGCATAAAGCATAGCAACTCGTACCGCGCCTGTCGCGCTCCTACATTATACGCTTCGCAGATACCGTATCTACTCTGCGAGTTATCGATAGCTATCAACTCATACGGCGCGCCGATAGTAGACGCTACATTTTCGCTTATGGTAGCAACGGCTTCAGGGCTTCGAGAACAAATAATAATAGACAGCATATCAAACGAGACAAATTTCTAATGCTTATTTACAAAGCTGACTCAAATGAGTAAATTACACAAACACCTACCAACAATGCTTTATCAATAATTACTTAGCGGAATTAATCATTTTTGACCAGTGAGTCGAGGAAGACACGTTATTATAGTAATACTGCTGTTCCTCAGTCAGAGCAGCAGTATTCTCGTACCAAGGCAAATGCCTTGCGCTATACGGAAACCTAGTACGAAAGCCTAACAATGCGTTCGCATCTCCAAAAACATTTGGTTTGTACAGCGCGAATGTGGTATCTACCCTAGCATTGTAAGCTAAACGCTCTACCTTTTCAGTATTAAATACCATTTCCCATTTCTGCACCTTTTCTCTATTAGCAAAATGAAACGGTAAATCATCTATAGGTAATGAAAGCCCGACTTTACCAAGCGAGTACTTATCCAATAGATACCGCATTACCACCATAAAGTCAGTTGGGCACTCGTCTACCAGCTCCAAATCGCTGTCAGTGTACACGTAATACTGGCCTTCAAACTGCGCAAATATATCCGTATCCCACAGCGCACAAAAACCTACATTCTTGCTCAGGCGAAATACCTGGTAATTGGTTTTATCGTAAAAATCTAATAGGGGTTGATAAGTAGAATCATTATCTATAATATAGATATTAGTATAACCCCGCTTTTCTAATGACTTTATAAGACGCACTAAATAAGTCAAATGATTCTTATTATTTATTATAACAGGAATCGAAAAACACGCCTCCTGGTATTTACGCTTGTATGAGTAAAGCTCTAGCCGGCTCCTCATTGAGCGCATGGCGCGTTTAGCACTATTTGTGGTCACCCCGACAATTTTTATCAGGGCATTTCTTAATCCAGAGCCCTCTGCATCAGCCGGGTATAGATAGGCTAGCAAAGTAGCTGCTTGCTCCGGAAAGTATTCTTTGAGCAGGGATACCCGTTCATTTTGGCTAAGGTTAGCCGTCGAGAGCATTCCCAGACGACCGTGCCTGCCAACAGGCACGGCAACTAAATCAACTTTTCGATGCACGAAAAGCGCTTTCGCTTGTACTAATAGGCGAAAAATAAAAAACCAACCTGCATTATACGCTAGGTTTAATGTAAAAAAAGGGATTTGGTCATATAATTCTCGCTTCACGAATGAAGCCGCGTACAATTCCACCATAGGCCCGGCCACTAATGCTGGCGATACCGAGTCACCGTAGGCCGCGATAGTGGTAAAGCTCCCTTTACCCGCGAATACCCGCACCAAATCGCCGTAAATAACATCAGCCTCGCCGGGAGTAATACCAGCCATCAGTTGTGCCACGGCGGTAGGCGTATGCAGCCGCCAGCCGCTTTCCATCACGTAGATATAGTGTCCGGTGGCGAAAGGCAACAGCTCACTAACCAGCTCGTATTTATTTGTGCATGTAACAGTGCTGTAATGCGCAATGCTTTCGTGGTGAGCCCGCACTACCTCCAGGCAAGCTGCGTCAGTGCCATTTAATGCCACCAGGCATTCTACCTGTTCATAGGTCTGAGCTAGGTAAGAGGCGAGGGTTGCTGATAGAGTTGCGGCATCATTATCACCTAGAATAAGAATAGAAACTGTAGCCGCTTCGGCATTAATGAACCTCATCTTTCTCGTTGGTATGGATGATTAGCGCATAAACCCAGGCACGAAGTAATGCTTCGCTACCTGGCGCAACAGATTACCATCTAACGAATGGCCATAGCGATACGCGGTGCGCAGGCACTCACGGGCTGACTTCGAATCCCTCTGCTGGTTGTAAAATAGTAACGCCTGCCAAGCCATGTGGCGGACAAAGGCATTTGTATCTTCCGCAGGGACACCTATTTTATAAGTCTTAGGCAAAAAATTAGCCCCTGCCGGAATCTTGGTACGAATAAAATTCAAGATGGCTGGCGGCTGATTTAGCGAAACAGCTATGTTGTAGAATACCCGGTAGATATCGCCGGTAAAATGGCTGTTCTCGGCAACCGTTTTTGAAGCTTCATGTAAACGAAAATACGTAAGCAGGCTATCGCTAAATTGTATTCTACTATGACCAGCTTCTAGCAAATAACGAAACCACAAATCCACATCCATCGTATAGCGAAACTGCTCATCAATGCCCAGCTTCTTCATTACATTAGCTTTGAAGAAAGTGGATGGCTGATTGATATGCACCTTGGTCAAAGTATGGCCCACCGAGCTAAAGAGCTTCATCCGCTCATTTCGCTTGTCTAGCTGTGCGAGAGTATTGACAAAATAGTCGCAGTACCCACAAAACACGTCATATCGTGCTAAATCAAACTCGGCAGCGATTGCGTGAAGTGCGCCAGGGGCCAATAAATCGTCGCTGTTTATCCAGTTGACAATATCGCCTGTCACTCTTTCCAAGCCTTTCTGAATCGCGTGGCTTTGTCCCCTATCGGGCTCGCTTACCCAATAGGTGATATGCTGCTCGTACTTACGAATGACATCCAGCGTATTATCCGTACTACCTGCATCAATAACTAATAATTCATAGTTTAAATAGTCTTGATTAATAATGGAAAGAATAGTTTCTTCTAAGTAACTGCCTTGATTAAAACTTGGCGTTATGATAGAGATTTTCGGAGTTGGATTACTCATTACACCAAAGAAAGCTTATCAATCAAAATTAGCACCGCCCTAAAACTAGCTCAGCGCCAACCAGCAATCCTGAATACTTTCCCAATTACTCGATTAGGAAAGCTTCTGAAATTAGTCTGGGTTGCTTTAAGCCACTTATGAACTATCTTATCTAGTGGACTCCTAGGGTCGCCGATATTTCCTAACGCATTACTTCCGTTGTATTTTTTATCGACAGCGTCCCAGTCTACATACCATATAAACTGCTTTTTGAAAGTATCGGGACCTTTTTCCTTTAAAAGGGCGCACACCTCTTTATCCCACCAATGATTTTTATCATCAGCTATTTGCAATAGATACACTTCATTCCTAGTATAATTACTATACCAAGATTCGGGAATTTCAAAAATTTCTTTTGGAGCTATATCAATGTGATGATAGACTCGATATAGGTCGATGGCATCTTTTTCCGGATATTTTATCTTTTCGAGGCATTCATACCAGCGGTGTTTTGACAGCTGCCTGTCACGAACTGAGAACTGGTAATGCAGGACTTTTATAGACTCGATAAAAACGGTTTCTTCCGGAGAGTAAACAGGTACTCTTGGGCTATGCATCTCCGTACCGAAGTGTTCACGCCCATCTTCAATGTAAGCGAAGACATTCCGACCAGCTACTGAATTAAAATAGGTTTTATTACCTGGCAGCACATTCAGCCACGGTAAATACACAGCAGTGCCAGCCGGCAATGTCAATAACTTATCCCAATCCGGATTATCATGGTAGTTAGCCAGAATCTCGTCAGCATCTAACGCAAACAATATCGTATCCAGCCCAAAAAGCTCTCTTGACTTTTGAATAAGAAAACGCTGGCGCTCTAGCTCGTTATAGGAATTAGAAGTATTATGATAAAGGATGACCTTCTCAAATTTACTGGCAATTTCAACTGACTCATCAGTCGAATTTTGGTCTAAAATAATTATGTGGTCTGCCCATAGCGAAGTCGATTCTAAAAATATATTCAGAATCCATGCCTCGTTTTTGACAGGCACTAAGCAGATTTTTTTACGAAGGCTGCTCATACTATTCTACTACTAAGTCATTAATAAGCTTCTTCACAAATACTGCCGGATTTCCTGTGTAAATGGAAAAAGCATTAGCATGTGAAGTAAGTACGGACCGTGCACTTAATACTGCTCCTACTTCCATACTTGAACCCTTTAATACAATGGCACCTTCACCAATCCATGTATGGTCGCCAATACTAACGGGTGCATTTCTTGCTTCCATAATGGAGTTTTGCCTCAGTCGTTTACCTGGTTGAACCGGATGAAAGTCCGAATCATATATTTTACTATTAGCGCCTAGAGCAACATGCTTACCAATAGTAATTTTATTTACAGCACATATAACTGTACCAGATGCGCCAGAACCATCATCGATGATTATAATAGCATCCTCAACTAATGTAGCTAATACCACAGGGTGATTGATGCCTGCTATATTGTGCTTTATGTCAGAAACTAAGGTAACACCTCTACCTATTTTGATTCTGGAACCAGGTACCCGCTGAATAATTGGAAAGCCCAAAAGTTTAACATAACCAAAACCCGTTTCCACACCATGGTATCTTAAATAAAGAAAATCAATGGCTTGTTTCGTGCGCGATAAAAGCAAATTTATTCTCGCACGGATACCAAAATACAGATACCTAATTACTGATTTCACTGCTCTTCCCACTTAAGTAATGGGAATATGTAGCCAGGGTGATTCGACTCATTTAATATCGAATGGTAATCTGATAGTGAATTATCAAGATTAATATTAAACTTTATAACAGGGTCATCAATATTAGTCAAGCCCTTAACACAATGAATAGAGGAAAGCGGCTTTATATAATATTCACCTTCATTGAGTAGGTTAGCAGGAATTTCGCAAGTCAACGTGATTTTATCTTGCGCACCAAACTTAGTTTTACTTCCAGAATCAACTTGCTGAGTGCGCAATATAACTTCTTGGTTTCTAATCAAATCAAATCCAAGCTTTACGTGCTCAACATTTGCATTACTAGAAACTTTAAACTCTATATAAATTGGTTCACTGCTATAAAAATTAATTCTTTCTTGGTTATTCGCATCTTTAATACTAATCTTGTCAACGATTACTTCGTATTGAGATGGAGAATCAATATTATTCAGCCAAAATGTTGAATTTGAAGCTTTAACGTGATTCTTTTTCTCATACTCCCTGATTGTAGCATGAATATTAGAACTCAAAACAGATTGGCCATTTTGCAAGTACAAACCTGTATCACATAGCGCAGCCAGACTATTGAGGTTATGACTTACGAATAGCACTGTTCGGCCATCATTTGTACTCACGTCCTTCATGCGGCCCAGGCACTTCTTCTGGAACTCTACGTCCCCTACGGCCAGCACCTCATCCACAATCAAAATCTCTGGCTCCAGGAATGCCGCCACGGCAAACGCCAAGCGCACGTACATACCGCTACTGTAGCGTTTCACGGGCGTATCTATATAGCGCTCTACACCCGAAAAATCCACAATCTCATCAAATTTTGAGCGGATTTCAGTTTTAGTCATCCCTAGAATAGCCCCGTTCAAGAAGATATTCTCGCGGCCCGTCAGTTCGGGGTGAAAGCCAGTGCCTACTTCCAGCAGGGAAGCAATGCGACCATTGACTTTGATATTGCCCGTAGTGGGCGTAGTTACTTTTGATAGTATCTTGAGCAAAGTTGACTTACCAGCACCGTTGCGGCCAATGATGCCCAACACCTCCCCTTTTTTTACTTCGAAATCAACGTCTTTCAGCGACCACACGTAATCGCTGCTGCCCTTTACGGTCCGGTCGTTTGCTTCACCCACTTTGGCAAAGGGGTCTTCTTTGCCACGCAGGCGGGCAAACCAACGGTTCAGGTCGTGGCTGATAGTGCCCGTACCTATTTCGCCCAAGCGATATTGCTTGCCTAATCCTTCTACTTTAATCGCGATATCGCTCATCTTATAACTTCTAACTACGGGTAAAATCAATCGGTGCTTTACTCAACCAAGGCTAGTTAAAAATTATACCGTGTCCGTAAAGCTTTTTTCTACACGGTTGAAAATAACTGTACCGATGAATAAGATAACCAGGGTCGCCAGGGCGCTATAACCCAGGTACAGCCAGCTGAAGGTACCCTTGCCCAGAAACCCAACCCGAAAGGTTTCGGTAATGGCACTCATCGGATTGGCCAAAACGAGCCAGCGCCATTTGTCTGATACCGTAGACAGCGGGTAAATAACCGGGGTAGCGTAGAGCGCCAGTTGTATACCAAAAGTCAGCAGCAAGGCTAGGTCACGATACTTGGTAGTGAGCGCGCTAAAAATCATCCCCAAGCCCAGCGAAAGCAAGCCCATTATCACTACTAGCAGCGGCGTAAGCAATAGGTAAAGGGTAGGCCGCACAGCGGGGTCGGTAACCAGGTAGTACACCCACACTACCAGAAACAGCCCAAACTGAATACCAAACCTTACTAGGTTGGAAATCACGATGGACAAGGGCATGGTCAGGCGTGGAAAATACACCTTGCTGAACATGGCCGCATTGGCGGTAAATACCGTGGATACGGAGGTGAGGCTTTGCGAGAAGTAGCCCCACACAGTGTTGCCGGCCAGGTAAAAAATAAACAGCGGCAACCCGTCGGTGCCCAGCTTGCCACCCGCTACCCGCCCAAAGACGATGTAGAACATGATGGTGGTAAGTAGCGGCTGAATGAAAAACCAGAGCGGCCCTAGGATAGTCTGCTTGTAGTTGGACACGAAATCGCGCCGCACGAATAGCATTACCAAGTCGCGGTAGCGCCACACATCGCCCAGGCGCAGGTCGAGCAAACTGGTACGTGGCTCAATAATCTCCGTCCAGTTTTCTTCCTGGGCAGCGGGAGTAGCGTTTAGCTTAACTGGCTTTATAGTGTCAACCGTTTGCACAAAGAGAAATAGTAAATAAATAACAAAACCAGTAGTACGGAGCCGTTGTGCGAGCTATTTGTTAGCTACTCTTGCACTAAGCCAAGGCTATAGAGCGCACCTCCTAACGGGGCAAAGATACGAACAAGCCCTAAAGCCAACGGCGCGTGCCTCTGTAGCAGAAGCACGCGCCGTTTAAAAACAGTGGTGGTCGGCCGGCTTAGTGGCCGAAAGCGCCGGCGTACACCGCCTGCACGCCTACTTCCAGCCCGATGGTAGCTTTCCAGCCGTGGCTGGCCAGCTTGCTCACGTCCATGAGCTTGCGGGGTGTGCCGTCAGGGTAGTCCGAGTTGAATCGGATGGTGCCTTCATAGCCCACGGTGCGCTGCACCAACTCGGCCAGCTCGCGGATGCTGAGGTCGGTGCCGGTGCCGATGTTCACTAGGCCCGGCTCATTGTAGTTCTCCAGCAGCCAGTAGCAGGCATCGGCTAGGTCGTCGACGTGCAGAAACTCGCGGCGGGGCGTGCCGGTGCCCCAAACCTCTACCTCGGGCGCGCCGGCTTCCTTAGCCTCGTGAAACTTGCGCAGCAACGCCGGCAGCACGTGCGAGTTTTTGAGGTCGTAGTTGTCGTGCGGCCCGTAGAGGTTGGTGGGCATGGCCGAGATGTAGTTGCAGCCGTACTGGCTGCGGTAGGCATCGCAGAGCTTGATGCCCGCAATCTTGGCGATGGCGTAGGGCTCGTTGGTGCTTTCGAGCTCGCCAGTCAGTAGGGCATCTTCTTGCAGGGGCTGGGGCGCAAACTTGGGGTAGATGCACGACGAGCCCAAAAACAACAATTTCGTAACGCCATTCAGGTAAGCCTGGTGGATGACGTTGCTCTCAATCATGAGATTGTCGTACAAAAACTCGGCCCGGTAGATGTTGTTGGCCTGAATACCGCCCACTTTGGCGGCGGCCAGAATCACGTACTCGGGCTTTTCCTGGGCGAAGAAGTCGGCCACGGCCGCTTGGCTGCGCAGGTCAAGCTCGCTCGAAGTGCGGGTGACGAGGTTGGTGAAGCCCTCCTGCGCCAAGCGGCGCACCAGCGCGGAGCCAACCATCCCACGATGGCCGGCTACGTAAATTTTTGCCTCTTTTGGTATCATAAGTCAGGAAAAGCGGCCTACTCGTAGGCGTTCGGAATGGCGTAGCCGCCGGCCTGCAAGTGCGCATCGCGCTGAAACAGCTTGAGGTCGGCCTGCACCATCTCCTGCACCAGGGCCTGGAGGTCGTACTGAGGCTCCCAGCCCAGCTTGGTTTTGGCCTTAGTGGGGTCGCCAATCAGCAGTTCCACTTCGGTGGGGCGGAAGTAACGCTCGTCAATCTGCACCACCACCGTGCCGGCCTCCAGCTGGAAGCTAGGGTTGCTGCACGACACTACGTGGGCCTGCTCGGTGATGCCCTCACCCGTGAAGGCCAGTTCGATACCCAGCTCCGCAAACGAGAGGCGCACGAAGTCGCGCACCGTAGTAGTTACGCCGGTGGCAATAACGTAGTCTTCAGGCTCATCCTGCTGCAAAATGCGCCACATAGCCTCCACGTAGTCTTTGGCGTGGCCCCAGTCGCGCTTGGCGTCGAGGTTGCCCAAAAACAGCTTTTGCTGCAAGCCCAGCGCGATGCGCGCGGTAGCCCGGGTGATTTTACGGGTTACGAAGGTTTCGCCGCGCAGCGGGCTTTCGTGGTTGAACAGGATGCCGTTGCAGGCATACATGTTGTACGCCTCGCGGTAGTTTACCGTAATCCAGTAGCCGTAGAGCTTGGCCACGGCGTAGGGCGAGCGCGGGTAGAAAGGCGTCGTCTCCGACTGCGGCACCTGCTGCACCAGGCCGTAGAGCTCCGAGGTGCTGGCTTGGTAGATGCGGGTTTTCTTTTCGAGACCCAGAATGCGGATGGCTTCGAGCAAGCGCAGGGTGCCGATGCCGTCGACGTCGGCCACGTACTCGGGCGTGTCAAACGACACCTTCACGTGCGACATGGCCCCTAGGTTATAAATCTCATCGGGCTGCACCTGCTGCACGATGCGAATCAGGTTGGTCGAGTCCGACAGGTCGCCGTAGTGCAGGATAAAGCGAACGTGGCTTTCGTGCGGGTCTTGGTACAAGCCGTCAATACGCTCGGTATTGATGAGCGACGACCGGCGTTTGATGCCGTGGACTTCGTAGCCCTTGCTAAGTAACAGCTCTACCAGATAGGCTCCGTCCTGACCGGTCACCCCGGTGATAAGCGCACGCTTCATTAGTTTTAAGGTAAGATTCGCTGAGTGAAAGCACCAGCTATGAGTGAAGATACTAGTTGCAGTTAATCAAGATTGAGAGTTTCACAGCTTTGCTATGTAACTATTCTCTCTACCTGCAAAGGTATTGGCTTTTAGATAAACTAACTCAAAAAGTAGCGGTCGAGCTAATTTTACCAGCCACCCAAACCGCGCACGGCAGCAGCCACGCGCGCTACCGTGCCCTCCGTCATACCCGGCCACAGTGGCAAACTCAGGCAGGTAGCCGCCAGTTTTTCGGCCACGGGCAGCGCACCCGGTGGCAGCCGCAGCGCGGCATAAGCCGGCTGCAAATGCGGCGGCACCGGGTAATGCACTAAGGTTTCAATACCTTGCGCGGCCAGGTGCTGCCGCAAGGCCTCGCGCCGGGTAGTATGCACCACGTAAAGGTGCCACACGGGTGCAGCCCCGGCCGCCACGGTGGGCAGTTGCAGCCCCGGCAAGTCGGCCAAGTAACCGCCATACCAGACCGCCAGCTGCTGACGCTGCGTCGTCCAGGCCGGTAGCTGGCGCAATTTTACGCGTAGCGCGGCGGCCTGCAACTCATCGAGGCGCGAGTTGTAGCCGGGTAGCTCATGGTAGTTTTTCTGGATTGCACCGTAGTTGCGCAGGCGGCGTAGCTGCCCAGCCAGGGCCGCGTCGTTGGTAGTGAGCGCCCCGGCATCGCCCAGCGCGCCCAGGTTTTTGGTGGGGTAAAAGCTAGTGGCGTTCACCGCCCCGAAGCTGCCCGTGAGCTGCCCGCCAAAGCTGGCGCCCTGCGCCTGCGCGTTATCCTCCACCACCGCTAGGCCGTGCCGGGCGGCGAATGCCATAATCTTAGGCATGCAACACGGCTGCCCGTAGAGATGCACCGGCACGATGGCCCGCGTGCGCGGCGTGCAAGCCGCCGCCAGGCGGGCCGGGTCGAGGTTACTAGTCAGCGGGTCGGGCTCGACGGGCACGGGCGTAGCGCCGGCATGGGTCACGGCCAGCCAGGTCGCGATGTAGGTGTTGGAAGGCACCAGCACCTCATCGCCGGGGCCGATGTCTAGAGCGCGCAGGGCCAGCGTGAGGGCCTCCAGGCCATTGCCAACCCCCACGGTATAAGTTACCTCGTTGAACTGGCTGTACTCCTGCTCAAACTGCGCTACCTCCTTCCCCAGCACGTACCAGTTGGAGTCGTACACGCGGGCCAGCGCGGCCAGCACCTCGGCCCGCACGGCGGCGTGCATAGCTCGGGAGGAGAAAAACGGAATAATCGGCTTGCTCACGTATCAGCTACCGGGCCTGCCAATAGGCTTTAAAGACTTGATAATCGCGAATGTAATCTTCTTCCGTAAACGACCTTGAGGCTAACGCCAACTGCACCGCCCCCGGCGAGTATTGCATGGTGTGCCATACGCTAGGTGGCACGTAAAGGCCCACGTGCGGGCTTTCAAGCCGGAAAACCTTCAGCTCGCCGGCCGCCGACTCGGTCGTAACTACGATGCGGCCAGCCACGGCCAGCAACACGTGCTCGGTGACCCGGTGGGCGTGGCGGCCCCGCAAAATATTGTCGGGCGTACCATAGGTCCAGAATACGCGCTGCACCGCGAAAGGCAACGGCGGGGTGGCCGTTTCGGACACCGACAGGTAGCCGATGCCGGCGTCGCCGATTTGGGAAAACGTTAGTAAGTGCGGCGCGGGATAGTCAGGCATTCCACTAAAAAGCGGAGCCGGCCAAGTAGCCAACTCCGCTTCTAAGGTAGCAAGCCGGCGGCTTACTTCACGTGCTCCCGGAAATACGCCAACGTGCGCTTGAGGCCTTCGGCGCGGTCTACCTTGGGCTCCCAGCCCAGGATTTCCTTAGCCTTGGTAATGTCGGGGCGGCGCTTCATGGGGTCGTTTTCGGGCAGCGCCTGGTAGGTCGGCTTAAACTCGACACCCGTGAGCTTGGCGATTTCCTCCCCGAACTCCTTGATGGTAATTTCGGCGGGGTTGCCAATGTTCACCGGCAGGTGGTAGTCACTGAGCAACAGGCGATAGATACCGTCCACCAGGTCGTCGACATAGCAGAACGAGCGCGTTTGCGAGCCGTCGCCGAATACCGTCAGGTTTTCGCCTTTCAGGGCCTGCGACAGGAACGCTGGCAGTACGCGGCCGTCGTCCAGGCGCATGCGCGGGCCGTAGGTATTGAAGATGCGGATGATGCGCGTTTCCAGCCCGTGGTGGTTGTGGTAGGCCATCGTGATGGCTTCCTGGAAGCGCTTGGCCTCGTCGTAGCAGCCGCGCGGGCCCACCGGGTTCACGTTGCCCCAGTATTCCTCTACCTGCGGATGTACTTCGGGGTCGCCGTATACTTCCGAGGTGCTGGCAATCAGCATCCGCGCCCCTTTCACGCGGGCCAGGCCCAGCAGGTTGTGCGTGCCCAGCGAGCCTACCTTCAAGGTCTGAATCGGAATCTTAAGGTAGTCGATGGGCGAGGCGGGCGAGGCAAAGTGCAGGATGTAATCGAGCTTGCCGGGCACGAACACGAACTTGCTCACATCGTGGTGGTGAAACTCGAAGTCCTCGCGCTTGAACAGGTGCTCGATGTTGGCGAGGTTGCCCGTCACGAGGTTGTCCATCGCAATCACGTGGTAGCCCTCAGCCAAAAACCGGTCGCAGAGGTGCGAGCCTAGAAAACCGGCCCCGCCGGTGATGAGTACGCGTTTTTTTTCTTCAGCCATTTTTTAAATGGTTAGTTTAGTACGAAGTCATGCCTATCTGGCGTCCACGCAGCGAAGCATCTCGCGTGGCGCAGTAATTTCTTTTGTCAGCCATGGTGCGGGCGAGATGCTTCGCTGCGCTCAGCATGACAATACAGGGAGTTAAGCTACCGGCTCCTTGTGGTCGGTTTTCACGCCGATGCAGTGGTAGGCGAAGCCGATTTCCTTCAATTCGGCGGCGTCGTAGATGTTGCGGCCGTCGAAGATAACTTTTTGCTTGAGCAGGCGGCTCACCACCTCAAACGACGGCGAGCGGAACTCGGGCCACTCCGTCACCACCAGCAGCGCGTCGGCATCTACCAGTGCCTCAAACTGGTTTTTGGCGTAGGTGATGGTGTCGCCGAGCGAGTGCTTGGCTTCCTCCATCGCCACCGGGTCGTAGGCCGATACGGTAGCGCCCTCGGCCAGCAGCTTCTCGATGATAACCAGCGAAGGCGCCTCGCGCATGTCATCGGTCTTGGGCTTGAACGACAAGCCCCAGATGGCGAATTTCTTGCCTTTAAGGTCGCCGCCAAAGTGCTTTTTCACCTTGCCAAACAGCACTTCCTTCTGCGCTTCGTTCACACCTTCCACAGCTTGCAGCACCTGCATCCGGTAGCCGTTTTCCTGGGCCGTTTTGATGAGCGCCTTCACGTCTTTCGGAAAGCACGAGCCGCCGTAGCCGATGCCGGGGTAAATGAACTTGGTGCCAATGCGGGCATCGGAGCCGATGCCCCGGCGTACCATATTCACGTCGGCCCCCATGATTTCGCACAGGTTGGCGATGTCGTTCATAAACGAAATTTTGGTGGCCAGCATCGAGTTGGCGGCGTATTTCGTCATCTCGGCCGATGGGATATCCATGAAGATAATCGGGTGGCCGTTGAGCAGGAAGGGCTTGTAGAGGCGGCGCATCACCTCCTCGGCCCGCGCCGAGCTAATGCCCACCACGATGCGGTCGGGCTTGAGGAAGTCGTCAATGGCCGCGCCCTCTTTTAGAAACTCGGGGTTGGAGGCCACGTCAAATTCGACGTTGGCCCCGCGCTTAGCCAAGGCGTTTTCGAGCTCGGCCCGCACCTTGGCGGCGGTGCCCACGGGCACGGTGCTCTTGGTCACGACCACGCAGTATTCTTCCATGTTTTCGCCAATGCCGCGGGCCACGGCCAGCACGTATTTGAGGTCGGCCGAGCCGTCTTCGCCGGGCGGCGTGCCCACCGCGATGAAGGCCACGTCGGCCTCTTTTATGCTCTCGGCCAGCGAGGTAGAGAACTTAAGGCGACCGGCCCGCACATTGCGCGCCACCATTTCTTCGAGGCCCGGCTCGTAGATGGGTAGGATGCCCTGGTGCAGGTTATCTATTTTTTTCTGGTCGATATCGATGCAGGTAACTTCGATGCCTACCTCGGCAAAGCATGTACCCGTCACGAGCCCGACGTAGCCGGTGCCGACAACTGCGATTTTCATAGAAAGAATGGTAAAAGGGCTGTCAATAAGCCGCTATAAAAAGTTGTAAGGTGAAAAAGAGAGCGGAGCGATAATCAGTGTGAGTAGACCGAGTCCTGCACGTTGGCGGGCGAGGCAGCGAGGCGCACGATGCGCAGCCGAAACTGCCGCCGCCGGGTTGCGGCCCGCTCGGCAGGTGCCAGGCCCTCATATAGATAGGCAGAAAAAGTGCGGTAGTGCGGCCCGTCAAAAACCATTCGTGCGGTAGTATCAAAAACAGGCGGCGGGCAATGCGTTTTCGCATTCAAAGGGTAAAGTAACGCAAAATTTACCAGCACCGTCAGGCTATCGGTATCGTTTAGGGTAGCCGGGCACTTTCCCGGCGCGGGCATGCGCGGGCCGAGCGGTCGAAAGCGTAGGTCATCGACAACGCGAACTTCCTCATAGTAACGCACTTTAGTAGCGGGCAAGCAATTCAACCTGTACGCCACAATCTCGTCAGTTGGGTAGGCAATTTCTTGATAGGCAGCAAAAAATAATCCGTAGCAAGTAATCCCCACCAGGCAGCCTCCTACCCCCACCCCAGCCGCCCAGGCCGCTCGCCGGCTCGCGGCCAGCGCCGCTACCCCCGCCAGCACCAAAAACGGCAGGTACAGATGTAGCAGCCGCCCATACCATACGATACGGTGCCCCACGGCCGCCGCCGTAGCGTGCGCCAGGCAAAGCAGCAGCGCCATCACCAGCACCTTTTGCCGGGAGGTAGCTGGTAGTAAATCGCTTGCGCCGGCATGAAGCAGGTAGCGCCCGGCCCGCGCCAAAGCCAGCCCCAGCAAAAGCAGTAGCGCTACGCCCAGCGCGCCCTCTACCCGCCACAAATACTCCAGCCAAAAAGTATAGCCCTCGGCCGGGTCGCCCTGCAAAATGTGCAGCGACAAGTCATAGCTCACGGCCCAAAAGGGCGGCCCGCCGCCCAGCCGGCTCAAGGCCTCAGCCCCCAGCAGCGGCAGCCCAAACCCCACGCCCAGCGCTAGCAGCCGGCCAAAATTGGCCAGCACCCACGGCACCGGCCGCCGCCAGTTCAGCAGCGGCGCCACCAGCAGCACCGGCCCAGCGTAGTAACCGGGGTAGAGCAGCCACAGCAGCCCCGCGCCCAGCCCCAGCCGCGCCCAAAACCACGCGCTGGGCGCGGCGGGCTGACGCAACACCCAGTCTAGCAATCCCATAAAGAGCAATAGCGCGCCATCGTAGGGCAGCACGTGGCGCACGTAGACACTGGTATTGACGAGGCTGGCGTAGAGCACGGCCGCCACCAGCGCCCACTGCCGGGCGGCGGGCGCATCGGCCAGCAGCCGTCGGCTTATACGCCAGAAAAACCAGGCAGTGCCCACCGTAGCCGTCCAGTTGAGTAGCGTGGGTAGCAGCAGCGATGGATAGCTGTATACATCCCAGCCAGCATAGCGCGCTAGCAGTAGCTGCCCTGCCGCCGGCAGGCAGCGCCACAGCGCATCTACGGGCCGGGCATCGACCATCGAGAGGGCAAAGGCGCAGCCCTGCCAGTGCCCGTGGGCAGCCGCCCGCAATGCCTCGAATGACTGAAAATAGCGCCGCTCGTCGTAGTCGACCAGCGTACCGCTGCCCAATAGTAGCAGGCGCAGCAGCAGCAGGCCGCTCCAAGCTACCGCCAGTAGGCGCGTAGTCGCCACCGTGGCAAACCAATTGGCTTGCTGGCTTGGCACATCAGTAGCCGAAGCGGTTGTCATGTATTACTTCTGAATCAGGGTATAAGCATAAAATAAAAGCGATGGGTTAAAAATTTGATTATCAAATTTTTAACCCATCGCTTTATAGAAAGGCGCTCAGGCTGCTACACCATATATTTTTTCCACCAATACTGGAAGACAATCAGGCCCCAGATGCGGGCATGCGCGTCGCCAGGGTTGCTGGAAAACAGCTGCTTCTTAAGTTTTTGCACCGTAGCTACTTCGAAAATGCCCTGGCTGGCCACGAAGTCATCGGCCAGCAAATCCTGCTCGATGAGCGGGCGCAGTTCGCCGCGCATCCACTTCAGCAGCGGCACCTCAAAGCCGTGCTTGGGGCGGTCGTAGAGTTCGGGCGGCAGCATAGGCCGGAAAGCGTCCTGCACGATTTTCTTTTTCATTTTGCCATCGACCTTGCTACTTACCGGCAGCGAGAAGGCGAAGTTGACAACCTTATAATCGAGGAACGGCGTGCGCACCTCCAGCGAGTTGGCCATGCTCATCAGGTCGACCTTGGTGAGCATGTCGTAGGGTAGCACCAGCTGCGTATCGGTCAGCAGCACCTCGTTAAGGTCACCATCGGCGTGCA
Organism: uncultured Hymenobacter sp.; assembly: GCA_964277755.1. Taxonomy (GTDB): domain Bacteria; phylum Bacteroidota; class Bacteroidia; order Cytophagales; family Hymenobacteraceae; genus Hymenobacter. Next base: position 22,662 of record CAXYJY010000065.1, read on the forward strand.
GGTTCTCCAGGATATCCTTGCGGCGCTTGGCGGCCAGCTTCTTGTCTACTTTTTTGCGGCTGGCGGGGCTCAGCAGGTCGGTGGATTCTTTTTCGGAGGCAAAGCTGGCCCAGTCCCAGTAGCGGTCCTTGGGGCCGCTGAGCATGCCGCGCGAGAAACGCTGAAACTGCCGGATTTTGTTGCCAAAGTACGAGTTGCGCGACTTGGGCAGGATGTCCCACAGGATGTTCAGCCCGGTCACGGCCTCGGCCTTGAAGCCGCCCTGCCGCACCTGGAAGTCGCCCATATGCTTGTTGTAACCGCCAAAAATCTCGTCGGCCCCGTCGCCGCTCAGGGCCACGGTTACGTGCTGCCGGGTGCGCTGGCTGAGCACGTGCACAGCCAGGGCCGACGAGTCGGCAAAGGGCTCATCGAAATAATCAAGCATCTGAAAAAGATGCTCGTAGAGGTCGTCGTTACTCAGCGAAAACACCGTGTGGTTGGTGTTGTGCATCTTCGCTACCAGGTTGGCGTACTTGGTTTCGTCGAAGAACGGCTCGTCGCGGAAGCCGATGCTGAACGTGTTGAGATGGGGCGTGTGGCGCGTGGCCAGGGCCGTCACCACACTAGAGTCAATACCGCCGCTCAGGAACGAGCCCAGCGGTACGTCGGCCACGAGGCGGCGCGCTACGGCCTCGTCCATCAGGGTCACCAGCTTCTTTTGCTGCTGCTCATAGTCGAGCTTTTGCTTGGCTACTTTCTTGGGGTCGTAGGGGATTTTATACCAGCGCTTGCGCACAACCTTACCGTCCTTAATGAACAGGTAATGACCGGGTAGCAACTTTTTAATTCCCTTGAAGATGGTAGCCGGCCCCGGAATGTAGTTGAGCTGTAAGTAGTGGCTCAGGGCGGCGTAGTCGAGCTTGCGCGGCACGCCTAGCGCCAGCAGCGACTTCAGCTCCGAGCCGAATAAAAACCGGTCTTCGTCGCGGTACACGTGCAGGGGCTTCACACCGTAGCGGTCGCGGGCCACAAAGAGCGAATTTTCTTCTTTGTCAAAAATCGCGAAGCCGAAAAAGCCGTTGAGCTTTTTGATGAAGCTGCGGCCTTCGCTGATGTAGAGATTCAGAATAACCTCCGTATCGGTCTGCGAATGAAAGCGATAGCCTTTCTTGAGCAGCTTGGCGCGCAGCTCGCGGTAGTTGAAGATTTCGCCGTTGAAGACGATGGTGTAGCGGCCCGACTCGTCGGTCATGGGCTGGTTGCCATCGGCCGAGAGGTCGAGAATGGCCAGCCGCCGAAAGCCCAGCCCGCACTGGTCGTACACGAAGTGCCCCTGCGAGTCGGGGCCGCGGCGCACGATGGCGTCGGTGGCGGCCTGCAGGTTGGCGAGGGCCGAGCGGCCCGATTCAGAGAAGGCGTAAGCGCCGGTTATTCCACACATAATATAGCTAGTAGGGCAAATATACGGGGCGGGTGAATTGGAGAATGAGCGAGTTGGTGAGTTAGCCAGGGAAGAGAATAATCGGAAAGTCATTCACCAACTCCCCAACTCACTCCTTCACCACCTCGCAACCCCCGGCCCATAGTCTTAGTAAAGCTAGCAACCGGCCGTTTGCCGGCCCCTTATTCGATAGCCCCTCCCCCACCCTCATGGACTTACAACAGCAATTCGACGCTGCGGCGCAACAAGTTAATAAACTGGACGATGCTACCGCCGCCCGGCACATGACCGAGCTCTACGGCCTCTACAAGCAGGCCACCGAAGGCGACGTAAACATGCAGCCCGGCGAAGTTTCGGCCGACGATGCCGACAAAGCCAGCGGCCCGGCCGGCCTCTCGCAGGCGCAGTGGGAATCGTGGGACAAGTATAAAGGCGTGCCCGAAGACGAGGCCAAGCGCCGCTACGTGGCCAAAGTAGCCGAAATAACCGGCGGCCAAGCCAACGGCGGCACCGATGCCGACGCCGTGCCCACCGACGCCCTCACCAACGCCCCGATGGCTCCCGACGCGCCGCTGGTGCCCGAGAAAGAAAACGATACTACCTCAGCTCAGCCCGGCTTCGGCCCCGGCCAAAGCACCGGCGGCCTGCGCGGCGACATCACGGCCGGCGCGCCCTACGGCGGCGAAGACAAGCTGAAAGGCGCGCAGTAACACCAAGCTCCAGCTTGGTGAGTCGTTGTTGAGCGCCGTTCGGGTAGCACAACAACGATTCGCCAAGCTGGAGCTTAGCTTTACAAAAACTTACGATACAGATTAAACAGAATTCGCCGGTCCAGCTCAGTCAGCTCTGCCCCGGTTTCGCCGGGCACGAAATGCCGCTTAAAGGCCGCGATAGCTGCCTTCAAATCCTGCGTGTCGTAGCCAATGATGCGCAGCGCCTCGCGGGGCGTGAGGCCCGGCAGCGGCAGCCCGAGCGAATCGGTAGCAAACGGCGCGGTGGTAGTATCCGTCAGCACCGCCGCATCGTACCAGAGGCCAAAGCCGCGCGCCGCCAGCCGTTGCCACGGAAACAGCGCGCTCGGGTCGTTTTTGCGGGTAGGCGCGATGTCGCCGTGCCCGATAAAGTTGGCGGCCGGGATGTTGTATGTCTTTTTCAGGCTGCCCAATACTCTCAGCAAGCTCGCCAGCTGCGCCTCCTGAAACGGCTCCGTCCCGTCGTTATCCAGCTCAATACCAATGGATACCGAGTTGATATCCGTGACGTTGCCCCAGCGCGCCGCACCGCCGTGCCAGGCCCGCAGGTAGTCGTTGAGCATGTGGAAGGTCTGGCCGTCGCGCCCGATGACGTAGTGGGCGCTCACCTGCGTCTTCACCAGCGTGAACGTCTTGAGCGTCTGCTCGGTACTATGCTGCGCCGTGTGGTGGATGATGACGTAGTTGGGCTTGCGCAAATTGAAATTGACGGTGCCGGCCCAGTAGAGCGCGGGCGGCAGGCTGTCGGCGAGTAGCGTGGGCTGGGCGCGTAGCTGCCGGGCCAGGTCGCGGGTCTGGCGCTTGTATACTTTGTTGGTGGCGGCGTAGGGGTTACGCACGCAGCCGGCGGCGAGCAGCGCGGAGGCGGCCAGGAGGGCGAGGTTTTTCATGATGCAGGGCAAACATAAAGCCCCGGCTGCATGGGCGGCCGGGGCTTTAATGTAGCGCGGACTTTCAGTCCGCAAGTGTATTGAAGTTAATTCGTTCGCGGACTAAAAGTCCGCGCTACTTGGCGTACGCCACCGAGCGCATTTCGCGGATTACGGTCACTTTAATCTGGCCGGGGTACTGCATTTCCTTCTCGATTTTCTGTGAAATCTCGAAGCTCAGCTCGCCGGCGCGCTCGTCGCTCACGTTCTCGGCGTCCACGATTACGCGCAGCTCGCGGCCGGCCTGGATGGCGTAGGTCTGGTTCACGCCTTTGAAGGCACCGGCCGTTTCTTCGAGTTGCTTGAGGCGCTTGATGTAGCTCTCCATCATTTCGCGGCGGGCGCCGGGGCGCGAGCCCGAGATGGCGTCGCAGGCCTGGATGATGGGCGAAATCAGGGCCGTCATTTCCATTTCGTCGTGGTGGGCACCGATGGCGTTCACCACGTCGGGGTGCTCTTTGTACTTCTTAGCCATCTCCATACCCAGGATGGCGTGCGGCAGCTCGGGCTCCTCGGTGCTCACCTTGCCGATGTCGTGGAGCAGGCCGGCGCGGCGGGCGTGCTTCACGTTGAGGCCCAGCTCGGCGGCCATCGTGGCGCAGAGGTTGGCTACTTCGCGGCTGTGTTGCAGCAAATTCTGGCCGTAGGACGAGCGGAAGCGCATCCGGCCCACCATCCGAATCAATTCGGGGTGCAGGCCGTGGATGCCGAGGTCGATAACCGTGCGCTCGCCGATTTCGATGATTTCCTCCTCAATTTTCTTGGTCGTTTTGGCCACGATTTCCTCCACGCGGGCCGGGTGAATGCGGCCATCCTTCACCAGCAAGTGCAGCGAGAGGCGCGCGATTTCGCGGCGCACCGGGTCGAAGCCCGAGATGATGATGGCCTCCGGCGTGTCGTCCACAATCACTTCCACGCCCGTCGCCGCCTCCAGCGCCCGGATGTTGCGGCCCTCGCGGCCGATGATTTTGCCCTTCACGTCATCGCTCTCGATGTTGAACACCGACACGCAGTTCTCGATAGCGTGCTCCGAGGCCGTGCGCTGAATGGTTTCCAGCACCACCTTTTTGGCGTCCTTGGTCGCCGTGAGCTTAGCCTGCGCCACCGTGTCCTTGATGTAGGACGAGGCTTGTAGCTGAGCCTCATTCTTCAGGCTTTCAACGAGTTGCTCGCGGGCTTCGGCGGCGGTGAGGCCGGCTACTTTTTCGAGCTGGCTTTGTACTTCCTGCACGATGGCTTCGGCTTCCTGCTGCTTGGCTTGCAGCTCGGCCACAGCGGTTTCGTGGCGGGCCTGGCGCTTTTCTTCCTGCTGCTCGAAGCGGTTGCGCTGGTGCTCGGCGTCGGCCTGCACCTTCTCGCGGGTGGCTTCCAGCTCCTTTTCTTTATGCTGAATGGTTTCGAGCTGGCGTTGCGTAGTTTCGGTGAGGTGCTTGATGGCCTGCTCCTGAGCCAGCACACCCTGGCGACGCTCGGTGAGCTCCTGCTCAAGAGCAGTTTTCAGGCGCTGGGTTTCGGCGTCAAACTCGCGGCGCACGCGCTTTTGCTCCTGCTCGTATTCGTTTTTGAGGTTGCGAAACTTGTCTTTCGACTGCTGAATGCGCTCGTCGCGGGTGCGGGTGGCCGTGGCTTCGGCCTCTTCCAGAATTTGACGGGCTTTGGCCTGGGCCTCGCCTTCGTGGTCTTGCCTGGCCTTACCGGCCAGCTGGCGGCCGATGACCAGTCCGCTCACCAGAGCAATGACGGCCGTCAGCACGCAATATAAAAGAATGGATGACATGAAGTTATGGAAGTGAAGTGAATCAGAACCATAGCAACAAGCAGTTTACCAGGCCGGGGAGCCGGGGCCGCTTGCCCTGGCTGGCCCGGCCGGGCCAACGAAAGTACGGGTGCTGCCTACGCGCGTTTACACGGCCAGCACCACGCCAGAAAGCAGCTCGTCGAGGCGCGCCAGGCGCTCGGTGAGGTCTGCGTCGGTTCCATCCTTTTCTTTGCTGACTTTCAAGGAGTCAGCCATTGTGGCGAAGGCTACCATCGCCAGCAGGTCTTGTTTGTCCTGAATGCCATATTGCTCCCGAAACTCGCGTAGCCGCTCGCTGAGCTGCCGGCCAGCCAGGCGCAGGCGCTCTTCGTCGGCCACGGCCACCCGCATGGGGTAGTCGCGGTCAGCGATGCGAATCTTAATGGCTAAATCATTCATAGAGAGGCAAAAGGCAGGCAGAGTAGGTGAAGGCTAGTTATTCCCTCAAATAGGCAAGGCACTTATCTATTTCGCGGATGTATTCGTTGAGGCGTTGTTTCAGCTCGTTGGCCTGGGTGGGTTCCCCGCCGGCTATAGTCTGGACAAGTTTAACAATATTTTCTTGGTTTTGGTACTCCCGCAGCTGTTTTTCGCGCTCGCGGCCATCGGCCCGCAGGTGCTCGATGGTGGTGCGCGCATCGGCCAGCTCTTCGCGCAGCTGCTGATAGGCAGCCACTAAGGTGGTTACCTGCCGCTCCAGGCGGTCGAGTTGCGCGTGTTGTTGAGAGGAAGCCAAGGGGGTATTTTTATTATGTTGCGAAGGTAGCGGAAATTGTCGGGCTTCAATAAAGCCACCCGCCAGCCGCCTAAAGCCACAAAAAAGCCCGCCGCTGGGCAGCGGCGGGCTTTGGCCAGCGGTGCGCGGGTCTACGCGCCGCCTTTCTTCTTGGTTTTTACCTTTTTGCCGTTTTCCTCGGTTTTGGTTTTACCGTCGGGCATTTCGGCGGGGGCGGCCGCAGGCGCGGCCGGGGCCGTGGCGGCCACGGGCAGGCCGTTCACGTCAAGTTCCTGCACCTCGTAGCCGAGCTCCGAGAGGCCGGGGAATGCCTTGGCGCGGTCGCCCACTACCACGATGTACATTTTATCGCCGGGCAGGTACTTGGTTACCGAGGCCGCCACGTCTTCCTTCTTCAGGTTTTTGAGGATGTCGGCCTGCTGGTTCACGTAGTCGGGCTGCAGGTTGTACTCCACGAGGCGCGAGAGGAAGCCGGCTTTCTGCTGGCCGGTTTCGTAGCGTAGGGCGTCGCTCTGGCCCACCGAGCTTTGCAGGAAGGCCAGCTCCTCATCGGTGATACCGGTGCGGTAGTTGTTGATTTCCTTCATAAACTCCTTCACCGAGGCGGCCGTGGCATCGGCGCGCACGCCGGCCTGCGCCGTGAAGGGCCCGGCGAAGCGCGTGCTGCTGTAGCCCGAGCGCGCGCCGTAGGTGTAGCCCTTGTCTTCGCGCAGGTTCAGGTTGATGCGCGAGTTAAAGGCCTGGCCCAGCACGTAGTTCGAGAGGTAGGCGCGGTAGTAGTCGCCGGTGGCGTCGTAGGGCAGGGCGGTGAGGTAGCCCACCCGGATTTCGGACTGCGCCGCGCCGGGCTTGTCGATAAAGTAAATCTTCGTCTTGTCGGGCTGCGCCTGGGCCACCGGGGCGGTGGGCAGGGTCACGGTTTTCTGCGGCCAGGCTTTCAGGAAGCCCAGCTGCTGCTCGGTGGCGGCCTGGTCCACGTCGCCCACCACGGTGAGGTAGCTCACGTTAGGCGCGTAGTTGCTGGCGTAGAACTGCTTCACGTCGTCGAGCGTGATGCTGGTTACGCTGGCCGTGGTGCCGTTGCCGGGCACGCCCATGATGTCATTCTGGCCATACAGCAGCTTGTTGTAAGCGTTGTTGGCAATGACTACCGGCTGCGTTACCTGGTTGGCGATGCCTTGCAAGGTCTGCTTTTTGATACGGTCGAAGTCGGCCGCGTCGAAGCGCGGGTGCAGCAGGCGCTGCTCCAGCAGGGCCATCGTGGCGGGCAGGTTTTTGGTGAGCGTCTGCACATACACCGTCGTGTTGTCGGCCCCGCTGCCTACCTGGATGGTGCTGCCCAGGCGGTCGAGCGCGGCCGTAAACTCTTCGCTGCTATACTTTTCCGAGCCTTCGTTCAGCATCTGTGCCGTGAGGGCGGCCACGCCGGCCTTGCCGGGCATGGTTTGCTCGAGGCGGTGCCCACCCCGGATGGTGAGCAGCATGGTCGTTACAGGCAGCTCGGTGTTTTTGGTACCAATGAGCTGCAAGCCGTTGCTGAATTTGTCCTGCCAGATGGCGGGCACTTTCACCACCGGGTTGGCACCGGCCTTGGGCTGCTGGCTGCGGTCGAAGTTGTCCACGGCCTTCACGTATTTCAGGCCTTCGTAGCCATAGTTGGGGGCCACGTAGCCCGCTGGGGAAGGCGTGTAGTTGTCCTTGGCGGCCACCTCGCCGAGCTTGCCCTTAGGCACCACGCTCAGAATCACGGCGTGCTTACCCTGGATGTACTTGGCAAACACGCGCTGCACATCGGCTTTGGTGAGCGCGCGCAGTTCCTTGAGGTCGGCGGGCAGGCGGTTGGGATTGCCGAAGAAGGTTTGGTTGGAAGCCAGCTGGCTCACCTTGCCCTGCACGCTGGCCAGGCTGTTGATGAGCTGGGCCTCGGTGCTGGCCTTAAACTGCGCTACCTGCGCGTCGGTCACGCCGTTTTTGGCAAACTCCGCCAGCGTTTTGCGGAAAATAACTTCCGCGCTGTCGAGGCGCGTGCCGGGCGTATTTATCGAAATCAGGGTAAACTCGCCACTCAGCTCCGAGTTGCGCTGGTAGGCCTGGGCCTGCACCGCCTTCTGGTTTTTCACCAGGTTTTTGTACAGCAGCGAGGTATTGCCGCCGCCGATGATGTCGGCCAGCGCGTCGAGGGCCGCCTCGTCGGGGTGGCCGTGGGGCACGGTCGGGAAAATCATCTGGAGCATCGGGAAGCGCACGTTGTCTTCGTAGCTCACGTAGCGGTCAGTGCTCAGCACGGGCGCGGGCAGCTTCTGCACCGGCACGGCCGGCCCACGCTTGATGGGGCCGAAGTACTTCTCGGCCAGCTTCAATACCTGCGCCGCGGTCACGTCGCCGCCCACGGTCAAGGTCGCGTTATTCGGCCCGTACCAGCGCAAGAAGAAGTTTTTGAGGTCGTTGACGTTCGAGTTGTCGAGGTCTTTGAGGTAGCCGATGGTCAGCCACGAATACGGGTGGCCGTAGGGATACAGCGTCTTGGCGGCGTACTCGCTGGCCAGGCCGTAGGGGCGGTTGTCGTAGTTCTGGCCGCGCTCGTTTTTCACGGTAGCGCGCTGAATCTCAAACTTCTTCTGGCTTACGGCATCGAGCAAGAAGCCCATGCGGTCGGCTTCCAGCCACATCGCCGTTTCGAGCTGGTTGCTCGGCACGGTTTCGAAGTAGTTGGTGCGGTCCTGGTTGGTCGTGCCGTTGAGCGTGCCGCCAGCGGCGGTCACGAGCTTGAAGTGCTGCTGGTCGCCGACGTGGTCAGAGCCCTGAAACATCATGTGCTCGAAGAAGTGGGCAAAGCCCGACTTGCCAATCTGCTCGCGGGCCGAGCCCACGTGGTAGGTCACGTCCACGTGTACCAGCGGGTCGGAGTGGTCTTCGGCCACGATGACGGTCAGGCCGTTGGGCAGCACGTATTTTTCGTAGGGAATAACCAGCTCGCCGGGCTTCTGAGTTACTTTTTCGACGAGGCGCGCGCCGGTAGCGCCCACCGGGGCTTTCACCGTGGGCGGCTTGGGCGTGGTCGATTTAGCGCCGGCGGGCTTGGCGGCCGGCTTTTGCTGGGCCGTGGCCGGCACGGTAGCGAGTGCCAGACCCAGCCCACACAGCCACGAGGACAGAACAGGTACTTTCATAAGAAGAAAAGGGACAAAACCGGCCAAAGAGAACAACCGGACTGCAATGTTACTCGCCAAAACGCTTTCGGCATTACGGCGGGCCCGGTGCGGCTGCGGCTTTTTTTCTGTCGCTAACCTTGGCCGTAGCTTTTCCGCTCGCGTGCTTGGTCTGGCTCTTGGGAAGCGGCTGCGTTGCTTGAAAAAAGAAGCCCCGGCTGCTGGAGCAACCGGGGCTTCGGGAAATGCGAGTGGTAGTACGAACCATCTTTTTCCCAGATGAAAATATTTGCCTAAAAACGGCTGTCATGCTGACGAAGGAAGCATCCTATCACGCCAGGATGAAACCGTTCCAACACGATAAGATGCTGCGCAAGCTCAGCATGACGGCCGTTAGTGGCGGCTTACCATTACTTCCGAATCAGCGCGCCCGCCTGCTTCTCAAACTGCTGAATGAGCTTCTGCATCACCTGGTCAATGGCCTGGTCGGTAAGCGTCTGCGTGGGGTCTTGCAGGGTGAAACTCACCGAGTACGACTTTTTGCCCGCCTCCAGCCGGTCGCCGGCGTACACGTCAAACACATTCACGTCGCGCAGCAGCTTCTTTTCAGTGCGCTGCGCGATGGTGCGCAACTGGTCGAAGGTCACGGCCTGGTCTACCACCAGCGACAAATCGCGGCGCACCTCCGGGAACTTGGGCAGCTCGCGGGCCACCAGCGTGGCCTTGTATTTCTTGAGCAGCCAGTCCCAGTCCAGCTCGGCGTACCACACGGGCTGGCTTACTTCCAAGCGCTTGAGTAAGACCGGCGACACCGCGCCGACGTTGGCTACGGGCTGGTTTTGGGCCAGCAGCGTGAGGCCGCCCGCCAGGTAGGGGTGCTGCGTGGGCTGCGTGGCGGGCTGCGGGTGGCCTAGCGCCGCCAGCACCTGCTGCACCGCGCCCGCCACGTCGTGGTAGGCGGCCTTTTGGCTGGCGTGCTGCCAGGTTTCGGCGGTGGCGTTGCCGGTCAGGTAAATGGCCAACACGTTCTTTTCCTTGTACTTGCCGTTGTCGCCAAGGTGGTAGGTTTTGCCGAACTCGTACAGCTTCAAATCGCGCTGGCGGCGGTTGAGGTTGTGGCGCACCACTTCCAGGCCCGAGGTCAGCAGCGTGGGCCGCATGATGTTCAAATCCTGACTGTTGTAATTTAGAATTCGCACCAGCGACGCATCGGGCGCGCCGGCCTTCTCGAAATACTGCGAATTGGTAAGCGAGTTGGTCAGAATCTCCGAGAAGCCCTGGCCGCTGAGCAGGTCGGCTACTTTCTGGCGCACTACCTCGGGGTCGGGGTTGGGGAAGCCCGACAAAAACGACGCCGAATTGTGCGGCTTCAGGGCCACGTTGTTGAAGCCGTAAATGCGCAGGATTTCCTCGATTACGTCGGCCTCGCGGGTCACGTCCACCTTGTAGGGCGGCACGGCGAGCGTCCACTCCGTGGAGTTTTGAGTTGTTTCCTCTTCGATTTTGATGCCTAGGCCTTCCAGGATTTCGCGGATGCGCTCCTCCCCTATTTCCTGGCCGATGAGCCGAGTCACGCGGCTCAGGCGCAGGCGCACCTGGTTGTTGGGGATGAGGTGCGGGAAAACATCGACCACTGGTGCGGCGATGCGCGCCCCGGCTACTTCTTGCAGCAGCAGCGCGGCGCGCTTCAGCGCGGTGGGCACCATGTAAGGGTCGGTACCGCGCTCGAAGCGGAACGACGCATCGGTTTTCAGTTTATGATATTGCGAAGTATAGCGAACATCCCCAGGGTTGAAGTAGGCGCTTTCCAGAAAGATGCGCTTCGTTTCTGTCTTTACGCCTGAGTCTTGTCCTCCGAATACGCCAGCAAGTGCCATTGGCTTATCATCGCCATTCGCAATTACTATATCGCCGTAGGTTAACTCTCGCTCAACTCCATCGAGAGTAGTAAGCTTATCCCAAACCTGAGCGCGCTTCACGCGGATTTTATTGCCCGCAATCTGGTCTGCATCAAAGGCGTGCAGCGGCTGGCCCAGCTCGTGCAGCACGAAGTTGGTCACGTCCACCACGTTATTAATCGGTGAGAGGCCGATGCTGCGCAGACGGCGCTGGAGCCACTCGGGCGACAGGCCAACCTGCACGTTATCAAGCAGCAGGCCGGCGTAGCGCGGACACGCCTGCTCGTCCTCGACAATTACTTCGATGTTCTCGCCGCTCGCGGGCGCGGCGAAGGCGCTCACGGGCGGCAGGTGGGCGGGCTGGCCCAGCAGGGCGCGCAGCTCGCGGGCCACGCCGTAGTGCGAGGCCGCGTCGGCGCGGTTGGGCGTGAGGCCGATTTCAATCTCTGTATCCGACCCTAGGCCGAAATACTCGGCGGCCGGCGTGCCATCGGGCAGGTCGGTATCGAGCACCATAATGCCGGCGTGCGACTGCCCCAGGCCGATTTCATCCTCGGCGCAAATCATGCCTTCCGAGGCCGCGCCGCGGATTTTCGATTTCTTGATTTTGAACGGCTCGCCGCTACTGGGGTGCAGCGTGGCGCCTTCCAGGGCCACCACCACGCGCTGGCCGGCGGCCACGTTGGGCGCGCCGCACACGATTTGGCGCGGGGTGTCGTCGCCCACGGCCACGGTGGTGAGGCTCAGCTTGTCGGCATCGGGGTGGCGCTCGCAGGTGAGCACCGTGCCCAGCACCACGCCGCGCAGGCCGCCGGGGATGCTTTCCACTTCGGTCAGGCTCTCGACTTCGAGGCCCGAGCTGGTGAGCAGCGCGCCGATTTCGGCCGCCGAAAGCGTGGTGGGAAATAAGGTTTTAAGCCAGTCGAACGAGATAGTCATTGCCAGAAAACGACGGCTTTTGGCGGCCGTCCGTAGGGGCACAAAGGTACGGCTGCACACAAGTTGGCAGTTTAATAACCTTAACTTGTAAACAGCTTTTGTCTTTCTTGCTGATTTCCACCACCCATGTTCTACCCCGATTCAGAGGAAGCCCTTGTCCTGCGCGGCGCGGTAGTGGCCGGCATCAGCGACGACGAATATTTTGAGCTTTGCCAGGCCAACGAACTGTTACACATCGAGCGCACGCCGCAGCACGAGCTGGTTATCAGACCGCTACCTGGCTGTCTGGTTAGTCTACAGCTTGGCAGCGCCTTGGGGCAACTCGCGGCTTGGAGCCGCCGCCACGGCGGCCACTCGCTCAGTTGGGCGGGCTACACCCTGCCCGATGGGGCTGTACTCGGGCCGGGTATTTCGTGGGTGAGCGACGCCGCTTACAACACTCTGACCAAGACGCAACGGCAGCAGTTTCCGCCGCTGTGCCCGCAGTTTGTGCTGGAGCTGAAAGCGCCGTTTGACCGCTTGGTTACGCTGCAAAGTCGCTTCGCGCAATGGCTTAACTACGGAGTGGAGCTAGCCATTTTGTTCGATGCCGATGCTGAAACCGCCTACCTCTACCGCCCCGGCCAGCCCGTAGAAATGATACAAGGTTTCGACAATGAATTGAGTGGCGAGCCCGTGCTACCCGGCTTCCGGCTCGACTTGCGCGAGCTGCGCAAGGCCGCCAGCTAAAGCTGAAACGCCTGCTCGCCAGCCGTGACGGGCACTGTGAGGCGATTTTCAGCCAGCGGTAAGGGGCAGCTATAGTCGTGGTTGTAGGCGCAGTACGGGTTGTAAGACTGATTGAAATCCAGCTCAACTTCGTTGGCCTCGGCGGGCGGCAGGGGCACGTCGAGGTAGCGGCCGGCCCCGTAGGTCTGCTCGCCGTTGGTGGGGTCGGTGAAGGGCACGAACAGCTGCTTGTCGCCGACTTTTTGCAAAAGCGTCAGCTTCTGCGGTTTGCCGCCCAGCTTAAACTCGGCGGTGCCCCAGCGCTGATAGCTTTCGGGCGCGCCCAGGCTCATGGCCAGCGGTTGCGGCAGCAACACTGGCAACCGCTTGATGCTGGCCGTTACCCGAAAATCAGCCACCGGCGCGAAGTAGCGCAGCCCGGCAAACGTGGCCCGCTGCGCGCCGGGAATGGGCGAATCGGCGGCGTTGTGCAGGGTTTGGTCTTTCTGGCGGCGGGCTTCGCGCAGCTTGGTCAGGTAGGCTTCGTCGAGCGTTTTTGTGGGCTGGGTGCCGGATATACTGTAGATAAGGAGGCCGAGCACGGCCAGCACGAGGCCGGCAATCCAGAGTTTTCGCATGGGTGGTTTATCGTTTGTCATGCAGAGCGCAGCGAAGCAGCTCGCGTGGCGCAGTAAAATCAAACGCGATGGTTACTGCGCCACGCGAGCTGCTTCGCTGCGCTCTGCATGACAAACGTAAACTCAGGCACTATAATAGCCCCTCATCCGCGAAGCTGTAGTACCCCATATCGGTATAAATAAGGTGGTCGAGCACTGGCAAATCGAGGAAGCCACCGGCTTCTTTCAGCTTCTTGGTGAGGCTGATGTCGGCACCGCTGGGCTGGCGGTTGCCACTGGGGTGGTTGTGCACCAGGATAATGCTGCTGGCCAGGTGCTCCAGGGCAGTTTTGAAAATCAGTTTGGGGTCGGCCACGGTGCCGGCTACGCCGCCGCTACTCACCTTTTCGAGGCGCATGACTACGTTGGCGCGGTTGAGGAGCACTATCCAGAATTCCTCGTGGGGCAGGTCTTGCAGCTGCGGGCGCACGGCGTGGTAGATATCTCTGGAGCAGGTAATGGTAGTGCGGCGGCCCGCGCCGCTTTCCTTGCGGCGGCGGCCCAGCTCCAAGGCGGCGATGACGGTGATGGCTTTGGCGGGGCCGATGCCGGGGTGGCGGCACAGTTGCTTCATACTCAGGCGGGCCAGCTCGTTGAGGTCGTTTTCCACGGCTTGCAGCATCAGCTTGCCCACGTCCACGGCCGTGAGCTTGGTAGTGCCCGAGCCTAATAAAATGGCAATGAGCTCGGCGTCGGACAGCGCGGCGCGGCCCTTCTGCATCAGCTTTTCGCGGGGGCGGTCTTCCTCGGCCCAGCTTTTGATGCCGAAGCTGGCGGGCGTGGCGTAGGGCTCGGCGATGGGGTCGCCATCGGGGGGCAGGTAATCAGTTGGTTCCATAGCGTAGTTGCGCAAGCTGGGCCAAAAGGTAAAGCAAAAGTTTGGCGTGCGCGTCAGCGGCCTTAGCTTGCGGGCGGCCAACTCTACTACCCGGCCGCCCGTTGGGGCTAGCACTATGCGCAATCGCTTTCTGTTCTGGAGTATTTTGGGGGCCATCGCGGTGGCCGAAATTTATGGCTTTGCGGCCATTCGCACGGCCTTCGCGCCGGCCACGGCGGCGGGGCGGCGGGGCCTGGCCATCGGCTACTGGCTGCTGACGCTGGCCGTGTGGGCGCTGGGGCTGTGGGCCATGTTCACGCGCCACAAGGGCGACGCCGAGTTTAAGAGCTACCTCTCGGTGCTGCCGCTGGCGCTGCTGGCGGGCAAGCTGGTAGTGGTGCTGCCGCTGCTGCTCGAAGACCTCACGCGCCTGGGGCGCTGGGCGGCGCGGGGCTTTGGCAGCGCATCGCCGCCCCTTAGCGCGGCTTCGCCGCTCACGCGCAGCCAGTTTATCAGCCGGCTGGCGCTGGGGCTGGGTTTGGTGCCGGTGCTTTCTATCCTGTGGGGCATGGTGAAGGGCAAAACCGACTACACGGTGCGCCGCGTGGTGCTGCGCTACCCCAACCTGCCGGCGTCGTTCGACGGGTTTAAAATCTTGCAAATCTCCGACCTGCACACGGGCTCTTTCAATGGCAACACCGAGCCGCTGGAGCGCGCCGTGGCCCTGATAAACGCCCAGAAAGCCGACCTCATCGTGATGACCGGCGACCTGGTCAATAACGTGGCCGAGGAGGTCGAGCCGCACATTGCGGCGCTGGCGGGCATCACGTCGGAGCTGCCGATTTTCTCCATCCTCGGCAACCACGACTATGGCGACTACGTGCAGTGGCCCAGCCAGGCCGCTAAACGCGCCAATCTTCAGCAGCTGGCCCACAACCACGCCAAAATCGGCTGGAAGCTGCTACTCGATGAAAGCCACACCATTCGGCGCGGCACCGACGAGTTTGCCATTTTGGGCGTGCAAAACTGGAGCTCGCACCCGCAATTTCCGAAGCACGGTAAGCTGGCCCAGACGCACGCCGCCAGCGGCAACGCGCCCTTCAAGCTGCTGCTCTCGCACGACCCTTCGCACTGGGAAGCACAAGTGCTTGATTGTAAAGACATCGACTTGACGCTCAGCGGCCACACCCACGGGATGCAGTTTGGTATTAACCTGCCGTTTTTCAAGTGGAGCCCCGTAAAATACTCCTACCCGCAGTGGGCGGGCCTGTATGAGCAGGGCCGCCAAAAGCTGTACGTAAACGTGGGCCTGGGCTACCTGGGCGTGCCCATGCGGGCAGGCTTCCTGCCCGAAATAACGGTGCTGGAGCTGCGCCGGGCGTAGGCAGTTCGGCGCAGAAACCTGAGCGCTGCTTTTTCGTTAAAGCCGCCCACACCCTATTTCTTTCTCTTGTCATGAAAAATTCGTTGTTGCTGTTCGTGGGCGCTGCCGCCCTTTCGCTGGCTTCCTGCTCGCAGGAAAAAACTGCTGACACCACCACGACTACTACCACCGCGCCGGCCGATGCCACGGCCACGGCTATGCCCGACACGGCCGCCTACCGCACGCGCTCAAACCGGGTTTCGGAGAAATATATCTCCGACATGAAAATCACCGACCCCGCTATGCAGGGCAAAATCCGCACCGCCTATTACAACCGCTCGAAGCGCTACGGTGAAATGAAGAGCAAGTACGCCTCGGACACTACTGGCATGGCCGCCGCTATGCGTCAGTACAATACCGACACCGATGCCGAGTTTAAGAGCGTAATCACCGACCCCGCGCAGTACCAGTCGTACGAGTCGTCGCGCTCGACCTACGACGAGGCCAACTACATGGACGATGCCTCGTCGGCCAGCACCATACCGGCTGATAATACGGACGCTTCGGCCTCAGCTTCCTCGACCGACATGACCTCGGGTGTAGGCGTGAAGGAGTCGAAAACCAAGCTCGAAGACGGCTCGAAAATCAAGCTGAAAGACGACGGCACCGTGAAAACCAAAGGTGACCCCACCAGCGGCGCGGCCCTGAAGGACTCGAAAACAAAGCTGGAAGACGGCTCGAAAATCAAAGTAAAAGGCGACGGCACCGTGAAGGTGAAGGACGCCGACGGTAACAAGACCAAGATGTAAGTCGCCTTTTTGGCCTTGCCAGTCTATAAAAAGCCCGCGTCTGCAACGACGCGGGCTTTTTTTGTTTCTTTCCGTAGCAGCTTTGCATTCTTATTGCGTTTAAGTAGTCCGTGCCTCGTTTTTTTCGCTCTCTCTTCCCACCTCAGCTAGGCGTTTTACTACTGCTCGTGAGCGGCGTGCTGCTGGGCCGCGAGGCGCGGGCGCAGGCCGGCGCCCCCAACCCTACGGTGCGCGTGAGCGGCACCGTGTCGGCGGCGGGCACGCGCGAGCCGATTCCGGGGGCTACGGTGGTGGTGCAGCGCACGCGCCGGGGCGTAGCGGCCGACGTGGAGGGCGATTTTCTCATCACGGCGCTGCCCACCGACACGCTGCTGTTTCGGGCGCTGGGCTTCAAGGCCAAGCGCTTTGCGCTCAGCGGCACTACGCTTTCGCAGTTGGTGGTGCAGGTGGCGCTGGTGCGCGACTCGGTGAGGCTGAGCGAGGTGAAAGTAACCGCCGACCGCCCTGACCGCGCCAGCATCAATCGGGCGCTGCGCAACATCAAGCGGCCCGCGCCGCCCACGGTGAAGGTGCCCAAGAAAGCCCCGCCGCCCAAGCCGCTCTTTCCCGTGGACTCGGCCGCGCCCAAGCCCATCGAGCCCACTATTACTGAGTCGAACGTAGACTGGATTTACGACCAGTTTTCGCGCCAGGGCAAGGAGCGCCGCAAAATGGAAGCCGTGAAAGCCGCCGAGGCCGCCGAGAAAGCCCGCCAGACCCGCAGCCAGTACAATAAGGCGTTTCGGGACAGCCGAGGGTTTGAGTGAGATGAGAACTGAGCGGATAATACTGTCATGCTGAGCGCAGTGAAGCATCTCTATCGCTTCGTTGAACGACTTAGCAGAGAGGCGATAGAGATGCTTCGCTGCGCTCAGCATGACGACCGTTGCTTACTCATTTACCAACTCCCGGCGTACTTCTCGCGTAAGCTGAGAAGATATGAAAATTGGGTATCCCTGCGTCAATGAAACGCTGCCGTGCAGCGCGGCGCGCACCTTTCGGCTGGCTTCGTACACGCCCGAGCGGCTGGTCGAAACGGTGACCGCTAATCTCGCCTGCCTGCGCGAAATACTGGAATGGAACGTGCAGCACGGGCTGCTTTTTTTCCGCATGGGCTCGGATATCGTGCCCTTTGGTTCGCACGAAGTCAATGAGTTTCCGTGGCAAACACACTTTAAAAGTGAGTTTAAGGCCATCGGCGACTTCATCAAGGCGCACGACATGCGGATTTCGTTTCACCCCGACCAGTTCGTGGTACTCAACTCGCCCGACCCCGACATCGTGCGGCGCAGCGTAAACGAGCTGATTTACCAGGGCTCGATGCTAGACTTGATGGAGCTCGACTCGACGGCTAAGCTCCAGATTCACGCCGGCGGCGCATATGGCGACAAGGGCGCGGCGCTGGCGCGCTGGGTGGAAACCTTCCACACGCTACTGCCTGAGGCAGTGAAGGTGCGGCTGGTAGTCGAAAACGACGACCGCCTGTACAGCTTGCGCGAGTGCTTGAGTTTGAGCGACGAAACGGGCGTGCCAATTCTATTCGACAACTTCCACCACGAATGCCTCAACCACGGCGAGCCCATGCGCGAGGCCCTGCGCCTGGCCGCCGCTACCTGGCACCCCACCCGCGACGGCGTGCTGATGATGGACTATAGCTCGCAGGCCCCCGGCGAACGTAAGGGCAAGCACACCGACAGCCTGGTGCCCGAGCTGTTTCGCGGCTTTCTGGCCGACCTCGACGGGCTGGACGTGGACATGATGCTCGAAATCAAAGACAAAGAAGCCAGCGCCGTATGCGGCATCGGCATCCTGCGCGAGCTGGCGCTGATAGCGCCCGCCCCGGCCGGCTACGTGCCGCCCACGTTTGCCCCGCGCCCGGTGCTCACCGATGCCGAGGGTCGCCCTATCCCCGCCACCAAGGCCCGCAAAAAGCCCGCGAAAGCGGCTGCTACCCCTGCCACCGAAGCTACTGCGGCCACCACGCCCAAGCCCCGCCGCCCACGCAAGGCCTCCACTCCCACCCCCGACTCACTTAATTAATTTCTGGCGCGGCATTTTCCTCGCCTGCCTTTCCTCTTCTCATGAACGACCTCCTCAAAGCCACTGTATCGGGCCTACAAAATGGCCTCACCAGCCTACCCCTAGGCTCGGCCATGGACAACACCGAAACCTGGCAGCAGCAGTTTTTGCAAAGCGGCCTGCCCGAGTTGCAAGACATTGCCCGCGAAATGGGCAACCTGCAATCGCTACTCAGCAGCAGTAACCTCGCCGCCACGCCTATTGGCAACTCGCTGGTGATGCTGGGCGACCAAACCAGCCAGGTAAGCCACCATGCCCCCACCGACCTTAAAGCCGACTTGCTGAAGCTGGCCGACACCCTGCGCCGCCACGGCCATGAACTGCTGGAGCACACTTCGGCTAAAGCCAAGAAATAATTTGGTTTTCAAAATAGCTTCAGATGCAAAAGAGGCCGCTTGCTGCCTAGCAAGCGGCCTCTTTTGCATCTGAAGCTAGTAGTTGCCTACGGGCGACAACGGGGCCTGCGCTGGGCGGCGGTACGTCTGCTGCACGTTGCTGGAGCCAGAAACACGGCTGCGGGTCGGTACTACGTCGGTCGAGCTACGCTTGTGCTGCTGTATTAGCAACGGCTGTTCGCGCACATCAGGCCGGGTATTAGGCGATAGCTCGGGCGTGCCTGCAATAGGTGTGGTACCCTCGGGCAGGCGGCTAGGTTGCGCGTCGTAGCTAGTGAGGGTGCGCTGCACTTCGGCTGGCCCCTGAATAGTACTTTGATTGAGGCCAGGGTTCACGGGGGGCACGGCGGTCTGGTTTTGGGCCCCACCACGCTGGGAGGCCGAGGCATTGAAGGGCACTACCTGCGCCTGGGCGGCGATAGCGGCCACCCAAAAGGCGGCTATTGCGAGCAACGTTTTCATAAAAAACAAGCGAGTAGCGGCTGGTAGCCGGGTTAACTTATCACCAAATATGTCTAAATTTCCTTACGCCTATTTTATCACTAAAGTTTTGCTTTTCAACCATATTACCAGCTAAAAAGCCGACTAATCCTGTACGGATTAGCCGGCTTTTTAGCCTGGGCGCGCGGTATTACATCGAGCCGCTGGGCGTGGTCGACATCTTGTCTTTCTTCATGCCCTTGCGGTCATTCATCTTGGTCTTGCGGTCCATTCTGTCCATTTTACCGTTCATCTTGCCGTTGCTCATATTGGTGCCGTTCTGCATACGGTCGGTACCGGTCTGCATACGGTCGGTGCCAGTTTGGCTGGGGGTAGTCATGGTGCCGCTCTGCATGGTACCGCTGGTGCTGGGGGGAGAAGTCTGGGCGAAGGCCGTGGTGCTAAAGCAAAGGGCGCAGGCGGCAACGGCGAAAAATTTGATGGCTTTCATGATAGTAGGGGGTTGGGAGAGGGGGATTGGGAGAGTTGAGACTGACGCTATTGGCGTAGCGGCCCGTGCTATACGAAGAAGACCCCAGCTTATGTTGCCAAAATTAAAATTATATTTTTCCAAATAATGTAAAACAACAATTTGCTATTTTGCATCTATTTATAGATTTTGAAAATATGACAAAGCCCGACTACCCATTTTGGGTGGCCGGGCTTTGACTATTGGTAGATGATAGGTTGGCTTTTGCCTACCTACGGGCGCATGGGGGCAGTAGTACCCGAGGTGCTGGCACGGCGCACCGAGCGGCCCGGCGCGGTAGCGGGGGCCGTGCCCGTGCCTACTGGCTGGGTACCGCGCAGCATGCCAGGAGCCGCCGTACCGGGTGCAGTGGTACCGGGTGCATAGATGGTGCCGGGCGTGGTGCCTACCGGGGCCGTGCCTGGCGCGAGCACGCCACCCGATAGGGCTACTACCGTGCCGGGCTGGCCGGGCACGACAGTGCCCGCCGCGCCGGGCGTGGCTACGGTGCCGGGCGCGCCTGGTACGGTACCGGGGGCACCCGCGCCTGCGCCAGGCACGGTAGTTTGGGCAAAGGCAGTGCTGCTGAGGCCAAGGCTGAGCAGGGCGGCGAAAATCAATTTGGAGGAGTTCATAATCGGCGGATAAAGGAGAAAAAGAGACATCCCGGACTAGCCGCTGGCGGCAAGCCGTATATTACCGTTTTACGCGCGCCTCTAAAGGCCGACCATTTTCCAACGATTTCAGCCTGGGTTAAAGCCCCCTATTAGCGCCAGACTATAAAAATTATTTTATTACCTTTCAATGCCTTGCATATAATTATCATGTATACTTCACAATTGCTCGCCTAGAGCAATCTGGGGCAACAGCCTAAGCAGAGCAACGAGGGACGCCCTCCTCACGCCAAAAGCCGCTGTTTCCGGGCCGGAAACAGCGGCTTTTGGCGTGAGGAGGGCCGATACTTAATTACTGCCACCCGCCGCCCAGGGCCCGGTACACATTGACTGAGGCGTTGAGCTGCTGCATCTTGGTTTCGGTGAGGTCGAACTTCGACTCCAAGGCATCGCGCTGGGTGAAGAGCACCTCGGTGTACTCGGCGCGCACGGCCTTGAACAAGCTATTGGAAATGCGGATGGACTGGTTGAGGGCCTGCACTTCGAGCAGCTTGGCGTCGTAGCTCTTTTGCAGGTTGCCGATGCTGGCCAGTTGGTTGGCTACCTCCACGTAGGCATTAAGCACGGTGCGGTCGTAGTTGTACACGGCTTGCAGCTGCACGGCGTTGGCGCTGTAGTAGAGGGCCTTGATGCCGTTGCGGTTGATGAGCGGCGCGGTGAGGTCGCCGGCCAAGTTGTAGAGCATCGACTGCGGCGAGGTGAAGAGCAGCCCCGGCTTGAACGCCTCGAAGCCTACCCCGCCCGAAATGCCCAGCGAGGGGTAGAAGTTGGCGCGGGCCACCTGCACGTCGAGCTTGGCCGCCACCAGCTGCTGCTCGGCCTGCCGGATATCGGGCCGGTTTTGCAGCAATTGGGCCGGCAGGCCGGCCTGCACCACCGGGGGCACCAGGCCCATGAAGGCCTGCGCGTCGCGCACGATGGGCTGCGGGTAGCGGCCGGCCAAGTAGTTGAGGTGGTTCTCGGTTTCGGTGATGCGCTGCTGCGTTTTGTATTGCAGGCTAATCGTGTTTTGCACCTGGGCCTCGAAGCGCTTCACGGCGAGCTCCGTCACGCGGGCGTTCTCCTTTTCCTGGCGCACGATGCGCAGGGCGTTTTCCTGAATCTCGATGTTCTGCCGGATAATGGTGAGCTGGTTATCCAGGGCCAGCAGCTCGTAGTACGAGTTGGCGATTTCGGCCACCAGGTTGGTGACCATGAAATTCCGCCCTTCGACCGAGGCCAGGTAGCGCGTGGCGGCCGACTTGCGGGCGTTGCGCAGCTTGTGCCAGATGTCGACCTCCCAGCTCGCAAACGCGCCGAGCTGGTAGTTGGTCAGCGGCTCGGGGTTGGCGCGGTCGTCGCGGATGTGGATTTGCTCTTCCGTAGCGCCCTGCAAGGTGTAGCGGCCCGGCCGGTCCAGGTCGGCCCGCGCGCCCAAACTCACCGAGGGCAGGTAGTCGCCGGTGCGGGAGCGGATTTCCTGGCGAGCCAGCTCCAGCTCCTGGGTCGTGATGTTGAGCT
Source organism: uncultured Hymenobacter sp. (assembly GCA_964277755.1). Lineage (GTDB taxonomy): Bacteria > Bacteroidota > Bacteroidia > Cytophagales > Hymenobacteraceae > Hymenobacter. The sequence continues at coordinate 44,296 of CAXYJY010000065.1, forward strand.
CCTGGTTGCGCACCAGCGCCGAGTCGATGAGCACGACCAGGTTGGGGTCGGTGAAGAACTGCCGCCAGCGGGTGCGCGCCGTGTTGAGGCTGTCGGCGGGCGCGCCGGCGAAGGTGGCGGGCGTGGTGCGGTTGGGGTTGCGCTGCACCAGCTCGGGCAGCTTGCAGCCGGCCACCGCCAGCGCGAGGCCGGCGGCGACTACTACTTTATAAAAAGGACTCTTAGACATGGATTAGGCTCCTTCTTCCACTAAAACGCGGGGCTCAACGCCTTCGCTGATGGGGTATTCGTTCTCATCGTCGATGAGCTTGCTGCGGGAGGCAATCGTGCCAAAGACATAGTACAGGCCCGGCACGATAACGACCCCAAACACGGTGCCGAAGAGCATGCCCCCCAGCGCGGCGGTGCCGATGGTGCGGTTGCCGATGGCCCCCGCGCCGGTAGCCAGCACCAGCGGAATCAACCCGGCGATGAAGGCGAACGACGTCATCAGAATCGGGCGGAAACGGGCCTTGGCCCCGGCAATGGCTGCGTCGCGCACGCTCATGCCGTGCTCGTGCTCCTGCACCGCGAACTCGACTATCAGCACCGCGTTCTTACCCAAGAGGCCCACGAGCATGACCAGCCCCACCTGGGCGTAGATGTTGTTGGCCAGGCCCATGACCTTGATGAGCAGGAAGGCCCCGAAGATGCCGGCCGGCAACGACAGGATAACGGCCAGCGGCAGCAGGAAGCTTTCGTACTGCGCCGCGAGCACCAGGTACACAAAGGCAATCACGACGAGGAAGATGTAGATGGCCTCGTTGCCGCGCGATACTTCGTCTTTCGACAAGCCGCCCCAGTCGATGTCGTAGCCGCGGGGCAGGGTCTGGGCCGCTACCTCCTGCACCGCCTTGATGGCCTCGCCCGAGCTGTAGCCCTGGGCGGCGTCGCCCCGGATGCTGGCCGTGGTGTACATGTTGTAGCGGTTAATCTCGTTGGCGCCCTGCGTCTTCTCGATGTGCATGAACGCCGAGAACGGCACCATTTCGCCCTTCTCATTCTTCACCCACATGTTCAGGATGTCCTCGGGCAGGCGGCGGTACTCGGGCGACGCCTGCACGTACACCTTGAAGAAGCGCTGGTACTTGATGAAACCGAGCTCGTAGGTCGAGCCAATCATGATGGACAGCGTGTTCATGGCGTTGCCGATGCTCACGCCCTTCTGCATGGCGAGGTCGTTGTCGATTTTGAGCTCGTACTGCGGGTAGTTGGCCGAGAAGAAGGTGAACAAGCCCGCCAGCTCCTTGCGCTTCTTGAGGTTGGCGATGAACTCCTCGTTGACCTTTTCCAGCGCCTTGTAGTCGCCGGAGTTCGTCTTGTCAAGCAGCTGCAACTGGAAGCCACCGGCGGCCCCGTAGCCCGGCACTGCCGGCGGCTCGAAGAATTCGATGGTCGCGCCGGGAATCTCCTGGGCCTTCTTTTCGAGGTTGCCCACGATGTCGTGGATGGACTCCTTGCGCTCGCCCCAGGGCTTGAGGCTAATCAAGCAAGTACCAGCGTTGGAGCCGCGGCCCTCGGTCAGTACTTCGTAGCCGGCCAGGGTCGAGATGCTTTCGATGCCCGGCACGTCCTTGGCCAGCTGCTGCAAGCGCTGCGAAATGGCATTGGTGCGCTCCAAAGTAGAGCCGGGGGGCGTCTGAATGATGGCGTACAACATGCCCTGGTCTTCGGCCGGGATGAAGCCGGTCGGCAGCTTGGACGAGATGCCGAAGATGCCGAGCGCAAAGGCGATGAGGATGCCGAAGGTGAACACGCGGCGGTCGACCACCTTCTCCAGGATGTTGGTGTAGCGCCCGGTCAGGCGCTCAAAGCCCCGGTTGAACCAGTCGATGAAGCGGTTGATGGGCGTGCGCTTGCGGGCGTGGCCGTGGTTGTTCTTCAGAATCATGGCGCAGAGCACCGGCGTCAACGTCAAAGCCACCACGCCCGAGATAACAATGGCCGTGGCCATCGTAATCGAGAACTGACGGTAGAAAATGCCCACCGGGCCGCTCATGAAGGCTACCGGCACGAATACGGCCGTCATCAGAATCGTGATGGCGATGATGGCCCCGCTGATTTCGCCGATTACCTCGCGCACCGCACCGTAGGGCGAGAGGTGCTTTTCCTCCATCTTGGCGTGCACGGCCTCGACCACCACAATGGCGTCATCGACCACGATACCGATGGCGAGCACCAGCGCGAAAAGCGTAATCATGTTGATGGTAAGCCCGAACGCCTGCATGGCCGTGAACGCCCCGATGAGCGAAACCGGCACCGCGATAATCGGGATGAGCGTCGAGCGCCAGTCGCCGAGGAACAGGAACACCACAATGGCCACCAGAATAAAGGCGTCGCGCAGGGTGTGCACCACGTTCTCGGTGGAGGCGTCGAGGAAGTTCGACACGTCGTAGCTAATCTTGTAGTCCATGCCGGGGGGCATGGTTTTCTTGAGTTCTTCGAGCTTGGCCTTCACGCTGGCGATGACGTCGCTGGCGTTCGAGCCGTAGGTTTGCTTGAGCATGATGGCCGCCGAGGGGTAGCCGTCGAGGTTGGAGTAGATGTCGTAGAACTCGGAGCCCAACGACACGTCGGCCACGTCCTTGAGGCGCAGCATTTCGCCGTTGGGGTTGGCTTTCAGAATCACGTTCTTGTACTGCTCCACGTCGTTGAAGCGGCCCTGGTAGGTAAGCACGTATTCCAGGGCTTCGGCGCGCCCACCGTCCGAGCGCCCGATGCGGCCCGGCGAGCCGATGACGCTCTGGTCGCCCAGCGACTTCATCACGTCGTCGGCCGAGATGTTGTAGGCGCGCATGCGGTCGGGCTTCAGCCAGATGCGCATGGCGTATTGCCGGCTACCCAGGATGCTGGCGCGCCCGATGCCGTCGATGCGCTGAATCTCGGGTATCATGTTCACGCCGGCGTAGTTGAACAGGTACTTCATGTCCGTGCCCTTGTCCTTGCTGTACAAGTTGACGTACATCAGCATGTTGGGCACCACGCGGTTCACGATGAGGCCCTCGCGCTGCACCAGTACCGGCAGGCGGTTGACCACCTGCGCGATGCGGGTGTTCACGTTTACTACCGCCTGCTCGGGGTCGGTGCCCAGGTTGAACACAATCTGGATGTTGGCCTCGCCGGCGCTCACGGCGTCGGAGGTCATGTACTTCATGCCGGGCACGCCGTTCACGGCCTGCTCCAGCGGAATGAGCACCGACTCGGTAAGCACCTTGGCGCTGGCGCCGGGGTAGGCGCAGCTCACCATCACCATCGGCGGCGATATCTCGGGAAACTGCGAGGTGGGCAGGGTTTTGATGGCCAGCACGCCCATAAACACGATTACCACCGAGATAACGATGGCAAACACTGGCCTCCTGATGAATTTACTGAACATAGGATATTTTATCGTTTATCATTAGCTGGAAAGCGCCTGTCATTGCGAGTGCAGCGAAGCAATCGCACCAGCGCGGCGCGGCTGAGCGGGTGCGATTGCTTCGCTGCGCTCGCAATGACAGCGCGGGGATGCTACCTACTCGCTGTACACCTTTAGCGTGGGCAGCACCTTCTCGGGGGCCTCGTAGGTGTAGCTGATTTTCTCGCCGTCCTTCACCTTGCGGATGCCTTCGAGCAAAATCTTGTCGCCGGGCGTAATGCCGTCCTTGAGGACGTACAGGTCAGGCATTTCCGATGCCACGTTCACCTCACGCTGGTGCACCACGCTGTTCTTGTCCACCACGTACACGAACTTCTTTTCGAGCACCTCGAAGGTTGCTTTCTGCGGAATGATGAGGGCGTGCTTGAGCGGCACCGTCATCAGCACGCTGCCGGTTTCGCCGTTGCGCAGCAGCCCGTCGGGGTTGGGGAAGGTGGCGCGGAAGGCGATGTTACCCGTCTCGTTGTTGAAGTCGGCCTCGATGGTTTGCACCTTGCCGGGGTAGGGAAACACCTCGTTGTTGGCCATTTTCAGCTTCACGTTCACCGCCTTGTCGCCGGCCTTGGCGTGCTCCTTGTAGGTGAGGTACTCGGCTTCGGGCACGTTGTAGTACACCCACATCTTGCTGTTGTCGGAGAGGCTGGTCAGCAGGTCGCCCTCGTCCACGAGGCTGCCCAGCCGCGCCTGGAAGTGGTCCATGATGCCGGTAAACGGCGCGTTGATGGACGTGAACTGCAAGTGCGTCTTGGCCAGCGACACGTCGGCCTTGGCCTTGTTGTACTTGGCCTTGGCCAGCGCCAGCTCGTTCTTGGATACGATGTTGCTATCGGCCAGGCTCTTGGTGTTCTTATACTCGATGCCCACGTAGTCGGCCTCGGCCTGCGATTTTTGCAGGTCGGCGTTGTAGATGAGGGGCGTAATCTGGAACATGGGCTGGCCGGCGTGCACCGTCTGGCCCTCGTCCACGAAAATCTTTTGCAGGTAGCCTTTCTCCAGCGCCCGCAGGTCGATGTGCTGGTAGGCGTGGATTTGGGCCACGTACTCCTTGGTGATAGTGGTATCCTTGAGCAGCGGGCTGGTGACGAGCAGCTTGATTTGCTCTTCTTTTTCTTCTTTTTTGTCGCCGCAGGCGGTGGCCAGCAGGCCACTCGCGCCCAACAGCAGCAACACGGACGTTTTCTTTATAACAGCAGTAAGTACCATAGATAGGCGCTTGGTAATTCCGGGAAATAAGGTGGATTGGCGGAGGAAAGCAGGGCGCAACCCAGCCGGCACAGCCGCCGGGGCGCGAAACTCAGCCCGTGGTGAAGAGGGAACCGCCACGAAAGCCGGCGGGCAGCAAACCAAATAAACGTTTTTACATGCTTCGCAAGTAGCACTCGCCGACTAAGGCAAGCTAATGAACACCAGCGCGGTACTGGCCATGATTCAAGGTTAGGAGAGCAAAACCGGGGGAATAAGCCAGGGCAGCCTAAGGCTGTACCGGGCCGGGTCTTACAAAATTCGGCCCTGCGGCATTAAGAGGTTATGAAGAAATGGACTACAAAAACACATAGTCCCTTCATCTTGGCTTAAATTACCACATAAATCCACTATTAATGAACTAGTTAATAATAAGCTCGTCGTTAGCAGAGCGCGCGAAGATGAATTTTTTTACGAATATTTCCAGAAACCTTGAAGATACAACGATGACTGACAGGAAGCATCATAGTTCCTTCTGCGCTAATTTTATCGCCAGTACTGCATTCATGGCTACTCACTGATGTATGGAATCAGGCGTGGCGCGGGAGCAGCGCTATCGCAGCCAACGCTTCTGACCGACTCAGAAACTTTACGCGCGGCTATCGTGCCCAAGCAGGTGGTAGCCTAGCGTCTCCCCTACTTGCCGCCTTACTCGGCCCGCAAGCTCAACACGGGGCTGCGGCGGGCGGCCCGCCAGGCCTGCACGCTCACGGTGAGCCAGGCAATAAGCAGCGCCCCTAAGCCGGCCGCCGCGAAGTACCACCACTGCCACGCCACGCGGTAGGCAAAGCCTTCCAGCCACCGCTGCAACAGCAGGTAGCTCAGGGGCAGCGCCAGCATGATGGCCACGACCACCAGCCAAGTCAGGCTGCCGGTCAACAGCCACACGATACCCAGCTCGCTCGCACCTAGGGCCTTGCGGATGCCAATTTCCTTGCGCCGCCGCTCGGCCGTGAAGGCCGCTAGGCCCAGCAGGCCTAGGGCGGAAATGAGAATGGCCAGCCCGGCGAAGTAGCGGGCGAGCACCGCCACCCGCCGCTCGGCTACGTACTGGGCCTGGTAGTCGGCATCCAGAAACGTATAGTCGAGCGCAAAGCCGGGGTTGTAGGCGGCATATAGCTGCTGAAGCCGCGCAATCGTGGCCTGTTCCGCGCCTGGCCGGAGTTTCACCAGCACCGTATTAATCCGGGAGTCGAGCTTGAGGAGCAGAGGCTTGATTTTTTCGTGCAGCGACTCGTAGTGGAAGTCGCGGACCACGCCCACGATGCGGGCACCGTCGAGTTGTTGGCCCACGGGGTCTGGCATTCCCAGGCCGGCCACCAGGGCTTGGTTGACGAGGATGGCGGCGCTGTCGGCGCGGAACTGCGGCGCAAAGCTGCGGCCGGCGACCAGGTGCATGCCCATCGTTTCCACCAAATCATAGTTGACTAGCATCGTCGCTACGGGCAGGCGCTTACCCCGCCAGCTCATCTCCTCAATGTTGCGCCCCCCAAAGAAGCCGCCCAGGACGCTGGACGCCTGCACGACGCCGGGCAATTTCCGCACCTCGGCCAGAAACGCCGCCTGCTGACGCGCCGCCTTGCCGCCCGTATCAAAGCGGAGCACGTGCGCCTTGTCGTAGCCCAGCGGCTGACGCTGCACAAACGCTAGCTGCGCGTTGACGACCACCACGGCCACGATGAACAGTACTGAGAGCGTGAATTGCAGCACCACCAGGCCCTGCCGCGTCCACACGTCGCCGGCCCGGGTCGGCAGCTTGCCTTTCAGCACGGCCGCCGGCTGAAAGCTCGACAGGTAGAACGCGGGGTAGCTGCCCGCCAGCAGACCCGTACCCAGTGCCAGGGCCAGGCTGGCGGCCACCAGCGGCCACTCCCAGCGCAGGGCCAGCGGCTTGCCCGTCAGCTCGCTGAACTGCGGGAGCACAAGTTGCACCAGCCCCACGGCTACTATCAGGGCCAGCAAGGCCATCACCACGGACTCGGTCAGATACTGCCCTACCAACGCGGCGCGGCTCGCCCCCAGGGCCTTGCGGATACCCACTTCCTTGACCCGCCGCGAGGCCTTGGCGGTGAACAGGTTCATAAAATTGATGCTGGCAATCACCAGAATAAGTGCGGCAATCAGGGCGAACAGCCGCACGTACGTAATGCGCCCCCCGGTGGCGACGCCGTTTTCGTAGCTGCCGTGCAGGTACCCCGCCGCGAACGGCCGCACGAACAGCGTGCGCCCCTGGGCCTGCGCCTGCGCGCTTTTGGTTTTCAGCAAGCCGGCCAGCTTCGCTTGAAACTGCGCGGGGTCGGCCCCCTCCTTCAAGACCAGGTAGGTATTAAAGGGGCCATCGTCGTCCCACTTGATGGCTTCGCTCATCTGCATCATGTCTTTAAACGCGGCAAACGGCAGTACGCAGTCAAACCTTTAAACGCGGCAAACGGCAGTACGCAGTCAAACTGCTCGGACGAGTTGCGGGGCACGTCGGCAAACACCCCGGCCACCAGGCAGGTCTGTTTTTTGTCGGCCATTTGCCACTCCACGGCTTTGCTCAGGCTGTTCTGCGGCGTCTGGAAGAGCTTGGTGGCTAGGGCTTCGGAGAGGACAATGGCGTCTTTATTTTGCAGTACCGTAGCGGGGGTGCCCACCAGCAGGGAGAAGGAAAACAGCTGGAAGAAGGCCGGGGCCGCGTACTTGGGTACGGCAGTGAGGTGCTGGCCGCCCGCCGCCAGCGTGAACCCGGGGAAGAATGGGACCGGCGTGGTGGTGGCCACCAGTTCAATCTCCGGCATTTCGCGCCGCAGGGCCTCGGCCAGCAGCGGGATGGTGCCAGTTTGGGTCTCGATGCCAGCAGCCGTGCGGCGGTTTTCCAGCACCTGGTAGAGCCGGCCATCCAGGGCGTGGTAGCGGTCGAAGCTGCGCTCGTCGCTTATCCACAGGTAGATGAGCAGCGCGCAGGCCAGGCCGGTCGAGAGGCCAATCAGGTTGATGAAGAACGTGCTTTTGAACCGCTTGAAGTTGCGGTAGATGAGCAGCAGGGAGTAGGGAAGCATGGCCAAACGAGGAGGTATCGGTTAGAATTGGCTGCGGCTGTTTTCCAGCACCACCTGCCCGTCGAGCAGGCGGATGACGCGCCGGGCGTACCGGGCGTCGTGCTCGGAGTGCGTGACCATGAGCACGGTGGTGCCCGCCTCGTTCAGCTCGGTCAGCAGGCCCAGCACGTCGTGGCCGCTGGCCGAGTCGAGGTTGCCGGTGGGCTCGTCGGCCAGCAGCAGCGGCGGGGCGTTCACCACGGCGCGGGCCACGGCCACGCGCTGCTGCTGCCCGCCCGAGAGTTGCAGCGGAAAGTGGTTGCGCCGGTGCAGCAGCTGCATTTTCTCCAGTACCCGCTCTACCCGCTGCCGCCGCTCGGCTGCCCCCACGCCGAGGTAGCGCAGGGGCAGCTCCACATTCTCAAACACCGTCAGCTCGTCAATCAGGTTGAAGCTCTGAAACACAAAGCCCAGGCTGCGCTTGCGCAGCTCGGCCCGCTGGCGCTCGGAGTAGCGGCTGGTTTCGGTGCCCAGCAACTGCAGGCTGCCGCCGTCGGGCTCGTCAAGCAAACCCAGCAAATTGAGCAGCGTCGATTTGCCGCAGCCCGAGGAACCCATAATGGCTACGAACTCTCCTTGCTCTACCGTCAGCGAGACGTGGTTCAGCGCCTGGGTTTGCACCTCCTCGGTGCGATACACCTTTTCCAGGTTCTCGGTCTTAATCATGAGGTTCATATTGTTATAGTAAACGGTCATGTTGCTGTGGCAAACCGTCATGCTGAGCGGAGCGGAGCGCAGTCGAAGCATCTCTACCTCAGTACTAATTAGTGACGCCCAACAGAGAAGCGGTAGAGATGCTTCGACTGCGCTCCGCTCCGCTCAGCATGACGGTTTATTTAGGTCGTTTAGCGAAAGGACGGTCATCATCCAGCACCAGTTCTTGCTGGTCGGCGTAGTCTTCGTAGCTGGAAGTCACGACCCGCTCGCCGGGCTGCAAGCCGGCCAGCACCTCGCAGTAGTCGGGGTTTTGTCGCCCTAGCCGGATGGCCACCCGCTGGGCCCGGGTGCCGTTGGCCGTCAGCTTGAACACCCAATTGCCCACGGTTTGCTGGTAAAAGCCGCCTTTGGACAGCAGCACCGCTGGGGCCTTTGCACTCAGCGCCAGCCGGATGGGCAGGTTCTGGCCCCGCCGCAGGCCCGGTGGCGAAGTGCCGGTAAAGGCCAGGTCAATTTGCAGGCCCTTGGCCACTTGGGCGAAGATTTTGGTCACGCGCAAGGCGTATGCCTGGCCATCTACTACTACTTCGCCCACCTGGCCGGCCGCGATGCGGGCAATGTAAAACTCGTCCACGGCGGCGTGCAGTTTCACGCCCGCCAGCGCGTCAATCTGCCCCAGGCGCTGGCCCCGGGTTTTGGCCTCGCCCACTTCCGCCGCCAGCGAGCTGAGGCGCCCGCCGACCGGGGCCCGCAGCAGCAGGTCGGCCAGTTGGCGCCGCATCAGGGTTAGGTTGCTGGTCATGCGCTGCACCGATTCCTGCATAGTACTCAGTTGCTGCTGCATGGCCACCGAATCCTGGCGCAGGGTTTGCTGCGTGAGCTGCCGCCGACGCAGCTGGTAGCGGTAGGCGTTTTGGCTCTGCAAGTAGCCCTGCTGCGCAATCGCTTTCTGGCTGTACAGCACTTGGTTGGTGTCGAATACCCGCTTGGCCTCGGCCAATTGAAAGTCGATGTCGGCGAGCTGGTTTTGGCGCAAGATGCGGTTTTGCAGCAGCTGGTTGCGGGTGTTGTGCAGGTTGTTCATCAGGTCGTACACGGCCGTTTCGCGGTTCACCATTTCCAGTTGCAGGTCGGGATTAGCCAGTTGCAGCAGGGGCTGGCCCGCCGTTAGGGTCGTGCCTTCCTCCACCAGCACCTGCTGCACGGTGCCGGCCTTCACCGCGTCCAGGTACACGGTGCGCAGCGGCTGCACTACCCCGTCAATGGCCGTGAATTCCTGAAAATTGCCCCGCGTAACGGGGCTGATGGTCAAGCGGCTGGCGGCGAGGTGCAGCCGCTGGCCCGGCCTCGGCCAGTAGAGGGCGGCCGCGCCCGTGCCTGCCAGCACCAGCGTCCCCAGCCACCACCAGCGGGTAACAAACGCCCACTTATTCTTGGGTATCAGGACATCCATTCGGTTTGGCGCAGGTACTAGCCGCAAAAAGCTACTGCTCGCTAATGCCAAGAACGGTGCCTTGCTCACAAACCATTGCTACTCAACAATCTACTCTTAAGCCTTAGTTGTCAGCGGCTGCCGAACGTCCGGTTTCGATACAGTTGACCGTGCGGTTCTGATACAGTCTATCTTCATTGACGGGCCGCAAACGGCCTGGCCGACTGAGAACGAGTAGCTTCTGAGGCTTGCACGGTTTATGTGGCCGGGGTTGGTACGGGGGCCAATTACCCCCGACTTTTACGTTTTACTCCTCCTTTTTCATGATTCTTAAGCACGCCCGCATCCTGGTGGTGGACGACGAGCCCGACGTGCTGTTCGCCCTCAAGCTGCTGCTTAAAACCGAGGTGCGGGAAGTGGTAACGGAGCGCAACCCGGAACTGCTGCTCTCCCTGCTCCGCCAGCAGCACTTCGACGCCGTGCTGCTCGACATGAACTATCGCAGCGGCCAGGCCACGGGCAACGAAGGCTTCTACTGGCTGAGCCGCATTCGGGAGCAGGCCCCCGCTACGGCCGTTATCCTGATAACCGCCTACGGCGACGTGCGCACGGCGGTGCGCGCCCTCAAAGCCGGCGCCACCGATTTCCTGCTCAAGCCCTGGCACAACGACCAGTTGCTGCACACGCTGGCCGCCCTTCAATCCAAACCCGGCAGCAAAAGCGAGGGTAGTCCGAAAAAAACAGCCGGCCCGGCCGGCCTTACTGCCCTACTCGGTGAGTCGGCCGCCATGCAGGAAGTGTGCGTCCTCATCGAAAAGGTTGCCCCCACCGAAGCCAACGTGCTGCTGCTCGGAGAGAACGGCACAGGTAAGGAGCTGGCCGCCAAATCGCTGCACGAACACTCGCGTCGCCCGGCCTTTCGTGGCCGCCGACGTGGCCGCCCTCAGCGAGGGGCTGTTTGAAAGCGAGCTGTTCGGGCACACCAAGGGCGCGTTCACCGATGCCCAGGCCAGCCGCCTGGGCCGGTTCGAGGCCGCCACCGGCGGAACCTTGTTTCTGGATGAGATTGGCAACGTCGGCCTGCCGCAGCAAGCCAAGCTGCTCACGGCCCTGCAAAACCGCCAGGTGGTGCCCGTGGGCAGCAACACTCCCGTGCCGGTGGATATCCGGCTCTTATCGGCCAGCAACACCCCGCTGCACGCCCTGGTGGCTCGCGGGGCTTTCCGCCAGGATTTGATGTACCGCCTCAATACCGTCGAAATTACCCTACCCCCGCTGCGCGAGCGGGGCGATGATGTGCAATTGCTGGCCCAGCACTTCGCGCAGGTGTACGCCGCCCGCAACCGGCAGCCCGTGCCGGAATTAAGCGCTGCGGCCCTGCGCAAGCTCCGCGAGCACCCCTGGCCGGGCAACGTGCGGGAGCTGCAGCACGCCGTGGAACGGGCCGTTATTCTGGGGAACGGCCCCGTACTGCACCCGGCCGATTTCTCGCTTCGAAACCCCAAATTGCTAATAGTTTCTGCATCAGCAGCCTCCGTGGCTGAGCAGCCGCTGCGGCTGCTGGAAGTGGAAAAAAACACCATTCAACAGGCTATTGCGCGCCACCAGGGTAATCTTACCAAGGCGGCCAAAGAGCTGGGCCTCACCCGCACTGCCCTCTACCGCCGGCTCGACAAGCATGATATTTAATAGCCTAGATGTGCGCCTGCTCGGACGGTTGGTAATACTGGTGGCCGTGTTAGGTGGGGGCGGATACGCGGCGCAGCACCACGCCTACGGACTAGTACTGGGGGCTCTAGGGCTGGTGATAGTGCTAGTTCTGGACCTAGCCCGCTACCTAACGCGCGGCCAGCAGGCGCTAGCCGACTTTACCCTAGCGCTGAAATACCGCGATTTCTCGCGGCAGTACCCGGCGCAGGCTGGCCCGGCATCGCTGCGGCCTTTACACGAGGCCTTCAATCAGGTCAATGCCACGTTTCGGGAATTGCGGGCCGAGCAAGAAGGGCAGTTTCACTACCTGCAAACCATCCTAGCGCTGCTCGATACCGGCATCGTGTCCTACGACGCGGCGGGCACCGTGGCCTGGGTAAACGAGGCATTCAAACAGACCCTGCACCTGCCGTACCTAAAAAATATCCGGGCGCTGCAAGCCCGCCACCCGGTCTTCTACGAGGCCATTGGCCGGGCGGTACCGGGCCAGCCGGCGGTCGTGAAGCTGACGGTGGGCCTGCAAACGGTGCAGCTGCTCGTGTCGGCCACCTACTTCAAGCTACGCGGCGAAGCGTTTACCCTCGCGGCCTGCAAAAACGTGAGCCAGGCCCTGGCTGATACCGAAACCGCCGCCTGGCAGCAGTTACTGCGGGTCATGACCCACGAAATCATGAACTCGGTCGCCCCCATCGCCTCACTGGCGGATTCGCTGGGCCGCCACGTGCAGCTAAGCCGGCAGCAGGGAGCTTCAGATGAGTTGCTCGATGACGTGGATACTGGCATTCGCATCATTCAGCAGCGCAGCGAAGGGCTGCTGCGCTTTGCGCAGGTATATCGCGACTTTAGCACCCTGGCCGCACCGCAGCGCACCACGCTCTACGTGCAGGAACTGCTCCAGGCCACTCGGCAGCTACTGGCGCAGCAGCTAAAAGCGCAAGGCATTGAAGTCGCTCTTAGCGTTCGGCCGGCGCACCTTACCCTGCATGCCGACGGCCACCTACTGAAGCAAGTACTCATCAATCTGGTGCTCAACGCGGTGCAGGCACTTGCGCAAATTCCTACCCCATCACATTAGCCTGCGGGCTTGGCTGGATAAGCAGGAGCACGTGATTATCGAGGTGCAAGACAATGGCAGCGGTATTTCCGCCGACGTGCTGGACAGCATTTTTATTCCTTTTTTCACCACCCGCCCCAACGGCTCCGGGATAGGATTGAGCCTGGCCAAGCAACTCATGCAGTTGCACCAGGGCAGCATTCAGGTCCATTCCGTGGCCGGGGCGGGTAGTGCGTTTCAATTGTGGTTTCCGGGCCCGGCTGCTTCCTGAAAGTTGTAGTAGCTGGCCCAGGAGCAGCATAATCAAGCTTATAACTTATATCAAAAGCTGACAGGCCATGCAGCCGCTGGCCCCGCGTACCCTCCTCACGCTACTAGGCCTCAATCGGCTTGCAAACTGGGGGGGGCAATAATCGGCGCTGGTGGTTCATGCCAAACATTACGTTGCCTTGCTTTTGCCCTTATCATCAAAGAGCGGGCGATTAGTTAGTTTTTTCCTGAATCGTCCCCAGAAAATAAAAAACCCCGCTTCCAGGTCGGAAACGGGGTTTTTAGGGTACTAGTGGAGATGCAGGGATTCGAACCCTGGTCCAGACAAGGAAGCCAACGTGCTTTCTACGTGTGTAGCTATGCTTGAATTTTCGAGGCGTTCCAGGCGCACATCAGGCCCTTGAAACTCCCTTAGCTGCAGTTGATTTTCGCCCCCGAATCACAGCTCTCCGAAGGCTAGTTTCTACTTGCGACGCGCCGAACTCCCAGGTGTAAAAACTGACCCGGGCGGCACGATGACTTACTTAGTTCTAAACTAGGCAGCCATGGCGTACGAATAGTCGCCGATTGTTGTTTGATAGATTTTTTGGCGGGAGAGCTTCCATCAACTCCCGACACGCTTACCCGCGACTTGCGCAAGCTGTCAATTCCGGTCATCCCCAATTTAGAAAGAACGAGTGCCGCTGCCGAGGTAGCGGGGCGCAAAGATACGCGCGCATTAAGAGAATGTTTTGGGGCCCGATTTTGTTCCCCTGATACAGCAAGGGTTAGCCCCCGGCGCGGGCTTCGGTAGCGCATCGGGCTTTTGCCGCGCCGGAGGCGGGGGTATCTTTGTGAAGCATCGCGTATGGAAAATTTTGTTGTTTCGGCCCGCAAGTATCGTCCGGCCACTTTTCGGAGCGTGGTGGGGCAGCAGCACGTCACCACCACCCTGCAAAACGCCATTCTGAGCCAGCACCTGGCGCAGGCGTTTCTGTTTTGCGGGCCGCGCGGCGTGGGCAAAACCACCTGCGCCCGCATCCTGGCCAAGACCATTAACTGCACCAACCTCACGCCCGAGGCCGAGGCCTGCGGCGTGTGCACCTCGTGCGTGGCGTTTCAGGAGAATGCTTCTTTCAACGTGCACGAGTTGGATGCGGCCTCTAATAACTCGGTCGAGGACATTCGCTCGCTGGTGGAGCAGGTACGCTATGCGCCGCAGCAGGGCCGCTTCAAGATTTACATCATCGACGAGGTGCACATGCTCTCCAACGCGGCCTTCAACGCCTTTCTGAAGACGCTGGAGGAGCCGCCGAGCTACGCCATTTTTATCCTGGCCACTACCGAGCGCCACAAGATTATCCCAACCATCCTGAGCCGGTGCCAGATTTTTGACTTCAACCGAATCAAGGTTGAGGACATTCGGGAGCACTTGCGCTACGTGGCCAACAGCGAGCACGTGACAGCCGACGACGATGCCCTGCACCTGCTGGCCCAAAAGGCCGACGGCGGCCTGCGCGACGCGCTCTCGATGTTTGACCAGCAAGTAACGTTTGCGGGCAGTAACCTGACCTACAAGGAGGTGGTGCAAAACCTGCACATTCTCGATTACGACTACTACTTCCGGCTGGTAGACGCGCTGCTGCGCGAAAACCTGTCGGCCGCGCTGCTGCTGCTCGACTCGGTGATGCAGCAGGGCTTCGATTTGCACAACTTTGTGGTGGGTACGGCCGAGCATTTGCGCGGCCTGCTCGTGTGCAAAGACCCTGTGACGGTACAGCTTTTGGAGGTATCGGACAACATTCGGCAGCAGTACGTGCGGCAGGCGCAAGCCGCGCCCCTCCCCTTCCTGCTCTCGGCCCTGAACCTGGTAAGCCAGTGCGACCGCGACTTCAAGCAGGCCAAAAACCAGCGCCTGCACGTGGAGCTGGCGCTTATGAAATTGGCGTACCTCAACGGGGCCGTGCAGTTTGTGCGCGACCTGACCCCGGCCAGCAACGGCGAGGCTAAAAAAAAAACTAGCAGCCTAGGCGAAGGAGCTGCCGCGCCAGTGGCGGCGAGTAGCAACGGCTACGCGGCCCCCGCGCCGACTGCCCCGGCCGCCGCACCGGACCGGCCAGCCGCCTACGCGCCCACCCCTACCCCGCCCCACGAGCAACCAGAAACCAGAAACCAGAAATCAGAAACCCCAGCGCCACTGGTAAACCTGGTCCACGCGCCCGCGCCGGCCGACGGCCCCGAGCCGCTACCCGTCGAAAACGGCGTGCGCGAGTTGCACGATACGCCCAGCATCGAGCCCGCGCCCGTGGAGCCTGTGACGCCGCGCCACCAGGTGCGCGATACCTCGCCGCACGTCGAGATAGGCCGGCCGAGTATGCAGGGCCACGAGCCCAACCACCGGCCCACCGATGTGCGCCCCAGCCCCGCGCCCGCGCCGGCCACCATTCCGACGCTACCTAAGTTACCCAGCCTCAGCACCGGTACTCGCCTGCCCGGCCTACGCGATGTAGGTACGCCCGCAGTTGCTTCACCTTCACCTCAATCAGAAACCAGAAACCAGCAATCAGAAACGCCCATCCACACCGGCCCGCTACCGCCCATCGCGCCCGAGCTGCTGCAACAGGTATGGAAGCAGCTCGCCGACGAGCGCCGGGCCCAGGACAAGATGAGCGACTACATGGTGCTGAACCGCCCGGTAGCGGCCGGGGCCGACCACGTCATCACGCTCACCGTCGACAACCCCGTGCAGGTGGTGCAGTTCAATGATTTCCGGGCCGAGTTTATGGCCGAGCTGCGGCGGCGCACCGGCCACCCCGGCCTCACGGTGCAAACAGAGGTAGCCACTGCCGCCCCCACCGGCCGCAAGCTCTACACCTCCAACGACAAGTTTGCCTACCTGGCCGAGAAGTACCCCGCCTTGCAGGAAATGAAGCAGCGCCTAGGGCTGGATGCGGACTTTTAGGTCATTTAACAGTTAGCAATTAACATTTAACAGCCCGTCTAACGCACCGCAAAAGGGTAGCGTCAGACGGGCTGTTAAATGTTAATTGTTAACTGTTAAATGTCAAATGACTTGCCCTATTCCGAACAGCAGCGTAAACGCCAGCGTACTCATCGCCATTTGCTTGAGCAGCGGGTCGATTTTCATCGACTCCTGCCGTGCCCACACCTGCCGACCATTGAAGAGGAAAAGTGGCAAACTGAGCAAAAACAGCCACTGCCAGGGCGAATGGTAGGTAAGCGCTACGTAGACCGTGGCCGCGCCCACGCCCAGCACTAGCAGTAGCCAGTGGTAGCGGCGGGCGTGTTGCGGCCCCAGCCGCACGGGCACCGTGATTTTGCCAGCCAGCTTGTCCGACACGATATCGCGGATATTATTGACGTTCAGCACGGCCGTGGCGAAGCAGCCCAGCGCGGCGGCGGGCAGCAGCACGGCCAGCGGCAGCGTCTGCGTTTGCAAAAAATAGGTGCCGCACACGCCCACGATACCAAAAAAAAGGAACACCGAAATGTCGCCCAGCCCGGCGTATCCGTAGGGGTTGCTGCCCGCCGTGTAGTTCACGGCCGCCCAGATGGCGCTGAGACCCAGCACAAAAAACGCCAGCAGCACCCACACCCCCGCAAAGCCCAGCGCCACCAGCAGCAGCGCGATGCCGCTCGCCAGCGCCGCCAGCCCGAAAGCCCACATGGCGCGCTTCATCTCGGCCGGGGTGATGGCCCCGCTTTGCACGGCGCGCTGCGGGCCTTGGCGATGCACGCTGTCGGCCCCGTTTTGCGAGTCGCCGTAGTCGTTGGCGAGGTTGCTCAGGATTTGGAGCAGGATGGTGGTGAGGGCGGCCAGCGCTACTACCGCACCGTTGAACTGCCCGTTGGCCTTGGCCAGAAAACCGCCCGTGAGAATGCTGGCCAGCGCCAGCGGCAGCGTGCGGGGTCGGAAAGCAGAAATCCAGGGAGACATTTTATTTCAGTGAGCAATTAACGCAATTAACAATGAGCAAAAACGAAAACGTCTGTCATGCAGAGCGCAGCGAAGCATGACAGACGTTATTCAACGACCAGCTATTTCGTAATGTCGGCCACCAGCTCCTCGCTCAGCGGCTTCACTTTTGAGGGGTAGAACTTCACTACCTGACCTTTCTCATTAACCAAATATTTGCAGAAATTCCAGCTCGGGGCTTCGCTTACAGCGCCGTTCTTATCCTTGTCGGCCAAGAACTTGTAGAGCGGCGTAGCGTTGTCGCCCTTCACGGCTACGGTCTGGAACAGCGGGAACGTGACGCCGTAGTTTTTCTCGCAGAAGGAAGCTACTTCCTCGTTCGAGGCCAGCTCCTGGTTGAAGCTGTCGGAGGGGAAGCCGAGCACGACTACCTTGCCGGCATACTTCTTCGACAGCTCTTCCAGCTCCTTGTACTGCGGGGTGTAGCCGCACTTCGAGGCGGTGTTCACGATGAGGATTTTCTTGCCCTTGTACTTACTGAGCTTCACGTCTTTGCCGTCGATGCTTTTCACGGTGAAGTCGTAGACGGTAGCGGGCTTGGGGGCAGTTTCGACGGAACTCATGGGGGTGGGCTTGGGGGCGATAAAGGCCAGGCTGAGTGTGGCGGCAGCCGCGAGGGCCAGGGCGGTAACTTTCATGGGGTAGGCTGGGGATTAAGAATGAGCAAGCGGCTGACAACCAAAAACCAGGCCGGGAGGTTTGGGCCACCGCGGATGCTAGGGCCGGCCGCCGGGCGCGGGGGCGGCCGGGGCGGGCGCGCTACCGTCGGGGATGGTGGGCGCGGGCTGCGCGCCGGTGTTCAGCAGGTCGATGAGGTTGAGGGGCGCAAACTGGGCCGTGTCGCCGGGCTGCACGGTGCGGGCGGTGTCGCGCACGGCCCGCACGATGTACTTGCTGGCCGGGCCTTGCAAACTCACCGAATAGTTGAGGTTGTTGCGCTGGGCGGGCGTTATCAGGCCCTTGTCCTGCATGATATCGGCGATAAAGCGAAAAAACCAGCGCGTGGAGCCCCGTAGCTCGCCGTACACGTTGAACGACTCGCGGTAGTACTTGGGCTTGGGGATAATGCTGGCCAGGTAGAGGCACTCGCCCAGGTTGAGCTCGCTGGGCTGCTTGGCGTAGTAAAACAGCGCGGCCTCGCGCACGCCGTACACGCCGCGCTTGCCGCTGGGCCACTTGTAGGCCGTGGGGCCCCACTCCACGATGTTGAGGTAGATTTCAAACATGCGCTCCTTGGTGAGCGTGTGGGTGCGGGCTACCAGCCAGTTCTCAATCAGCCAGACCATCAGCATCTCCTCGGCTTTGCGGCCGATGGTTTTTTCGCGGCTCAGAAACACGTTTTTGACCAGCTGCATGCTCAGCGTGCTGCCGCCGCGGGCAAAGCGCTTTTCCTTAATGTCGGCGATGGCGGCGCTCACGAAGGCCTTTTCCATGAAGCCGTGGTGCTTGAAAAACTGCGGGTCTTCGGTGGTTTGGATGACGGCCGGCAGGAAGGGCGACACCTCGGTGTAAGGCGTGAAATCGGGGTTGCTGGGGCCTACGGTGAAGGTGCGCAGCGAGTCACCCTTGTCGTTGTAGGCGGTGAAGGGAAACTCGCGCTCTATCATGCTCAAATCCTCCTTGCCGAAGCGCGTGATGCTGAAATCCTTGCTCGGCACCAGCGACGACGTGAGCTTGAGGCTATCGACCTGCGCCATGTCCACGCTGGCGGCCAGGTGGTAGGCCAGCGTGCCGGTGCCCTGGGTGCCCGATACGACGTCGAAAATACCGCTGGGCAGCGAGTTGAAGAAGTCGTTGACCGCCGTGGGCTCCGAATCGACTTTGAGGCTGACGGCGAAGCGGGGCTTCTGGCGCACCGCGATTTCGGGGTGAAAAACGAGTTGGTTGAGCACGGCGCGCGTGCCGGGGTCGAGCGAGGCCGTGCCCCGGCCCAGCGTGGCCACGAAGTCGAGCTCACCCTGCCGGATGACGATATCTTCTGAGGCCAGGCGCTTGTGGTAGAAACTGAAATTGCGGGCCGCTACCGAGCCGCGCACCGTGAGTTGGCCGCCGGTTTTGTCGTCGGCCACGAAGTCCTTGCCCGTGAGCTGCACCTGAATGGTATCGAACGACACCAGCGCCCCAAAGCGGCGGGCCACGTAGGGTACTTGCACCGAGTTCTTTACGCCGAATAAACGCAGGTTCAGCGCGTCGTCGCCGGGCTCCACGGTGCCACTCACGCCGAGCTCGTTCACCACCGAGTCGACGGTAGCCGTGAGCTGACCTTTCACCTCGCCGTCCTCGAAGCTGAGGCGCGGCATGTCGAGCAAAATCTGGTGGCGCGGGCTGGCGTAGCTGACTACGAACTGCCGGAAATCGGCCTCGCCGGGCACACTCTGGAAGGTAGCGTCGAGCACCTGGTTGAGCAGCAGGCCGTAGTTGCGGCCCAGCGCGGTATCGCGGGGCACCACGGGCGCGGCGCTTTTTTTCTTGTAGAGAAAGCTGAAATTGTCGGCCCCGCTGGCATCCTTGCGGGCCGTGAGGTGGGCGCGCTCAATCTGCACGTCGCTAAACACCGGCCGGCCCGCGAACAGCGAGCGCAAGCTGAGGCTGGCTTGCAGGCGGCGGGCCGTGAGCAGCGTGTCGGCGGTGGCCGTGGGCACGAGGCTCAGGCCGCCGATTTCGACGGTTTTGAGGCCCGTGAAGCGGGCGCGGCCCAGCGTCAGGGTCACCGGGTATTTGCGCTCGACGCGGGTTTTGACCTCGCCCAGCGCGTAGGTGAGCAGTTGCTGGCGCTTCCACAGAAATAGCACCAGCCCCAGCACCAGCACCGCCGCCAGGCCGCCCAGGGCGTAAAGAATTCGTTTTTTGGCAACTCTCGATAACTGCATTGCCGCAAAGGTAGGATTATTCAAGTGGGCTTTTCTTACGCGAACGGCCCGGCTTTGGGTAGTTGATGGCGCACCGCCGCCGGGGCCGGGCTAGCTTTGTGGCCTTCAAACCAGTGCTACGTCGCCTTATGCTCTCCGCTCTTTCGCCCCTCGATGGCCGCTACCAGCGCCAAACTGCCCCGCTCAGCCCTTATTTCTCGGAGCTGGCTTTGATGCGCTACCGCGTGCGGGTCGAAGTGGATTATTTCATCGCGCTCTGCCAGTTGCCGCTGCCCCAGCTGGCGCACGTGCCGGCCGATGTTTTCCCCGCGTTGCGGGCGCTCTACGAGCAGTTTGGCGAAGCCGAGGCCCAGCGCATCAAAGCGCACGAGGCCGTAACCAACCACGACGTGAAAGCCGTGGAATACTACCTGCGCGACGAGTTTACCAAGCTCGGGCTGGGCAGCTCGCTGGAGTTCATTCACTTCGGCCTCACCTCGCAGGACGTGAACAACACGGCCATTCCGCTGAGCCTCAAAGAGGCGATGGACGACGTACTACTGCCGCGCTTTGGGCAGGTGCGCGACCAGCTGGCGGCCCTGGCCAAAACCTGGGACGCGGTGCCCATGCTGGCCCGCACCCACGGCCAGCCCGCCTCGCCCACGCGGCTGGGCAAGGAGCTGCAAGTATTCGTGGCGCGGCTCGATGGGCAGCTGGCCTTGCTGAAGCAGGTGCCCTACTCGGCCAAGTTTGGCGGGGCCACGGGTGGGTTCAACGCTCACTTTGCCGCCTACCCCGGCACCGACTGGCACGCCTTCGCCGGGCAGTTTGTGGGCGACACGCTGGGGCTGAGCCGCACTTTCCCCACCACCCAAATCGAGCCATACGACAACCTGGCAGCCTTTTGCGACGGCTGGAAGCGGATTAACACTATCCTCATTGACCTGTGCCGCGACGTGTGGCAGTACATTTCCATCGGCTACTTCAAGCAGACGCTGAAGGCCGGCGAAGTGGGCTCGTCGGCCATGCCGCACAAGGTCAACCCCATCGACTTTGAGAACGCCGAGGGCAACCTGGGCGTGGCCAACGCCCTGCTGGAGCACTTCGCGGCCAAGCTGCCGATTTCCCGTTTGCAACGCGACCTCACCGACTCCACGGTGCTACGCAACCTGGGCGTGCCGCTGGGCCACCTGCTCATCGCGCTCGGGGCCGTGGCCCGCGGCCTGGGCAAACTGGCGCTCGACGAAAGCGCCCTCCAGCGCGACCTCGACCAGAACTGGGCCGTGCTCGCTGAGGCCATCCAAACCATCCTGCGCCGCGAAAACTACCCCGACCCCTACAACGCCCTCAAGCAGCTCACGCGCACCGGCGAGGCCATCTCGGCGGCTACCATCGCGGGCTTCGTGGAGGAATTGAACGTGCCCGAGAGCGTGAAGCAGGAGCTGCGCGGCCTCACGCCGGGCGGCTACGTGGGGCGGTAGCCAGTAGCCGCTCGGCGGTTTCACAATCGGTGCGTGTGGCGGGCTGCCGGCTTTTCGCCGGCTGTCCGCTCGTCGTTGATAAGGTCGTTGCACGACGAGCGGACAGC
>CAXYJY010000066.1:0-7846 GCA_964277755.1 uncultured Hymenobacter sp.
GACGAGTGGCGGCACGACTATAATACCCAGCGCCCGCACCAGGCCTTGAATTTTAGAACCCCACTCGAATTTAAACAAGCGGCTTAACCTCTGCCTACCACTGGCTTATCAGACGGGGAAGCGTACACCAGCGCTGAGCCCGGCCGCGCGGGCCACCGAGTCGAGCGGGCCGGCCGAGGCGGCGAGCACCTCGTACTCCAAGGCGCAGCCGGCCAGGCTCAGTAGCCCGGCCAGGGCGAGTAGTAGCAATCGCACGATAGCCAGCCTTAGGTGAGCGAGATGCCAAGCTGCCGGGCGATGGCCGCGATAGTGACGGCGTTGGCCGCGAGGGCGCGGGCGTAGGCCGGGCGGTTGTCGCCGTTGGCCTCCGAGATGTAGGGCGAGGCGGCGATGGCCTGGGCGTAGGCCGTCGGGTCGTAGGCGCAGGCGAAGGCCGCCTTGTACTTGCGCGAAATCAGGCTAGAAAAGTCGCAGAAGCTAGCCTCGTGGCTGGGGTATACCCGAAACCAGAGCTTGCTCACGCTGCTCTGGGTCTTGCTCAGCCCGTCCCACCAGGTGTTGCGGCTGCCGGCGGCTATCAGGCCGAAGTGGTTGCGGCGGGTGCGCACCGAGAAGCTGGTGCCCCACTCGCCCTCGTGGGCGGCCTGGCTCAGGATGACCAGGGCGGGCAGGCCTACGGCCTTGCCGGCCGCCACGGCGGCCGGGGCAAAGATGCGGACGAAGTCGAGTTGTTTTTTGGTTGCCATAAATTATTGGGCGTTAGAGGGTGACGTAGAGGGGGCCTCGGGGCCGGGTGGGGCCGCGTCCGGCTCGCCCTCGGAGAGGAGGGCCAGGCGCTTGAGCAGGAGTTTGGGCACCAGGCGCGGCTCCAGCTCGCGCACGTGCTCGAGGATGCTGAGCGCCTCGCGGGCCATCATGGCGGCGTACATGAACTTGGCGAACCAGGCGCTGAAGACGCCGTTGACCTCGCCCTGCATCTGGTAGCCGGTGAGGTGGTGGGTGAGCACGAGCAGGCCCAGGTAGATGCCGGCCTTGGTGAAAAGCCGCGAGAAGGCCCGCGAGCTGATGGAGCGCCGCTGCCAGTGGTACTGCACCCCGAAGACCGTGTCGACGAGGATGAGCATGCCCAGCGAGCCCAGGAAGTTCCAGGCCTTAAAGAGGTAGCGCTCGGTGAAGACGAGAACGGGCGTGAGGACCAGGTCCATGAGCAGGGCGGACACCGTTTTGCCGCTCAGGGCGGCTGATAGTAAGTGTAGTAACAGGCGCATTAGCAGAACTTATAAATTTTGGAATCAGGGGCGTTGGCCGGCGCGGCTACCTGGCCGGGGGCGGTGTAGGTGCTGGAGCCGTAGTAGGTAGCGAAGCGCGTGGCCGAGGCCGTGCGGTCGAGGTAGTCGGTGACCCGGCGCAGGAAGCGGTCGGCATCCAGGAGCGCCGCATTGGTTTTGCCGGCCAGCAGCGCATCCAGGCCGGCGTCGGCCTCCTTAGCGTTGGCGTTGTCGAGGCGGGCGATGGTGAGGTCGATGCCCGCGCCGGTGAGGCGCAAGCCCAGCTCGGGCACGGTGTGGCCGATGATGAGGGCGGCCAGCGCCGGCAGCACGTAGGTGCTGAGCAGCATCTGGTTGTCGCTGCTCACGGTGCGGGTGCGTACCTACTCGCGCAGCTCGTGCAGGAACTCGGCCCCGAGCACGCGCTGCAGCTCGAACGACTCCATGCGGCGGCGCATGGGCCGCAGGGCCTCAAAGACCTGGCGCGAGCCATTAATCAACTCGTACTCCTGGAACTCGGCCGTGCTGGTGAACAGCTCGCGGCGGTGGCGCTGGCCGGCCGAGCTGGTGGCCCAGGCCTTCAGCTCGGGCGAGTCGGCGCGGTGCTCCTCCAGCCAGTCCACCAGCGCGTCGAGGCCGTTGTGGCCCCGGCGCAGCAGCATGTCCTGCAGCTCGTTGGTTTGCCATTGGAAGGCCTGCTTGCTCGTCTCGGTAGCCAGGAAATGCACGCCCGTGTCGTCGACGCGGGTCTGGTGCGTGGTGATGCCGGCGGCCACGGCCAGGCAGGCCAGCGGGCGCTGCACGGCGCGCAGCAGCTGGGCATCGAGGCCGGGGCCGGCCGGGTTGAAGCCGGGCGCGTCGTAGGCCGCTTGCAGCCAGGCGCAGAGCGGGCCGCCCAGCAGCGGGCGCAGGGTTTCGGCCTCCACCTGTTGCAGCTCCAGGGCGATGGCCGGCGGAATGCCCACGTTGCCGGTGGCCAGCGAGACGTAGCCTTTCAGCTCGGCGATAGTTTTAAGCAGCATCTTGACCGGCGTTAGCGGCGACCTCCTTGGGGGCGTCGGCCGTGTTGACTTGGGAATGAGGAAGCGGAGTTCGAGGTCGGCGGGCCAGCCGTTGTAGTCGCGCACCAGGTTAAGCACCTCTAGCAGCAGGTCGCGGTGAAACTTGTGCAGGGCCGAGAACACGTTGAAGGCCACGCGCTTGTCGGAGCCCGAGTCCATCTGCTTGCCGGGCGAAATGCCAGAGAGCGTGGGGTCGACCTGCAGGGCGGTGTAGATGTGGCTGCTGGCCTCCTGCGAGTCCTCGATGTAGAGGCCCGACTTGATTTTTGTCGTCGATGGCCGTGACCGTGAACACCTTGATGGTGGAGCCGGGGTCGGGCATGGTGACGGTGAGCACCGACTTGCCCGCGCCCTCGGTGCCGGCCATCGTCTTTTCGAAGACCGACAGCTCGGTGTCGATGATGGACTTGCGCTCGCTTTCCTTCTTGTCGGCCCAGTCGGGGTACTTCCAGCTCCAGTAGCGGATGTCGGCCTCGATGAGGTACTTGATGGTAAGCTGGTTGACCAGTAGCTGGGCCTTGAACTCGGGGATGGCCAGCGCCACCTGCAGCCACTTGGAGTTGCGGATGACGTTCCAGGGGGCCAGCTGGTAGAGCGCCTGGCCGGGGCTGGGCACCGACAGGGGCAGGATGTACTTGAAAAAGCCGCGCTTGTCGTCGCGCAGGGCCGTGGCCACGTCGCCGTAGGGGTCGAGCACGGCCACGCGGTCGGTGTAGCCGTCGCCGGGCTGGGCGTTGGGCCAGCCCGCCGAGATGTACACCCATTCGGGCACGCTCATGCCCGGTTTGGGCACCGAGTAGCGGCACGAGGGCGTGTCCTGGATGGCGATGCTGTATATCTCGCTGCGGTCGCGGGTGAGCACCAGTTCGGGGAAGGCGTTGGCGAAATAGTGCAGCCCCTGCAAGCCCTCGAAGCCGAAGCGGGTCAGGTTGGAGCGCTTGAAAAAGGCCTCCACCACGGGGTCTTTCTGCCGCTGGAATATCTCCGAGCCGTTTGGCTTATAGTCCGTGACCTTGCCGTAGATGATGCCCTCGCCGTAGGTAGCGCGAGTTTTCCAGTCCAGCACCGGCCCAATGGTGGTGCTTTTGCCGATGTCGGCGTTGACGCGCTGCGCAAAGTCGTTGCCCAGCCCCCAGGGGGCTACCAGCCCGCTCTGGCCCTTCTCCACCGGCGTGGTGGCCGCCGCGCCCGCCTGCTTGGCCGGGGCCGCGCCGCTGGCCGCGCCCAGGGCGTTGCCCAGGTTGACCACGCTGCCCGTGCGGTTCATGTAGGCCAGGGTGCCCCGGCCGCCGAATACTACCTGTTCCATTTAGATGTAGACTTTGCGGCCCGCCACGTGCGTGAGCAGGTAGAGGTGGATTTTGACCAGTGTGCCCGTGCGCGTGTCCACCAGGTTGCGGGTGGCATTGAGCCAGTGGGCCGGGTCTTTCGAGCTGGAGCCGACCAGCACTTGGCCGTCGGCCGCCACGGCGGCGCGGTCGGCGTCGGTTTCCTCGGCGGGCGTAGGCCGGCGCAGCTCGGCGGTCACTAGGCGCGAGCCGCCGGCCAAGCGGGCGGCGGGCAGGCGGCCGAAGTCGCCGCCGGTTTGGTGGCGCTGGTCGAATTTGACCCACTGCACGGCCACGGGGGCCGGCCCGCCGAGTAGGGCCAGCGCGTCCTTGATACGAATGGGGGCGGGGGTAGGCGGGGCGTTCATGGTGCCACGAAGTACCCGCCCCACCGAGGCCTCTGAAAGGACACAAAAACGGCCCCGCGCGGGCCGAAACGGGGTAAAAAGCCAATCTCAACACAAAGTGCCCTGGCGCGCTGCAAACGGCTATTTTAAGCTAAATCGAGCGTTCACAGTCTCCCAGGTCGAGCAAAAGCCCCCGGCTTGCACTGTCGCGCTTTGGCAATTGCCGGGAGCTGCCTCGGGGATATCTGTGGGGGCTTCCTTTCTCCCCTGGGCCGGGGCCGGGCGCGGGTGCAACAAAAAAGCCCTGACCAGGGGGCAGGGCTTTACCGAGGCAGGCTCGGGCAATTTCTATCTACTGAAGACCCCGGGCTGACTCATGTCGGGCAGGGCGTTGATGACGTCGGTGCCGCAGCTCAGGAAGTGCAGGTCGATGTTTTCGGTGTAGTGGGTGGCGTGCTCGGCTGGGAAGCTCTCCTTCTTCTCGCTGGCCTTCACCTTCATGATGCGCCCCTTGCTGTCCTGGCTCACCGGGGCTAGCAGCATGGCCGTGATGCCGTCCTTGCAGCCCTCCTTGTTGAAGCGCTGGCGCAGCAGCCGGGGCTCACGCTCTGGTACGAAAAGAAGGGCCGTTTGCATGTTGCAAACGGCCCTTCTTTTTGGTATATACGCAATTAACTTTAATTATTACCTCTGCCCGAACACCAGCCAGGTAGCGGGGCCTCATCAGGCGCTAAGCGATAGGTAGGGTAAAATAGAACGTGCTGCCCGCGCCCAACTCACTCTCTACCCACAGCCGGCCGCCCTGGGTGGTGATAAACTCGCGGGCGATGCTCAAGCCCAGGCCCGAGCCGCCCTTGTAACCCGCCTTGTCGGGTATCTGGGCGAAGCGCTGGAAGATGCGCTCGTGGTTTTCGGGCGCGATGCCGGGGCCTTTGTCTTGCACGCCCAGGCGCACGAACTTGCCCTGGCGCTCGGCCCGGATGGTGATGGCCTCGCCGGGCGGCGAGTAGCGAATGGCGTTGGCCAACAGGTTGATAAGCACCCAGGTGGTCTTCTCCACGTCGGCCCGCACGGGCGGTAAGTCGGCGGGTAGCTCGCGGTGCAGCGCCAGGATTTTGTGCTCTAGCTGCACCTGCACCGTGTCGGCGGCAAAGCGCGCCACCTCGGCCAGCGCGGTGGGCGCGAAGTCGAGCTGAATGCCCGCCCCGGCTTCCAGGCGCGACACGTCGAGCAGCTCGGCCACGATGCGCTGCATGCGCTGGGTTTCGCGGGCCAGGCCGCCGGCTACCTGCTGGCGCTCGTCGGCGTCGATGCGGCTGTCTTGCAGTAGTTTGAGGCTCAGGCTAATGCTGTTGAGCGGGGTTTTTAATTCATGGCTTACCGTGGCCAGGAAATCGGATTTTACCTGGTCGAGCTTCTTGAAGTCCGATACGTTGCGCAGGGTCAGAATCTGGCCCACGAACTCGGTTTTCTGGCGGGCGTCGTTGTAGGTTACTAGGTCTTGCACGTCGAGGCGGTAGTAGCCTTCCTCGCCCCGCTGCGCGATGGTGAATAGCGGCGCTTCGGCCACGGCAGTGCTGGGCTGGCTGTTTTCGAGGGGGCGCAGCATGGTGCGCAGCAGGTCGTTGCGGCCGGCTACCTCGGCGGCAGGGCGGCCCAGCAGCTCGTCGGCCGGGAGGCTCAGCAGCTCGCTCATGGTGGGGTTGGCAAGGATGATGCGCCGCTCTTCATCCAACACCAGCAGCCCCTCGTCGAGGCTATTGACGATGCTCTGCACGCGGTTGCGCTCGGTCACGAGCCCGGCCATCGTGGAGCTGCGGTACTCCTGTAGCTGCACCAACATGCGGTTGAAGGCCCGCGCCACGCGGCCAAACTCATCCTGGCTTTCGATGGGAATGGTGGCCGTAAAATCTTGCTCAGTAGCGTGCTCCAGGGCATTGGTGAGCTTGCGCAGCGGGGCCACGGCGGCCTCGGGCACACTCAGCAAAAATAGAAGCGCCACCAGCAAACTCAGCCCGGCGAAGGCCAGCAGGTAGTGCCCGGTTTGGGTGGCGCGGGCGTTGGCCTGCTCGTTTTTGCGCACCAGCGCCTGGGTGTTGAGGGTCATCATACGCTGCGTCTGGTCGCGCAGCTGGTTGATGACGGCCAGGCGAGTTTCGGCCGGGGCCTGCGCGTCGAGGCGCGTCTGGTAGGTGGCCAGCGTTTGGGTCAGCTCGTCTACCACTTCCTGCTCGCCGGGCTCGGTTACGTTGCCGGCCTCGCGGGTGAGGCTGCGCCGAAAGCTGGCA
Organism: uncultured Hymenobacter sp.; assembly: GCA_964277755.1. Taxonomy (GTDB): domain Bacteria; phylum Bacteroidota; class Bacteroidia; order Cytophagales; family Hymenobacteraceae; genus Hymenobacter. The sequence continues at coordinate 6,293 of CAXYJY010000066.1, forward strand.
ATGCCCGCCGAGTCGGCCGGGGCCAGCTCCATGCGGTCGAGCGCCCGCAGCAATTGCTGCCCCAACTCTACGGAGTAGAAATTGGCCTTCAAGATGTTACGCGATTCGGTTTCTAGACGGCGCACCGAGTAGTAAGCGTAGCCGCCCAGCGCCAGCAGCAGCGCCAGCAGCACCACGTAGCCGAGGGTAATTTTGGTTTTGAGGTTCATGGGATGGGCTGACTGGCTGTTGGTTACTCGTTTCTAGTTGCTGGTTTCTGGTTGCGGTTGTCGTGCTGAGCGCAGCGGAGTCGAAGTATGACGAGCGTATTCAAAAGCCAGAAGCCTAATACTTCACTAAAAACACGTCTAAGTCACTTGCATCGCCGGCCAGCGCGGCCAGCAAATTCTGCGTCACGCCGCTGCGGCTGAGCTGCTGCCAGAGGCCCTTGGTGCCGGTGAGGCCGCATACGAGCAGCGTAGCGTGCTTATCGGAGGCCGTCTGCTGGATGGTGCGTACCACGTCGTCGCTTTTCACGCGTAGGATTTGGCCGCCCAGCTCGGTGGCCAGTTGCAGGTTGTTAATGAGGTGGCGCTGGGCCGCCAAGCCGATGCGGTCGCCGCTTTCGCGGCTGGTTTGCACATAGAGCACGTACCAGGCGGCGGCCCCGAAGCGGTCGGCCAGGCGCGAGGCTTTGCGGATTATCTCCTTGGCCGCTACCTCGTTGGTATTGATGCAGGCCAGCAGGCGGTCGTCGTTGCGGCGCTGGGCCGATACGGCGGCCGCGCCGCCCGCGCCGGTTTCGACCTGCCGGCCCAGCAGCTGGGCCACCTCGCGCACGGCCAGGCGGCGCAACTGCAGCAGGTTTTCGGCCTGGAAGAAATTGGCCAGCGCTGTGGGTACCTTGGCCGCGTCGTAAATCTTGCCTTCTTCGAGGCGAGCGCGCAGCTCGCCTACCGTCAGGTCCACGTTTATCACCTCGTCGGCCTCGCGCAACAGGCTGTCGGGAATGCGCTCGGTCACGTCGGTGCCCGTGATTTTCAGCACCTGGTCGTGCAGGCTTTCGAGGTGCTGCACGTTCACAGCCGTAATCACCGATATGCCGCGCTCCACCAATTCGCGCACGTCCTGCCAGCGCTTCTCGTGGCGCGAGCCGGGTACGTTTGAGTGCGCCAGCTCGTCTACTATCACCACTTGCGGCCGGCGCTGCTCGATGCCGTCGAGGTCCATCTCCTCTACCGCGTGGCCTTTGTAAAAGACCTGCTTGCGCGGCAGCAGCGGCAGCTCGCGGGTGAGCTGGGCCACCGTGCCAGCCCGGCCGTGGGTTTCAATGTATCCCAGCAGCACGTCTACGCCGTGGCGGTGCAGCTCCTGGGCCTCTTGCAACATGCGGTAGGTTTTGCCCACGCCGGCGGCCAGGCCCAGGTAGATTTTGAGCGTGCCCCGCCGCTTCTGCTGCACCAGGCGCAGAAACCGCTCGGCCGAGGCGTCGCGCTGGGTTTCGTCAGTGGGGGGGGGCATGAGATTGGAATAGTTAGACTTGCCAGGCGTGAGACCCCACCCCCGGCCCCTCCC
>CAXYJY010000067.1:0-45183 GCA_964277755.1 uncultured Hymenobacter sp.
TTGCGCGGACTTTGTAGTCCGCGTTTGGCTGCATACTCTCGCACGCGGACTACAAAGTCCGCGCAACTGCCTACCATGATAGTAAACCCCTCACCTACCGGCTGGCAAGTTATTTACCAGCAGGCGCATGCGCTGCTGGCCATGCAGCTGGCCTGGGCCTGGCCGCCCTTCCTGCCCGCCGACCGCTGGGTGGGCCTGCTGGCCGCCACCGCCCAGCACGACGACGAGCAGGCGCCCTGGCACGGGCGCGGCGGCCACCACGGCCTCACGCCCGCCGGGGCACCGGCCAATTTTACGCAGGTAGCCTTTTCGCTGGAGCAGGCTACGGGCGTGCTGCACGCGGCGCGCTTCCAGGGGCGCTGGCGCAGCCTGCTCACCAGCCTGCACCTGAGCACCTTGTACGAGCCGCTGCGGGGTAGTGAGGCCAAAACCACGGCGTTTCTGGATGAGCTGCGGGCAAATCAGGCGCGCTGGCTGAAGGAGCTGCACCTCACCAAAGCCCAGGCCCGGCAGGCCTACGACCTGCTGCACTGGTGCGACCGGCTTTCGCTCATCCTCTGCCGGCAGGAGCTGCCCGAGATGGGCCGCGAGGTCGAGGTATACCCCGACCCGCTGGGGAGCGGCGCGCACCGGCCAGCGCATTTCGTGAGCCAGCCCGCCGGGCCGGGCACACCAGTGGTGGTGCGGCCGTGGCCGTTTGCCGAGGCGCGGCTGGCGGTTAGCGTGGAAGCACGGCAGCTGCACCAGCTTCAGTTTAAGGATGATGCCGAGCTAGCGGCGGCGCTTCGGCAGGCCCCCATCGAAACGCTGAACTGGGAGCTGCGCAAGTAGCCTTTTTATTAATTATCAGTAGCTTGCCCGCGAAAACACAACGCCGGGGCCGGTACTTGCGTCTTTAAAAGCTACCCAAAAGGCTATTTATTCTCCTTATCGCACTAGCATGGCGCACTATAAATTCTCGGATATTCTGACCATTCTCAAGTCGTCGGCCACGGAGTTTTCCAGCAACAATTCGTTTCGGCACGCGGCGGCACTTTCCTACTACACCATTTTTTCGCTGCCGCCGCTGCTGCTCATCGTCATCACCTCGGCCAGCGCCGTGTACGGCGGCGAGGCGCTCACGGGCCAGATTTATGGGCAGCTAAAGGGGCTGGTGGGGGCCGATGCGGCAGCCTTCTTGCAGGAAAGTATCGCCAAGTTTACGCTGCAGCAAAAGGGTAGCCTGGCCACGGCCATCGGGCTGGGGGCGCTCATTTTCGCGGCCACCACGTTTTTCGTGACGCTGCAAGAAAGCATCAACGACATCTGGAATCTGCAAGTGAAAACGCAGGGCATCGGCGCATGGCAGTACGTGCAGCAGCGGCTACTCTCGTTCGGGCTTATTCTGAGCGTGGCTCTGCTGCTACTCACCTCGTTTGTGGTGAGCGCGGTGCTCAGCGTTTTCACGGGCTGGTTGCAGCGGCACATTCCGGAGGCGGGCGTACTGGCCATCAAGCTCGTCGATTTTGGCATCTCGCTAGTGGTTACGACACTGCTTTTTGGGCTCATCTACAAATTTTTGCCCGACGCCATTATCCGCTGGCGCGACGTGGGTATCGGGGCCTTTATCACGGCTTCACTCTTCATCCTGGGCAAGTATCTGATTGCGTTTTACATCGCCAAGTCCGACCCCGGTTCGGCGTTTGGGGCGGCGGGCTCGGCCATCGTGCTGCTGGTGTGGATTAACTACTCGTCGCTCATCATCTTTTTCGGGGCCGAGTTCACCCAGGAGTTTGCCGACGCCTACGGGCAACGCGTGCTGCCCAAGGCCCACGCCGTGCGTGTGAAAATGATGGAGATACCCCCCGCCGAAACAGAGGAAGCCAAAGCTACCGGCCGCCCGCAGGCTACCGGCCGCTGGCGGGCGTAGGAGCGTAAAGTCGGAGTAGAACGGATAGCCCAGTCTTTCTAGTATAGTAATAATTAGCACCTTAACCTTTACTACCAGCTCAGCACCCGGCTCGAAACACGACCAACAAAAGTCAAATACAAAGTAATTTAGACTTGCAACCAAGCTTTATGCGCGGCGCATCTTTGCGGCAGCCGAATTATTCAGCGGCGCTTCATTTGCCATGCGTTTTTTACTAGTGCTGGGCGGATTTTTGATGGCGGGCGCAGCCTGGGCGCAACAGCCCGCGCTACCGGGCGCGCCGCCGGCCCCGGCCCCCGGGGTCAAGACCTCTGCGCTGCCCGAAACCAGCGTAACCGGCCGCCACGAGGTTATCGGGCAGGTGTACAGCGTCGAAACCGTGGGCGGCACGCTTTTCAACGGTACGCTGCTGGCCGCTACCGAGGAAACGCTGACCTTCCAAACCAAAGAACTGGGCGTGGTGACGCTGCAACGCGCCAGCCTGCGGCAGCTGGCACCGCTCACGGCCACGCAGGCGCGGCGCGGCTTCGACTACGTGGGCAACGGCACGCGCATGTTCCTGGCCCCCACGGCCCGCAACCTGCACCGGGGCGAGGGCGAGGTGCAGGTGCTCAACATCTTTTTGCTTGGCGTCGACTACGGCATCACCGATAATTTTTCGATTGGGCTGCTCGCGCCCGTTATCCCGGCCATTGGAGTGCCAGTCGTAGCGCTCACGCCCAAGGTCAGCGTGCCGCTCGGCGACAACCTGCGCGTGGGAGCGGGCGTGCTCTACGGCTTCGCCACGGGAATTGGCGGGGCCAGCAGCAGCGGCGGCATAGGCTACGGCCTAGCCACCTACGGCACGGCCGATGCCAACGTGACGGTGGGCCTGGGCTATGGCTTGGGCAGCGAAGGTATCAGTGGCTCGCCGGTCGGCATTCTGGGGGCCAATGTGCGGCTGTCGCGGTTATTTTCGCTGACCAACGAAACGTACGTCGCCAGCATCCAGGGCGAGGGAGCCTTTGGCGGCCTGGCGGGCTTGCGCTACGCCGCGCCCCGCTTCAATGCCGGCCTGGGGGTGCTTTACCTCACCTCGCGCTACATCGGGGGCGTGTACCCGGCCTACCTGGGCGTGGGCTACCGCTTCGGCAAGGTGAAGCTGCGGTAGGCTTGGTGCCGACGTAACTTTAGGGTCCGTGATGGCTTACCTTATTTTTTCCATGAAAAACCCTTTACTCGCTCTTGCCGCCAGCTTGGTCTTGTTTAGCCAGGCCGCTCCTGCCCAGGCCACTAGCCACCCCAGCGCCCCCGCCGATACCCTTTTGGGCCACCACCGCATGGTGCACCGCATGAGCCAGCAGATGTGCACGTCCCTCAGCGCCGACCACACCACCAATTTTCAGACCATGACGCAGGCGCAGGCTATGGACTACACCCAGAAGCTGCTGATACCCGCTCTCATGAGTGATTCCACCAGCCTGATGCAGATGGCGCAGCTCGCCGCCCAGCAAAACATGACGCCGCAGGACATGGGCCGCCAGCTCGGCCAGGATGCTTTTATGCTGCTTCGCCGCGACTGCCCGGCCGCATTGCCCCTTGCTAATCGCCTATCCCAGCAGCCGGCCACCGCGCCGGCTCCCGCTACCGCCCCCAAGCGCACGCCAACGGCCCGGCCCGCCGGCAAAAAGAAGTAGGCTGCTAATCAACCCACTAAAAAGCCCGGCTAACCAATAGTCAGCCGGGCTTTTAGCGTATTTGGCAGCCGCCGCCTAGGCTGCCTCAGTTTTCTCCTTATTCGCCAGCTGCCCGCAGGCGGCGTCGATGTCTTTGCCCCGGCTGCGGCGAATGTTGGTTTGCACGCCGCGGTCGGCCAGGTACTTGTGGAAGGCCGTGATTTTGTCGGCTTCCGCGTTTTGATAAGCCGCGTTTTCGATGGGGTTGTACTCGATGAGGTTAATCTTGCAGGGCAGCCACTTCGCGATGGTGTAGAGTTCGGCCGCGTCTTCCAGGCCGTCGTTAAAATTTTCGAACACAATGTACTCGTAGGTTACTTTACGGCCGGTTTTCTGGTGGTAGTATTGCAGCGCGTCCTTGAGCGCGGCCAGCGAGTTAGCCTCGTTGATGGGCATAATCTCATTGCGCTTCGCATCGTTGGGCGCGTGCAGCGAGAGCGCCAGGTTGGCCTTCACGTCGTCGTCGGCCAGCTTCTTTATCATCTTGGCAATGCCGGCCGTGCTGATGGTGATGCGGCGCGGGGCCATGTTCAGCCCGTCGGGCGCGGTGATGCGGCGCACGCTTTCCACCACGTTAGCGTAGTTGAGCAGCGGCTCGCCCATGCCCATGTACACGATGTTGGTGAGCGGCGTGCCGTACTGCGCCTCGCACTGCTCCCGGATGCGCACTACCTGGTCGTAAATCTCGGCCGCATCGAGATTGCGCTTGCGGTCCATGTAGCCGGTAGCGCAAAACTTGCAGGTAAGCGAGCAGCCTACCTGGCTCGAAATGCAGGCCGTCATGCGCGTATCGTGCGGGATGAGCACGCCCTCCACGATGTTGCCGTCGTGCAGCCGGAAGGCCGACTTGATAGTGCCGTCGTTAGAAAGCTGCTGGTTTTGCACGGCCACGCCGTTTATCACGAAGTGCCGGGCCAGCAACTCGCGGGTGCTCAGCGAGATGTTGTTCATTTCCTCGAATGAGCCGGCGGTGTTTTTCCACAGCCACTCCGTCACCTGCTTGGCGCGGAAAGGCTTTTCGCCGTGCTCGACCATAAAGGCTTTCAGGTCATCGGGCGAGGTTTTGCGGATGTCGCGCTTGGCGGGGGCGAGGTCGAGTTCCAGTAACATAAGTACAAAGATACAAACAGCCAGGGCGTTGAGTTCCGGGCCAGACGGAACCCAACCCGCATTTTCTACGGCCGGGTAGTGGGTGGCAGCTGCGTCACCGTCATGGCAAAGGTGACGGGCATAGCCATACTCACGGGCACTGGCTTACCGGCCTGAATACCGGGCTCGAAGCGTGGTAGCTGCCGCACCGCTTGCACCACCGCCGAATCGCAGTCGGGCCGGAAGCCCTTTACAATGGCTATTTGCCGCACTACCCCATCGGCCTCAATGGTAAACCGCACGTATACTCGCCCTTGCGCGCGCGCCAGCAGCGCGGCGTGGGGGTATCTAACGCGCTGCTGAATAGACCTGACAATGGCCGCCGTGCCACCGCCGCCGGGTAGCTGAGGCATTTTTTCCACGTAGGTATACACCTTGTTCGCGGTGCTGTCGGGCGCGGTGGTCTGGGCCACGGCGGGCACTGCGGCAGCCAAAGCCAGCAAGCAGGCCGCGCCGAGCCATTTGCTTATGGGTAAAGAGAGAAGCATGAGAGAAAACCTGGAATCAGAAGCTAGGCCAAAGCTAGCCCCAATGATGGCTTGGCAGCACTAACGTTTCGTGGCTGGCCGTACCAGCCTTATCCCAGCGTGGGCAGGCGGCGTAGCAGCTCGGCCTGGTAGGTGCGGCCCACGGGCAGCAGGTTTGCGCCCACTTGCACGAGGCTGCGCACCGGGTCGAGGCGCACCACGTAGTCGAGGTTTACGAAGTAGCTGCGCTGAATCTGGACGAAGTGGCTGGGCGGCAGGTGCTGCATCAGCTCGCGCAGGGGCATCCGCACTACCAGGGCGCGGGTGGCCAGCACCAGGCGGCACACTTTGTTGTCGGCCTCCACGCACTGCACCTCGCTGAGGCGGATTTTCTCCAGCAGGCCGTTTTCTTTCACAAACAGCGTATCGGCGGCGGGCAACGCGGGCGGCGCGGCGGGCACGGGCAGCGGCGCAGCCTGAAAATTAGTAATCGCCAGCGCGATAGCGCGCTGCAAGGCGGCCGGCTCCACGGGCTTGATGAGGTAGGCGGCGGGGCCTACCTGCCGGGCCTGGGCAAAGGTCTCGTCGTCGGCGCAGGAGGTCAGAAAAAGCAGCGGCAGGGGCCGGTGGGCCAGCAGCTGCGCGGCCAGCGCGATGCCATCGACCGGGCCGCGCAGCTGCACGTCGAGCAGGGCCACGTCGAGGTGCTCGGTGCGGTGCAGGGCCAGGGCAATGCGGGCGTCGGGGGCCGGGCCGATGGGCTCGTAGCCCAGGTCTTCGAGGGCGGCTTCGAGCTGCTCGGCATAGAGCGGCTCGTCTTCTACTACCAGCACACGCACAGGCACTTCGCTCATCGTTGGTTACGCTTGCGCCGCCGCCGTGGCGGGCTCCGGCAAAGGTACGCCCATCGGCGCGGGCGCGGCGGGTAGCTGCAAGGTGGCCGTGGTGCCCGCGCCGAGCTGGCTGCTCAGCTCCAGCCGGCCGCCCTGCGCCTGGGCAAACGCCCGGCTCAGGCGCAGCCCCAGGCCGGCCGGGCCCCGGCGGCCGGGGACAGCCTGCGCCGGGGCCTCGGTGCCCTGGGCGCGGCGCAGCTGGGTTGCATCCATGCCCGCGCCGGTATCGCGCACGTGCAGGCCGAGGTAGCCCTCAGCGGCGGTGGCGGCCAGCACTACCTCGCCGCCGGGCGGGGTGGCCCGCAGGGCGTTGCTGAGCAGGTTGCGCAGGATGGTGCTGGTCATGTTGCGGTCGGCGAGCACGTAGCCGGGGGCGGCCTCTACGCACAGCTGCACATCGGTGGCCTGGGCAGCGGGCTGGTAGAGAGCGGCGGCCTCGGCCAGCAGGGCGGCCACGGCCAGGGGCTCGGGGGCGGGCCGGAGCTCGCCGCGCTGGGTAAGGGCCCAGCTCAGCAGGTTGTCGAGCAGGGCGCGCAGGCCCTCGGCGGCCTGGCGCACGCGCCCGCCCAGGCCGGCCAGCCGGGCGGTGTCGTGGCGCTCGATGTAGCGCGTCATCAGGTCGGCCAGGCCCGAAAAGGCAATGACCGGGCTGCGCAAGTCGTGCGCCACTAGCGCGTAGAGGCGGTCTTGCTCGGCGCGGGTGGCGGTCAGCTCCTCGTTTTGGTGGCGCAGCTGGGTCTGGCTGCGGCGCAGCCGCCAAGCTAGCGCGCCCGAGGCCACTAGGCCGCCAGCCACAGCCAGCAGCAGCCCGCCAGCCAGCCACAGGTATTGGCGCTGGCGGCGGGCTTCGGCCTGTTGCAGCAGGTTGCGCTGGGTGAGCTCGCGCAGCTGGCCGCGCTGGCGCTCGGCGTCGAACTGCACTTGCAGCCGCACCAGCGCCCGGCGGCGCTCGGCCGACTGCACGCTGTCGAGCAGCGCCTGCCCGGTGCGAGCCAGGCGGTAGGCCTCCAGGCCCTGCCCCTGCGCGGCCAGGGCCGCCGCCAGTTGCTGGTAGCTTTCGGCTTCTAGGCCGGTGGCGTGCAGCTGGCGGGCGGCGGCCAGCGTGGGGCGCAGCAGCCGGGCGGCCTCGGCGGGCTGCTGCCGGGCCAAGTACACGGAAGCCAGATTGAGGCAGGCCTGCGCGAAGCCAAACTGATTGCCAGAGCGCTGGTAGAGGGCCATAGCCTCGCGCTGGCTGCTGGCGGCCGAGTCGTAGCGGCCGGCCAGCGCCTGCACCTCGCCCAGGTCGTTGAGGCAGGCCGCCAGCTTGTCGTCGGGCGGCAGGCGGCGGAACACGGCTACTTCCTGCCGGACGTAGCGGACGAGGAGGCGGTCGAGCGAGTCGGGGGCAGGCTGCCCCGAGCGCCGCCAGCTGAAATACAGCGACGCCAGGCAGTTTTGCACCAACCCCAGGTCGGCGGGCGTCACGGCGTGCTGGCGATGCTGCATCCGGCTCAAAGCCAAGCGGAAATACTTTTCGCCTTCGGCAAAATCCTGCTCGTCCACGGCTACCCGGCCCAGCCCCACCAAAGCCAGCGTGAGCTGCCGGGCGGCGCGGGGCGCGCCCTCGGCCCGGCGCACGGCCTGCTGGTAGTGGCCGATGGCGGCCAGCTCGTCGTGCTGCAAGGAGGCCACACGCGCCAGCGAATTGAGCAAATACACCTCGCCGAGCCGGAAGGCCAGTTGCCGGGCCAGTTGCAAGCCCTGCTGGCCGTAGGCCTGCGCCTGCACGGTGTTCTGGGTGGCCAGCTGCCAGCACAGGTGATTGAGCAGCAGCACGCGGCTGGTATCAGCGGGGGCGGCGGCCAGCTGGCGGCGCAGCTCCGGCACGGTGGGCGGGGCGGCCCCGGCCGCTACCGGCCCGGCCGCCAGTAGCAGCCATAACCCGGCGAAGCGAAAAAGTCGGCTGCGTTTCATACTACCTGCTTGCTTGAGGGCCAGCCGCCCGCGCTCGCTCCCTAAAAGTAGCACCTTACACCTAAAATCGTGCAGCTTGCGCCAGCGCCAACCGTGCAAGCGGCATGGGCTCTACCTTACGGCAGACATCGCAGCCCGCGCCGAACGGCGCGGGTAGTTCCTGTTCTTCATTTACCTACCTCTTTCGTTTTATGACTCAAAAACTACTTCTCGGGCTGCGCCGCCTGGCGGGCGCGGGGCTGCTCGGGCTGGCCGGCCTCAGCGCGCAGGCCCAGACTACGACCACCGTTTTCAGCGAGGATTTTGAGGGCGCGACCAACAGCTTTACCCTCGAAAATGGCTCGCAAAACAACCAGTGGGTAGTGGCCGGCACCGGCGGCAACGGCCCCACCAGCCCCGGCAGCCGGGCGGCCTACATCAGCAACGACTTTGGCGCGACCAATGCGTACAACATCACGTCGGCCTCGGTGGTGCACCTCTACCGCGACGTGGTGCTGCCGGCCGGGCAGGGCGCCATTCAACTTAATTTTGACTGGCGCGGGGTAGGCGACGTGTCCAGCGACTATCTGCTGGTGCAGGTGGCCCCGACTTCTTTCACGCCGGTAGCGGGCACGGTGCCGGCCGCTGCCAGCGCTACGGCGCTGGCGCAGCTCAATCAGCAAAGCACGTTCACGCGCGCCTCGCTGGTGCTGCCAGCCAGCCTGGCCGGCACCACGCAGCGCCTCATTTTCACGTGGGTTAACAATGCCTTTACGGGCACGCAGCCGCCGGCGCTCGTCGACAACGTTACGGTTACGACCCGCGCGGCCACGCCCTTGAGCGGGGCATACACCATCAATAGCGCGCTGCCCACGGCGGGCACCAACTTCGCCAGCTTTACGGAGGCGGCCACGCGCCTGAACCTGGACGGCATCGGCGGGCCGGTGACTTTTGCCGTGACGGGCGGGCCCTACACCGAGCAGTTTTCGCTGGGGCAGGTGCCGGGCACTAGCGCTACCAATACCATCGTCCTGAACGGCGGTGGCAGCAGCATCCGCTTTGCCTCGACCAACAACCAGCGGGCGGTGGTGCAGCTCAATGGCACCGACTACACCACCATTACCAACCTAGTCATCGATGCCACGGGCGGCACGACGGGCGTGGCAACCTCCGGCATCGGCGTGCTGCTGACCAACTCGGCCGACAACGACCAGGTTACCAACAACACTATCACCGTCGACGGCGCTTCGACCTCGACCAACTTCGCGGGCATCGCCGTGAGCGGCTCGACCTTGAATGCCACGGCCACCGGCAGCTCGGCCAACAACTTGCTGGTGCAGGGCAACACCATCACGGGCGGCTACTACGGCATCACGCTGTATGGCAGCAGCGCCACGGCCCAGAACACCGGCAATATCTTGCGTAATAACACGATACGCGACTTTTACTCTTACGGCATCTACGCGGGCTTTCAGCTGGGGGCGCAGCTAGTGGGCAACGATATTGCCCGGCCGCTGCGCACGAATACCACCACCTTTAACGGCATTTACATCGCGGGACAGTGTAATGGCCTGGCTATCGAGAAAAACCGCATTCACGACCCCTTTACCAGTAGCCCGACGGTGAGCGCGCCGGCCTACGGCATTTACCTGACCGGCAACGGCAGCACTTCGACCACGACCAACGACATCGCCAACAACGTGGTGTATAAAATGACGGGCGGTAGCGGGCAGTACCTCATTTATTCGGGCACTGGCTACAGCCGCATTTACAACAACACGCTGAGCTCGGACGAGCAAACGGCGACGTCGGCCAACACCACCTACGGCATTTTTACCTCGGGCACCTATGCCGACATCCGCAACAACGTGGTGAGCATCACGCGCCCCGGCACGGGCGGCAAGTTTGGCGTATATATTTCTGGTAACCCAGCATTTACGGCGCTCAACTACAACGATTTTTACGTGCCCAATGGCAACGTAGGCTATCTCTTGGCAAACTACGCCACGCTGGCTAGCTGGCAAACCACCGGCTACGACCTGAACAGCCTGGCCGTGAACCCCATTTTTGCCAGCCCCGGCACCGGCAACCTCCAGCCCGCCGACGCGGGCCTCAACAACAGTGGCGCGCCGCTGGCCCGCGTGACCGACGACATCACGGGGGCGGCGCGCGGCGCGGCCCCCGATATGGGCGCGTATGAGTTCAGCCCGATTGCCCTCGACCTGCTGCCCGCTGGCCTGGCCAGCCCGGCCACTACCTCGGCCTGCTTCGGCACCGCCGAAACCGTGAGCGCGCTGGTGCGCAACAGCGGCAGCGCCACCCTGAACTTCGCCACTAACCCGGCCACCGTGACGGTGGTGGTGACGCCGCCCACCGGCGCGGCCCAGACCTTTACCACGACCCTGACTACTGGCACGCTGGCCAGCGGCACCACGCAGGCCGTGACCCTGCCCGGCACGCTCAACATGAGCGCGGCGGGCACCTACAGCTTCGCCATCACGGCCACAGTGGTGGGCGATGGCAACACCACCAACGATGTGCTGGTGCCGGCAGCCACGCGCACGGTACTGGCCCCGGTGGCAGGCACGCTCGTGTCGTCGGTGTCGGACCTGTGCGGCGGCGGCAACGCCGGCCTGACTTTGACAGGCGCGGCCAACGGCAGCCTGCAATTGCAAAGCAGCACCAGTGCCACGGGCACGTTCACGGACGTGGCAGGCGCTACTTCGGCCAGCTACGTGACGCCCACGCTCACTAGCAATACCTACTACCGCGTGCGGGTGGGTTGCAATGCCAGCGTGGTGTACAGCAACGTAGTGGGCATCGTGGTGAATAACCCGCAGCTGACGGCTACCAACTCGCCGCTCAGCATTTGCGCGGGGGCCACGGCCACGCTCACGGCCACGGCTGGCACCGGCAGCACGGTGCGCTTCTTTAGCGCGGCCACGGGCGGCACGGCGCTGGCTACCACCACGGCTGGTAGCTACACCACGCCCGCCCTCACGGCCAGCACTACCTACTACGCCGCCGCCGCCACGGGCGGGGCCGAGGCCCTGGGCCCGACTACCCTCAGCAGCACCGGCCAGACGCCTACCACGGGCGGGGCGCTGCTGTTTACGGCCACGGCTAGCTTCACGCTCACCGGCGTCACGGTGTATCTCAATGCCGGCCAGCCGGCGGGCACCGTCACCATCGAGGTGCGCGCGGGGCGCATCGGGGCGCTCGTCAATGGCCAGACGGTGGCCGTGCCGGCCGGCCCGGCCACGGGCACGGCGGCCTACGTGGTGCCGCTCAACATGCTGGTGCCGGCCGCCGGCCAGTATACGCTCTACCTACCCAGCGCCACGCAGGGCGGCCTGCTGCGCGACAACTCGGGCTTTAATCTGAGCTACCCCTTTGCCTCGCCCAGCGGCCTGGTCAGCATCACGGGGGCTACCGTCAATGGGCTTTATAACTACTTCTACAACTGGCAGATTAACAATGAGTGCCTGAGCGCCACGCGCACCCCCATCCAGGTGAATGTGACGCCCGCGCCCACGGCCACGCTCTCGGCCGCCACCCAGGCCAACGGTGCGGTGCTGCTCACGGCCGCGCCGGTAGCGGGGGCTACCTACCAGTTTTACCTCAACGGCACGGCCGTGGGCACCGCCAGCACTACCAACACCCTGCTGCTGCAAAGCGGCACGCTCAACGGCAGCTACACGGTAGTAGTGACGAGCGGCGGCTGCGCCTCGGCCCCGTCCAACGCGGTGGCCGTGACGGTGACGGGCACGCGCCCGGCCTCACTCGGCGGCGTGAGCTTGCTGGTGTACCCCAACCCCACGCCCGACGGCCGCCTCACCCTGGAGCTCACCGGCCCGCAGGCTAAGGCCTCGCAGCTGGAGGTGCTGAACGCGCTAGGCCAGGTGGTTCTGGGCCGCACCCTCGCCCCCGGCACCGCCCCACTGAGCCTGGCCGGGCTGGCCCCCGGCGTGTACACGCTACGCGCACATACCGAGCAGGGCGTGCTCACGCAGCGCGTCGTGCGTGAGTAGTTAGCTCTTTTATGGCCTAAAAAAGCCCCGCTGGCACGCTGCCGGCGGGGCTTTTTTGCTGCTGGCCATCAACTGGCGGCACGCTACTTACCTACCAACTGGCTCAACTCGGGCGGCAGCGGGCGCAGCTTGCGGGCGGTGTAGTCGAAGGTGAGCATGCCGGTTTTGGCGCGGGCCACTTCCTTATCCGCCTGGTTTTTGACTTGATAGACAATGTCGAAACCGTACTTGCCGAGGTCGCTCACGCCGACTTCGATGCGCAGCACATCGCCGTAGAAGACCTCGGCCTTGTACTCCACGGCCACGTCGGCCATGATGAAGCCGAGCTGCGTGGCGGCATCTACCTCCTGCTGGCCCAGCGAGGCCAGAAACTGCACCCGCACCTCGTGCAGCAAACTCAGCAGGGCATCGTTGCCGAGGTGGCCGCCGTAGTTGAGGTCGGTGATGCGCACGGGCAGGGTAGTAGCAAAGCGGAAGGCGGCGGGCAGGGCTATTTTTACGCGGGCCATGTTTTTTAAGGAGCAAATAACAATGAGCAAGAAGCAGCCTTTGCAGGAGGCAAAAGTAGAAGTCCGCACCACGGCCGATGGTTCGCCCACGCTCTACGTGCCCGCGCTCGATGAGCACTACCACTCGCACCACGGCGCGGCGCAGGAGTCACGCCACGTGTTTATCGAGGCGGGGCTGCGGCCGTTGCTGGCGGCGGGGCTGGGGCAGCCCGATTCCGACCCGCTACATGTGCTGGAAGTGGGTTTGGGCACTGGCCTGAATGCGCTGCTGACACTAGAAGCCGCCCAGATAGCCGGAAGCTACGTGGACTATGAGGGTTACGAAACCCACCCGCTACCACCCGAGGCCATAGCCGCCCTGCGCCCACAGTGGCAGGGGCAGTCAGAACTGATTATGGCGTTTGATATGCTACATGATACGCTTGATAATGAATCGGTTGTATTGCACAAGCATTTATTACTTACCAGATTCCAGCAGCCGATTCAAAATGCCGATTTAACTACCGATTACTACAACCTCATTTATTTCGACGCCTTCGCCCCCGAAAAGCAGCCCGAGCTATGGACAGAAGACGTGTTTGCCCGGCTCTACGCCGCCGCCGCGCCCGGCGCGGTGCTGGTGAGCTACTGCGCTCAGGGCCAATTCCGGCGCAACCTGCGAGCGGCGGGCTGGCTTACCGAAAAGCTGCCCGGCCCGCCCGGCAAGCGCGAAATGACGCGCGCCCGCAAGCCGGCGTAGCACTAGCATATCTTCTGGGCAGCAGCTGCGTTAGAGTGCATAGTGCCGGGGTTAGCAGCTTGCGCCCGGCATTCACGCCCCTTTCTTCCGCGCATTATGGCTACTGCTTCGCACCTCGACATCTACTGCCCCGCCTGCCACTGGGAGCCCGATGGCCGCGCCCACTGGCAATGCACCTGCGGCTACGTCTGGAACAGCTTTGCGACGGCCGCCGTGTGCCCCAAGTGCCAGTACCGCTGGCAAATATCGCAGTGCCCCACCCAGCCGGGCGGCTGCGGAGTAGTCTCGCCGCACGTCGATTGGTACCACGGGCTCGATGAGCTTATCGAAGAGCTGGTAGAAGAAGTTGCGCCCGCCACCGCCGAAGCCGCCGTATGTTGCGCGGCCAATGAGTCGTAAATTCCTTGAAACCGAAAGCCCGGCCTGGGTTGCCGAGGGCCTCATCACCGAGGACCAGCGCGCGCGCCTGCTGGCCCGCTACCCGCCCGACGCGGTGCAGGCCGTGGGCTTGCTGCCGCTACTGGGCAGCATCCTGCTGCTGCTGAGCGCCCTGAGCGTGGTGGCGGCCAACTGGCAGCGCCTGCCCGCGCCCGTGCGCCTGGGGCTGCTGCTGGGCAGCCTGGCGGCCGCCTACGCGGGCGGCGAGTACTTCTTGCGGCGCGGCAACCGGCGCGTGGGCCACGGGCTCATCGGGCTGGGGCTGGTGGTGTTTGGGGTCAGCATCATTCTCACCAGCCAGCTTTATCAGCTGGTGGGCTACGACGTGAGCGGCCTGCTGGCCTGGGTGGTAGTGGGCGTGCTGCTGAGCTATTTATATGAAAGCCAGGCGCTGGCGCTGCTGCCCATCGTGATAGGCGCGGCGGTGCAAACGTATTGCACGCAGGCGCTGGGCACCTTCAGCTACGCCACGCTGGGGCTGGTGGCGCTGGGCGGCGGCTACCGCTGGTGGCGGCGGCCCGATACCATCGTGGCCTCGGTGCTGGCCACCGGGCTGCTGTGGCAGACGGCGCTGTGGGTGGCACTGAGCCACAGCAAAATCACCTGGTTTTTCATCCCGGCCATGCTCGTGTACGCGGCCGGCGACTGGCACCCCGCGCGCCCCGCCGCCCGCGCCCTGCAAGGGCCAGCGCTGGTGGCGGCGTATTTATTTGCACTTGGCCTGGCCTTGTTTGGCGAAACCGACCAGTACGCGGGGCTGCTGCGCCCGCCGGTGCTGACCTATCTGGGAGCGCTGGCGGTGGTGTTTGCCTTGTCGGTGGCGGGCAAATGGCAGCACGGCCGGCTGACCTCGCTGCCCGACTGGCTGCTCTTGCTACCCGGCTTTTACCTACCGGGCGGGCTGCCGCTGGCCGTGGCCACGCTGGTAGTGCTGTACGCGCACGCCGGCTCAGTGCTGGCCCGCGCCCACCGCTCGGGCGAGGCCGAGCAGCTCACGCTGGGCACGGTGCTGTTTGTGGTGGCCACGATGGTGGCGTACTTCAAGCTCACCTGGGCTTTCCTGGATAAGTCGCTGTTTTTCCTCATTGGGGGCGTGCTGCTGCTGGGCTTGAGCTGGTATTTGCGCCGCCGCAATGCCCGGCGCCTCGCCGCTACCGTGGCGGGCAACCTGCCCACACCACCCGCTCCTGCCGACAACCAACCCGCCGCCTGATGCTGACGCGCTCCACTCCTTCCCACCGGATGCTGGTGCGGCTGCTGGTGGCGGCCCAACTGCTCTACGTGCTGGGCGTAGCCGGCGCGGGCTACGCCACCACGGCCTACGGCCGGCACATCGTGCTGGCTACCAGCCCCGTCGATTTGCATAGCTTGCAGTACGAAAGCTTTGTGCGGCTGCGCTACACCATTGCGCAAGCGCCGCTGGCGGCTTGGCGCGGCCCTACCCCGCCCCAGCGCCGCCAGGGCGTGTACGTGCTACTGGATACTGGCCCCGACAGCCTCGCCACCGTGGCCGGCGTGTACGACACCGCCCCGCGCCCCGCCGCCGGCCAGGCCGTGCTGCGCGGCTGGGTTACCGACGTTTTCGCCCACAGCCTGGGTTTGCGCTACAACCTGGAGCGCTACTACGTGCCCGGCGACAGCCCCCTGCGCCTGGGCAAAACCAGCCCCGCCGTGCGCGTGCAGGTCGGCATCGCGCCCTGGGGCCAGGCCCGCATCGAGGCGGTACGGCTACTGCGGCCTACTGCCGCGCGCTAGCCAGTAACTGTCGGTCGGCGTCCGTGGCGGCCACCACGGCGTAGCGGCGCTGGTTGGTAAGGTTCAGCTCGTCGAGCAGGTCAACCAGCACTTTGTAATTACCCTCCGCGTCGCTCTTGATAAAAACGGCAGCCTTATGCCGCTGCTGCCAGGCCCTGATTACCTGCCCGATGGGCCGGGCCGGCGTAGCGGTGTGCAGGCTATCGGTCGCCGCAGGGGTAGCGGTGCCGAAGTAGTAGTACGGCTGCTGGCCGCGGCCTACCAGGATGGTGAGTACTTCGGCCGGTGCGCCGGCCGGCGCGGCGAGTATTTTGGCGGGTAGCGCTAACTGAATCATCGGCGGCTTGGCCAGACGCCTGACTACCAAGAACAATGTTGGCAAAAGCATCACGGCGGCCACTACCAGCAGCAGCCCCAGCCGCCACTTCATTTTGGAGGAAACCGCCGAGCGGGGAGTAGTCGAAGAATGCATAGCACGTGAGTTTGCGAAAGCTAGCCCGTGGCTGATAATCAACTGATGAAGCCTTAGCGGCTACTCTTGCCCGTTAGCTTCCAGTAGCTGGCGGTCGGCGGCACTGAGGTCAGTGAGGGCGTACCGGCTTTGGTCGGTGATGTTCATCTCATCCAGAATGTCCACCATATCGCGGTAAACCGCCGCGGAGCCGGACTTAATCAGGATAACGCCCTTCGGCTCTTGCCGCCGAAACGCCAGCAGCACCTGCCGGATGCCCTGCGGGCCAAAATCGGCGGTACGCAGCGGCGGCACCGCCACCGTAGGGTCGGCGGGCGCATTCAGGCCAAAGTAATAGTGGACTTGGTGGTTTTTGCCGAGCACGATGGTCATCGCTCGCTTGCTGGCCACAAGCGACGGCTCCTTTTTATCCGGCACGGGCATGGTCAGCTGCATCACCCGCGGCTTGGCGAAGGTGGTGGTGAGCATGAAGAACGTGAGCAGCAAAAACGCCAGGTCTACCATCGGCGTCATGTCGAGGTGAAAGCTATGCTTGCGGGCGCGTGGCTTTTTACCGGCCTGGGGAGCGGGTTGCTGAATGGCAGCCATAACGAAAAGGAATGAAGATGACTCGCTACGCCCGCGCGGCTACCCCGCCGCGCTACCGAAGGCGGCAGCTACTCACCCGATGCTTTTCGCTCAAAAATTCCACACCCCGCCCGGCGTCAGGCAGGCGTGCAGCGGCACGTCGGTGGGCAGCACGTCGGCTATTTCCGCCAGCGGCTCCTCAGCCAAAAGACTAAGCCCGATAAACTTCGCTCCCGGCCGGCACTGCGCCAGAAACCGGTCGTAGAAGCCGCCGCCGTAGCCCACGCGGTGGCCACGCTGGTCGCAGGCCAGCAGCGGCACCAGCACGGCATCGAGTTGCGCGGGCAGTACCTCGGTAGCCGGCTCGGGTGCTGGCTCCAGGATGCCCCAGCAATTAGTTACAAGCGGCGTTGCTAGCGTTAGCTCATAGTGCCTCAACGAGATACCATCGGGCTGCACTACGGGCGCGGCCAGGCGCGGCGGCGGCCCAGCGGCTAACAGCGGCCAAATAATCGGCCAGGTATCGGGCTCATTCCGGGCCAGCAGTGGCAGAAACACATGCAGCCAGCGCCAATCCTGCACTGGGAAATATTGAAATAACTCCGCGCGCAGCTGCTCGCTACGGCGGGCTACCTCGGCAGCGGGCAGGGCGTGGCGGCGGGCCAGGGCGGCGCGGCGCAGGGCGGCTTTGGTAGTGTGCAAATCGGTAGGACTTTCAAATAAAATTCCCAAACAAACTGTCATGCTGAACGCAGTGAAGCATCTCTACCGCACCGTTGGACGGACCCGAACGGTGCGGTAGAGATGCTTCACTGCGTTCAGCATGACGAGCGTAACCTACGCCATCAGCTCGCCCACGCCGTCGGCCAGGGTCGTCACGTAGGTTTCCAGCTCACGACCCACGCGGTCCTGGTAGCCTTTGGTCATGAAGGCGACGAAGTTATCGACCTCGTCGGCGGCTACCAGATTGATGGTACAGCCGCCGAATCCGCCGCCCATCATGCGGGCACCGTAGGCGCCGGGCGCTTGGTGGGCCAGCTCTACCAGCACGTCGAGCTCGGGGCAGCTTACCTCGTAGTCGTCGCGCAGGCCGTTGTGGCTGGCGTATATCAGCTCGCCGATTTCGTGCAGCGGGCGGCCGGCCGACAGGTCGGCGGTTACTTTTTCCACGCGGGCGTTTTCCTCCACCACGTAGCGGCAGCGGCGTGCGATTACCTCGCCCATCTCGTCTTTCGACGCCTCAATATCGGCCAGCGTGGCGTAGCGCAACGACTTGATTTCCGGGTTTTTCTCCATCATAATCCGCACGCCCTCGGCGCACTCCTCGCGGCGGGTGTTGTACTCGCTGTCGGCCAGCGCGTGCTTCACGCCCGAGTTGCACAGCACCAGGCGGCAGGCGGTAGTATCGAGCGGGAAGTAGGCATATTCGAGCGAGCGGCAGTCGAGCTGCACCACGTGCCCGGCGCGGCCGAAGAGGCTGGCAAACTGGTCCATGAGCCCGCACTGCACCAGCGCGTACTCGTGCTCGGCCTGCTGCGCCACGAGGGCCAGCGCCATCGTATCGTGACCCAAATCGAGCATTTTATTCAGGCCCCAGGCGATACCGCACTCTACGGCCGCCGACGACGACAAGCCCGCCCCAGCCGGAATATCGCCCCCAAAGGCGCAGTCGAAGCCCGGCACCTCGGCCCCGCGCTGCATCAGGCCGGCTACTACACCCAGCTGGTAATTAGCCCAGTGGCCCTGCTCCAGCGGCTTGATGTCGGCCACTGCTACCTCGTACTCGGCGTTGAAATCGAGCGCCCGCAGCCGGATTTTATCGGTGCCATTGAGGCGCAGCCCGAAGTACACGGCCTGCGTAATGGCCCCCGGCAGCACCAGGCCCTGGTTGTAGTCGGTGTGCTCGCCGATGAGGTTGAGGCGGCCGGGCGCGCGCACCAACAGCGTAGGCGCGGCGTCGAAATGCTGGGTGAAGGCCTGGGTAAGGGCAGCGGCAGTCATGCGCAAAAAGTGGGTAAGGAGTAAGAAAACGGCCGCCGGCGGTGCGCGGCGGCCCTTGCAAAGGCGAAGGTAGCGCCAACCTTTTGCCCTTGCCGGTAGTAAGCCGATGATAGGCTGGCATCTCGCCAGCTGTCTTCGTTCTTTCCGACCTCACGCCCATGACTACTTCCCGTTTCTCCTTCTTTCTGGTGCTGGCCCTGCTGGCCACCACCCTCACTAGCTGCGAGCTCGCCGGCGACCTCGTCAAAGGCGGCATCTGGATTGGCGTTCTCGGCGTGTTTGCCGTGGTAGCCATCATTTTCTGGCTCGTCACCAAAATGGGCGGCGGCAACACGCCCCGGTAGTGCGGTAAGCTTTAGCTTGCCAGTACTACCACAAGTAATACACTAAAAAAAGGCGCAGCTCCCATGTGGGGAGCCGCGCCTTTTTTGCGAGCGGGTGGCAAGCTAAAGCTTACCGCACGTTAGCTATTTTGCTTCTTGGGCATGGTACCGATAATGTGGTCCCAGAGCGTGCTGCTCACGCCGAAGGCTACCTCATCCTGGCGGTAGTGGTGCTGGGCGTGGTGCGTCCACCATACTTTGAGGAAGTTTTTCGGCGGCGCATATACGTGAATGGCGTAATGCACAAACAGATACATGGCGTAGCCAAACGTGAAGCCGGCCAGAATGCCGAAGGCCCAGCTGCCGAATACAAACCGGAAGATGAAAAACAGCAGCGACGCCACAAACACCGTCAGGATGGGCGGCATGGCCAGGCGGGTTTCATCCTTAGGATACTCGTGGTGCACGCCGTGCATGGTATACTGAAACTTGGCCCGGCCCGGCGTGGTAGCCGGAATGTGGTACACGTAGCGGTGCACCAGGTACTCGACCAGCGAGAACAGCAGCAGCCCGCCCAAAAACAAACCCAGCCCCGAAAGGCCGGTCACGAAACCGTGGGTGATGCCATAATATAAGCTCACCAGCGCGGTAGCGATAAAGATGCTGACCGGCAGTGCGATGTGCGTGTGCGAAAGCCGCTCCAGAATCGGGTTGTCAAACAACTGGGCCGAGCCTTTGTGCTTGGGCCGCACGGGGGCGGCCGTGGGCTTGGCCGGCTTGGCGGGGGCGGTGTCCATCTCCATGTAGAAAGCGATTAAAATCAGAAACAAAGGGCAAATTTACGAAACCTCTCCCGATAGGTTGAGGTCGGAAGTAAAGCCGGCTTGCGCCAACGCCGCTATCAGGGTGTCGGCCGTGGCTACCCCGGTGCAGCGCAGCCGGGCCTGCTCGTAGAACCGCTCGCGGGCGGCCAGAGTTTGGTGCAGGCGGGCTAAAAGTGAGCTTTCGGGCGTTTCGCCGGCCGCCGCGGCCGTGAGCAGCGGGCGCTTGGTGGCACTGCGCAGCAGGCGGCGCACCAGCTCAGGCGCGGGTACATCGAGCCAAACGGTGAAGCCCGTGGCTTGCAATACAGCCAAGTTATCGTGAAAGCAAGGCGTGCCGCCGCCCGTGGCTAGCACCAGCGGCAGGCCGGGCCGGGCGGCCACGGCGCGCAGCGCCGCCGCCTCGCGCGCCCGAAAGCCCGCCTCGCCCTCGGCCGCAAAAATTTCGGGCACCGTGCGCCCGGCCGCGGCCACGATGTCGGCATCGAGGTCGCGAAACTCGCGGCCGTAGTGCGCCGCCAGGCGGTGGCCGATGGTGGTTTTGCCCGAGCCCGGCAGGCCGAGGAGGTAGAGGTTGTTAGTCAATGGGCAATTAACAATGAGCAAGGAGCAGGTGGCAATAAACAGGTAGCGATGAGCAACAAGCAGCCTGCCATTGCCACCTGCGCATTGCTCATTGTCAACTGATTTTCACCCGCGGGTCAAGCAGCGCATACAGCATATCCACCGCGATATTTAGCAGTACAAAAATGGTAGCTACGAACAGCGTCGCGCCCATCACCACCGGAAAATCGAGGTTTTCGACCGCCCGCAACGTCACGGCGCCCAGGCCTTTCCAGTTGAAAATGTATTCGATGAAAAACGCGCCCGCCATCAGCGAGGCCAGCCAGCCCGACACGGCCGTAATCACGGGGTTGAGGGCGTTGCGCAAGGCGTGCCGCCGCACGGCACTACTGGCGCTCAAGCCCTTGGCGCGGGCGGTGCGAATGTAGTCCTGGCTCAGCACATCGAGCATCGAGGAGCGCGTGAGCTGCATGATGATGGCTAGCGGGCGCACGCCCAGCGCCACGGCCGGCAGCAGCAAATTGCGCAGCACCAGGTGGCGCTCACCCGTGAAGGGGTCGGTTTCGTAGAGCTGCCCCGTCAGGCTGAGGCCCGTCCAGTGGCTCCCGTAGAAGCCGAACGTGACCGCGATGAGGATGGCCGCCACGAACGACGGCACCGAAATGCCGAGCACCGAAGTGGTAACGAGCACCCTATCGAGCCACGACTGCGGGCGCAGCGCCGCCGCCACGCCCAGCGCCACGCCGCCCACCGCCGCTAGCAGCATGGATGCCAGCGCCAGCCACAACGTGCCAGGGAAGTAGTCGAGCAGCAGCTTCAGCACGTCCTCGTTGCTCTGAAACGAACGCCGCAGGTAGGGCCATTTCAGCACCACGGCCCGCTCGTGGCCCAGCGGCAGCACGGCCACGCCGCCGTAGCGCGCCACGCCCGCCGAGTCGCGCCGGTGCATACCCAGCGGCGAGGCGTCGTTGAGGTAGCCGAGCAGGCGGGCGGGCAGCGGCTCATCTAGGCCGAGGTCGGCCCGGATGGCGGCCTGCGTGCCCACGTCGGAGCGCTGGCCGGCCAGCAGGGCGGCCGGGTCGCCGGGCAGCACGTTGAAGAGGCAGAATACGACCACCGCCACGCCCACCAGCACGAGCAGGCCCTGGCCTAGGCGGCGTAAGAGGAAGGAAAGCATAAACTAATCGGCTGTCATTGCGAGCGCAGCGAAGCAATCGCACCTGTTGAGTACCCACGCGGCCCGTCCTGATGCGATTGCTTCGCTGCGCTCGCAATGACAGCTGCCTTTATGCTACCTACAGCAATTTCTCCACCTCAAACAGCGCCGGAATGTCGTGGTAATGGTACTTGGCCTTCACCACGCCGTTCTGGAGCACCATGAGGCCGGGGTTCGAGCGAATCATGGTTTTGAGCACCGTGGCATCGGTGAAGTAGTAGGGCGTAGCCAGGTTTACCTCGTGGCGGAAGGCGTCAAACTTGCCCGCGCTCGTGCTCGTGATGGTCATTACGCCGATGTTTTTGCGCGACTTGGCCGCGCCCGCAAATAGGGCGTTGAGCTGCTCGAAGCGCTCACGGTCGGCCTTGTTCGAGTTTTGCACTACCAGCACCAGCTTGTTGCCGGTGAGTAGCTGCTGGGTAGCGTCGTTGCCCTCGGGGTCGGTAACCGTGAGGTCGGTGATGACGGGGCGCGACTCCTCGGGGTTGAGCAGGGTCATGGACTTGTACTTCCAGGTCGAGTCGCTCGGAAATTCGTCAAACTCCTTGGTTTCGCCGTTGCGCTCGAAGGTGTAGCGGTACTTGGCCGGCTTGGCCGGCTTCATCAGCTGGCCGATATTGTTACCCACTTTATAGGGTAGAAAGTCGAAATACGGCAGGTGCCCCAGCGCCCGCACCCCAATGCCGATGGCCAGCGCGCTGATAAAGGTCATGGCCATGAGCCCGGCCGTGCCCGTGATGAAGCGGTGCCGCAGGTAGCGCTGCCCCGTAAACACGCGCACCCACAACGCCAACAAAACCAGGTCTTTGGTGAACGAGGTCCAGGGCGTGAGCTTGAGGAAATCGCCGAAGCAGCCGCAGTCCGTGACCTTGTTAAACGCGGCCGAATAAAACGTGAGGAAGCCAAAAAACACCAGCAGCGCCAGCAGCGCCAGCAGCGTTTGGCGCAGGTACCAGCGCAGCAGCAGCGCCGCGCCCAGTATCACTTCCAGCGAGCTGAAGCCGATGCTCAGGAAGCGGCTCTGGCCTTTGAAAAACTCGAAGAAGCCCGTGAGGCTGGGCACGTCCACGGCAAACACCTCGAAGTATTCTTCCAGCTTGATGGCCGTGCCCACGGGGTCGTTGAGCTTGATGAGGCCGGAGAAGATAAAGACGATGCCAAGCAGCGCCCAGCAAATGCGGGTGAAGAGGCGCATATAGGTTAGTGGGTGAGGTAGTGAATTGGGAGTGAGTGGATGAGTGAAGGCCATCCGTCATGCTGAGCGCAGCGGAGCCGAAGCATCTCTGTTGGTAAACTAACTTTTGACGCTTAACAATGAAGCGGCAGAGATGCTTCGACTCCGCTGCGCTCCGCTCAGCATGACGGGCGTCCTCCGCTTGTTCACTCATTTTACTTCGCTGAGAATGAGTGCAAACACGGCATAGTTCAGCATGTCGCGGTAGCTGCCCTCCACGCTTTCGCTGACCAGGGCCGCGCCGCCGATGTTTTCGAGCTGCTTTACCCGGTGCAACTTCATCAGTATCAGGTCGGTAATACTCGACACGCGCATTTGCCGCCAGGCCTCGCCGTAGTCGTGGTTTTTGGCTAGCAGCAGGTCGCGGTTCTGGGCGTTTTCGTGGTCGTAGGCGGCGGCTACCTCGGCGGTGGGCAGGTCGAGGGGCGCGGTGGCGGGCAGGCGCAGCTGCATCAGGGCAATGAGGCAGTAGTTGATGATGGCCACGAACTCGCCCTCCACGTCGTCGGCAATCATTTGCGTACCCGCCTCCTGAATGGTGCGGATGCGGTTAGCCTTGATAAAAATCTGGTCCGTGACCGAGGGCAGGCGCAGAATGCGCCACGCCGTGCCGTAGTCGTGGGTTTTGGCCAGAAACAGCGTGCGGCAGCGGGCCAGAATCAGGTCGTAGTGGTCGGCGGTAGTCAAGGAGTGAAGAAGCGACTAGGTGAATGAGTGCAGGGCCGCGCCGGCCGAGCTTCTGCGGCCATCTGCGAAATCTTCTGCGCCTTCTGCGGTGAAAACCCGCCCGGCGAGTGGGTTGTCTTTAGCCAAAAGCCCCCGCAAGTTCGCTTGCAACGCCGGATATTTAGCCCGCCGCACCCCGTAGCCCATGCCCGCCCATTCACCCGCTCACTCCTTCACCCATTCGCTAAAGAGCCCCCACGGCCGCCTGCTCGACCTGCGCCGCCCGCAGCTGATGGGCATTCTCAACCTCACGCCCGACTCGTTTTACCCCGGCTCGCGCCTGCGCCCCGCCGACGAAACCGCCCTGCTGCACCGCGCCGAAGCCATGCTGACGGCCGGGGCCGCCGCCCTCGACGTCGGCGGCTATAGCTCGCGCCCCGGCGCCACCAACATATCGCCTGCCGAGGAGCTACGCCGCGTGCTGCCCGCCATCGCGGCCCTGCGGCGCGAGTTTCCGGCAGCTTTTCTCTCCATCGATACCTTCCGAGCCGGCGTGGCCGCCGAGGCCGTAGCCGCCGGAGCCGACCTCGTCAACGACATCGGCGGCGGGACGCTCGATACGGGAATGTTCGCCACCGTGGCCCGCCTGCGCGTGCCCTACTGCCTCATGCACCTCAAAGGCACGCCCCAAACCATGCGCGAGCTTACCGATTATCCGGACGATTTAGTCCTGACCATCCTCCGTTTTTTCCGCGACCAGCTCGAAAAGCTGCGCCAGGCCAACGGCGGCCACCCGCCCGCCGACGTGCTGCTCGACCCCGGCTTCGGCTTCGCCAAAAACGCGCCGCAGAACTTCGAGCTGCTGCGCCGCCTGCCCGAGCTGCACGCGCTGGGCCACGCCCTACTGGTGGGCCTCTCGCGCAAGGCGATGGTGCATAAGTTTCTGGGCCTCAGCCCCGACACAGCGCTCAACGGCACTACCGCCCTGCACGCCTGGGCTTTGCGCGGCGGGGCGCGGCTATTGCGCGTGCACGACGTGGCCGAGGCGCGGCAGGTAGTGCGGCTGTTTGAGATGAGCTGGTAAAACAGTTATTGCCAAGCGATAACAGGCTTGATTCATCTTTTTAACCAATACATTGTTCGACTGCCTACCAACTGCATTACCCAAAAACCAGGGCGGTTTGGTAGCAGCCTTATAGCCTGGGGCTACTGCTTACCTACCCGCTCGTTCGGCTCATACAATTTATACTTCAAGGGTGCCAGCCGGTCTATCAAACGCATCAGAGCCAATATAGTAGGTTCTTCACCAACGGCGAACGAGGTACTACGCCCACCTAGTACCACCGTGGCCTCCTGCGCATGGTCAGGAAGGCCATCATCAACCGTCATTTTACCTAGTGTTTCCGGATTGGTAGCTGCCAGTAATTGAATCGCTAGCTTACTATCAGCCTTACTTATTACCTGCCCATACACAATAGTTGGTCGCTCCCGATTGGAGTAAGGCCGCTTCCAGATAGTGAGCGAGTCGGGGTTTAGGTGGTAAACTACTTCATACACATCTAATATACTCTGCATAGGGCGGTCAAACTTTTTCCCGTCAGAGCCATAAAAGAGCCAACCGTACTCGCGGAAGTAGCAAGGAAAAATAACCTCGTTTCTCCCAGCAGGTAAGGTTTGGGCCGAGCATGGTGAGCTGATTAGCACACCGTAAATCAGAATACTAAGCAACAGTTTCATAGCCTCTTTTTTCTAAAACATTTAGAAAGCATCCAATCATAATACTTCTTACGTTTTTACAGAGCTAAGTTTAAGTATTGAGTTGGTCTAGCTGCTATACGTAGCAACTCTCCGCTTTAGCGCAAGCGAATTTTACCATCAAGCACTATATCATCAAAATGTAATCGCGGCATGGCAGGATTGAGGTCATAGAAATAATCATCGTAGCTACCCGATATTAATCCAATACCTGGCTTGTACTCAAACACACCACTACTAACTCGCGGACGAGACCAAAATTCGAATACTCCTTTAAATACACCCTCCGGCACGAGACCCATTGCCAGTGAATAAGTATAATTAACTTTAGGCGGAAGCAATGTACGAACTACCCGCCACGGTGCGTCAAAAGACAATGTTGGGCTTTTGACATTAATTGTTACATAATCTGCTCGGTCAAGGTAGCGTGTAGCATATGACCGAATTAAAAAACATTGCATCATCACGTAGGGACTAGGCACTTGCGGCCATTCACGCTGCATTCGAGTAGGCAAGCCATCTCGAAAAGGGTCTGACACAATAACTGATTTAGGAGTCCAATAATGTCCTTCACGCCATGCAATGGGCAACAAATTACGACTACTTGTTTGCTGGCAATCCTGCGGGCTATTTGCCTTATAATTAGCAGCCAAGCATCGCCTTCCCTCCTTTATTACAGTAGATAATGGCAGCAATCGCCCGGCTGAAATAGTATCCACGCTTATAGGCTTCCACTCAATTACTCCTTCAGTATTGGGCAACACAGAAAGTGTAATAAGTAATGTATCACTTGGCACCAATACAACACTCTGGCTATTATCTGCATTCACAGTAGGAGCTAGCTTTTGAACCGTAGTCGCTGGTATCAGAAGGTTATATATTTCTAGCGAAACAGGTTTCGTACTACTTCCAGATTTCAGAGTTTGCGCCCGAATATGATGAATGGGGAAAGAGGCATTCTGCAATACTAAGTAGAATGGCAAAGCCTTTAGATAAAAAGACTTAACAGCTGCTGGTGTTTGGCTTTGAGCCAACATGGGCAATATCAGCAAAGCACATAATAGGCGATACCTAATTAATTCACACCTTGACATAAAAACAGGTAGATAACGTGCAGCTACTTATTTTAAATTATATATTTTTTTGAATCATGGACAATTCTGCTTTCCAGTAGGTGCTAATATCTGAGCAGAAGTTGAACCTGAGCCAATAGTTTGTCCACCCCCTGCTGCATCAGGGTGTCTCTCTGCCTCAGAGGCAGCTAATACTTGGTTTCCCCATGCTGGGTTTGTAGTTTGCTTATTACGAAAGAACGAAGTAGTTCTTAACGTCCCCCAAGCCAGGTACTCGCAGTAAGTCTTATTGATAGGGTTGCTAATATTGGGTATCCTGGCCCTACTAGTAATAGTACTGTTATAATAATTTAACAATGCGCTCCCCATATAGGAGGTCATACTACCCATTGTTTCATGGTCTATTCCATTGGTACTATTCGGACCATAATTAGCTAGGTCAAAATAAGCATTCATGATGAATTCCAACTCAGCACCGGTACTTATATTATGAGTGCTAGCCCAATCAGACATATAAACGTGCAACATCTCGTGAATAATGTCAGCTGCAACAGCTAAATCTGTTGCTTGCGTTGTACCAGATAAAAAGCTAGAATTTAGAGTAATGGTATATTCATTAGGTCTGGTCATAATTATCTGAGCTCGGTCCGGCAGTGGATTACCGTTAACATCTTTTTGAGTTGGGCTCAGCAAAGTAGGGACTTGTACGAATTTTACACGGATATTCGGATTGAGACTCACTGTATTCAATAATCTAGCAATCGGCTCTGAAAGCACATTATTTTGAGCCATCGTCTGTATATCTTGCACTATTTGTGCAACACATGGAGTTAGCTGACTAAAATCTATATTGGTTATAGAAGCGGGTGCATTCGTGCTATTACCGCTACTATACCCGCCGTAACCGTTACCACTACCGTCGTCATATTGCTCGTTGGGAATAGGGCCATTGCTACCCCCACCGCTACTGCCCCCGCCCCCGCTACCGCCTGGGCCACTCGGGCCGGAGCCCCCGCCGGTGTTACCGCCACCCGTATTGCCGGGCGGGGGCCCCGAGGGCGTCGGGCCGCCCCCACTGTTGCTGCCCGTCAAGGTGCAGTCCCAGGTAAGGGCTATGTAATCGGTATTAAGCGTAAACTCCGTTGTTTGCTCAAACTCGATGCCGACCACGCACTCAATTGTTCAGTCCGCCGCGCGGGCAGCCCTACCGGCCTTGCCCGCCTGGCTGGTCGAGTCGGCATCCGCCACGCTGAATAATCTCAACCAAGCCGGATGCTCCGAAGCTATTCCGTGCCGGTAAAGCCGGCCGGTGAGGTAGTAGTTTTCGCGCGAGTAGAACGCCGCCAGCCCCGAGAAGCCCGGCAGCTGCGCTACCTTATCCTGCCGCCAGGCATTGTAAAGCTGCCGAAACAGGGCATTTACCTGCGCCGGGGCCAGTGCCGGCCCGTTATGGATTACTTCCACGATAACCCCGGCCACCAGGTCTTCTTTGTAGCCGGCCACGAGGCGGCGATAGCCCTGGTGGTCGGTCGTAAACTGCTGGGCCGGAGTACCCTCAATGGGTACCCAGGCCAGCGGGTCGGTTTCGCTACCCAGCGTATCGCGCTTTTCCCATTGCAGCGCCAGCGGGGTAGGTTGCGCAGCTGCCTGGCCGCGCCCTGCCGTGGAGCTGGCCCCGACCTTACTGCTGCTTTGCTGCCCATACCAGGTTTTTAGCTCGGCCAGCGAGGGGGCGCTCCGCCCGGTTGGCTGCAATAGGTCGGTTTCCTTTTTACAAGAAGCTAAAATCACCCCCGCTAAAACGACTAGGAAAATAAAGCTGAATAGTTTGTTTTTTCATCAGATTGAGAATCATTTACGAGTAACCATCTCGCTTCGTGCGACGAAAGATAGGTATTTGCCTTAGATTAAGGCTATACTTATTTTTAAAACCTAGCCACCGCACGCTACTCGTAGGTTATAAGGTAGTCATTCCAAGCTACCAGCGCATTTATTCAGTGGTTGCGTTCTTTGTGCTGTTTCCATCCCAAGCGGCCCATTGACCCTTCCCTACCCCTTTTACTTCCTGCGCCTGGGCCTCGTCGACGTGGCCGACGTGCTGCTCGTGACGGTGCTGCTCTACCAGCTCTACAAGCTGCTGCGCGGCTCGGTGGCGCTGAACGTGGCGCTGGGCGGCCTGAGCCTCTACCTCGTGTACCTGGTAGTGAATGCGCTGGGCCTGGGGCTGTTGTCCGACATCCTGGGGCAGTTTATGAGCGTGGGCGTGCTGGCGAGCATCATCTTGTTTCAGCAGGAAATCCGGCGCTTTCTGGTGAATGTAGGCAAGGTGGCGCTGGAGGGCGGCGGCCCGCTGGGCTGGTGGCGGCGCGAAAGCAAGTCGAACACCGAGCTACCGCTGGCCCCCTTCGTGGATGCCGCCAAAACCCTGGCTACCCAGGAAACTGGCGCGCTCATCTGCTTTTCGCGCGCCTCCGACCTCAGCGCCTACGCCGAGTCGGGCGACTTGCTCGACGCCGAAATAAGCAAGCGCCTGCTCCTGGCTATTTTTCAGAAGACCAGCCCCTTGCACGACGGCGCGGTTATCATCAGCCAGGGTCGGCTGCAAGCGGCGCGCTGCATCCTGCCCGTGAGCCAGAACCCCGAGGTGCCCGCCGCACTGGGCTTGCGCCACCGCGCCGCCCTCGGCCTCACCGAAGCTACCGATGCCATCGTGCTGGTAGTGAGCGAGGAAACCGGCCAGGTAAGCCTGGTGCGCCAAGGCGAAATCTACCGCAACCTGACGCCCGCCGAAGTAAAAAACCGCCTCGGCGAGTGGCTGCACCCCGGCGGCCTGGCCGCTACGGCTACGTAGGTTAGGGCTGTCACTTTAAGGCTGTCATTGCGAGCGCAGCGAAGCAATCGCACCTGTTCAGCCGCGCCGTTCAGGTTCCGCTCGGGTGCGATTGCTTCGCTGCGCTCGCAATGACAGAGGTGTACAATCGCACCAAACTACTCGGCACGCCTACTACTACCCCAAACGCGCCGTACCTTTTGGGCTCTTTAAAAAGCCCGAATTATGTTCACGCTTACGCCCGCGCGCCGGGCGGTGCTTTGCGCCGTGGCCGATACCTTCGTGCCGGCGCTCAACGGCTTGCCGGCCGGCTCGGTGGTACTCGATTTTGAGTTGGTCATGAAAGCCATGCAGGCGCAGCCGCTGGGCGCGCAGGCCGAGTTTGAGCAGCTACTCGATTTGCTCGACCGGCCGGTGCTGGGCTTGTCGTGGCTGGGACCGCTGCGGCCATTTGCCCAGCTCGCGCCCGCGCAGCGTGAGGCGCTGCTGCTGAGCTGGGCCAGCTCGCGGCTGCCGCCGCTGCGCAAGGCATTTCAGACGCTGCGCAAGCTGTGCACGTTTTTTTACTACGGCGGCAGCCCGGCCGATGGCTGCCCCAACCCGGCCTGGGCGGCGCTGGGCTACCCCGGCCCCGCGCTGCCACCCGATAGCGGGCCGCCGGTGGCGGCGCGGCCCATCCGGCCGCTGGCCCCGGTGGCCGATACTACCTACGAGTGCGAGGTGCTGGTCATCGGCTCGGGGGCGGGCGGCGGAGTGGTGGCCGGCGAGCTGGCGCAAGCTGGGCACGACGTACTGGTGCTCGAAAAAGGCCCCTACTTCCACGGGCGCGACTTTACGCAGCGCGAGGCCGATATGCTGGGTCAGCTCTACGATGCGCGCGGCACGCTCAGCACGCAGGATGGCGGCATCGGGCTGCTGGCGGGCGCGTGCCTGGGCGGCGGCACTACCGTGAACTGGGCGGGGGCGTTTCGCACGCCCGGCTACATTTTGGAGGAATGGGCCCGCGAACACGCCGCACCGCAGTTTACGTCGGCCGCTTTTCAGGCCAGTCTCGATGCTGTTTTTGAAGCCCTCAGCGTGAATACCGACTACGCCCACCACAACGGCCAAAACCAGGCCCTGCGCAACGGCTCGGCCCGGCTGGGACAAACGACCAGCCTTATTCCGCGCAACGAAAAGCACCTCGCCGACTCGGCCGCGCACTTCGAAGGGCTGGGCTACTCCTCGCTGGGCGACGCCCACGGCATCAAGCAGGGCACGCTGAATACGTATTTGTTAACGGCCTTTGAGCACGGCGCACGCATCCTGCCCAACACCCACGCCGAGCGCGTGACTACCGCCGCCGGCCGCGCCACCGGGGCCGAGGCCACGCACATTACGCCCGAGGGCTGGCAACTGCGCATCGGGGTGCGGGCGCGGTGCGTGGTAGTGGCGGGCGGGGCCGTGCAAACGCCCGCGCTGCTCTTGCGCAGCGGCCTGCGCCACCCGCATTTGGGGCAGCATTTGCACCTGCACCCTACCGTGATAGTAGCGGCGCGCTACCCGCAGCCCATGCGCTCGTGGCACGGCCCGAGCATGAGCATCGTGAACGACACCTACACCCGGCTGCACGGCACCAACTACGGCGCGAAGCTCGAAACGCCGCCCACCCACCCCGGCCTGCTGGCCATGGTGCTGCCCTGGCTGGGCGGCCAAGCGCACCGCGACCTCATGCGCACGGCCGAGCACCTGGGCTCGTTTATCGTGCTCACCCGCGACCGCGACGGCGGGCGCGTGCGCCTCGACCCGCACGGCACGCCGCTGATAGACTACACCTTATCAGCCTTCGACCGCGCCAACATGCTGGAAGGCGTGCGCGCCGCCGCCAACATTCACGTGGCGGCCGGGGCCGAGCGCGTGTACCTGCCCCACGGCTCGCTGCCAACGCTGCACGCCGCGGGCGGCACGCTCCACAACCCCGAGGTGCTGGCCCGGCTGCCACATCTGGGCTGGCGCGCCAATCAATTTGGCCTCTACAGCGCCCACCAGATGAGCACCTGCCGCCTCGGCGGCCACGCCGCTACCCACCCGCTGCGCCCCAACGGCGAAACGGTAGAAGTGCGCAACCTGTACGTGGCCGATGGGTCGGCCTTTCCGGCGTGCAGCGGGGCCAACCCCATGCTCACCATTATGGCATTGGCGCACTATACCAGCCAGGGGCTGAAAGTAGCGCTGGGGAGTTGAAGCAAGTAAAAACGGCCCGACAGGGCACGTAGTGCAGTTTTTAGCGGGCGGCTCGCTGTCTCAACAATTCTGACGCAAAATGCGTGTGCGCAGCGTTGTTTGCTCAGCATCAGGCAGTAAGCCTGGTGGCGGAGCGAAACCAGGCGATGCAGCCGGCTATTTTATGAAACATTTTTATAGAATAGTACAAATTTGCTAAATCTTAAAATAAAGTTTATTAGCACCTTAACTCATTCACTGTACTTATATTTGCTATTATTAGCTATGCCCTTCCTTTTATATGACCCTGACTTCTAACTTATCTACCCTTCCTATTACCTCTACCACCACGCCTGATACCGAATGCTCGTGGCGCGGGCGGGCCGAGCGCCAGATTGCCGAGTTGCAACGCGCCCTGTCCGTGGCGCAGGCCCAGGCCACGTTGCAGCAGCAGCGCTACCTGGCCTTGCTCGGCACCCTGCCCGGCGCGGCGGGCCTGCCGGGGCCCGGCGACCAGGTGCTGCACTACGACCTGTTTGGGACCGAGGCTGGAACCTGCGAGCCCGCCCCCACCGCCGCCTGCTGCCCTAGCGCGGCCCCGCCCCGCGAACCCCTGCTGGCCCGCCTGCTCGAACAAAACCCCAACCCCGTGCTGCTGCTCACGGCCACGGGCGGCATCCGCTACGCCAATGCCGCCGCCCAGGCCCTGGGCGACGCCCTGGCGCGCGAAACCCAGCCCCATGGCTACCTGCTGCCGCTGGTGCGCAAGGCCCTGCGCACTGGCCAGGCGCAGCAGCAGGAAGTAGCCCTGGCCGACCGCTGGTACTTGCTGCAAAGCGTGCCCGGCCCCGGCGAAACCTGCGCCACGCTTTACCTCACCGATTGCACCTCGGTGCACAGCGCCGAGCAGCGCCTGGCCGAGCAGCGCGAGTTTTACGAAACCATCCTCGATGAGCTGCCGCTCGATGTGGCGGCCTTCGACAGCGAGCAGCGCTACCGCTTCGCCAATGCCCACGCCGCGCCCGACCCAGTGCTACGCGAATGGCTGGTGGGCAAAAACGACGCGGAGTTTGGCGCCCATTGCCAGCTGCCGGCCGAGCTGACGGCCGAGCGCACCCGCCGCGCCGAACTGGTCCTGCGCCAGCGCGCCGAGGCGCAGTGGGAAGAGCTCCAGCTCACCCCTACCGGCCCGCAGCGCGTGCAGCGCACCCTGCGGCCGGTGTACGGCCCCGATGGCGCGCTGCGCCTGCTGGTGGGTCTGGGCCTCAACGTAACCGAGCGCCACCACGCCGAGCAGAAGCTGGTGGAGCAGCGCGCCTTTTACGAGTTTATCTTCAACCAGCTGAGCTGCGATGTCGGTATTTTCGACGCGCAGTTTCGCTATATGTTTGTGAATGAGCACGCCGTGGCCGACGCCGCGCTGCGCGAGTGGATGATAGGGCGCGACCAGCTCGCTTATTTTGAGCGGGTAGGCCAGCCCCGGGCCCAGGCCGACGCCCGCTTGGCCCACTTCGAGCAGGCCGTGCGCGAGCGCCGGCCGGTGCGCTTCGCGGAGCGCCTGGAGGGCCCCGAGGGACCGCGCCATTTGTTGCGGTTTTTGCAGCCCGTGTTTCATGCCGATGGCTCGCTCTACCTACTCGTGGCCTACGGGCACGACATTACGGAGCAGACCCTAACCGAGCAGGCGCTGAAAGCGGCCACCCTGGCAGCCGAAGAGTCGAGCCGCGTGAAGGAAGCCTTCCTGGCCAACATGAGCCACGAAATCCGCACGCCTATGAACGCCATTTTGGGCATGAGCCAGCTGCTGGCCAAGACCGCCCTCAGCCCCGACCAGCTCAACTACCAGCAGGCCATCGCCACCTCGGCCGACAACTTGCTGGTGATTATCAATGACGTGCTTGACCTCTCGAAGCTCGAAATGGGCAAGCTCGCGCTCGAAACCATTGGTTTTGCGCCCACCGAGCTGCTGGCCCAGGTAGAGCAAACGCTGCACTTCAAGGCCGCCGAAAAGGGCCTGAGCCTGGTGATGGAGCTGGGCAAGCAGGTGCCGCAGGTGCTGCTCGGCGACCCCTACCGCATCAGGCAAGTACTACTTAACCTGGCTGGCAACGCACTAAAGTTCACGGAGAAGGGGCGCGTCACCATCGCCTGCTCGCTGCTGGCGGCCGACTTCAGCGGGCCGGGCGGGGCCGTGGCGGTCGAGTTTCGGGTAACGGATACGGGCATCGGTATCGAGCCCGAGCACCTGGAAACGATTTTCCAGGAGTTCAGCCAGGCCGATTCGTCGGTATCGCGCAAGTTTGGCGGCACGGGCCTGGGTCTCAGCATCTGCCGCAACCTGGTGCAGCTCATGGGCGGCGAGGTGAAGCTGGCCAGCCAGAAAAACAAGGGCACTACCACCTGCTTTACGCTGCGCCTGCCCATCGGGGCGGCCCACGACCTACCCCAGCCCGAGCACCCCACCGCCGAGGCCGCCGAGCTACGCCAGCACCTGCGCGACAAGCAGGTGCTACTGGTGGAAGACAACCTATTTAACCGCCAGATTGCCAAATCCTTCCTCTCACAGGCCGGTGTGCATGTAACCGAGGCCGAGCACGGCGGCCGTGCCGTGGAGCTGCTGCGCCGCCAGAACTTCGACCTGATACTGATGGACGTGCAAATGCCCGTGATGAACGGCTACGCCGCCACTACGGTGCTGCGCCAGCAGTTGGGCATCGCCACGCCCATTATCGCGCTCACGGCTAACGCGATAAATGGGGAGCGCGAGAAATGCCTGGCCGCCGGCATGAACGGCTACCTCGCCAAGCCCTTCCAAGAGGCGCAGCTGCTGCAAATCCTCAGCGACTGGCTGCTGCCCGATGGGGTAGCGGGCCTGCCCAAGCTGGCACTGGCCGCGCCCGCCGCCTCGGCGGCCAACGCCTCGGGCCTCTATAGCATCGACGACCTGCTGAAAGCCGGGCAGGGCGACCCTGAGTTTGTAGTGTTTATGTTGCGCACCTTTATCGAGAGCTGTCAGGAAGCCTTGCAGGAGCTGCACCAGGGCTTGCGCGAGGCCAACCTGACCTTGCTCAAAGGCACGGCCCACACGCTCAAGCCCAGCCTCCAGCACCTCAATGCCTGGCAGGCGCTGCCGGCCATCGACAAGCTGAACAAGTGGGACGGGGATTTTCAATCTGAGCCCCTGCAAAGCCTGGTGCATTCGGCTGAAGGCTTGCTCGGCGACATGCTGACACAGATTGAAACCGACCTGAAAGAAGAGCGCGTGCTCACGCGCACGCTGGCGGCGTAGGGTAAGGCCTTATATGTTAGACCTGAGACAATAGACTTTCTACTTCGAATGTTTCTAATGTCCCAAGTCTAACGTCTAACGTCTTTTTAAATGCGTAGGAAGGCTTTTTACTTGCTTTTCCTCATGCCTGCACCTTCCTCTTTCTGCCTGCTGGCCGGCGCTTTGCTGCTACTGGCCACGAGCAGCTGCTCCATTTTCCGCCGCAATCGCGACGCCGCGCCTACCCCACCGCCCGTAGTAGTTGAAACCGTGCGCACGCCCGACTCGCCCACACCGCCCAAGGCCGCCCGCGACCTCGCCGACGCCATGACCACCGTGCTGCGGCTGCCACCCGACCAAACCGGCAAAATCCGCCAGGTGCTGAATACTACCGTGACGCAAGTAAACGCCGCCCGCCAGCAATATCCCGCCCAGTCGCCGCAACTCAACGCGGCTTTGCAGCGCATCAACAAGCAGTCGGAAGGCGAGCTGCGCACGCTGCTCGGCCCGGTAAAATACAAGGAGCTGCAAACCAAGCGGCCCCAGATTCAGGCCGAGATGCAGCAGCGGCAGTAGCGGCGCTGGTTTATTCTGCGGTGGACTCAGTTGGGCCGGCAGTGGGCAAATCCAGCCATAGGCCGGCATAGCCGCTCACCTGCCCGATGGCGCGGCGCGACTGCGGCGACAGGGTAATCAGCAGTTGCCCATTGGTGTGCCGCCGCTGCATAATGGTGGGGTCGAGCGCCCGCACGCGCAGGCTGTCGGGATTGAATAATTGCTGCGTGAGATAGCCGTTAGCTATTGCCAAGCGCCGCACCGTCCACTTGGTCGAGTCTTGGCGCGAAGGGGCACTGGTGTAGTAACACCCTTGGTAGTAGCGCAGCCGGGGAGCTTGCGCACGGGTGAAGGCCAGCAGCGTATCCAGCACTTCTATCCGCAGCCGAAACGAGTCGGCGGCCAGCGGCTGCACTTGGTAGCGGGTTCCCTTCGGACTCAGGCCGCTGCCAGCCTGGCGTGGGATGTGCAGGATATCCAGTTGCTGGCCGTCTACATCTGTCGCACCGAAATATTTTTTCACCAGCGCTTTTTCTCCTACCACGAATATCTTACCCGTATCGGTAAGTGCGGTGTACTGCCCACGGTCGCGGGGTAGAAATCCGGGCAGGTCGGGGCAGTTTGCAGGAAACGGCTGGCTGAAGCTAATTACAACCGGACCAGCTGTCTCTATTTCAGTGGCGGCATCGCAGGCGGCCAGCAACAGGCAGCCAAGCAAGTAACAACGGGCTTTCATATACCTTAATGCCCGCACTTGCTCAACGTAACCCACTATTGGCCAGCGCTTGGTTAAAAGCGGCCCGGCTCGTCTTTTCCGGCGCTGGGCATCACCAGCAGCGGGGCCACGTCGGTGTCTTCGTGCAGCTTGCGCAGCGGCAGCGCGAGGCCCATATCCGGAATTTCCAGCGTGGCAGCGGGGCCGGTGAGCAGAGTATAAATCCACTGCCCGGCCTCATCGCGCCGAAACCATTCGACCGTCCAGGCCGCTTGTGATACAAGCAGGTAGTGGCGCAGGCTAGCTATCCGCTGATAACGGATACCTTTTTCCGTGCGGTCGTACTCTGCCGTAGTAGGCGATGAAATCTCTGCAACGAACACCGGATACCGTACTACACACGGGTCAAGGCGGTCGGCCGGGTCGCAGGTTACCATTACATCAGGATACAGGTAGGAATAGTCGGCCTACGCTTCGAGCTGTATGCTGGTCGAAAACACCTGGCCGCCCTGCGGGCGCACTACCCGCCGTAGCGCATCTACCAGGTTATTTTTTAGCAGGTTATGACTTAGCGCATCAGGCTCCGTTACCACTACACTTCCATCCAGGTACTCGTGGCGTCGCTCACTGCCTGCTTCCAGCGCGCGAAACGCTGGCAATGTATACAAATGAGGTAGCCGACAAATAAAATTCATAGTAAACTCCTTTTTATAAGCTCTTTACAAAAATCGCAGCAGCCAGCCCACTAGCTGCTTCACCCGCGCGGTGTAGGGCGGGTACATAACCTTGATGCCGGTGCGGCCGATGCGCTGCCGCAGCACGGCTTTCTCGTTGCTGAAAG
The DNA here is from genome assembly GCA_964277755.1 of uncultured Hymenobacter sp. Taxonomy (GTDB): domain Bacteria; phylum Bacteroidota; class Bacteroidia; order Cytophagales; family Hymenobacteraceae; genus Hymenobacter. The sequence continues at coordinate 36,644 of CAXYJY010000067.1, forward strand.
CCAGAAAGCCCGCGTGGCCGTGGGTTTTGCCTAGGCCCGAGTTGCCGACGCCGCCAAACGGCAGCTCGGGGTGCGCCAGCTGCATGATGGTTTCATTCACGGCCGCGCCGCCAGCCGCGATGCTATCGAGCAGATACGCCTGGTTTTGGCGGCTGGTCGTGAACAAGTACTGCGCCAGCGGCGGCAGGCGGGCATTGACGTAGGCCGCCGCCTCGGGCAGCGTGTCGAAGGGCAGGATGGGGAGCAGCGGGCCAAAAATCTCCTCGTGCAGCACGGCCGCCTCGGGCGGCACATTGGTGAGAATGGTGGGGCCGAGGTAGTTCTGGTGCTCGTCGATTTCGCCACCGAGCACGGTAGCGCCGCGCCGCTGCGCGTCTTCGAGCATAGTAGCGAGGCGAGCGAAGTGCCGGTCATTTACGATGCGCGCGAAAGAATCAGACTCGCTAATACCTTCGCCGTCGGCATTGTAGTAGCGCTGAATGGAGGCTTGCAGCTCGGCTATCAGGCCGGCCTGGGCGCTGGCCTGCACCAGCACGTAGTCGGGGGCCACGCAGGTTTGGCCGGCGTTGATAAACTTGCCCCACGCGATTTTTTCGGCCGCGTCGCGCAGGTCAGCGGTGGCGTCCACGATGGCGGGGCTTTTGCCACCCAGCTCCAGGGTCACGCTACTTAGGTGCTCGGCGGCGGCGCGCATCACGATTTTGCCAATCTCAGGCGAGCCGGTGAAGAAAATGTGGTTCCAGGGCAGGCGCAGCAGCTCGGTGGCCACGTCCTGGCCGCCTTCCAGCACCAGCACCTCATCGGGCCGGAACAGCGCTTCGCACAGCCGGCGCAGCAGCGCCGACGTGGCGGGCGTTTGCTCGGCGGGCTTGATAGCCACCGCATTGCCCGCCGCAATGGCCGACACCAGCGGGTCGAGGGCCAGGTAGAAGGGGTAGTTCCAAGGCGCAATTATCAGCACCACGCCCTTGGGCTCGGCCTGCACCCAGCCGCGCGCGCCGACCAAAGCCAGCGGCGTGCGCACGCGCTGCGGAGCCAGCCACTTGGCGAGGTGGCGGCCTGTGTGCTTGATTTCGGTGAGTAGCGGCCAAACTTCGGTGAGGTCGGTTTCGGCCGGGGGCTTGCGAAAATCCTGGTGCAGGGCCTGCTGCACCTCGGCGCGGTGCGCCGTGAGCCAGTCGGCTAGTTGCCGCAGGCGCTGGCGGCGGGCGGGGGCGGCTTCGCGGCGCAGGGCGGGGGCCTGCGCCCGCAGGGCATCAAACTGGGGCTGGAAGCGATTGGGCAAGGACTGAAACAGAGAAAAGAAGGGCTGGCAAGGAACACTGCATCGCGCTTTCAAACGGCGAATACCGCGCTACAGTTATTTGGTTTTCTGGTCGCTACAGCGAGCCTTCATTTTACTAACTTCCTCCGCCTATTATGGCTAAGTTATCTTTGCCAAAAATATAAAAGCGCCGCCTGCGTCTGCGCGGCGGCGGCGGGCGGCGCAAGAGGGGTACTTAGTAAGCTTAAAAATTTTGGTACAGTTTGTTTTCTCCCGCCACGCGGTCCGGTGGCTGCTGGGAGCGTATTGGGCGCTGGCTTTTTCGGCTAGTGCCGGGGCCCACCCACTTGCGGAGCCCACCTACCCTACCGATTCGAGCCAGGTAGCGCCCGTCGATACGGAAGCGCAGCTTACCGCCGCCTTAGTCGATTCGGGGAAGGTAAAAATCAAAACCAAGCCCGGCCACCGGCCCTGGCGCACCGACTACACGGTAGCGCCCGGCGTGACGTGGCACTACGACCGGCCGGGGCAGCTGCGGTGGCTGCTGCACATTCCGCGCGATTTGGTGCAGTTTCCGAGCACGTATTTCAAGCGCGATAATTTACCGACGTTTGCGGGCATCGCCCTGGGTTCGGCCTTTCTGTACGCGGCCGATGAAGGCATCCTGCACGGCGCGCAGAGCGTGGGCCGCACGCTCGGCCTCGACCCGGCCGACGTGCAGAACAACTTATTCTACATACCCTTGCGGGTAGGTAGCACCAAGGTGCCAATAGAAATGAAGGTACCCGGCAACCTCAATACGGCCTTTTACTACCTCGGCGACGGCTGGACGCACCTCACCATCGCCACGTCGTTTATGGCCTACGGCATTATCAAAAAGGACAACCGCGCCGCCCAAACCGCGACCCAGCTCGGCGAGGCCATTCTGACTACGGGCGTAGTGGTGCAGGCCCTCAAGCGCACCACCGGCCGCCAAAGCCCATTTCGCTCGACCCAGGAGCGCGGCCGCTGGTTTTGGCTGCCGACTTACAAGACGTACCAAAACAACGTGTCGAACTTCGACGCCTTCCCTACCGGCCACCTGGCCACGGCCATGGCCACGGTCACGGTTATCGCCGAAAACTACCCTGAGTACCGCTTCATTCGGCCCGTGGGCTACGGCCTCATGGGCGTGCTCGGCTACGCCATGCTCAACAACGGCGTACACTGGGCCAGCGACTACCCGCTGGGCATTGCCCTCGGCTACGGCTTCGCCAAAATAGCCGTGCGCAACGGCCGCACCCGCGTAGCCGAGCCCGCCGCCCCGGCTGGCACTGGCTGGCAGGCTCCTGCTCATCCTAAGCCCTGGTACCGCGCCCCACAGCTGAGCCCATACAGCTACGGCCCGTTTCAGGGCCTGAGCTTGAGCTGGCTACCGAAGTAGCTTGTTCATTAGTGTCCTACCGACTAGGAATACCCCAAACAAGAGGCCCCGACCCGCAATGAGCCGGGGCCTCTTGTTTATAAAACGTGTTATAAAACAGAGCCTAAAACAAGCCCTTTTTTACGGTGCGGTTGCCGTGCTCGTCGATTTTAATCTTGGTACCATCGGCGCGCTTGATTTTAATCGAGCCGTCGTCGCTGCGTTTGATTTTTGCGCCGTTGTTGTATTTCACTTTGCTGTCGTCGGCGTCGTTTTCGAGCTTTTTAATACCCGAACCCTGGCCCACGCGGGCCCCGAGGCTGCGCTTGGCGGGCGCGGCGGTAGTGGCAGCAGTAGCAGCTACCGCCGTGTAGGGGCCGTTGTAGTAAGCGCCCTGGCCGGTAGTGTAAGTATTGTACTGGGCCGGGGTCACGATAGTTTTCACCTCGCTGGTTGTCTGGTCGTTTACGGCCTTGAGGGCGGCGTAACGGCCGGTGGTGTCGGTGGCGTATTTGGTATCGAGGTCGCGCAGGGCACGGCCGCGGGTATAGTACACGTTTTCGAGGCGCGTTTTCACGGCCGCGTCGGTGGCGGCGAGGTCGGCGGCTACCTGGTCGGCTAGGGTTTTGGCCGAAGTACGGTAGGCCGTGGTGTCGATGGTGGCTACCGGCGCGGGGGGCGCGGTGGTGGTTTCGGTGGTTTCGGTTTTCTTTTCCGAGCAGGAAGCCAGCGTGGCGGCAGCGGCCAATAAGAGGAGCTTGGTATTCATGGGCGAAAGCGTAGTAAGGTCGAGTATAGGCGCGGCCGTTTGCCACAGTAGCGCTTAGTACGCAAGGCTCAAAAGCGAAGTTGCCAGCGCCTCGACTGAGACGCTGGCAACTTCGCTTTTGAGCCTTGCGAAAAAATTTTGTCATTGCGAGCGCAGCGAAGCAATCGCATCAGAACGAGCTACGCGAGTACTCGCCAGGTGCGATTGCTTCGCTGCGCTCGCAATGACAGGCTGGCAAACACGCCTCGATTAGGCGTTCACCACCGAGCCGCCGTTGGGGTGCAGCGTCTGGCCCGAGAAGTAGGAGGCGTCTTCCGAAGCCAGGAACACGTAGGCCGGGGCCACTTCGGAGGGCTGGCCGGCGCGGCCCATCGGCACGTCGTGGCCGAAAAGCGGCAGCTTGAGCAAGCCCACGCCCGTGATAAACGGCGTCCAGATGGGACCGGGCGCTACTGAGTTTACCCGGATGCCCTTCTTCACGAGCTGCAAGGATAAGGCCCGCGTGAAGGCTTCGATAGCGCCTTTGGTCGAGGTGTAGTCGAGCAGCGCCTCGTTGCCTTTGTAGGCGTTCACCGAAGTCGTGTTGATGATGGCCGCGCCTTCCTTCAAGTGCTTCAGGGCCGTGCGCGTGATGCGGAACATGGCGATGATGTTGAGGTTGAAGATGCTGTCCAACTCTTCGTTGGTGATGTCTTCGAGCGAGTCGTGCCAGTTTTGCTCGGCGGCGTTGTTTACCAGCACGTCGAGCTGGCCAAACTCGGCCACGGTGCGCTCCACGATTTGCTCGCAGAAGGCGGGGATTTTGAGGTCGCCGGGCAGCAGCAGGCAGCGGCGGCCTTCGGCCTGCACCAGCTGCTGCACTTTCTCGGCGTCTTCCTGCTCGGTGGGGAAGTAGCTGATGGCCACATCGGCCCCCTCGCGGGCGAAGTGCACGGCCACGGCGCGCCCGATGCCCGAGTCGCCGCCCGTGATGAGGGCGATTTTGTCTTTCAGCTTATTAGCCCCCTGGTAGCCCTTGCGGATGTACTCGGGCTCGGGGGTCATTTTGTGTTCGAGGCCGGGCTTGCCGGCGCCCGCGTCCTGGTGCTGGGGCGGGAAAATGGTGGGTTTGTCAGACATGAAAATGGAAAAAGAAGAATCGTTTGTGCGCCTGCTACAACGGCCGCTAAGCTCAAGGGTTGGCTTTTTCGAAGAAATAACCCGCTGACTACCGCCCGTTTCGCCCGACCTTTGCCTGGTTTTTCAGCCGGCGCTTCGCCTCTGGCGGCCCGGTTTCAGCGGTTTTATGAGCGATAGAGCGCCCGCGACTACCCCCGGCCAGGCGCGGCGGGCGGTGGCGCTGTTTTTCCTGGTTTCGGGGTTTGGGTTTGCCACCTGGGCGTCACGCATTCCCACCATTCAGCACCAGCTGGGGCTGAACGAGGCCGAGCTGGGCGGCGTGCTGCTGGCCATGCCCACCGGCCTGATGCTGACGCTGCCGGTCACGGGCGTGCTGCTGCGGCGCTACAGCAGCCGGCAGGTGATGCTGGTAGGCGCGATGTTGTATAACCTCGTGCTGGCGCTGCTGGGGCAGGTAGCCCACACCTGGCAGCTGGTGGCGCTGCTGTTCGGCTTCGGCGTGTCGCGCAATTTGCTCAACATCTCGGTCAACGCGCAGTCGGTGGGCGTGCAGGCGCGCTACGGGCGCTCCATCATCGCCTCGTTTCATGGGGTGTGGAGCGTGGCGGGCTTTGGGGCAGCGGCGCTGGGCACGCTGCTGGTGCGGCAGGTGGTGGGCACGGGGCCGCACTTCGCGGCCGTGGCGGCGGTGCTTACGCTGGTGGCGCTGGCCAGCTACCGCCACACGCTGCCGATACCGCCCGCCCCCGCCGGCCCGGCCCGCAAGCCCGGCTTCGCCTGGCCCGATAAGGCGCTGCTGGGCTTCGGGGCCATCACCTTCGCCGCCATGGCCTGCGAGGGCACTATGTACGACTGGAGCGCCATCTACTTCGAGAAAGCCGTGCTGGTGCCCAAGGCCATGGCCACGCTGGGCTTCGCCATTTACATGGTAGCCATGACGGTGGGCCGCTTCAGCGGCGACTACCTGGCCAACCGTCTGGGCGTGCCGCGCGTGCTGCGCAGCAGCGGCGTGCTCATCGCGGCGGGGCTGGGGCTGGCGGCGCTGGTGCCGCAGCCACTAGTGGCGGGCGTGGGCTTCGTGCTGGTGGGGCTGGGCATCTCGTGCGTGGTGCCGATGGTGTTCGGGCTGGCCGGGCGGGCGGCGGCCAACTCGGGCACGGCCATCGCGGGCGTATCCACGGTGGGCTACTTCGGGTTTCTCATGGTGCCGCCGCTGGTGGGCTTCATCGCCGAGGCGGCTAGCTTGCGCTGGTCGTTTGGACTGATGGCGTTGTTCGGCGGGCTGGTGGTGTGGCTGGTGCGGCGGGTGGTAGGCAGCTCGCCGGCCGTGTAACCCCACCCCCGGCCCCTCCCCTCCGGGAGAGGGGAGCCAACCGCAAGCTGACGTAAGCCAACGTCAGGCTCCCCTCTCTCGGACGGGAGGGGCCGGGGGTGGGGTAAACGCGCCAGGGCTACTTTTGGGTAGTGAATCCCGAATCAGACTCCCCCACCCCCCATCGCCACTTCGTCCTCTACAAGCCCTACGGCTACCTCAGCCAGTTTGTGAGCGCCTTTGGGCGCGAGGCCCGCAAAAAGCGCTTTCTGGGCGAGCTCTACGATTTTCCACCCGGCACCATGGCCATCGGCCGGCTCGATGAGGACAGCGAGGGCCTGCTGCTACTCACCACCGACGGGCGCGTGAGCGAAACCATCCGCAGCCGCCACGTCGAAAAAGAGTACTACGTGCAGGCCGATGGCCTCGTGACGGACGAGGCGCTGGCGCTGCTGCGGGCGGGCGTCGATATTAGCATTCAGGGCGTGGGGTACCGCACGGGGCCGTGCCAGGCGCGGCGGCTGCCCGAGGCACCCATGCTACCCCCCCGCCCCCGCCCGGTGCGCGACGACCGCCACGGCCCCACCAGTTGGCTTTCCATCACGCTCACCGAAGGTAAGTTTCGGCAAGTCAGGAAGATGACAGCGGCCGTGGGCTTTCCCACGCTGCGGCTGGTGCGGGTGCGTATCGGGGCGCACGGGCTGGCGGGGCTACTGCCGGGCGGCGTGCGCGAGGTGCCCGACCCGGCAGCGAACTAAATTTTAAGTAGCCGACCTATTTAGTAGGGCTATAAGCTGGTTCGGGGCACGATTTATCCCGTATCTTGGGCCTCAATAGCGGGAATTTATCAACTCGCTTTTTCCTTTGTTAACGAAAGCCCACCAGGCTATTCCGCGACCAGTATCCCTCATGGCAAAAGCACAGACTAATTTCGGCAAGCAGGAAGCCGAAAAAAAGCGTCAGCAAAAGAAAAACGAGAAAGAGGAACGCCGCCTCGCCCGCCAGGCCAACAAAGGCCAGAGCGAAGAGGATATGATTGCCTACGTCGATGAAAACGGCAACATCACCTCGACCCCGCCCGACCCTACCAAGAAGAAAGAAGTAGCTCTCGAAAGCATCCGCATCGGCGTGGCCCGGCAAGAAGACCGCGAGCCCGAGGATACTACTCGCACCGGCACCGTCACGTTCTTCAACACGGCCAAAGGCTACGGCTTTATCAAGGATGCTGCCAGCCAGGAAAGCATTTTCGTCCACGCCAATAACCTCGGTGGCCTTACCATCACCGAAGGCAACAAAGTGACCTTCGAGGTGGAGCCCGGCATGAAAGGCCCCACCGCCGTGCGCGTGAAAATGAGCGCCTAGCGCTACGCGCCACTCAGCACCTTAGCCACAGGCCGCCGCTCTGGGAGCGGCGGCCTGTGCGCGTTCTGGCCCACCGCGCACACGCGGCGGGGTGGGTCGCTAAGCTCAGCAGGGTTCGGGCTTGGGCGGCCACGTTGGCCACCGGGCCGTGCACAATAAGTGGGGTGTACGCTTGCCGTTTCCCATCTAGCCTGCCTTTTCTCAGCACGCTTACCTCTTCTCAGCCCGCATTTTGAGTTGCTGGCAGCACCTACCAGATGCAGCATTGCAGCTATGCCTGCTACCGAGCCCCCAGCGCCCGCAGCCACGGGCAGACCAACGTGTGCCAAGGCCAAGCTCCGCTAGTGGCGCTCGACGTGCCTGCCAACGAGGCTCTGCGGGCCTGGGCGCCCCCCCCTATGCAAGCCGCTGGCCAGCTAAGTCTATTCCACGGCCCAGCTCGCCACCCAGCCCACAAACCCAGCGCCTTTGTAGCGGGCGGGTGCGGGCAAATAAGCCGAGAACTTAGCCAGCGCGGGCAGCCCCATCGATTTTGAAGCCTCCGCACAGGCTGATTTGCTGGCTACTTATCAGCACCCCCACCGGCCAGCGCCGGTTTGCTATCGCGAAAACTCGGGCGGCCCCAACCCTCGCAACCCGGCCAAGCCGTAGCGTGGGCCCGGGGGTGAGCTTGACACGCCCTAAGAAGCTACTGCTAACCACCTAGCTCCCGCGCTTGCTGCCAAGCCGAGGTCCAGCTACCGCGATTCGATGGTCCGTGGGGCAGGCTCGCAGTAGCGCCCAAGCAGATAACGCCACTCAGCGCACGGACGCCGGTGGCCTCCCCGTGTCTGCTGACGAGAAAGCGGCCTCACGCGCTGGCGGGGTATACGGGCCAGTAGCTAAATGGCAACCACTGTGCACGCGTCCGACTGGCTGGTTGGGCTCTATTCCTCACAACGGCTAAAAATACCTGTCTTATCCTTCTAATCGCCTAGTTGGTGTAATAAAATTTAGCAGGAGCTAGTGCCGCAATACTTTTGAATCAACAATCGCAGCAAAGAACATTACCGAACAAAAAGCACTGACTAGTACGAATCCCCGCCAGTATAAATGACCGGGAATTTATGAATACAGCAGTAAACAGACAGGTATTATTTCTATACCTGCGATAGTTAAAAAAACCTAGCTTGCAAGCCTAGTAAAAAGCGAACGCCGAAAAGCTTTAAATAGAGTAGGCACCATTTCCATCCATTCCTGTTTTATGTCGACCAAGAAAGACACTGCCGCCAAAGTAAACAACCTGTCGCTGAGCAAAGAAGCCATTGCGCAA
>CAXYJY010000068.1:0-79039 GCA_964277755.1 uncultured Hymenobacter sp.
CCTCTTTTTTGGAGAGGGGGCCGGGGGGTGAGGTCCGCAGTACCCGCATCCTCTCCCAAGCCGCCGCCTACCTCCTCACCGACATCCTCGCCCAGCGCACCCGCCCCGACCTGCCCGTGGATGCCGCCAGCAGCCGCCACCTGCCGCGCATTGCCTGGAAAACCGGCACTAGCTACGGCCGCCGCGATGCCTGGAGCATTGGCTACAACCGCGACTATACCATCGGCGTGTGGGTGGGCAATTTTAGCGGGCAGGGCAGCCCGGCCCTCACGGGGGCCGACGTGGCCTCGCCGCTATTGTTCGATTTATTTAACGCACTGGCTTACAACTCGACCAACGAGTGGTTTGCACCACCCGCCAGCCTCGATTTTCGGCTGGTTTGTGCCGAAACCGGGCTGGTGCCGGGCGAACATTGCGAAAATCAGCTTATTGACTACTACCTGCCCGGCGCGTCGAACAGCCGCCGCTGCCAGCACCAGCAGGAAGTGCTTTTGTCGGCCGATGGCGCGTATTGCTACTGCCGCGCCTGCGCCCCGGCCGCCGGCTACCGCCGCGCGCTGTACCCCAACGTGGCGCCCGAAGTGCTGGCCTACCGCGAAGCGCAGGGCCAGCCCACCCGCCGCCTGCCGCCCCACAACCCCGACTGCCGCCTCGTGCGCGGCACCGCGGCCGACGCGCCCGATGCCGCGCCGCTGCTCGCCATCACCTCGCCGGCCGCCCACGCCGAGTACGTGCTCGACGGGTCTGACAAGCCGCAGCTGCTGCTCAGCTGCGCCGCCGCCGGCGAGGTGCGCCAGGTGTATTGGTATGTAAATGACCAGTTTCTGCGTGCCGCCAAGGCCACCGAGCGGGTGTTTTTCCGCCCGCCCACCGGCGAGGTCAAAATCTCCTGCGCCGACGACCACGGCCGCAACGTGGACGTGCGCGTGCTGGTGCGCGTGCTGTAACGCCAAGCAGGCGCTTGGTTTTGCAGCAACACGAAACTGGCCGCTGCAACCTCAAACCTACTAGCTGTTTGCATTTTCCACGCGCCACGGTAGCGTTATTCGAGGCAAACCACCGGCCGGCTTCCGCCGTAATTGGCACAGTGCTTGTAAAACTCTCCGCAGGGTACGACCACTTTCCTCTCTCCTTTCCATTACTTCCCATGAAACGTACATCCTGGTTATTTCTGATTCCGGTGCTGTTCCTCAGCTTCTTTGCCAGCCACCGCGCCCAGGCCCAGCGCAAGGGCTGGAGCCCGCAGGGCAAAGGCGCTGCCATCGGCGGCGCGGCCGGCATCCTGGGCGGCGCGCTCATCAACAAGCGCAACCGAGCCGTGGGCGGCCTCATCGGGGGTGCGGCCGGCGCGGGCATCGGCTACGGCGTAGGTAAGCACATCGACAACAAGCGGAAGAAAGCTGCCGCCCTCGCCGCCGAGCGCGCGGCCGCCAACCAGCGCATCGCCGCCGCCAACGCCCGCGCCGCCTCGGCCGAGCGCACGGCCGCCGAAGCCCGCGAGCTGGCCGCTACCCGCAGTGCCGCCCGCCCAGCGATGGGCGTAGCCACGGCCGCTACCGCCGCCGGGGCTGGAGTTGTGGCCGCGCAGGCCTTCGCCCCTTCTACGCCGCCCAGCACGGTTATCGCTGCGGGCTACCTGCCCAACCCGCAGTATGGCCAAGCTGGCACGGCTTATCCCAACTCGCCGGTACTGCGTAAGAGCTGGTAAGCTACTTGCCTTTCAGTTAGTTCAGAAAACCCAGGCCCGTCGGCCTGGGTTTTTCGCCCTTCGCTCGTTCCTTCATTCCCCAACACCTCTTTTATGAAGTTCTACCTGCCTTTGGTTTGCGCAGCGGCCCTACTAGCCTCTTGCTCTGGCAATAAAGACACCGACAAAGCCGCCACCAACGCAGCCCCGGCCGCCGCTACCAGCGCCAGCGTGGCCGACCTCGACCAGCAGTTTCTCAGCGCCTGGAACGGCAAGGACGCCGCCAAGGCCTCGGCCCTACTGGCCGATGATGTGCAGTTTTTGCAGGGCGAAACCCGCTTCAGCGGCAAGTCGGAAGTAACCAACAAGTGGATTACGCCCACTATTAACACTATTTCGAGCCTCAAGACCAGCGTGGTGAGCTCGGGCAACGATGCTAACACGGCCTACGAGGCGGGCACTTTCTCGGTAGATGTGCTGCCCACGGCCACCGACAATACCTCGGGCATTGGCGAAGGCAACTTCATCTTTTTGTGGAAAAAAGGCGGCGATGGCAGCTGGAAACTCAGCTACGCGCAGCTCGAAGACCTGCCCGTGCAGGTGAAGAAATAAGGAAATTCCGCGAAACAATTGCCCAGCTCGCGGCTTACTAGGTCTTGATTCCCGTTGAGGGCGGCCTTGTAAGTGCTAGTGATGCTGAGAAACCAACTATGTTATTTTTGCCGGCCGGCCCGGCTCCGAACCTTTCGGAGCGGGCTGGCCGGCCTTTTTATGGGGCTGATAGCCAGCTTGCTACCTGGCTACAACGCCCAGGCGCAGGCGCCGGGCACGCCGGCTTCGCAGCCCATCCCGAGCAATGCCTCGCTGCCGCAGTGCATCGACTTTGCGCTGCGCAACCAGCCGCTGGTGCGGCAGTCGCAATTGGACGAGGAGATTGGCGAGCGCAACATCCGCATCGGGCTGTCGGCCTGGCTGCCGCAGCTGAATGCCACGGGCATCTACACCCGCAATATTCAGCTGCCCACGGCGGTGTTCCCCAACCTTACCGACCCCACGGCCCCGCAGCAGGTTATCCGCATCGGCCTGAACAATACCTCGACGCTGGGCGTGGCGGGCAGCCAGTTGCTGTTCAGCAACGACGTGCTGCGGGCGGCGCGCTCGGTGCGACCCACCCGGCAGGTGTATCAGCAAACGACCACGGCCAACAAGATTGACGTGGTAACGAACGTCAGCAAAGCGTTTTACAACATTTTGCTGACCGAAGAGCAGCTCAAAATTCTGGATGAGGACATTCAGCGCCAGGAGCGGCAGGTGAAGGACTCGAAAGCCCGCTTCGACGTGGGCCTCGTTGATAAAACCGACTACCTGCGCGCCTCGGTATCAGCACGCAACGCTTACGCCCAGCGTCGGGCCACCGCCTCTACCCTGCCCGGTCTTTATTCCAACCTCAAGCAGCTGATGGGCCTGGGGCCGGAAAAGCCGCTGACGCTGCAATACGACACGCTGCAAATGGTGCGCGAAACCCAGCTCGACACCACCGAGCTATTGGTGCCCGAGCGCCGCATCGAAATTCAGCAGCTGCAAACGCAGAAGCGGTTGCAGAGCATTACTATCGACTACTACCGCTTCGGATTTTTGCCCACGTTGTCAGGCTTTTACAACTACAACCGGGTGTATCAGAACAACCAGTTTTCGGACTTGTACAAGACGGCCTACCCCAACCAGCAGGCCGGGGCGCAGTTTGCGCTACCGCTGTTTACGGGCTTGCGGCGGATTCAAAACCTAAAAATCGCGCGCTTGCAGGACGAGCGGCTGGACCTCGATTTGTTTGATGTCCGCAACCAGATTACGACCGAGTACGACCAGGCGCTGGGTGTCTACAAGGGCGCGCTCAGCCAGCTCAACGCCTTGCAGCGCAACCTCGACGATGCCAAGGAAGTGTACCGCGTCATCAACCTGCAATACCGCGAAGGCATCAAGACTTTTCTGGAGCTGACCATCGCGGAGGCCGACCTGCGCACGTCGCAGCTTAATTACTACAACGCGCTATTCAACGTGCTGTCTAGCAAGCTAGACGTGCAGCGCGCCCTAGGCAATATTACGTTCAACCAGTGAGAAACTTTAACCTGACAACTGCCCGCCAGCTGGCGCCCGCCCTGGCCCTGGCCGGGCTGCTGGCCGCCTGTGGCAAGAAAGAAGAAGCCCAGCAAGCCGGCCCGCCGCCCGCCACCCCCGTGGCCGTATACAAGGTGCAGGCCGAAGACGTGGTGAGCGCCGACACCTACCCCGCCACCGTAGTGCCCCTGAATGAGGTGCAGCTACTAGCCGAGGTAACCGGCTACCTCACTGATATTTATGTGCAGGATGGCCAGCGCGTAACCAAGGGCCAGAAGCTCTACGCCATCGACCGCACGCGCTATGCCGCCGCCGCCGAGCAGGGCCGCGCCCAGCTGCAAGTGGCCCGCACCAACTACGTGCGGGTAGCCAAAGACGCCGAGCGCTACCAGCGCCTGGCTGCCCAGGATGCCATTGCCCTTCAGCAAGTTGACATCTCGAAGGCAGACGTGGCCAACGCCCTCTCGCAGATAACGGCCGCCCAGGCCGCGCTGCGTAGCCTGGAGCTCGACGTGCGCCACTCCGTGATTACGGCGCCGCTCACGGGCACCATCGGCATTGCGCAGGTGAAGCTTGGGGCGCTCGTGACGCAGGGCCAGACGCTGATAAACACCGTGTCGGCCGAAGACCCGATTGCGGTAGATGTAAATATCGGCGAAAAGGACATCGCCCGTTTCACCAAGCTGCAACAGGCTAAGAGCGTGCGCCAGGACTCAATCTTCACGCTGCAAGTGCCCGGCGGCCAGACCTATAAGCTGCCCGGCAAAATCGTAACCATCGACCGCGCCGTGGACCCGCAAACGGGCACGTTGAAGGTGCGCGTGCAGTTTCCGAACCCCAGGCGCCTGCTGAAAGCGGGTATGAACACGACCCTGCGCGTACTCAACCAGGACACTGGCGAGCAGCTCGTGATTCCGGCCCGCGCCGTGACCGAGCAGATGGGCGAGTTTTACGTGTACGTGGTGGGCGACAGCAGCAAGGTTTCGCAGCGCAAAGTCTTGACCGGCACCAAGGTAAAAGACAAAACCGTGGTGCGCCAGGGCCTGAAAGCCGGCGAAACCATCGTGACCGACGGCATTCAAAATTTGCACGAAGGCTCGAAGATTCAAGTCGGCGACCCGACCAAGCCAACGAATGCGCAAGGTGGGGCGGCTCCGGCGGGTGCGGGGAAGTAACGCCAAAAACGTCCGTCATGCTGAGCGCAGCGGAGCGGAGGCGAAGCATCTCTATCTCCTCGTTGCTGACGATAGAAGTTACTCTGCTAAAGAGATGCTTCGACTCCGCTGCGCTCCGCTCAGCATGACAAATGCTGTTTATCTAACTGCTGATAAAGCAATTCTATCTTTTCCTGAATGATATCTGACGTTTTTATCCGAAGGCCGGTCACGGCCATCGTTGTGTCGATAGTGCTGGTGCTGCTGGGGGTGCTGGCTTTGCGGAGCCTGCCCATCAGCCAATACCCCGATATTTCGCCGCCGGTGGTGCAAATTTCGGGCAGCTACACCGGGGCCGACGCCCTCACAGTAGAGCAAACCGTGCTCACGCCCATCGAGACGCAGGTAAACGGTACGCCGGGCATGGCCTATCTCTCGTCGAACGCGACGAGCGACGGGCGCATCTCGTCGAACGTGACGTTCGAGATTGGCACCAACGTGGACATCGCCACCCTCGACGTGCAAAACCGCGTGAGCGTGGCCCAGCCCCAGCTGCCCGACGAAGTCAAGCGCCTGGGTCTCACGGTAAAGAAGCGCAACCCGACCATCCTGATGGTGGCGGCGCTGACCTCGCCCAAAGGCACGCACGATATCAAGTTTCTGGACAACTACACCAATATCTACGTCCGCGACGCGCTCTTGCGCGTGAAGGGCGTGGGCGACGTGCAGAGCATCGGCCAGGACTTCTCGATGCGCATCTGGCTAAAGCCCGACCGCTTGGCCCAGCTCGGCCTCAGCGCCGTGGATGTCACCAATGCCCTACGCGAGCAAAACGTGCAGGTAGCGGCCGGGGCCGTGGGCTCGGCCCCGCAATACAACTCGCAAGCCTTTGAGTACACGCTCTTTGTCAACGGCCGCCTGAGCAAGGTCGAGGAGTTTGAGAACATTATTGTGCGGACCAAGCCCGAGGATGGCTCGGTAGTGTACCTCAAGGACGTGGCCCGCGTACAGCTCGGCAGCTTCGACTACGCCCGCGCCTCGTTTGTAAATGGTGCGCCGGCTACCCTGCTGCTTATCAATCAGGTACCGGGCGGCAACGCCCTCGAAACCGCCGAAGGCGTGTACGCCGCCCTCGACCAACTCAAGGCCAAGTTCCCGCCCGATGTGGCGTACAGCGTACCGTTTGAATCGGTAACGGTGGTGAAGGTGTCCATCAACGAGGTGGTGCACACGCTGGGCGAGGCGCTGCTGCTGGTAACGATAGTCGTGTTTTTGTTTCTGCAAAGCTGGCGGGCTACTCTCATTCCGGTGCTGGCCGTGCCGGTGGCCATTGTGGGCACGTTCATCGTGTTTTTGCCCCTAGGGTTTACCATTAATACGCTGACGCTCTTTGGCTTTGTGCTGGCTATCGGTATCGTAGTCGACGACGCCATTGTGGTGGTGGAGGCCGTGCAGCACTACATCGACACCGAGAAAATATCGGCGCGCGAGGCCACCGAGAAGGCCATGAAGGACATCACGGCCCCGGTTATCGCCATTGCGTTGATTCTGGCGGCGGTGTTCGTGCCGGTGGGCTTCATTCCGGGCATCGTGGGCAAGCTGTACCAGCAGTTTGCTATTACCATTGCCATTTCGGTGGTGCTGTCGGCGTTCATCGCCTTGTCGCTCACGCCGGCGCTCACCTCGCTCATGATGCGGCCCACCGAGCAAACGGCCGACTCAAAGGGCATCAACAAGCTGTTTTACAAGTTCAACCAGTGGTTTGAGCGCGTGACGAAGTCCTACGCCAACGGCGTAAAGCGCTGCCTGCGCTTCGCGCCGCTGGTGGGCATCGTGCTGCTGGGCGTGTACGGCGGCACCTATGGCCTGTTTAAGACCAAGCCCTCGGGTTTCATTCCTACTGAGGATGAGGGCCGTCTGTTTATCTCGGTCGAGCTGCCGCAGGGCGCGGCCAGCACCCGCACCCGCGTCATCATGGACCAGATGGCCAAGATTATGCGCGAGAAAGTGCCGGCCATCCGCAGCGCCTCGGGTATCAGCGGCCTGAACGCGCTGAACTTCTCCTTTAAGTCGAGCAGCGGCACGTTTTTCATCCAGATGAAGCCCTGGGACGACCGCAAGGAGGAGTCGCAGCAGCTCTACGGCGTGATTGCGCAGCTGCAAAAGGAGTTTTCGGTGATAAAAGGGGCCAACATCGTGGTGGTGCCGCCGCCCGCCATTCCGGGCCTGGGCAACACGGGCGGTTTCAGCTTTATGCTGGAGCAGCGCGAAGCCTCGACCGACATCAAGGCCTTTGAGGCCACCGTCAATAAGTTTGTGGGGGCCGTAAACCAGCGCCCCGAAATAGCGCGGGCCTACACCTTCTTCACGGCCAAAACGCCTGGCTATCAGCTCACCGTAAACCGCCAGCAGGCCAAGAAGCTGGGCGTGCCGCTCACTAACCTGTTCAATACGCTCTCGACGTACATGGGCAGTACCTACGTCAACGACTTCACCAAGTACGGGCGCAACTTCCGGGTAGTGGCCCAGGCCGATACCTTCTACCGCAAGGATGTGTCGTCGCTGAATTCATTTTACGTGCTCAATCAGCAGGGCCAGCAGGTGCCGCTGAGCTCGCTCGTGACGTACAAGCTGGTCGAAAACGCGCCGCTCATCTCGCACTACAACCTGTTCCGCTCGGCCGAAATCAACGGCGACGCCAAGCCGGGCTACAGCTCGGGCCAGGCCATTGAGGCGCTGAAAGAAGTGGCTGCGCAAACCTTGCCCGCCGACTACGGCTACGACTTCTCGGGCCTGAGCCGCGAGGAAATCAGCTCGGGCAACAGCACGGTTATCATCTTCGGCCTGTCGATTCTGTTCGTATTCCTGCTGCTGGCCGCGCTCTACGAAAGCTGGTCGGTACCGTTCTCGGTGCTGCTGGCGGTGCCGCTGGGCATCTTCGGCGCCATCGTGGCGCTCACGCTGGTGCCCAAGCTTACCAACAACGTGTACGCGCAGATTGGGATGATTACGCTCATCGGCCTGGCGGCCAAGAACGCCATTCTGATTGTGGAATTTGCCAAAGAGCGCGTGGACTGGGGCATGCCCGTGCTCGACGCCACGATGGAGGCCGTGACGCTGCGCCTGCGCCCCATCATCATGACCTCGCTGGCCTTCATCCTGGGCGTGCTACCACTGGCCTTCGCCTCGGGCGCGGGTGCCGTATCGCGCCAAACTATCGGCTGGACCGTGACGGGCGGTATGCTGGCGGCTACCTTCCTGGCCATCTTCGCCGTGCCGGTGCTGTTCCTCAACATCACCAAGCTGGCCTACGGCAAGAAGAAACTCGCCGAGATGGAAGCTAACTACAAGCCCGAAGAGCACGGTCACCAGGGCCACGGCTCGCAGGGCGAAAGCACGCACCCCGCCGGCCCGTCGGAGGCCAATATGAACAACAAGGAAACCGAGGAACGCAAGCGTAAGGACGAAACGCCACCGGAGCTGGGGACGTAAGACCCCTCCCCTCCGGGAGAGGGGAGGGGTCGGGGGTGGGGTCCCACGGCCCGGGCACCAAAACATCTTGACTCACAAATAAGTAGTAGCTTAGCGGGCACTTGCACGGGGCAAGGCTTTTACTCCAGTTTTCTTATGAAATACCTGTTTCTGAGTTGCGCTTTACTAGCTACAGCGGCTTCGGCGGCACCTAGGCTCCCCCTGCACCCGCCCGTGGCCGCGCCCGCCAAGAAGGTGGCCGTATTCTTTAACCGCCAAACAACCTTTGCCCAGCTGGCCACCATCAAGCAAGAAGTAGCCAAGGATGGCATAGCGCTGGACTACGACCGGCTTGTATTTGATGCAAGCGGGCATCTGACCGCCATTAGCTTCCGCGTCGAGTTTGGCAACATGAAAGGCACCGCTACCGAAGACAACGTGCCGGAAGACCAAACTTTTGGCTTCGTGCGCGACCTTACGCCTGGTGCCCCTGCTGTGCTCAGAATAGGCAATTTCAAGTAAGCTTTTCGCTTACATAAAGCGGCCGCTGCCAGACTTGGCGGCGGCCGCTTTGCTTTTACAGGCTAACAACCTTATGACTCCACTGGGTACTCGTCGCCCGCGAAAACCGGGGCCATATCGGCTTCTTCCTCTGCCGTGAATAGCCGCGAGCGAATGAGAAACCGCACCCCTAGGGGGATTTCCAACGAGAAGCTGGCGCCCCGGCCCTTCACCACGTCCACCGTGAGCTGGGTGTGTTTCCAATACTCAAACTGGCTGGCGCTCATGAAGAAATCGCAGTCGTGGATGCGGCCCAGCCACACGTCGTTGCTACCTACCCGAAACTCACCCTTGGCAAAGCACATCGGCGATGAGCCATCGCAGCACCCGCCGCTTTGGTGAAACATAAGCGGGCCGTGCTCGTCGCGCAGCAGGTCGATAGTAGCTTCGGCAGCTTGGGTGCAGAGGACGCGGGCGGTGGACATGGGTAGGTTTTGTGAATGATATTATAAACGGACTGTCATGCTGAGCTTGCGAAGCATCCTATCACGCTGGAATCAGTAGCTCCAACGTGATAGGATGCTTCGCAAGCTCAGCATGACAGCATTAATATTCAACTATCAACGGCCTAGAAGAAGCCCAGCGGCTTTTCGCTGTAGCTGATGAGCATGTTCTTGTTCTGCCGGTAATGGGCCAGCATCATCTTATGGTTTTCGCGGCCGAAGCCCGAGGCCTTGTAGCCACCGAAGGGCGCGCCGGCCGGGTAGTCGTGGTAGCAATTGACCCACACGCGACCGGCCTCGATGGCGCGGGGCACCACGTACAGCTCGTGGGCATCGCGGGTCCACACGCCGGCACCCAGGCCGTAGAGCGTGTCGTTGGCGATTTCAATGGCTTCCTCTACCGTCTTAAATGTCGTGACCGATACCACTGGGCCGAAGATTTCCTCTTGGAAAATCCGCATCTTGTTGTGGCCCCGGAACATGGTGGGCTGAATGTAGTAGCCCTCGCCCAGCGCGCCGTCTTCCTGGCTGTAGGCCTCACCGCCCACCAGCACCTCAGCACCTTCGGCTTTGCCGATTTCGAGGTAGCTCAGGATTTTCTCGAACTGGTCGTTCGAGGCCTGCGCGCCCATCATCGTGTTCATATCGAGCGGGTTGCCGAGCTTAATGGCTTTTACTCGAGCGATGACGCGGGCGATAAACTCGTCGTAAATGTCTTCCTGAATGAGCATCCGCGAGGGGCAGGTGCATATTTCGCCTTGGTTGAGCGCGAACATGACGGCGCCTTCGATGGCTTTATCCAGGAAATCATCGTCGTGGTCCAGCACGCTTTTGAAGAAAATGTTAGGCGACTTGCCCCCCAGCTCCATCGTCACCGGAATCAGGTTTTCAGCGGCGTACTGCATGATGAGGCGGCCGGTGGTCGTCTCGCCCGTGAAGCTGGCCTTGTGGATGCGCGGCGACGAGGCCAGCGGCTTACCCGCCTCTAGGCCAAAGCCGTTCACCACGTTTACGACGCCGGCCGGGATGAGGTCGCCAATCAGCTCCATCAGAACCATGATGCTGGCGGGCGTCTGCTCGGCGGGCTTCATCACTACGCAGCAGCCGGCGGCCATGGCGGGCGCGAGCTTCCAGGTGGCCATCAGCAACGGAAAGTTCCAGGGAATAATCTGGCCCACCACCCCTAGGGGCTCCTGGATGTTGAGCGATACGGTACTATTATTTAGCTCGGTGGCGCTACCCTCCTCGGCCCGAATGACGCTGGCGAAGTAGCGGAAGTGGTCGACTACCAGCGGCAGGTCGGCGTAGGTGGTTTCGCGGATGGCCTTGCCATTCTCCACGCACTCCACGGCGGCCAGGAAGGGCAGGTTTTCCTCGATGCGGTTGGCAATCTTGTTGAGGACGTTGCTGCGCTCGGTGGCCGAGGTTTTACCCCAGGTTTTGAAGGCTTCGTGAGCCGCGTCGAGCGCCAGGTTGATGTCCTCTTTGGTCGAGCGGGCTACTTTGGTAAACACCTTGCCGTCGATGGGCGACGGATTGTCGAAATACTGGCCTTTCACCGGCGCTATCCATTTGCCGCCGATGAAATTGTCGTAGTGGTTTTTAAACTGCGGGCGGGCCACCAGCGTGGTGGGGGCTTCAAGGACTTCGGCCATAATGGGGGTGGGGTTATTGGAAAGGTTAAGGAATAGAGCAAAGGTGGGGGGCGGCCAGGGTGGGTGGGTTGTGGTATTGTCGCAAAAAATGTTGAAATTGCCGCAAGCTGAAGTAAGCACTTACTCATTGTATTTTGTCTTATATAAGTCCGTCATGCTGAGCGCAGCGCAGCGAAGCCGAAGCAGCTCCACCGCAGAACTAACTTCTGACACCTGCAACGACGCGATAGAGATGCTTCGACTCCGCTGCGCTGCGCTCAGCATGACGGACGTTTTAGCTTTCTTCACCCTTCCCTCCCCCACCCCATGCCTACCCGCGTTCACTTGCCCGCCGCCGTGCCGCCCCTGGCGCTGGAGCGGCTGCACTCGCTGGTCGAAAACCGCACGGTTTTCGCCCTTGAAGCCTTTGAGCTGAACATCTTCGAGACGCACCACGCTGCCCACCGGGTGCCGCTGCGGCTGGAGGGATTGTCGCTCACGACCATGCTGCGAGGCAAAAAGGTGATGCACCTGCCCGGCCGCCCGGCCTTCGACTACCTGCCCGGCGAGTCGGTGGTAGTGGGCGAGGATGAACTGATGGAAATTGACTTTCCCGATGCCTGCCTGTGCCAACCTACGCAGTGCCTGGCGGTGGCCATCGCGCCCGACACCATTCGCCAAACCATTGACCTGCTGAACGAACGCTACCCCAAGGCCGAGCCCGCGCAGCCCTGGGCGCTGGCCGGGCTCGACTACGCCCACCTCACCAACACCCCCGAACTCACCGGCACCCTAGAGCGCTTAGTAGCCGTGTCGCGCACCACCGACGCGGCCAAGGACGTGCTCGCCGGCTTCACTTTGCAAGAGCTGCTGGTGCGCCTGATGCAGACCCAGGCGCGCCAGCTTATTTTTCAGGACTACACCAAGCACCTCACCGCGCACCCCTTCGCGGCGGTGGTGCAGTACATTAGGCAGCACCTCGCCGAGCCGCTGCCGGTGGAGAAGCTGAGCGCGGTAGCCTGCATGAGCAAGGCCACGTTTTTCCGGCTTTTCAAGCGCGAGTTTGGCCTCACGCCGGTCGAGTACATCGTGCGCGAGCGGCTGGCCGAGGCCAAGCGCCTGCTGAGCCACCCGCTGGCTACGGTGGCTGAGGTGTGCCTGCGGGCAGGGTTCAATAACCTGTCGTATTTCCAGGCGCTGTTTAAAAAATACGAAGGCCTGACGCCGGGCACGTATAAAAAGCAGCATTCGGTGTAGCTTGGACGCTGCGAGTCTGAGCTACAATTTTTGGCAACATTCCTTGTCGGCTCCGGGTTGTATACCCTATGCCCGATACTATTCCGCTCGCTACTACCACCCAAACCGCTATCCCACCCCGCCAGCTCGACACCGCGCTGGTGTGGCTCATGGCGCTCACCTGCGGGCTGGTGGTGGCCAATATTTACTACAACCAGCCGCTGCTGGTGGCCATCGGCCGCACGTTCCACATCACCGACAGCCGGGCCAGCCTCGTGGCCACGGCCACCCAGGTAGGCTACACGCTGGGCATGGTGCTGGCAGTGCCGCTGGGCGACATGCTGGAGCGCAAAAACCTAATATTGTGGATGCTGGGCGCGGCGGCGCTGTGCCTGGGCGGCGCAGCGGTGGCTCCCACGTTTGGGCTGCTGGCGGTAGCGAGCGTGCTCATTGGCCTCTGCTCGTCGGTGCCGCAACTGCTACTGCCCATGGCCGCCACCCTGGCCCCCGAGGCTGACCGGGGCCGCATCGTGGGGCGCGTGATGAGCGGGCTGCTCATCGGCATTCTGCTCTCGCGCACCGTCAGCGGCTACGCGGGCGCGCACCTAGGCTGGCGCACGGTGTTTGCCGGGGCGGGCGGGCTGATGCTGGCGCTGGGCGCGCTGCTGGCCTGGCGCCTGCCGCGCAGCCGGCCGGCCTTCGCGGGCAGCTACGCCGAGCTGATGCAGTCGCTGCTCACCCTCACCCGCGAGCTACCCGACTTGCGGCGCTCAGCGCTGGTGGGTGGGGCCATCTTCGCGTCGTTCAGCGTGTTCTGGACTACGCTGACCTTCTACCTGGCCAGCCCGGTGTACCACTACGGCAGCGCCGTGGCTGGTTTTTTTGGGCTCGTGGGGGCGCTGGGCGCGCTGGCCGCGCCACTGGCTGGCAAGGTGGCCGATACGCGGGGCTCGCGCTACGCGCTCACCATCAGCTTGGTGCTGGCGCTGGGGGCCTACGTGCTGCTGGGCGTGGGCGGCGGCTACCTGGCTGGGCTGGTGCTGGGTATCATTTTGCTCGATGTAGGCGTGCAGTCGGGCCACATTTCCAACCAGACGCTGGTGTTCTCGCTGCGCCCCGAGGCGCGCAGCCGCCTCAACACGGTGTACATGACGGGCTACTTCACGGGTGGCTCGCTAGGCTCGGTGGTAGGCGGCGTGGCCTGGATGCACTACGGCTGGCCGGGCGTGTGCGCCGTGGGCAGCATATTTGTGCTGCTGGCGCTGGCGCTGCATCGGTACTACGGACGGGCCGCCTAGCCTACGCCGGGGGTGGAGCTAGCAAGGGGCGCTTACAAGCTGAATTTCAGTTCCGTACAGCTTGGTTAGCGTTAGCCCAACGCGACGTAGCGTTTCGACATCGCTCTGGCCGACTGTCAGCATCACGCCTTCGTAGGCAGAAATTTCGACCTGCTTTATCTGCACTTTCACTTCTCCCAGCACCAGCCAGTCGCCCGCCCTGACGGTAGTAGTGGCCGGGTAAACCCGGCCCGCCAATAAAAAGTCGCTCCCACCGGGCTGGTTACGAAACGAGATACGTAAAAGAAATACGGCCATGTATTGGGCAAGCCAATGAAGCCGGTATTTGTTCGGCGCTCCCAGAAAGAAAGCGGCTGCCCAGGCGCTAACTCAGGCAGCCGCTGGCGCAATAAGTTACCCCAGCCGCTCCAGACACATCTTCAAACTCGTGCGCCAGTGCGGGATAACCACGCCGAGCTGGGTTTTAGCTTTGGTTTTATCCATCACCGAGTAGGCGGGCCGCGTGGCTTTGGTAGGGTACTCGGCGGTGCGGATGGGCACCGTGCGCGTGGGCAGGCCGCTCAGCTCGAAGATGGCCGTGGCAAAATCATACCACGACGTAACTCCTTCGTTGCTATAATGGTAGATACCATAATCGGCGCTCTGCTTTTCGATGATGGTGAGGATGCAGCCAGCCAGGTCGATGGCGTAGCAGGGCGTGCCCACCTGGTCCCAAATCACGCGCAGTTCGTCGCGCTCGCGGCCCAGCTTTAGCATGGTTTTCACGAAGTTATTAGCGTACTCCGAGTACAGCCAGCTGGTACGCAAGATGAAATACTTATCGGTGAGCGGCGGAATTACCTGCTCACCCTCCAGCTTGGTGAGGCCGTAGGCGCTGATGGGCTCGGCCGGGTCGGTTTCTACCAGCGGCTGGTTGCCGGTGCCGGCAAACACGAAATCGGTCGAAATCTGGATGAACACCGTGCCGAATTCGCCGCACAGGCGGGCCAGGTTTTCGGCCCCGTCGCGATTCACCTTGCGGGCCAGCGCTACCTCGTCCTCGGCCTTGTCCACGGCCGTGTAGGCGGCGCAGTTGATGGCGTAAGCGGGCCGGTGCTGCTCAAACAGCGCACGCAAACCCTCGTTGTTCAGAATGTTAGCCTGGTCTTCGGGCGGAAAGATGAGACCCGGCGTATTGCGCTCTTTGGCGACGTGGGCGAGGCACTGCCCCAATTGGCCCGAGGCCCCAAAAACCAGAATAGAATCCATTAGTACGGTGGTGTTCGCGTTTATAAATGCTACCGCAAACTTACTGCGCTACTGGTTGGGCCCGCGCTTGTTTTTAATCGGCTCGAAGCGGCGCTCGCGCGGCTGCTTCTCGCTGAGGTACTTCCAGTAGCGGCGCGGCATGTGGCGGTGATGCAGCTTGAGGTTTTTGCGCTCCGGGATGTTGACGTGGTCGAAGTACGCCTGCCACAAAATTTTGAATAGTGGCTCACGCTCGTCGAGCACCGTGGCCGAGAGCTCGCCCCGGCGCAGGGTAGTCGCCTCGCCCGCCTCAAAGCTGACGACATCGGTGCGGGTGAGGTCGTAATGAAGGCCATAGTGGCGCTTTTTGTCAAAAATCAGCCAGCGCTGGTCGGCGTAGCGCTTGGTGAAGTGGCTGGCAATGAGCGGCAGCACATCAAAGTCGGGCTCGATGGTGGCGTGAAACAGCCCATCCTGCGCCTTCTCGAAGCGCACAAAAGCTTCCATGCGATGCTTTTCGCGAAACATCTGCTGGGCTAGGCGCTGGCAGCGGCGCACGGTGGCATCGGCGTAGTTTTCGGAGATGTCGCGGCCAGCGCGCAGCGCCATATCAGCGTAGCGAAAAATGAGCAATTCGCGCTCCGCGTCTTCGCTTAAAAACACGTGGTAGAGCCGCGCCCGCGCTGGCTCGGGCATAAAACGCAGCAGGCCGTCCCAGGTGCGGGAGGCTAGCACTTCGTCGGTAGCCACGGCTACGGCTTGGGCAAACAGGCCGCCTTGCACCGCCTCTTCGGGCTGAATGCTATTGGGGGCTGAACGGCGGTCGTAGACGCGAAACAGCACCGTGAGCAGGCCCTCGAAACTACCGTCGTAGGTGTAGTCGGCGGGTGCGTTGTGCAGTTCGGGCGTGGGCCGGCGCGGGGCCACCGGGCCAACGGCCGTACTCGAAGGACGATAAAGCGGCGTTAGCTGGCTCATAAAAACATGGATTATAAAGCCGAAATAGCGGAATTTTCTAATGATAAAAACCGCAGCAGCAATTCATTTATTTTGTCTGCTTCTTCGAGCTGCACCCAGTGGGTGGCCTGCGGCAAGTAGTGCAACGTAGCCTGGGCACACTCGGCCAGACTGAGTTGGGCGAATTTCTTATTTGAAAAGGCATCCAGCTCGCCCCAAAGCACCTGCACCGGCCCCAGGATGCGAGGCCAGTCGCCGACGGGCAAACGGGCCAGGGCGCGGTACCAGTTCAGCATACTCGTGATGGCTCCCGGCCGGCTCCAGGCGGCTTTGTAGCGCGCGACCTCGGCGGGGCCGAAGGTGCCAGGGCGACTAGAGCACACCAGCAGCACGGCCCCCAATTGCCAGTTGCGGCGGCGCATCAGGCACTCGGGCAGGCCCGGCAGCTGGAAGAAAGCGATGTACCAGCTGCGCAAAAGCTGGTCGGGTGCCTGCCAGATATTTGGCCCCACCACCGCCGGGTGCGGCACATTAATAATGGTCGTATTGCGCACCCGGCTGGGGTAATGCGCCGCCAAATACCACGCCACGACACCGCCCCAGTCGTGGCCCACCACGGCGGCCTGCGTCTGCCCTGCCGCGTCGATAAGCCCGATAATATCGGCGGCCAGCGTGGGCAGCGCGTAGCTTGCCACGCCCAGGGGCTTGTCGCTCAGGTTGTAGCCACGCTGGTCGGGCACCCACACACGGTAGCCAGCGGCCACCAAAGCGGGCAGTTGGGCGCGCCAGCTGTACCAGTACTCGGGGAAGCCGTGTAGCAGCAGCACCAGCGGGCCAGCGGCGGGGCCACACTGCACTACATGCAGGCGCAGGCCGTTGGTTTGCACGTCGTGGTGTTCGAGGGGGTAGTCCATATAGCTTGTACCCGGCGGGCCGGGGCCAGGGTTGCGCAGCAGCTTATTGCGGTGGGCTTTGTAAGGGCTGGTCGTTGTACGAGCCTATTTCCGCAGCCGCAACAGTGCTTATCTTCACCAGCTTCCACCTAACCTCTTCACTCCATAGCTACTACCAATCTCCTAGCCCCGCTCCCCAATGCCGACCGCCGCGAGATGGGCGGCGTGCTGATTGACACCGTCCGCACCGGCAATTCGCGCGTGAAGCGCATCGTGTACCCGGCCGGCTTTCGCTGGTCTGCAAACTTGAAGCCACTCATCGGCACCGCGCTGTGCCAGCACGCGCACGTGGGCTTTCTGGCGGCCGGGCGGCTCTGCAGTCAGTACGCCGACGGTACGCTGGAAGACTTCATGGCCCCGCAAGTGGTAGTCATTGCGCCCGGCCACGATGGCTGAGTAGTGGGGAATGAAGTATCCGTTCTCATCCAGTTCGATTTCGAGGGCGAAACTGTGGAGCGCCTGGGGCTGCGCCGCTAGGCAGCCACGCCGGGCGCACCCTCGGCCGCGAGGCGGGCGGCGCGCACGGCATCGTGCACCTCGCGCACGCGGGGCAGCAGCTCGCTAAGGCGACAGCAGCACGAAAAGCGCGGCGCTTTGTCAAACGAAGGCGAAACTAGCGGGGCGGCGGCCGGCTCGGCGGCGAAGCTGAGCGCGGGGGCCGCGTCGGCGGGGGCGCGGTGCGTGATTTTCATAAGTGAAAACAAACCGGAATTATCCCCGCCAACGCGGCGGAGCAGGCTGAACAAATAATAAGCTACTGCGCTACCAGCGTGTCGGTTACGTAGCCGGTACTATTGTTGGCAATAAATTTCAGGTAGTACGTACCGGCCTTGGTGGGCGTAAAGGAGTAGGTAGCTTGTACGGCGCTCGTGTTGGTCGGGCAGTTGCAGTCGCTGTACACTACCTGCGGGCCGATGAGGTAGGAATTGGGCAAGTTGCCGGCCGCTTCGTAGACGCTGGCCAGCTTGCCGCAGGTGTTCTGGGGCACATACCGGATGACGAAATCGGCCTTTTGGTTGACGGCTACCGTGCGGGGGCCGGTGGCCGAGGTCACGGGCTCGAGCACAGTGGCCGAACAGCTGTTTTTGGCACCGCCAAGGCAGCTGGTAAGGCCGAGGCTGGCGAGAGCGAAGCAGAAAAAACGGGTCATGGCAAAAACAAAGCGTAGTGGTTGACGCCGCAAGCTACTGGCCCGGCGCAGTATCGGCATCAAAAACTAGCCCACCTGGGCAAACAAATCGAGCTGCTGCGTCACCAGGGCCGAGCGCACTGCCTTACCCCCAAACAGCACCTGCCGCCGAATCTGCTGCTCATCGAGCTCACCCAGCCGGGCCGGAGCCGAGCCCCGGCAGGTGAGGAAATGCTTAGCGCGGCGCATCACCACGCCGAGCTGCTTCAGCGTCTCGGCGGTGAGAGGCCCAAAGCGGCGCGTCTGGATGATGCGCTCGACCGAGCGCGCGCCCACGCCCGGAATGCGCAGCAGCGTGGCCCGGTCGGCCACGTTCACATCCACCGGAAACAGGTGGCGGTTGCGCAACGCCCAGGCCAGCTTGGGGTCTACCTCCAGGTCGAGGTAGGGGTGCGCGGGGTCTAGGATTTCGTCGGCCTCGAAGCCGTAAAAGCGCATCAGCCAGTCGGTTTGGTAGAGGCGGTGCTCGCGCACCATCGGCGGCTGGGTTACCTGCGGCAGGCGGGCATCGTCGGTGATGGGCACGTAGCCCGAGTAGTATACTCGCTTGAGGCCGTAGCCCTGGTAGAGGCTGTCGGAGAGCTTAATTATTTGCAGGTCATTTTCATCGCTCGCGCCTACTATCAGTTGCGTGCTTTGGCCGGCGGTGGCAAACTGCGGCACCTTTTTGAAGAGCGCCTTTTCTTCTTTATTCTGAATGATGCCGTCGCGAATCTGGCCCATCGGGGTCAGAATCTCGGCGTAATTCTTCTCGGGGGCCAGGTTCTGCAGCGCCAGCTCCGAGGGCAGTTCGATGTTCACGCTCAGGCGGTCGGCGTAGAGGCCGGCTTCCTGAATCAGCTCGGGCGACGCGCCCGGAATGGTTTTGACGTGAATGTAGCCGTTGAAATTATGCTCGGTGCGCAGCTTCTTTACGATGCGCACCAGGCGCTCCATCGTGTAGTCGGGGCTGCTGAAAATGCCGCTGCTCAAAAACAAGCCCTCGATGTAGTTGCGGCGGTAGAAATTAATGGTCAGGTCCACCACTTCCTCCACCGTGAAGGCGGCGCGCTTCACGTCGTTGGAGCGGCGCGACACGCAGTAGGCGCAGTCGAAAATGCAGTGGTTGGTGAGCAATATTTTAAGCAAGCTCACGCAGCGGCCATCCTCGGTGTAGCTGTGGCAGATGCCCATGCCTTCGGCATTGCCGAGGCCCTTCTGCTCGTTTTTGCGCTTGCCGCCGCTGCTGCTGCACGACACGTCGTACTTGGCGGCGTCGGCTAGTATGCTTAGCTTTTCCTGGATGCGCTCGTTCATACTGACTAAGGCGGTTAGCTGGAGGTAAAAGTAGGCGGTGCTTTCTAAATTAGCAAGCAATCCATAAGCTAATTTTTTTGGAAATGGTTCCGCTTTTGCCCTATTCCCCCGCTTGCATTAGCAGGTAAAGGCTACGTCTGCCTGGCCGCTGGCGCGGCCTGCGTAGCCGGGTGCGACTACCGTTGGCTACGACGCGCTCGCCCGTGAAATTTTAGCGCCGGCCGCCTCGTTGCAGTAACTTGCACGGAGCGCCCTATGCCCAAGCTTCTCCGCTTTTGTTTTCTCTTCGCTTTGAGCGGCTTGCTGGCTTTCGGCAGCGGGCGGATGGCGCGCGCCCAAGAGTTTTCGCCGCGCCTGGCCGTGCCGCCCGACTCGCTGCACGCCGCCGAAAACGCCGACGACCTGCCGGCCGACTCGCTGGGCCGCCGCTTCGACGAAGAGCGCGTGCGCCTGAATTTGCAGCGCTTCACGCGGCGCAAAACCATCGTGGGGCGGGGCGTGCAGGCGTTTTTCCGCCTTACCCGGCCCCGCGAAGAAGACCACGGCCTCGACGCGGTGCTGCTCAACCGGCAGTTCGACCAGCACAATTTCAAGATTGTGCGCCGCGTCACCATCACGCCCTTCGATGCCTTCGGCTACAGCCTCAACGACTCGCTGCGGCGGCCGCGCACCTTCGTAGAAAAGGCCGGCAACGCCGTGCATATTCGCACGGCCCCGGCGCGCATCCGGCAGGTGCTGCTATTCAGGCCGGGGCAACCGCTGCTACCCCAGGCCCTGGCCGAAAGCGAGCGCCTGCTGCGCCAAACCGACGAACTGCTCGACGCCCGCGTGCTGGTAAACGAGCTGACGGCCAGCCGCGACAGCGTCGATATTCTGGTGCAAACCACCGACGTATTCAGCATCAACGCGGGCTTCGACGTGCGCAGCGCCACCGAGGCCATCGTGACGGCCGGCGACCGCAATTTTCTGGGCCTGGGGCACCAGTTCGACAACCGCTACCAGTACGGGCGCGACCTGCCGCAGACCTGGGGCTACGAGGGCACGTACCAGGTGCCGTTTCGCAATTTCGTGTACGCCCGGGGCTACTACTTCAATGAGTTTGAGGCGCACTCGGGCGGCGTGTCGGTGCAGCGCGACTTCTACTCGCCCAGCGCCCGCTGGGCCGGCGCGTTTTCGTCGGATGCTATCAACCTGCGCCTCGTACTGCCGCGCGACGCGCCCCCGCCCGAGGGCGAGCAGCCCAATTTTCAGTTTCGCTCCTACACCAGCCATAGCCTGTGGGTGGGCCGGGCGCTGCAATTGCGCTCTTACGACCTGGGTTACGAAAACCCCGGCCGCCTCATCATCGCGGGCAGCGTGCGCCACGAAAACCACACTACCAACCCCACCAACACCCCCGACGACCGCACCCGCACCATCGTGCTGGGCACGGTGGGCTACTCGGTGCGCCGTTATTATAAAGACAAATACCTCTTCGGCTTCGGGCGCACCGAAGACGTGCCGGCCGGCACACTGCTGAGCTTCACCACGGGTTTCGAGAGCAGCACTTTTCTGCCGCGCCACTACTTCGATGCCCGCCTCGCAATGGCTGGCTACTCGGTGCAGCAGGGCTACCTCTACGGCAGCCTCGGCTTCAGCACCTTCAAGCGCGCTGGCCGCGGCGGCTGGGAGCAGGGGCTGCTCACGGGGCAGGCCATGTATTTTACGCGGCGCTATCGGGTGGGCAGCTACCAGGTACGCAACCTGCTGACTATGCGCCTGGCAGCGGGCTTCAACCGCTACCCGGCCGAGGTGCTGCTCAGTGGCCTGGGAGGCGTGGCCGGGGCGGTGCGCGGCTTTCGGCCGCAGGGGCAGATGCTGCCCACCAGCCGCTTCGTGGCCAGCTACGAGGGCACTATTTATACGCCGCTCTCGCTGCTGGGCTTCCGCATGGCCATTCTGGGCTTTGCCGATATTGCCTACATCAATCAGCGCATTGGTGGGGGCTCGCCCTTCGGCTCGGAGGCTCCCTACTCGGGCTTCGGCATCGGGTTTCGCTTCCGCAACGAGCTCACGGTGCTGCGCACGTTTCAGCTGCTACTGGGCTTTTATCCGCGCGGCCAACTCACGCCCAACGGCCTGCGGCTGTTCGAGACCAACCGCGACTCGTACCAGTTCAACGACTTCAGCTTCGGCCAGCCCGGCGTGGTGCGCTACGACTTGCAGTAGACTGCATCTCAAAATAGGGCAGCCGGCTTCCTACTGCATATTCACAGCGACCTTAGAAACTGTGTAGAGACGCATTCTTACGTCTCACGTTTGGCGAGCTGAATGACGTGAGACACAAGGATGCGTCTCTAATACTCGTCGGTTTCGATTCGGCTTCTACCACCGCGCGGCGGCTACTCTACGGTTTTAGGTAAAAAGCCCAACCGTATTCGGCGGTCGCAGCGCCGAATACGTATTGCGCTGGCGCGCTGGCAAGCTGAAGCTTACCCTACCGGCGCTATTTCCCGGTTTTCTCTTCTTAAAAAATGTCTGATTCCCTGTTGTTCACGCCTTTCCAAGTAGGCGCTATCACCGCTCCCAACCGCCTGGCCCTGGCCCCCATGACGCGCAGCCGCGCCAAAAACCCCGGCAACGTGCCCACCGACTCGATGGTGAACTACTACGTGCAGCGCGCCTCGGCGGGCCTGCTCATCACCGAAGGCTCGCAGGTGTCGGAGCAGGGCGTGGGCTACATCGACACGCCCGGCATTTACAGCGCCGAGCAGGTAGCGGGCTGGCGCAAAGTAACCGACGCGGTGCACGCCGCCGGCGGCCGCATCTTCATTCAGCTCTGGCACGTGGGCGCCATCTCGCACCCGTTCTTTCATGATGGCGAGTTGCCGGTGGCCCCGTCGGCGGTGCAGCCGCAGGGCGTGAAAGCCTTCACCGGCAAGGGCCAGGAAGAAATCCCGACGCCCCGCGCCCTCGAAACTGCCGAGGTAAAAGCCGTGGTGGAAGACTTCCGCAAAGCCGCTGAGAACGCCAAAGCCGCCGGCTTCGACGGCGTCGAAATCCACGGGGCCAACGGCTATCTCATCGACCAGTTCATCCAGAGCAGCACCAACCAGCGCACCGACGAGTACGGCGGCAGCGTGGAAAACCGCGCCCGCTTTGCCTTAGAGGTAGTGCAGGCCGCCGTAGACGTGCTCGGGGCCGACCGCGTGGGCATCCGCCTCGCGCCCACTGGCAATATGGGCGGCATCCACGACGACAACCGGCTGGCGACCTTCAGCTACGTTACCGAGCAGCTCAATAAGTTTGGCTTGGCCTACCTGCACGTCATCGAGGCGCTGCCCGGCCACCCGATGGCGGCCAAGGCCGGCCAGGAGCCGGTGGGTCCGGCGCTGCGCAACATTTTCACCGGCCCCTTCATCCTGAACGGCGGCTACACCCAGGAAACGGCCGAAAAGGCGCTCGCTAACAAGGAAGCCGACCTCATCGCTTTCGGCGTGCCCTACCTCGCCAACCCCGATTTGGTGGAGCGCTTCGAGCAGCGCGCGGCCCTCAACACGCCCGACCAGGCCACCTTCTACGGCGGCGACGACAAGGGCTACATCGACTACCCCACGCTGCAAGAGCAGGCCGCTGAAAAAGAAGTGCAACAGGAAGCGGCGCACAAGTAGGCAGGTCTGGGTTGAGGCAAGCGTTTTTTGCGCGCGCTTTGAAACGCAAGAGCTACCGCTAGTGCTTTGCAGTAAGGCCTTTAGGATAAAACGCGCTGGCTTAGCCAGCGCGTTTTTTTATACCATTGGCTATTGCCTGAACTGTTCTGCTGAAAATCAGCTTTTGATTGTACACAATTAAATTTTCAGCAACTATCTTTGCGACCGCATCCAGACGGCCATGCCTACCAACGCCTTCCCCCCGCTTCCGCCCCTGCCCCGGCTGGACAACCAGCTGTGCTTTTCGGTTTACGCGCTTTCCCGCCTCATCACCAAAGCCTACCAGAAGCTGCTGGAAGGGCTCGACGTAACCTACCCGCAGTACCTGGTGCTGCTGCTGCTGTGGGAGCACGAGGCCCTGACCGTGAAGGCGCTGGGCCATAAGCTTTTGCTCGACTCGGGCACCCTCACGCCGCTGCTCAAGCGCATGGAGCAGCGCGGCTGGCTGAGCCGCCGCCGCGCCGCCCACGACGAGCGCTCGGTCATTATCACCATCCTGCCGGCCGGCCGGGCGCTCGAATTGCAGGCGCGCGAGATTCCGCTCAAGCTGAGCGTGTGCATCGGCATCACGCCCGCGCAGCTCAGCGACCTGCACCAGCAGTTGCAGCCGCTCATTAAACACCTTAGCACCAAATAACTCACCCTTCTTCTTTTTTGACTACCATGAGCCTTCAGCGCTTGTACACGGCGAAAGCCACGGCCACCGGTGGCCGCGACGGCCGCGCCGTTTCGTCCGATAACGTTATCGACCTGCCCCTGAGCACGCCCAAGGAAATGGGCGGCCCCGGCAAAGCCGGCGCTACCAACCCCGAGCAGCTGTTCGCGGCCGGCTACGCCGCCTGCTTCGACGGTGCCCTCAACCTGGTGGCCCGCCTGGCCAAAACCCCCATCACGGGCAGCACCGTGGAGGCCGACGTGAGCTTCGGCAAAGACGGCGACAGCTACGGCCTAGCCGTGGACCTCAAAGTGAACCTGCCCGGCTTCGAGCAGGCGCGGGCCGAGGAGCTGGTAGCCCAGGCCCACCAGGTGTGCCCCTACTCGCGCGCCACGCGCGGCAACATCGAGGTAACGCTCAGCACTACCACCCACGGCTAGGGCACCCTCGCTATAGCGTAATGCCGGCAGCCGGCTTCCCGCAGGGGAGGCCGGCTGCTTGGCGTTTGGGGGCTGGGGTGGAAATTATTCTGCGCGCTATTAGCTGGGCCGTAGCGGGCGGGCTGCTATCTTGCGGGCCGGCGGCGGCTGTAGCCAAGGGGCTGGCAGCGTGGCCCGTGCGCCTGGCAGTTGCGGGGCGGTTTCTTTCCATCTTTTTCCCTTTTACGTGCTATGGCAAACCTCATTTCCCAAGCCATCCCGGCCAAGACGCTGGCCGACGCCCTCCAGGCCATCCGCGAGGCCCGCGCCGCGCTGGCTCCCTACCTCGTGCCGCTCACGACCGAGGAGCGCGCCAGCCTGCCCAAGATGGGCGACCGGTCGCTGGCCTTCGTGAGCAAGGCCGCCGAGCTGGCGCAGGCCCTGCCCACCCTCATGCCGCAGTACCTCGACGTGCCCGGCCTGGCCGTGGATGCCGACACCAACGCCGACCTGCTGCCGCTGTACCTGGAGCTCAACGGCTTCACGACCGACGTGGAAAGCACCCGCATGGAGGCCGGCTCGGAGGGCTACACCGCCGCCCTGGTGGCCTACAGCGCCCTCAAAACCGCCGCCTCGCTCAACCAGCCGGGCGCGCAGGCGGCCGTGGCCGAGCTAGAGCCCCGCTTTGCCGGCCAGGGCAAGCGCAAGGCCAAGGCGGCCTAGCCCCGCCCCCACCCAGTTCCCGAAAAAGGGCAGTCAGTTCGGTTTGGCCGGCAACTGACTGCCCTTTTTCGGCAACTAGTTATCATCAGTCGGCAACTACTTCGCCAAAAAGGGCAGTCGGCTCCGCTTTTTCAGGAACTGACTGCCCTTTTTCGGCAACTGACTGCCCTCGGCCGCTAAAAAGGTTGGGTCTGCCCCCAACTAGTTGTGCTTTGCCGGCAACTAGTTGGGGACCGACCCAACCTTTTTGGGCGGCGGGGCACCTGCCTACGCGGGAGCGGGCTTGCCGCCCAGCAGCGCCCAGGCTTCGTCGGGCACCACCTGCGGGTAGCGCTCCGCGAAGAACTTGGCAGCCTTGGGAAACTTGGCGATGCGCTCTTTCAGGTCGAATGGTATCCACTCACGGCCGAAGTGTTCTAGCCAGAGTTCGTCAAGGAGCCAAGGTGGCGAAGATGACAAGTAGGAACCAGCTTCATAAAATGATTCCTCAAGCGCAAGACGCATTTGCACACGCCGCTTAGCCCCACCATTCCCACTACTATAAGATACATTTCTAATGGGGAGATGCCAAAAACTGTTACTCATTGGCACATTAGGAAACTTTCCTATTTCAATTTCTGAAATTACGCATTCTTTAGATGATACAACTAACCATTGGCCTATATGGGATTCGACAGCAAACTCAAGAATATTTTTATTATAGTTGATTTCCTGATATATAATACCTATTGGCATCACATTAATTTTATCATAATACAGCACCTGTCGTAAGCTAATTTTATTTCCGCCATTACCAACAACTGATAAATTCGCAAAAAACTTTTGATTTCTACTCTCTAA
Source organism: uncultured Hymenobacter sp. (assembly GCA_964277755.1). Lineage (GTDB taxonomy): Bacteria > Bacteroidota > Bacteroidia > Cytophagales > Hymenobacteraceae > Hymenobacter. Next base: position 25,548 of record CAXYJY010000068.1, read on the forward strand.
AGGTGCTGAAATAAATAAATAATCCGCAGAATATAGACTTGCTATAATACCTACATTTGGCTGTAAAATCAGGTGCCTAACCGGATATGAGTTTAACAGCACACTTAATGTAATACCATAACCATTCGCATTAGAAATCAGGGCCGCATTCATTATCAATGAAATCGAATTTTTATATTCATGAATTTCATTTATAGCATTTCCAGGTTTATTTGGGCCATTGAGAAACAACCAAGCCAAAGACTCAGTCAATATATCTCTCGAAAGTAATTCATCAAAAACATAACCTTCTTCACGCAACCCGTCACGCTGAAGATTTAAAGGAAAAGTGCCGTCTGCGTCAATTATCGATATACAAGAATGGTCAACGTCAATCGATAGCCCTTCTAACCTCCCAACAATCTGACTAGCACTTCTTGCTGACTTTGAATTATTAATAAAAATATTATTACAGGTCAACAATGGCGCTTTATCAAATGTCCAATAAACCTTATAAGGTAAGTCAGCTGGCAGGTAACGCCATTTTACATCCAAAGCACTGTATTTATTACTCAGCTTATTAGAAATTATTTTTTTATTTCTAGATGGCACACACCTAACTATACTTGGATAGGCCCCACAATACCAATCCCAACGCTTTGGCCGTTTTATCATCTCTACGCTGCTGAATAACTCTTCATAAACACGACTATTAACTTTAATACTTATAACAGTACCAACCTTTAAATATATTTTCTTTACTACCTGTATTGACTCAGCAGTTACTTGCGTAGTAAATAAGTAGCCTTCGCTTGTACCTATATGTCTACTGGAAACCGTTATTTCGTCTCCAATTAAAAATGCAGCTAACGCTCCTATTCCAAATCTACCTGAGCGAAGTACTTTAGATTTAGCGCCTATGGAAGTATCATCTTCAAAATAATTTTTCCATTCCGCACTACGCCGATACGACGCGCCCGCCCGCAGAAAATAATCCCGGATAGTGGCCTCCGTCATGCCGATGCCGCGGTCGGAAATGGTCATGGTGGCGTAGCCGGTGGCCTCGTCCAGCGGGCCTAGCTCTACTACTACATCGGCTTCCTGCTCGCGGCGGGGCACGCTGGCATACTGCGGGTTGTCGAGCACAAACTGGTCGTACTCGCGCACGGCGTCGATGGCATTTTGCATCAGCTCGCGCACGCCGTAGCTGGGGTCGTCGCCGTAGAGCGGGCCGATGAGCAGCTTGAGTAGCTCGGCCCGCGCCACGTCGAAGCGGATGCGGTCGGGCACGTAGGGCACCGTTTTGGCAAACTCGGCCACGTTATCCAGGTTGGAGCGCACCCGGCGGAAGGTGAGGCCCAGGTATTTGAGCTTGGGCTGCAAGCCATACACCTCGCCCAGCACCGCCCACGAGCCATCGAGCTCCTGCTGAATACCGGCCAGCCATTCTTTCAGGCGCAGAAAAATGGCTACCTCCTGGGGGTGCGCGTCTATCTGGAGCGACTCCGGGTCGTCGGTAGCATCGGTAATGGTGATGTCGGAGAGGTGGGCCTTGTGCTCGACCCGCGATAGCAGACTCGGGATGTCTTTGAACTGAAACACCAATTCGGAGGTGCGGTCGCCCTGAATCTGGATGTAGTCGCCCACCCGCAGCAGGGCCATGAGGTACACCGCATGCACCGTCTTGTAGTCGCGGTGCGCGAAGGTGCCGAAGTGGGGCGTGTTCTTCAGGTATTCCAGGCCCGAGCGCAACTGCAGGCCGTGGCTGCGGGCTATCAGGCCCACCAGGTCGCGCCACGCCAGCGGCAGGTCGTTCAGGTGCAGGTAGGTGCCATTGACGCCCGGCACCCCGTACAGCGCCATCTCGTGAGCCAGGCGCGGGTGGTGCTTCCGAATAAACTCGCCGATTAGCAGCTCATCGGTTTCCGTCAGGTTGTGCCAATGCTCGAAGGGGTCGCGTACCTGGGCGCGGGGCGCGCCGCTGGCATCTGTCCCGAAGACGTTGGCGAGCGTCGTATCGTCCCAGCGCCGCGCCAGGAACATAAAATCGGTCCACGTCTGGCCCCAGTCGGCCCGGTCGAAAAAGGGCAGATGCGCATAAGAAACCGGCCCCTTTATCAGCGTGTAAAAGCCCGCTTTCGACAAGTGCAGCGCGCTATCGTGCAGCAGCACCGCCAGGATGAGGGCCGCCGCGTCGTCTTTGGAAAAAGCGGCCAGTGCTTTCTTTTTCTTCGGAATCAGATTGACCGCCGTTTCCAATACCTGCTCGATGTGCTCGATGCCGTGATTGGTATAGTCGGGAAAGAAGGTTTGCTTGCTTTCGCCAAACCAGTTGCCAAACTCACGCAATGCCTTGCGAACGGCGGGCTCGTGCGTGGCTTCGGCTAGTCTTTCTTTCAGTAAAGCGGGCAGTTTGATTTTCGCGGGCATCGGCAATGGTCAGGACAGTTTGGTCGTCAAACATACTCACCAAAAGATGCTACTCTACGGCCTAGTACCCAGCCGGCAAACGGGCTGCTACCTGCTATATCCCGCAGCATTGTACCAACTGCGCTACAGCCTTTAAACCCTGCTAACGCCGTACGCCCCCAGTTCTAGAAAACGCTTGTTTTCCAGAACCGGGGGCGTACTACTATTACCTACACTACTCCTCAAACACCACCGGGATGGTGCACGACACGCGCACCGGCTGGCCGTGCTGGCGGGCGGGCTGCCAGGCGGGCATGTGCCATATCAGGCGCAGGGCCTCCTCGTTGAGCAGCTTGTTGGGGCCGCGCAGCACGGTGGCGTAGGTGACGAGGCCGTTGGCCCCAAGCACGAAGCTAACCATCACCTTGCCGGAGGCGTGCTGGCGCAGGGCTTCGGCGGGGTAGCGCAGGTTTTTCTTGAGGTAGGCCGTGAAGGCCGCCGCGCCGCCCGTGAACTGCGGCAGCACCTGGGGGTTGACGAAGATGGAATCGGGCCGGAACAGCGGGGCCGGGGCGGCCGGCGGTGCTACGGCAGTGGCTGTGGGCGCGGCGGGCGTGGCCCGCGCCAGGGTGGGGCCGCTCGTTTGGGCGGGGCGCACCACGGCGGCCAGGGTGGGGCCGGGCCCTTGCTGGGCGGCCACCGGGCTTATGGTGCTCAGCCCGAGTAGCGCGGCGCAGCCAAAAAGATAAGATACCATAAAACGTTAGCGTAAGGGTGCGACGATAGATAGCGGTATTGCAACGGAATAAGCCCAAATATACTACGCCTAACCTACACGTAGCTAGCGAGTTTAATTCCTAAAAGTCGTTTCTTTTAATTAGCCTAAAAGTTCTTGGTTTAGGACAGCGGGCGGCGGGCAGCCGGGGCGGCGCTACCTTCGTCTTCTTTTTTACCGCGCGTGCCGCGCCTCGTTTTATGCTTCACCTCGGCGATTTTAACGACCTCGAAATAGCCCGCGAAGTCAGCATTGGCTTCTACCTCACCAGCGACGACGGCGACCTGCTGCTACCCGAAAAATACCGCCCCGTGGGCGCGCACGTGGGCGACGTCATTCGCGTGTTTGTGTACCGCGACTCCGAAGACCGCCTCATCGCTACTACCCTGGAGCCGCTGGCCGTGGTCGATAGCTTCGCCGCCCTCACCGTGCGCGACGTGGGCGGGCCGGGCGCTTTTCTCGACTGGGGCCTCGAAAAAGACCTGCTGCTGCCCCACGCCAACCAGCGCCAGGCCGTGCGCCGCGGCGACCGCGTGCTCGTGTACGTGTACCTCGACAATGCCACCGACCGCCTCGTGGCCTCGGCCAAGTGGCAGCAGTTTCTCAGCCCCGAGCCCTTCGCCGGGGCCGAGGGCACGAGCGTGCAGCTAATGGTAGCGGAGGAAACGCCGCTGGGCTACAACGTTATCGTAAACGGCACGCACGCGGGCCTGCTTTACGCCAACGAGGTGTTTCGGCCCTTGCGCGTGGGCGAGCTGCTACCCGGCCATGTGCGCCACATCCGGCCCGATGGCAAGCTCGACGTGCGCCTCGGCCAGGCTGGGTACGACGAGGTCGAAACCGCCGCCAACCTCGTGCTCACTGCCCTACGCGAGCGCCCCAACCAGACGCTGCCCCTCGGCGATAAAAGCCTGGCCGACGACGTGTACCGCCGCTTGGGCATGAGCAAAAAGACCTTCAAAAAAGCCCTCGGCGCGCTCTACAAGCGCGGCCTAGTAGAGCTGGGCCCCGAGGAAACCCGGCTGGTAGCGGGCGAGTAATTTGCAGGTAAATCTCAGTTGCGCCCCATGCTTACGTACAGCCAGGTTACTTTTCAGGATTTACGCGACCATTTTGGTGTTCAGGTAGAAACGGGCTCTTTCCTGCCTGCCATCCAGCCGATAGCCTTGCCCACTTGGCTTGTCGAATATTTGGGCGTTAATGAGCTGACGCCCGCCATCACTCGGTCGGAGAAAGCCATCTCCGAAACGGTAATCGCCCCCGTGCTGGCCGCCGTGAAGCAATATTACCGGGGGCAAATAGGTGTCTTTTCGGGCGAGCCCCTCAGTGGCGCGGGCCTAGTAGGCATTTGTGATTTTATCATCACGCCCCGGCCGCGCGCTTATATCCCGGAACCGCCCATTATGGTGCTGGTAGAGGCCAAGCGGCAAGACCTGCTGACGGGTATTCCGCAATGCGTAGCCGAAATGATAGCCGCCCGCGAAATCAACCGCAAAGCAGGCCTTACGTATCCGGCTACCTATGGCTGCGTGACAACCGGCACCGAGTGGCAGTTTTTGCGCTTGGCTGAGGAGCTGGCCATTACCGACGCTGGCATCTTGTATTTCAATAATTTAGAGCAAGTAATCGGCAGCTTTGCCTGGATAATCGACCAGTTTCAGCCCTAGCCTGGGGCTCGCGTGAGTTGGCATTAGCCAGATTCGTCGTTCCTTTGTACCTACAAACCCAGTCAACCCATGTCGCTCCGCGTTTCCGTTATGCTTTGGTGGTGGCACTCTCCCTTCGCAAGAGGCTGAGCGCACAGGCATACCCGGTTGGTTGATTTTACTCCCGACTTTTTTGAAGCCCGCTGCTCGCCGCAGCGGGCTTTTTTTTATGTTTCTGGTTTTAGCATCCGTCATGCTGAGCGCAGCGGAGTCGAAGTATCTCTACCGCTTCGTTGCTAGTACCAGAAGTTAGTTCACTGATAAAGATGCTTCGACTTCGCTGCGCTCGGCATGACGATAGTAAACCCAGCACCATGACAACCCTCGTTCATTCCTTCCACCGCCGCCTGCTGGCCGATACCCTCACGCCGGTGAGCCTCTACCTGCGCCTGCGCGACCAGTTTGTGGGCACGCTGCTGCTCGAAAGCTCCGACTACCACGGCAACAGCAACAGCTTTTCCTACCTCTGCTTCAGCCCGGTAGCGCGCTTCGAGCTCGATAAAAACCAGCTCACCACCCAGCGCCCCGGCCAGCCGGCCCATACTGCCCCGCTGGCCGACCCACGCCGGGCCCTGGAGCACCTGCGCGAGTTTCGGGAGAGCTTCCGGCCGGCCGCGCCCTCGGGGCTGCCGTTCATTACCAACGGGCTGTTTGGGCACATGGCCTACGAGGCGGTGCAAAACTTCGAGGACGTGACCCTGCGCGACAAGCCGGGTGCGAGTACGGTGCCGGCCATCGTGTACCAGGCCTTTCGCTACGTCATCGCCATCAACCACTTCAAGGATGAGCTGTATTTATTTGAGCACCAGTATTTAGCCGAAGGCGAAGCGCCCGCGCCCGATACGCTCGACAGCATCGAAACGCTCATCCAGAGCCGCAATTTTGCTACCCATCCGTTTCGCCTCAGCGGCGAGGAAACCTCCAACGCCACTGATGCTGAATATCTGGAGCTGATACGCTTGGGGCAGCAGCACTGCCAGCGCGGCGACGTGTTTCAGATTGTGCTGTCGCGGCGCTTTCAGCAAGGCTTTCAGGGCGATGAGTTCAACGTGTACCGGGCCTTGCGCTCGCTCAATCCGTCGCCCTACCTGTTCTTTTTTGACTACGGCAGCTACAAGCTTTTCGGCTCCTCGCCCGAGTCGCAGATTGTGATAAACAAGGGCCAGGCCGTACTCTACCCCATTGCGGGCACCTTCCGCCGCACCGGCGACGACGCGGCCGACGCCCGCCTGGCCCAGCAGCTGCTCGACGACCCCAAGGAAACCGCTGAGCACGTAATGCTCGTGGACCTGGCCCGCAACGACCTCAGCCGCCGCTGCGACGTGGTGGCCGTGGAGCGCTTCAAGGAAATTCAGTACTACTCGCACGTTATCCACCTGGTATCGAAGGTAGTAGGCCAGCTCGGCGCCGATACCGAGCCGCTCGACGTGGTGGGCGAAACCTTCCCCGCTGGCACGCTCTCGGGCGCACCCAAGTACCGAGCCGTGCAGCTCATTGACCAGTACGAGCGCACCCAGCGCGGCTTCTACGGCGGCTGCATCGGGGCGCTCGACTTCGGCGGCGATTTCAACCACGCCATCATGATTCGCACCTTCCTCAGCAAAGACAACACGCTGTACTACCAGGCCGGCGCGGGCGTGGTGGCCAAGTCAGTGCCGGCCAGTGAGTTGCAGGAAGTGCATAATAAGCTGGGCGCGCTGCGCGCGGCCTTGCAGCAGGCCGAAAAAGTTTAAGGTAACAGATGTGAGAAGGTGGAGATGTGAAAATTCTCCCAACAAGCTCACATTTTCACATCTACCACATTAGTAATCAATCAAAACAATGGCTATCCTGGTTCTCGACAACTACGACTCCTTCACCTACAACCTCGTGTACATGCTGCGCGAGCTGGGGCAGGAGGTCGACGTGTTTCGCAACAATAAAATCAGCCTCGATGAGGTCGATAAGTACTCGCACATTTTGCTGTCACCCGGCCCGGGTATCCCGAGCGAGGCCGGCATCATGCCCGCGCTTATTAAGCGCTACGCGCCCACCAAGCACATCCTGGGCGTGTGCCTGGGCCACCAGGCCATCGGCGAAGCCTTTGGTGGCCAGCTCGCTAACCTTGGCGAGGTGCACCACGGCGTGGCGCACACGCTGCGCCAAACGCCCGACGCGGCCGCCAACCGTCTCTTCAACGACTTACCCGCCGAGGTGCGCGTGGGCCGCTACCACTCCTGGACTATCGCGCCCGAGGGCGTGCCCGCCGAGCTGCGCGTGACCGCCGTAGACGAAAACGGCCAGGTACTGGCCCTCGCCCACCGCGACTACGACGTGCTGGGCGTGCAGTTTCACCCCGAGTCGGTGCTGACGGAGCACGGCAAAACAATGCTGGCCAACTGGGTGAATGGGTAACAAGCGCCTGTCATTGCGAGCGCAGCGAAGCAATCGCATCAGGACGGGCCGCGCGGATACTCAATAGGTGCGATTGCTTCGCTGCGCTCGCAATGACAATCAATTTCTAGCTTATTACTAACGTGAAAGACACGCTCAACCACCTCTTTGCCTATCGCACGCTGCCCCAGGAAGAGGCGCACCGCGTGGTGCTCGGCATCGCCCAGGGCCAGTACAACCCAGCCCAGATTGCCGCCTTCCTCACCGTGTACCTCATGCGCAGCGTGACGGTGGAAGAGCTGGCCGGCTTCCGCAACGCGCTGCTGGAGCTGTGCCGCCCCGTAGACCTGGGCGGCGTGGATGCCATGGACGTGTGCGGCACCGGCGGCGACGGTCGCAACACGTTCAATATCTCCACCTTATCGGCCTTCGTACTGGCCGGCGCGAGCCAGCCCATCGCCAAGCACGGCAACCACGGCGTGTCGAGCATCAGCGGCAGCAGCACGGTGCTGGAGCACCTGGGCGTACGATTTACGGCCGATAACGACCAGCTGAAACGGCAGCTCGACGAGGCCAATATCTGCTTTTTACACGCGCCGCTGTTTCACCCGGCGCTGAAAAACGTGGCCCCGCTACGCAAGGAGCTTGGCGTTAAAACCTTCTTCAACATGCTCGGCCCACTCGTAAACCCCGCCCGGCCGCGCTTGCAGTTGGTGGGCGTGTTCAGCCTGGAGCTGGCCCGCCTCTACGCTTACCTGCATCAGCAGGAGTCGGACCGCGAGTTCTTGATAGTGCACAGCCTCGACGGCTACGACGAGGTATCGCTGACGGGGCCGGTGAAGCTCATCAGCCGCCACGGCGAGGAACTGCTGACACCCACCGACCTGGGCCTGCCGCAAACCACACCCGAGGCGCTTTTCGGCGGCGACACGGTGGCCGAGGCGGCGCACATCTTTATGAAAGTACTGCGCAACGAGGCCCCCGCCGCCCACCGCAATGCGGTACTCGCCAACGCCGCGCTGGCGCTGCGCACCGCCGGCCGGGCGGCCGATGTGGCCGAGGGACTGGCGCTGGCGGCTGAAAGCCTGGACAGCGGCCGGGCGCTGGGGGCGTTTGAGAAGCTGCTGGCGCTGAATTAGCGTAAGCGCCTCCCCCCCCGGCCCCCTCTCCGAAAAGGAGAGGGGGAGCTAGTCGTCAACAATAATTGTAATTAGGTAGAATATAATAGCTCGCAATACCTTCGTCCGGCTCCCCCTCTCCTTTTCGGAGAGGGGGCCGGGGGGGGGGAGGCGCACACGTTAGCCCATGACCATTCTCGATAAAATCATCGCCGAAAAGCGCCAGGAAGTAGCCCGCCGCGAAGCCGAAACTTCTATTGAAACCCTGCAAGCGCAACCTGATTTCACGCGCCCCGTGCTGTCGGCGCGGGCGGCGCTCACGGCGGCCGGCTCGTCGGGCATCATTTCCGAGTTTAAGCGGCGCTCGCCTTCCAAGGGGCTGATTAATGGTACGGCCGAGGCCGGCGCTACTGCGGCCGGCTACGCGGCGGCGGGCGCGGCCGTGCTATCGGTGCTTACCGATGAGTTGTTTTTTGGCGGCACGCCGGCCGACTTGCGGGCGGCGCGGGCGGCTTGCCCGGCCACGCCGATTTTGCGCAAGGATTTTATCGTCAGCGAATACCAGATTACGGAGGCGCGGGCGCTGGGGGCCGACCTTATTCTACTCATTGCCAGCTGCCTCACGCCGGCCGAGGTGCGGCAGTTCAGCGCGTTTGCGCACGGCCTGGGGCTGGAAGTACTACTTGAAGTACACGACGAAGCTGAGCTGCGCAGCCACCTCTGCGAGAGCGTGGATTTGGTGGGCGTGAACAACCGCAACCTGGCCACGTTTGCCACCGACGTGGACACGTCGGCGCGGCTGGCGGCGCTCATTCCCAACACGTTTGTGAAGGTAGCGGAGAGCGGCTTGCAGCACGCCAGCACCATCCGGGCGCTGCGGGCGGCGGGCTACCAGGGCTTTCTGATTGGGGAGACGTTTATGAAAACCGCCGACCCGGCGGCGGCACTGGCGGGGCTCGTAGCCGAACTATCCGGGCCGGTTTCGGCTTCTTAGGCGACTATGAAAATCAAAATCTGCGGTATGCGCGAGGCGGCCAACCTGCTGGCGGTGGCCGATTTTGACCCCGATTTTCTGGGGTTCATCTTTTACCGCAAGTCGGCGCGCTACGTGGGCGACACCCTCGACCCGGCGCAGGTGCGCAGCCTGCCTGCCGCCATTGCCAAAGTAGGCGTGTTTGTGGATGCCGACCTGACCGAGGTACGGGCGACTAACTGCGCCTACACCCTCGACTACGTGCAGTTGCACGGCTCCGAAACACCCGACTACTGCCGGCAGGCGCGGGCGGCGGGCCTGCACGTCATCAAGGCGTTTGCGGTGGGCGAAGGCTTTGATTTCAGCATTCTGGTGGCCTACGAGCCCAGTTGCGACTACTTCTTGTTCGACACTAAAGGCGCACTGCCGGGCGGCAACGGCACGGCCTTCGACTGGCAGCTTTTGGCCGGCTACACTGGCACCACACCGTTCTTACTGAGCGGCGGCCTGGGGCCGGCTAACCTGGCCGAACTGCTCGATTTTCACCACCCGCAGCTAGCCGGTTTCGACTTCAACAGCCACCTCGAAACCGCGCCCGGCCTGAAGGACATAGCCGCCACCCGCGCCCTGTTGCAGCAGCTGCACCAGCAGTCCGCCAACTCCTAACTCAGCACTCAAAACTCTTAACTCATATGACTTCGCCTTATCAAGTTGACGCCCATGGCTACTACGGCCCTTTCGGCGGTGCCTACGTGCCCGAAATGCTGTATCCCAACGTGGAGGAGCTGCGCGACAACTACCTACGCATCACGCAGGAACCGGATTTTCAGCGCGAGTTTCAGCAGCTGCTCACCGACTACGTGGGGCGGCCCACGCCACTGTTTCTGGCCCGGCGGCTGTCGGCCCACTACAACACCACTATCTATCTCAAGCGCGAGGACTTGTGCCACACCGGCGCGCACAAAATCAACAACACCATCGGCCAGATACTGGTGGCGCAGCGCCTGGGCAAAAAGCGCATCGTGGCCGAGACCGGCGCGGGCCAGCACGGCGTGGCCACGGCCACTGTGTGCGCCCTCATGGGCCTAGAGTGCATCGTGTACATGGGCGAAATCGACATCGAGCGCCAGAAGCCCAACGTGGACCGCATGCGGATGCTCGGGGCCAAAGTGGTGCCCGCCACCAGCGGCAGCAAAACCCTGAAGGATGCCACCAACGAGGCCATGCGCCACTGGATTTCGAACCCCACCGACACGCACTACATCATCGGCTCGGTGGTGGGGCCGCACCCCTACCCCGACATGGTAGCGCGGTTTCAGTCGGTTATTTCGGCCGAGACTATCAGCCAGCTTTTGCACCAGACCGGCCGGGCCACGCCCGATTTTATGCTGGCCTGCGTGGGCGGCGGCTCCAACGCGGCGGGCGCGTTTTACCACTACCTCGACGAGCCTGGCGTGCGCTTGATTGCCGCCGAGGCGGCCGGCCAGGGCATTGATACCGGCCACTCGGCCGCCACCACGGCGCTGGGCAAGCCCGGCATTCTGCACGGAGCCAGCACCATTCTGATGCAGACCGAGGACGGGCAGGTAACCGAGCCTTATTCGATTTCGGCGGGGCTCGACTACCCCGGCATCGGGCCGCAGCACGCGCAATTGTTTGCTACCGGGCGGGCCGAGTTTCTGTCGATTACCGACAAGCAGGCGCTTGATGCGGCGTTCCAGCTTTCGCGGCTGGAGGGCATTATTCCGGCTTTGGAAACGGGGCACGCACTGGCTTGCCTGCCACTCATTGGGGCCAAGCCGGATGATGTGGTGGTAGTCTGCCTTTCGGGGCGTGGGGACAAGGATTTGGCTACTTACACTAAGCACCTAGAAGAATACGCCTAACCTGCGTTTGTCATGCTGAGCGGAGCGCAGCGCAGCCGAAGCATCTCTATCGCTTCATCCAACGGTGCGATAGAGATGCTTCGACTGCGCTGCGTTCCGCTCAGCATGACGGATGGATTTTACCCTAATTATGAACCGCCTCACCGAACTCTTCCAACGCAAAACGGCCGACGTGCTCAACGTCTATTTCACGGCCGGCTTTCCGCAACTCAACGACACCGTTTCCATCCTGAAAGCGCTGCAAGACGCGGGCGCTGACCTGGTCGAAATCGGGATGCCCTACTCCGACCCCGTGGCCGACGGCGAAACCATTCAGCGCAGCAACCAGCAGGCGCTGGAAAACGGCATGACCGTGGCCACGCTCTTCGAGCAATTGAAAGATATTCGCCAGCAGGGTATTACAGTGCCGATTCTGCTCATGGGCTACCTCAACCCGGTGGTGCAGTTTGGGGTTGAGAAATTCTGCCAGCAGTGCCAGGCGGTGGGCGTCGATGGCGTGATTTTGCCCGACCTGCCGCTTGAGGTGTACGAGCGTCAGTACCGCCCGCTCTTCGCGCAATACAACCTGAAAGTGGTGTTCTTGGTGACGCCCCAGACCAGCGCCGCCCGCGTGCGCCAGCTCGACGCGCTGGCCGATGGCTTCATTTACCTCGTGGCCGCTGCCGGCACCACTGGTGCCCAAACCGACATGAACGCCGAAGTGGACGCCTACCTCAGCCGCACTAAGGCGCTGGGGCTGCGCAACCCCACGCTCGTGGGCTTCGGCATTAGTGGTGCAGCGAGCTTTGCGGCGGCCAGCCGGCACACCACGGGGGCCATTATCGGCAGCGCGTTTATCCGGCTGTTACAAAGCACGCCAGCTGAGCAGCGCGAGTCAGCCATCCGAGAGTTTGTGCAAGGCGTGCGGCCGTAGCTGGGCCAGCTTTTTTAGTAAGTCCCAGTGTAGCAATTACTACGCTGGGGCTTTTTTGCGTCAGGACAGTTTTCTTCCGTTAAAAGCTAATCGCATTACCTAGACTATTTCTAAATAGATTTTGAGCTCGGCCTTTGCCGGTCGTTTCTTTGCAGTGTTTTTAGATTTATTCTAATTAAAAACTGCAATGCTTAGCTCTCGCTACCTACTCTTTCCGCTACTCATCTGCGCTGCTTCGATTACTACCCAAGCTCAAACCACCGGCACCATCACGGGCCGCGTAACCAACCGCAACGGCGGGGCCGTGGAGGCTGTGAGCGTGGGCCTAGAAGGGCAGCCCAAAGGTGACATCACCGACGAGCAGGGGCGCTTTCGTATTCGGCAGGTAGCACCGGGGCAATACACGCTGATGGTATCGGCGGTGGGCCTCAAAACTGAACAACAAACTGTTACGGTAGTAGCCGGCCAGGCAGCTACCGTCAACTTCATGCTGACCGAGAGCGCCGCCGAGCTGAAAGAAGTGGTAGTGAACGGCAACCGCACCAACAGATTCAACCGCCCGAGCAGCGTGGACGTGGCCAAGATGCCGCTCAAAAACCTCGAAAACCCGCAGGTGTACGCCACCGTGGGCAAGGAGCTGCTGACCGAGCAGCTGGTATTCACGGCCGACGATGCCACGCGCAACGTGCCGGGCCTGCAAAAAATGTGGGAAGCCACCGGCCGCGGCGGCGATGGCGGCGCGTTCTACGCCTCGCGGGGCTTCGTGGTGTCGAGCCAGCTGCGCAACGGCGTGGCCGGCAACGTAACGGGCGACATCGACGCCATCAACCTCGAAAAGCTGGAGGTGATAAAGGGGCCGTCGGGCACGCTCTACGGCAGCGCGCTCACCTCCTACGGCGGTCTGCTCAACCGCGTGACCAAGAAGCCCTTGGATGCCTTCGGCGGTGAGCTCAACGTGGCGGCCGGCAGCTACGGCTTCCACCGCGTGAGCGCCGACGTGAACCTGGTGGACACCAACGCGCCCGCCGACCAGCCCAAGCAGCTGGCCTTGCGCCTGAACACGGCCTACACCTACGAGGATAATTTTCAGAACGCGGGCTACACGGGCTTTGGCAAAAACCTGGCCGTGGCCCCCAGCCTGCAATACCGCCCTACCGACCGCCTGACCATCAACCTCGACGCCGAGATTTACAAGGGCACGAGCACCGGCCGGCAGACCATTTTCTTCTACTACCCCACGGCCCAGCTCGGCGCTGACCGCGCCGACCAGCTGAAGCTCAACTACCGGGAGTCGTACCAGGGGCCGGGCCTGGAGCAGGATTCGCGCAGCACCAACCTCTTCGGGCAGGTGCGCTACCAGCTTTCGCCAAGCTTTACCTCGACTACCTACCTCACGAGCAGCCACAGCTTCTCTAACGGCTTCGGGCCGTATTTCTACCTCGTGCCCGATGCGTCGGCCACGCGCTTTAGCAGCCTGCCGGCCGGGGCCAACTTCCTGGCGCGGGCCGACCAATCGACGCAAAACAGCCGCCGCCAGATTTTTGAGGTGCAGCAGCTGTTCAACGGTGATTTTCAAATCGGCAAGCTGCGCAACCGCATGGTGCTGGGCCTCGATTTTCTGCGGCTCGACTCGGACGTGAATTTCCTGGGCGGTAACATAGATGTGGTGCCGCTGGCCAACGCCATCCCGGGCTACAACTACCGGGGCTTTAGCGGCGAGGCGGTGGCGGCGCGCTACGCGGCCTCGCCCCCGGCGCACTACCTGGTCACGACTAAGTCGAACACCTACAGCGCGTTTGCTTCGGATGTGCTGAACCTGACCGAGCAGCTGAGCGTACTGGCCGCGCTGCGCGTCGACCACTTCGACAACAAGGGCGGCATTCTGTACACGCCCGTGGAGGCGTACAAGCAGACGGCGGTCTCGCCCAAATTCGGCCTCGTATACCAGCCCGTGAAAGACCGGGTGGCGCTGTTTGCCAACTACCAAAACAGCTTTAATAACCTCAGTCCCTACATCGACACCAACGGCGCACCGCGCACGGCCCGCCCCGAGCGCGCCAACCAGTGGGAGGCCGGTGTGAAGCTCGACGCCGCCGGCGGCCGCGTGAGCGCCACGGTGAGCTACTACGACATCCAGGTGAAAAACCTGCTGCGCGCCACGCCGGTGGGCGAAAGCGCGCCCGGTGCCAACGATGCCATCCCGAACGCCCAGACCCAAAACGGCACCCAGCTGAGCCGAGGCGTAGAGCTGAATTTGACCGCCAACCCCGTGCGCGGCCTCAACATCGTGGGCGGCTTTGCCTACAACTATTCCAAACTGCTGAACTCCAGCGAAAACGACAACGGCCGCCGCCCCACCAGCGCCTCGTCGCCCTACCTGGCCAATGCCTGGGTCAGCTACCGCCAGCCCGACGGCCCGCTACGCGGCCTGGGCCTGGGCGTGGGCGGCAACTATGCCAGCGACAACAAGATTGTGAACAGCGTGGCGATGGGCGTTTTCACCCTGCCCAGCTACACCGTGCTCAATGCCAGCGCGTTCTACGACCAGCCCAAGTACCGCCTGTCGGTGAAAATCGATAACTTCACCGATAAGCACTACTGGATAGGCTACACGACCATGAACCCGCAGAAGCTGCGCAGCATCGTGGGCGCGGTGGCGTATAAGTTTTAATTTTAAGTAGTTATCAGCAACAGTAAAGCCGTCATGCTGAGCGCAGCGAAGCATCTCTACCGCACCGTTGGAGGAAGCGGTAGAGATGCTTCGCTGCGCTCAGCATGACGGTTCGTAATTAGTAGTATTTCCCTATTTCTCCTCCCATGACCTTCCGCAAAGCAATTGGTAGGCTGCACCTGTGGCTGGGGCTGGCCTCGGGGCTCATCGTGCTCATCGTGAGCTTGTCGGGGGCGGTGTTCGTATTTCAGGATGAAATCCGCGACCTCACCCAGCCCTGGCGCAAGGTCGAAGTGCAGGCCCAACCTATGCTGCTGCCCTCGGTGCTGCAAGCTACGGCCAGGCAGGCCAAGCCCGGCTTCGCGGCTTCCTGGACCACCTACAACGGCCCCGACCGCTCGACGGCCGTGTACCTGAGCAAAGGCGAAGAAGTGTACTACGCCTTCCTGAACCCCTATACCGGCCAGCTGCTGAAGGTGCAGAATCTGCGGAGCGACTTTTTCACCCTCGTGCAGTATTTGCACATGTACTTGCTGCTGCCGCCCGCCATCGGCAAGTGGGTAGTAGACATCGCCGTTATCACCTTCGTAGTGATGCTGATTTCGGGCATCGTACTGTGGTGGCCACGCAACAAAGCCGCCCGCAAGCAGCGCTTTTCGGTGAAGTGGGCCGCCTCGCCCAAGCGCCGCATCTACGACCTGCACAACGTGCTGGGCTTCTACGCCAGCGCCCTGGCCCTGGTGCTAGCCCTCACCGGCCTGTGCATCAGCTACGAGTGGCTGATGGAGGGCGTGGGCGCACTGGCCAACGGCGGCCGCTCCATCGCCGCCGAAAACGCTGAGCCCAAGGTCGACACCCTGCTCACGGCCCGGCCCGCGCGCCCGGTCGTGGACATCGCCTACGCCCACCTGCGGCAGCAGTCGCCGCAGGCCGAGATGCTGCTCATCGGCCCCACCGCCGATGCTACCGCGCCCGTGTGGTGCACCGCCTACGCCAAGTCCTTGCACTACTACCACCGCGACGAGTACCGCTTTCACCCGCGCACCGGGCAGCTGTTAATGGCTCAGCTGCACGCCAGCAAAAGCAACGGCAAGAAGCTCAGCGACATGAACTACGACCTGCACACGGGCCTTATTCTGGGCCTGGGCGGCAAGGTTATCGCCTTCGTGGTCAGCCTCACGGCGGCCAGCCTGCCGGTCACGGGCTTTCTGGTGTGGCGCGGGCGGCAACACAACCGCAAGAAACACCGGCAACCACTGGCATCAGTAGCTACCGCCTGATTTAGTGCAGGGGGTAGCGCGTGAAAGACACATTGCTCATCACGCCTTTCTCGTATTTGGCCAGGCAGTTTTTGTTGAACTCGGGGCTGAAATTCACCTCGCCGGGCTGCACGGCTTTCGGCGCGGGCTGCCCCTGGCGGAAGAAGTAAATCGTCGTCTTGCCGTATTTGGTATAGGGCATCAGGTCGCCGTACTGCCGCATCTCGCGCCACAGGGTATCGGCCACCGTCACGGCCAGCACACGGGTGATGGGGCCGGTATTATTCTCGTTGCGGTAGCTGGCTACCTCTTGAAAATTGCCCGGCAAGTCCTGCCCGGTGGGCTGGCTCAGCGTGTCGTAGACAAACCAGCTGATTAGCGCCAGCACGGCAATCAGGGCCAAGTATTTAGGCTTCATTTAGTAAGATTGAGCCCATTGCACCCGCAGGTCGGGGTAGGCTGCAAATTTGCCATCGCGGCTGATAAGCGTGAGGTTTTCGCTGAGTGCCTGCGCGATGAGCAGGCGGTCAAACGGGTCGCGGTGGTCGGGCACTTGCGGAAGCTGGCTGAGTTGCAACAGGTGCACGTCAGAGATTTCCAGAAAGTGAAAATCGTAGGTCCGCAAAGTTTGCATCCACTGCGCGTAGGGTTGCGACAATATTAGCTTACCGAGGCTTTCCTTGCTAGTTATCTCCCAAAGCGAAACCCGACTAACGACGATGCGAATTGCTGGTTCAGCAATGAGTTGACTAACGGTGAGCGGCAGCCGTGGGTCAGCTCCCGCATACCACAATAGCGCATGCGTATAGAGCAGATAGTCAACCATTACATATAAGCAAAATCCTTCAAAGGCTCGTCAAAATCCTCAGCCATCCACATGCCCGTGCCTCGGGCAAAGCCCAACGGCACCCGGGGCTTGGCTGCATTGTGGCTGGCGGTAGCATTAGCCAGCAAAGTCTTCACCTGCTGCCAAAGCGCCTCATCCTGAATTTGCCCGACGGCTGCAATTAATTCCTGTTTTTGAATCTCCGTTACCATAGCAAAGGCTTATCAGTTAGCTTCTCAAGTTACACCTTCTCGGCCAGAAACCGGGCCGTGTGGTTGGTATCCTTGAGCTTCACCAGTTGCTCGGGTGTGCCCTCGAAAAGCAGGTGGCCGCCGTTGATACCGCCCTCGGGGCCCATGTCGATAAGCCAGTCGGCGCACTTGATGATGTCCATGTTGTGCTCGATGATGAGGACTGAGTTGCCCTGCTCGACCAGCGCGTTGAGCGCGCCCAGCAGTTTGGCAATGTCGTGGAAGTGCAGGCCGGTACTCGGCTCGTCGAAGATGAACAGGATTTTATCTTGTTGCAGCGTAGCACCTTTGGTGAGAAAGCTCGCCAGCTTCACGCGCTGGGCCTCACCGCCGCTTAGCGTATTGGCCGACTGCCCCAGGCGGATGTAGCCCAGGCCCACATCGAGCAGTGGGCGCAGGCGCTCGGCTACCTTGGGCTGGCCGGCGAAGAACGTTACGGCGTCTTCCACCGTCAGCTCCAGCACCTCGTAAATGTTCTTGTCCTGGAATTTAATTTCCAGAATGTCCTGCTTGAACTTGTGGCCACCGCAGCTTTCGCAGGTTAGGTAGATGTCGGCCATGAACTGCATTTCGATTTTGACCTGGCCCTCGCCCTGGCACACCTCGCAACGCCCGCCCTCCACGTTGAAGGAGAAGTGCGAGGGCTTGAGGCCGCGCGCCTTGGCCAGCGGCTGCTCCGAAAACAGCGTGCGAATCTGGTCGTAGGCCTTCACGTAAGTCACCGGGTTCGAGCGCGACGACTTGCCGATGGGGTTCTGGTCCACGAACTCGACATGCGTCACCTGCCCGTTCACGCCCAGCAGGCGGTCAAACTTGCCAGTCGTTTCGCCCGCGCCGCCGCCAAGCTGCTTCATCAGCGCCGGGGCCAGAATGCGCCGGATGAGCGTCGATTTGCCCGAGCCCGACACGCCAGTTACGACCGTCATTACGCCGAGCGGAATCTTGACGCTCACATTTTTGAGATTGTTTTCACGGGCCCCGGTCAGTTCCAGCGCGTTGCGCCAGGGACGGCGCCCGGCGGGCACCGGCACGTCGAGCTTACCACTCAAATACTGGCCGGTGTAGGTAGCCGTGTCCCGCATCAGCTCGTCAAAAGTACCCTGAAACATCAGGTTGCCGCCGCCGCTGCCGGCCTCAGGACCGATGTCGATAATCTGGTCGGCGGCCTCCATCATCTTCTCCTCGTGCTCTACTACCACCACCGTGTTGCCCAGCGCTTGCAGCGAGCGCAGCACGCCGATAAGCTGCTCAGCATCCTTGGGGTGCAGGCCGATGCTGGGCTCGTCGAGCACGTACATCGAGCCCACTAGGGCCGAGCCCAGCGACGTAGCCAGCGAGATGCGCTGGCTTTCGCCGCCGCTCAGCGTGTTGCTCAAGCGATTGAGGGTAAGGTATCCCAACCCCACCCGGTTGAGGTAGCCCAGGCGGTTGGTGATTTCAGCCAGCAGGCGGTCGGCCACTTTGGCCTCGTGCTCGGTCAGCGTCAGGTTTTCAAAGAACGTGAGCGCGTCGGCGATGGGCAGCAGCACCAAATCGGTAATGCTCTTCCCGTCAATTTTGACGTACTGCGCGTCTTTGCGCAGGCGCGTGCCGCGGCAATCGGGGCAGGTAGTGCGGCCCCGGTAGCGGCTTTGCAGCACGCGGTACTGGATTTTGTGGGTCTGCTCGCTCACCCATTTGAAGTAGGCATCCAGCCCTTCAAAGTACTTGTTACCAGTCCACAGCAGGCGCTGCTCGGCCGCGCTGAGGTCGTTGTAAGGGCGGTGAATGGGGAAGTCGAACCGGATGCCGTTTTTGAGCAGCGGCTTCAGCCACTCGCCCTGCTTTTCGGTGCGCCAGGGCGCAATGGCACCCTCGTACACGGTCATGCTTTTGTCCGGAATTACGAGGTCCTCGTCAATACCCAGCACCGAGCCGAAACCTTCGCAGGTGTGGCACGCGCCGTAGGAGTTATTGAAGGAGAAGAAGTTAACATTCGGCTCCTCAAACGTCATCCCGTCCAGCTCAAACTTGTCGGAGAACGTGCGCGTCTCGTCGTCCAGCTTCACGATGCAGGTGCCGTGGCCTTCGAAAAAGGCCGTTTGCACCGAGTCGGACAGCCGAAACTGCAAGTCTTCGTCGTCGGGCTGCACCACGGCGCGGTCAATGAGGATGAACACCTCGCCTTCCACTTCGGGCTTGCCCTCCCCTACCAAATCCTCGATAAATGCGTTTTGCCCATCTTCCAGCACGATGCGGCTGTAGCCCTTTTGCAGGAGCAAATCCAGTTCCTTGCTCATGGGCCGGTCGGGCTCGGTGCGCAGCAGCGGGGCCAGGATGGTAACGCGGGTATCGGCAGGCAAGGTGAACAGATAATCGACCACGTCGGCCACCGTGTCTTTGCGCACCTGCTCGCCGCTCACGGGCGAGTACGTGCGGCCCACCCGCGCAAAGAGCAGCTTGAGGTAGTCGTAAATCTCGGTGCTGGTGCCCACCGTCGAGCGGTTGTTCTTGATGCTGACCTTCTGCTCGATGGCGATGGCCGGCGAAATTCCCCGGATGTAGTCCACGTCGGGCTTGTCCATGCGGCCCAGAAACTGCCGGGCGTAGGAGCTCAGGCTTTCCACGTACATGCGCTGGCCCTCAGCGTACAAGGTATCGAAGGCCAGGCTCGACTTGCCCGAGCCCGAAAGGCCCGTGACCACGATAAACTTGTTACGCGGCAAGGCCACGCTCAGGTTTTTGAGGTTGTGGACGCGGGCATTCTTGATGAGAATAAACTGGCGCGGGTCGAGGTGGTCGATTTCGTCGTGGGCCGGGGCGGCCACTTGCAGAGCGGAATTGTCGGACATGAATGCGGTAACGCCGGCCGGGGGGCGGAAGGTTTCGGCGGGGGCGCAAAGGTCGGGATTAACCCAACTGCAAGTTGCGCCTTTCGTACTGCCTGCCTAGATTCCCCTTTCATATGGCCGAACTGCATATTCAACCCAAGAAAAAAGCCCCCAGCCCGTGGCTGCTCGTGCTCCTGGCCGCCCTGTTGCTCGGCGCGGCTGCCTATTTTTACCTGCGCCCCGACCCGGCCGATGAGCCCGCGCCCGCTGCCACCACGGCGGTCCCCGCCCCCGCCGATACGCTAGCCCCCGACTCGCCCGCCGCCGCGGCCCGCGCCACGCCCCCGCCCGGCGACTCGCTCGAAACCAGCCCGCCGCTGGGCGATGCCTCGCCCGCCCGCATCCGGCTGCTGGAGCTGGCCCCGCAGCTCACGCAGCTGGCCGACCGCGCCGACCTGCGCGCCGATGCCGCCATCCGGGAGCAACGCGATAACTTCACCAGCGCTACCTCGCGGCTCGAAGACAACGACCCCACCGCCAGCCTGCGCCCCGGCCTCGTGGCGGCCGCCAACCTGCTGCTGGCCGTGCAGCAAAAGGGCTACCCCAACCTCGAAACCGAAGCCAACGCCCTCACGCTGCAAGCCAGCGAGCTTTCGGGCCGCGACACCACGCCCGCCGAGCAAGCCAAGAATCGCGCCTACCTGGCTCAGGTCGCCACCCTGCTCAATACACTAAGCTACCCGGCCAAAGACGTTCTATAAACCAGACCCTTATGAGTTCCCCCATCCTGCGCCGCCTGCGCGACCTGCCCGATTTTGAAATGGCCACCGGCGACCCCGACCCCCGCGGCTGGCCCGTGCGCGGCGGCGACGGCCAGGCCTTCGGCACTATCACGGAGCTGCTGGTAGACCCCGGAACGCGCCGCGTGCTTTACCTCAACGTGCAGCTCGACCGCGGCCTGCCTGGCGTGCCCGCGCCCCCGCCGCACGCCGAAACCCAGATTTTGCTGCCGCTAGCGGCCGTAAACCTCGACACGGAGGGCGGCAGCGTGTTCGTGACCGCGCTGCGCCGCGACACCATTAGCAGCTACCCGCCGTTCGTGGATTTTATTTTGCCTACTGAGTTTGAGGCGGCGATGCAGCGGGCGCTGGGCAGCTAGGCAATTGCCTATGAGCAAAAACGCCTGTCATGCTGAGCAAGCTCAGCATGACAGGCGTTTTTTACCTTGCCTAAAGCTAATTGGCCCGCACCATGTCAGCCACGGCCGACACCCAGTAAGGCTCCGAATTAAGCGAGGGCACCAGCTGCCAGTGCTTGCCGCCTGCCTCCTCAAACATTTCCTTGAATTCCAGCCCAACTTCGATGGTGGTTTCGAGGCAGTCGGCTACGAAAGCCGGTGAGAAAGCCAGCACGTTGTGGATGCCTTTGGCCGGGAATTCCTTAATTACCTCGTCGGTGTAGGGTTGCAGCCAGGGGTCGCGCAGGCGGCTTTGCAGGCGGCTCTGGAAGGTCACAGTGTACTGGTTTTCGCGCAGGCCGAGGCCCGCCGCCAGCAGGCGCGAGGTGGCAAAGCACTGCGCCCGGTAGCAGTAGCGGTTGTTCTTATTATAGGTGTTGCAGCACTTGCCCAGCTGGCAGTAGCCCTTAAAGCTGCCCTTGAGCACGTGCCGCTCCGGGATGCCGTGGTAGCTGAACACCACGTGGTCGTAGTCGTGCTTGGCCATCTCGGCCTTGCCCCGCGCCACGAAGCTGGCGATGAAGCCGGGGTCGTCGGCGAAGGTGCTGATGAAGTTAACGCTCGGCACTATCCACCAGTCTTTTACGATATCCATCACCTTCTCCTGCACCGAGCCCGTGCTGGCCGCCGCATACTGCGGAAACAGCGGCAGCACGATGATGCGGTCCACGGCCGCCTCGCGCAGTTCTTCCAGCGCGCTCTCGATGCTGGGCTTCTGGTAGCGCATCCCGAAGGCTACCACGTACTCGTCGCCGAGCACTTCCTTGAGCCGGGCCTGCAAGTCGAGGCCGTGGTAGAGCAGCGGCGAGCCGCGCTCGGCATCCCAGAGCTGCCGGTAAATTTTGGCCGATTTGGGCGCGCGCAGCGGCACTACCAGGCCCTGGAAAAGCGGGTAGCGCACGGCAGCCGGCATGTCAATGACGCGGCCATCGGTCAGAAACTCATTGAGGTAGCGGCGCACGTCGCCGGTCTGCGGCGAGTCGGGCGTGCCCAGGTTTACTAGCAAGACGCCAATGCGGCGGGCGGGGGTAGGCATTATTTATAGTGACTAATGGTTAGTGACTAGTGACTAATGCCTTGCAGCTTGCTCACTTGCCGCTAACCTAGCAGGTTAGGTCGATTGCACCTTAAACCGATAAGGCGGTTTTTTGGCTGCAATCTCACCGCAAAAATCGTTAGTCATTAGTCATTAGTCACTAGTCACTGCCCGCTGTCGTACCTTTGCGGGCTCATTTTCAAAACCCTACCTCGCGTGAACCCCGAACCTAAGCCTCACCGTGCCGGCTTTGTCAGCATCATCGGCAAGCCCAACGTGGGCAAATCGACGCTGATGAACGCGCTCGTGGGCGAGCGCCTGAGCATCGTCACGAGCAAGGCCCAGACCACGCGCCACCGCATCCTGGGCATCCTCAATGGCGATGATTTTCAGCTGGTTTATTCCGACACGCCCGGTATTATCCAGCCCAAGTACGAGCTGCACAACGCCATGATGGCCTTCGTGTACTCGTCGCTCGAAGATGCCGACGTGATATTATTTGTCACCGACATCTACGAAAAGCACGACGAGGAGCCCGTGGTAGAGCGCCTGCGCAAAACTGAGGATACGCCCATCTACGTGCTGGTCAATAAGATAGACCAGGCGAGCCAGGAAGATGTGGAAGCCAAGCTCGCCTACTGGAAAGAGCAGCTACCCAACGCCACCGACGTGCTACCCATCTCGGCGCTCAACGCCTTCGGTACCGAAAAGGTGTTGCAGCTGGCCCTCGACAGCCTGCCCATCCACCCGCCCTACTACCCCAAAGACGAGCTTACCGACAAGCCCGAGCGCTTCTTTGCCGCCGAAATGGTGCGCGAAAAAATCTTTAAGCTCTACAAAAAAGAAGTCCCCTACAGCTGCGAAGTAGCCATCGAGGAGTTCAAGGAAGATGACGACATTATCCGCATCCGCGGCGTGATTTACGTAGAGCGCAATAGCCAGAAAGGCATCATTATCGGCGCTAAGGGCGAGGCACTTAAAAAGGTCGGTACTTGGGCGCGCGAAGAGATGGAGAAGTTTTTCCAGAAAAAAGTGTTCCTGGAGTTGTTCGTGAAAGTGAACGAAAACTGGCGCACCGATGCCAAGGCGCTCACCCGCTTTGGGTATCAGTAATATAGCTACGTCTGTCATGCTGAGCTTGCGAAGCATCTCTACCGCTTCCTCCAACGGTGCGGTAGAGATGCTTCGGCAAGCTCAGCATGACCACGATTTAAAAAACGACCCTATTTCAACCTTAACTACTCCGGGTACTGCCGCGCCATTGGTCGGGCCGGCGGCTGGAGCCAACCCAATGAATACCATTGCAATAGTGGGCCGCCCCAACGTGGGCAAGTCCACCCTGTTCAACCGCCTGGTGGGCCGCCGCCAAGCCATCATGGACAACCAAAGCGGGGTAACCCGCGACCGCCACTACGGCTACGGCGACTGGACGGGCCACAACTTCACCGTCATCGACACGGGTGGCTACGTGCACAACTCGGACGATATTTTCGAGGGCGAAATCAACCGCCAGGTGAAGCTGGCCATCGAGGAGGCCGACGTGATTCTGTTCATGGTCGATGCCGACGAAGGGCTGCACGGCCTGGACGAGGAATTTGCCCAGGTGCTGCGCCGCTACGTGGGCAAGAAACCCATCTACCTGGTTGCTAACAAGGCCGATACCAACCTGCGGGCGCACGGCTCGGGCGAGTTTTACGCCCTGGGCCTCGGCGATACCGAGGTGTTTGCCATCTCGTCGCAAAACGGCTCGGGCACCGGCGAACTGCTCGACGCCGTGGTGAGCCACTTCGACGAAGTAGGCGAGGAAGAACCCAACTCTGACCTGCCGCGCATCGCCATCATCGGCCGCCCCAACGTGGGTAAGTCGTCGTTTGTCAACCTGTTGCTGGGCGAAGACCGCAGCATCGTGACCGACATCGCGGGTACCACCCGCGACTCGATTGAGGCCAAATACTCGGCTTTCGGCCACGAGTTTATGCTGGTGGACACGGCCGGCCTGCGCCGCAAGGCGCGGGTAAACGAGGACATCGAATTTTATTCCAACATGCGCTCGCTGCGCGCCATGGAGGCCGCCGACGTGTGCGTGGTGCTGCTCGACGCCAGCCGCGGCATCGAGGCGCAGGACGTGGCCATCATCGCGCTGGCCGACAAGAACCGCAAGGGCATTGTTATCTTGGTGAATAAGTGGGACTTGATTGAAGGCAAGGAAACCAATACGGCCCGCGATTTTGAAGCCAAAATCAAGGAGAAGATTGCGCCTATCGCCTACCCGCCGGTCGTGTTCATTTCGGTGCTGAACAAGCAGCGCGTGCACAAGGCGCTGGAAGTCATTATGGAAGTGTACTCGAACAAGCGCCGCAAAATCCCGACTTCGCAGCTCAACGACGTGATACTGAAGGAGATTGAGAAGTATCCGCCGCCCATCCAGAAGGGCAAGATGGTGCGCATCAAGTACGCTACCCAGCTGCCCACGCACAACCCGGTGTTTGCCTTCTTCTGCAACCTGCCGCAGTACATCCCCGATTCCTACGCCCGCTACCTGGAGAACCGCCTGCGCGAGCATTTCGACTTCACGGGCGTGCCGATTGGGCTGGCCTTCCGAAAAAAATAAAATAATTTTTCTTTACGAGCGGGTTACCTCCACTGTGGCTAGGCATTAAGGGCCGGAAATCTTCAAAACCCATTTCCACCTTTACCATGAAAAAAGTACTGTTCCTCGCCGTAGCTGCTATGTCGCTTTCGCTCGCTTCGTGCGACAGCAAAAAAGAAGATGCCGCTGAGGCTCAAGGCACTGCCGTGAAAGAAGCTGGCGAAGCCAAAGCTGACGCGCTGGAAGAGAAGGCTGATGCTGTTCGTGACTCGGCCGACAAAAAAGGCGAGGCTATCGGTGACTCGGCTGACGCCAAAGACCCCAAGTAATTTATCCGGCGCTAGCCGCCTGCCAAAAGCTCCATCCCTGACCAGGGATGGAGCTTTTTTCATTTTACTGATGTATCTTTATGAATCAAGACGTTATAGCGCCTTTTATTATAATTATTCCGTTATTTTATTAACATCAACTATAACAATCCTACGTGACGCATGAGCAACTTTACTCCGAGCGTGCTGGTAGTGGAAGACAGTCCCACGCAGGCTAAGCTACTAAGCACCTGCCTACTACAGCTAGGGCTGCCGCTGGTGGGGCCGGCCGCCTCGGCTACCGAGGCCCTGGCCCTGTGCGCCACTACCTGGCCCGCCCTGGCAATTATTGACCTGAACCTGGCTGCTGGCCACGATGGCGTGGCCCTGGCCGAGGAGCTGCGCACGTGCGGGCCGCTACCACTCATCTTTATTTCGGCCACCGACGATACTGTGCTGCTGGCGCGGGCGCGGGTTTTGCAGCCGCTGGCCATTCTACCCAAGCCTTTTACTATCACCAGCTTGCGCCGCATGGTGGAGCTGGCCCTCTACGGCCAGGCCCGCACGCCGCTCGACTGGCAGGCCAATCTGGCCCCGGTCGCCGCGCCCGAGCCCGCAATGTCGCCTTGGCTTTTCGTGCGCGAGCGCGATGTGCTGATGCGCCTCGGCGCGGCCGACGTGATGTGCGTGCACACCGAGCAAAAGCACGCTGTTATCACGCTCGTGTCGGGCAAGCGCTACTCGGTACGCACGCCGCTGGCCGAGCTGCTGCTGAGTTTGCCCGATACCTTCGCGCAGGTGCATCGGTCGTGGTTGGTCAACCTGGATTATATAGAGTATGTAGACCCTATGCTGGGCATTATCCGGCTGCCTGGCACGGTGGAAGCTCCCCTGGGCCGCACCTACCGCGATGAGTTGCTGCGCCGCCTCACGCTCATTTCGTAGGGTACCGTTGCGCGGGCTTTGTAGTCCGCGTGCGATTAGTAGGAAAACGCGGACGACAAAGCCCGCGTAACCACGCCCCGCAAAACCCTAGACCGGCCCCCAACGGTTAAGCAAGGCGATGGACCTTTCCACTCCCGAAGCCGCCGCAGCCTACTTTGCCGGGCGGCCCAACGCCGAATTGCTTTACCTGGCCCAGCACGCGCGCCACTACCCACCCGCCGTGGGGGCCGCCGCCGTAGCCGAACTCCAGCGACGCGAGCTGGTACCTTCACCACCGCCACCTACCCCTGCCGCTCCGCCCGAGGCTGCTGCCGAAACCTGGGGCCAATTGCTGCGGCAGCTCGGCAAGGGGCTGTTTTGGCCCAGCCCACCCTACGTGGCGGTGCCGCTACTCATCGACCTCACGGCATCCGTCTGGCTGGCGATGGTACTCAGCGGCGTATCGCCCACCACGCCCACCGGCCACGAGCTCGCCCAATGGGGTTCCAACGTGAGCACCCGCACGCTGCACGGCGAGCCGTGGCGGCTGGTTACCAGCCTGTTCGTGCATGGTGGGGCCATGCACTTGGCGCTTAACATGTTCAGTTTGTGGCTGCTGGGCTTGATGCTGGAGCAACGCGTGGGGGCCGGACGACTGCTGGCCGTGTACCTGGCCAGCGGCATCGCGGCCAGCGCGGCCACGGTGTGGTACCACACGGCAGGTATCAACTCGACGGGCGCAAGCGGGGCCATTTTCGGGCTCTACGGCTTTATGCTGGCGCTACTAGTGAGCAAGAAGATGGTACTCGACAAATCAGACCGGCGCGCCATGCTGGGGCTAGTTATTTATTTAATATTGAGCAATTTAATCTCTGGCCTCACGGGTAATATCGACAATATCGCTCACGTCGGTGGCCTGCTCATGGGGCTGCTGGTGGCCGGGCCGCTGGCGGTTTTTACAATGAAGCGGGAAGTGTGAGCCGCTATCAATTATAACGTTTGTCTGTTGCCACATTACAGTCTGTCCTTGCGAGCGTAGCGAAGCAATCGCACCCGAGCGGCGCGGCTTAACAGGTGCGATTGCTTCGCTGCGCTCGCAAGGACAAACGACCTTTTACACCTCTTTCCCCCCCTGAAACCCATGCTTGCCCTCCAGCTAGACGCCACCCACCAGCCCGCCGTGGCGCGGGACATCCTCACCCCTACCCCCGCCACCGGCGAGGTGCTGGTGAAGCTCCGCGCCGCCGCCCTCAACCACCGCGACGTCTGGATTCAGAAGGGCCAGTACGCGGGCATCAAGCTGCCCTGCACCCTCGGGGCCGATGGCAGCGGCGAGGTAGCCGCGCTGGGCGAAGGCGCACGCGATATGACTGTTGGTGATGCCGTTATCATCTACCCCGGCGTGGCCTGGGGCGAAGGCCAGGTGGCCCAGGGCCGCGACTTCCGGGTGCTCGGGATGCCCGACCCCGGCACGTTTGCCGAGTACCACACCACGCCGGCCGCCTACCTGCGGCCCAAGCCCGCGCACCTCGACTGGGCGCAGGCGGCGGCCCTGCCGCTGGCGGGCCTCACGGCCTACCGGGCGGCCTTCAGCCGGGCGCAGCTAAAGCCCGGCGAGCGGGTGCTCATCTCGGGTATCGGGGGCGGCGTGGCCCTTACGGCGGCGCAGTTTTGCGCGGCAGCCGGGGCCGAGGTGTGGGTAACCTCGGGCGACGATGACAAGCTGGCACGGGCGCTCGCGCTACCCATCGGCCTGCGCGGCGGGGCCAATTACACGGCCGAGGGCTGGGTGAAAGACCTCACCAAGCGCGCCGGCGGTGGGTTCGATGTTATCATCGACAGCGCGGCCGGGCCGGGCTTCGAGGCGCTAGTTGATGCCGCTGCGCTGGGAGGTCGCATCGTGTTCTACGGCGGCACGCAGGGCCCCATCACGTCGCTTACGCCCGGCAAAGTCTTCTGGAAGCAGCTCAGCATCCTGGGCACCTCGATGGGTAGCTTGCAGGATTTCGACGCCATGCTGGCGCTGGTCAATGAGCACCAAATCGTGCCGGTGGTGGACAAGCATTTCCCGCTATCCGAAGGCGAAGCGGCGCTGAAATACTTGGCCGCCGGGCAGCAATTGGGTAAGGTGGTGCTGGATATCGCGTAGGTCTGGCTAAAAGCAAAAAGCGCCCGCAACGTGTGTTGCGGGCGCTTTCGCATCAAAGCTAACGCCGCTTACTTCTTGCGGTACGTCGCGTTCAAATAGGCCAGCACGGGCGTGGTGATATCTAGGTTTTTCTCGCCGTAGGCGATGGTACCGCTGGGCGCGGCAATGAGTATCATCTTGTAGCCGTGGGTTTTGCCGTAGGCTTCTACTTTCTTGTTCACGCTTTCAAGCACGGTTTGGGTCAGCTTGGCTTCGGCCTCCTGGGCCTGCTGCTGAATCTTTTGCTGCTCTACGGCACCCTGCTGCTGCTGGGCTTGCAGCTTCTGCTCGGCGGCAGCGCGCTGCTCGGCGGTGAGCGAGGCGGCGGTTTTCTGGTACTGCTCCACGGCGGTGCGGAAGCCGCTGACGAGCGACTGATTCTGGCGCTCCCAGCCTTTGGCCTTCACCTCGAAGGCGCGGCGGGCGTCCTTCATGCCCTGGTAGCCGTCGAGCAGCTTGCCCGACTCAACGTACACAATAGCGCCAGCGGCGGGGGCCGGGCCAGCGGGCGCGGCGGCCAGTGCGGGCGTGGCGACTTCTTCAGCGGGGGCAGGTGTAGCCTCGGCAGCCGTAGTATCGGTAGTGGCCTCAGGAGCGGCGGGCACCTTGGTGGCCGCTACAGCCGGGGCAGCCGCCGTAGCGGCCGGGCGCTGGCTGAAATGCAGAAAATACAGTACGGCCACCGCTACGAACAGCACCGCATTAAAAGCTAGTTGAACCGGATTCTTCATGTTAGCAAAGGTAGAGTCAATGCGTGAATGAGTTGGTGAATGTGAATGCTTTCATCCACATTCACCAACTCACTCATTCGCTCATTCACCTACTGGCACGGCCAGGTGCAGTAGTGCGTCGCCCTGGTTCACTACCGGCATGTGGTTGAAACCGATAACGTAGCCGCTGAGCGGCGACTCCAGCCGCACCGTCTGCAAGCCGTAGGGGTCGGCTACCGAGCCGTATACCTGGCCTTTTTCGATGTAGTCGCCCAGCTTCACCATCGCCCGAAACAGGCCGGCGTAGCGCGCCCGCAGCCAGCGGTGGCGGCGGCACACGATGCTGGGCCGGGCCGGCACCGGGCCTTCGGCATCGCTCATATTCAAGTAGTGCAATACCCGCAGTGTGCCCGCAATGGCCTCCTCTATGCCCGGCTCGTCGAGGCGCAGGCTCTCGCCGGTCTCATAGACGATAATGGGCTTGCCGAGTGCGTGGGCCGTGGCGCGCAACGAGCCGCTGCGCAGTCGCGCGTGCAGCGTGAAGGGCGCGGCAAAGGCGGCGGCCAGCGCGTCGGTAGCGTCGTCTTCGCCCAGCACGGCGCGCAGTTGCGGGTAGTTGGCGCGGGCCGCGCCGCCGGTGTGGAAGTCGATGCCCACATCCACGAGCGGCATTATTTCGCGCATGAAGCGGTGGGCTACGCGGCTGGCCAGCGAGCCGCGCGGGTGGCCGGGAAAGGAGCGGTTCACATCCTTGCCATCGGGCACCTCGCGGCTAAAGTTCAGGAAGCCATAGATGTTGAGAATAGGGATAGCGATAATGGTACCCCGCATGGGCTGGAGTAGATTGCGCCGCAGCATGCGCCGGATGGTTTCAATGCCGTTGACCTCGTCGCCGTGCATGCCGGCCATTAAGAGCAGCACCGGGCCGGGCTCCAGCGACCGAATAACGTGCACCGGCACATCGATGACCGTGCCCGAGGGCAGCTTCGAAATGACGAGCCGCGTGAGTACGCGCTCGCCGGGCTTTATGGCTAAGTCGTTGAGGTATAATATGTCGTCGGTGGGCATAGGCGGAGGCTGGGGCAGAAGCACCAGCGCGTCAAGAATCCGGCCAACTGCGGGGCTTTCGGTGTAGGGTAAGCTTTAGCTTGCCTTTGAAAGAACGGCCGCCCGTCTTTATGGCAAGCTAAAGCTTACCCTACACTGCTTAATCAGCAGCCGAATCAGGGGCCGATTTCTTGGGCTTGGCTTTGCGCTTGCGCTCGGCCAGGCCAGCGGTGTAGTCAATAATCTGACCGGCGATATCGAGGCCGGTGGCCTTTTCGATGCCTTCGAGGCCGGGCGACGAGTTGACTTCGAGCACCAGCGGGCCGCGTTGGCTTTGCAGCATGTCCACGCCCGCCACGCCCAATCCTAACGCTTTGGTGGCCAGCAGGGCGGCGGCCTTTTCAGCCCGGCTCAGCTTCACGAGCTTGCCCACGCCGCCGCGGTGCAGGTTCGAGCGAAATTCGCCCTCCTTGCCCTGCCGGCGCATGGCACCCACCACTTCGCCGTTTACTACGAAGGCGCGCACGTCGGCCCCTTTGGCCTCGGCAATGAACTCCTGCACCAGAATGCGGGCCTTGAGGTTGTGAAATGCTTCAATCACCGATTGGGCGGCTTTAGCGCTTTCGGCCAGCACCACGCCCAGGCCCTGCGTACCTTCCAAGAGCTTGATAATGACCGGTGCACCACCCACGTGCTCGATGAGCGCGGGCACGTCGTCGGTGAAGTTGGCGAAGGCCGTTTTGGGCATGCCCACACCAGCGCGGCTCAGGATTTGGGTCGAGCGGAGCTTGTCGCGCGAGCGTACGATGGCCTGGCTGTCCACGGCCGTGCGCACCTTCATCATCTCAAACTGCCGCACCACGGCCGTGCCGTAAAATGTGACCGACGCCCCGATGCGCGGAATAATGGCATCGGGCCGGGCCAGCGGCCGGCCCTGGTAAATAATGTCGGGCTGCCCGCGCTCCAGCACCAGGTTGCACTGCAAATGGTCGATAACCTGGGCGTCGTGGCCGCGTGCCTGCGCCGCGGCCACCAGCCGCTGCGTCGAGTACGATTTGGGTTCCCGCGAAAGAATAGCCAGGTTCATAAGGTAATTACCAGCACTAACCGATTAGAATACACAACGAGTACGTGCGCCAGCCAGCAGCCAACGCCCTTGTTTGAACTGTTAAAATCTGCCTGAAAACTGTGTTTGCAGCTGCCAAGCTACGCCTAAACCAAGCCATCGGCCGCAGGTTTGGGCAGCGCGGCGCGGGCGGCGGCCCGGCGCTCGGCCTTGGCCGACAAGTCGCGGCGGGCCACATCGACCACGAAGCGGCCCTGCCGCAGCAGCGCCCGGCCCAGCAGCACGGGGTAGCGCAGGTCGGAGCGGTCGGCGAGCGAAAACTCGGTGGGGTAGTCGCGCCCGTAGAGGCGCACGGTGGTGCTGATAACGAAGCGCGCCTGCACCTCGCCGTTGGAGGAGCGGATGTCGCGCCGGTCAAACTCGCGGAAGGCCAGCGGGCGGCCATCGGTAGCGGGGTGGCCGGGGTCGAGCAGGCGCACGTGCAGCACGGGCTGGCCGGTGGCGGGGTCGGGCACGAGGCGTACCTCGTCGCAGTGAATGGCGCTGGTGTAGGCCCCGGTGTCGACCTTGGCCTCGACGCCGCGCAAAGCCAGCGCGGGCAGGTCGATGAGCTCGCGGCGGCCGAGCAGGCGCTTTTTCTTGGGCTTTAGCGTGGGCATGCGCGGGGAGCGAAGGGCAAAGCTTACTTGAAAAGGAACGGCGAAGTAACAATAAAGTTGGCCGTGCGCCTGGCGGCTCCGCCCCAAGGCGCTGCTGGTGGCCACCGCGCTGGCAGGGCCTGGCTATCTGGCCCCAGCCCCGGCAGTCTATTCCGAGGAAAAAAGCAGTTTTAAGAGAAAAATAGGCAACCCCAATGACGTAGGAAGCACTCAATAGCCGCTAAAAACCACTAGCACCGACCAGGTTTTAGCGGGTAGCTTTGCATTGCTTTACTTTAGGACACTCCTCACAACGCAGTGGGTGCTACCTCTTTTTATTCCTTTACTCAATGAAACAATTTTTACCTTTCTCCTCTGGCGGGCTATGGGCACTACTAGTCGCTTTTTGGCTGCTACTTGGCCCGCGCGCGCAGGCGCAGACCCCGACGTGGCAAACCGCCGTAGCCGCCACGGGCGTAGTGGGCGTGCAAGCCACGGCCGCCGCTACGGATGGCAACAGCATTTACCTAGCCGGCTATTTTGTTAATACGGCCGTGTTTGGCAGCACTACGCTCACTGCCAGCGACCAGCAGCTATTCGTAGCCAAGTGGAGCCTGACGACCAACAGCTTCGTGTGGGCGGTGCAGGGCACCAGCACCGGCGTGGGGCAAGCTAACGCGGCGGCTATCTCCGTGAATGGCACGAGCGTGTACGTGGCGGGCAGCTTCACTGGTACCACGCTCCAGTTGGGTAGCACGGCCGCGCTCACCAATGCCCAGGCGAGCACCAGCGATGGGTTCGTGGCCCGTTTTTTTGACAGTGGCAACACGGCAACCGCCAGCTGGAGCCGGCGGCTAGGTGGCCCCGGCAACGACTACGCCAACGCTATTCTTTACACCCCCAACAACATTTTGTGCGTGGGCGGCAGCAGCGGCGGCAATGCTGTTTTTAGCACTTCCTACACCCTGGCGGGCACCGGGGGCTTCGTGGCCGATTACTTCGTTAGCGGTACCGTATCGACGCAGCCCGTACTGGCTGGCGGCTCGGTCAGGGCGCTGTCCTACGCCAACAACAGCGTGTACGCGGCCGGCAGCTTTGGCAGCGCCACGGCCACGGTGGTTGATGCCAGCCATACGCTGGCCAACGCCGGGGGCGACGACGTATTTGTGGCGCGGCTCGAGGTGACTACCCTCGCCTTCGGCTGGGCCCAGCGGGCGGGCGGCGCGGGCAGCGAGTACATCCGCGCCGTGCTAGCCACCGGCCCGAACGTGTACGTAGCCGGTGGCTTTGGGGGCATGTCGGCCACCTTTGGCGGCACCACCCTCAACGGCACGGGCACCGGAACTTTGTTCGTGGCCAAGCTCACGGATACCAGCACGGCGGGCACATTTGCCTGGGCGCTGCAAAACGGGGGCAGTTCCACCTCCGACAACAGTGCCGATGCCCTGGCCGCCTACGGCACCAGCCTATACGTGGCCGGCTCTTTTCGCGGCACCGCTACTCTGGGGGCCACCACCCTCACCAGCGCCGGCCTCTCCGACGTGTTGGTGGCCAAGCTTACCGACAACGGCAGCAGCGCGGCCGTGGCGTGGGCGCAGCAAGCGGGCGGCACCGGTTCTGACTTCGCCACTGGAATGGTGCGCTTGGGCGGGCAGCTCTACGTGGCCGGAAAGATCGACGCGCCCGCTTCCTTTGGCAACCTGACCATCAGCTCCCCAGGCTACGCGCAGCGTGGCTTTTTGGCCTCGCTGGCCGACCCCGCGCCTCTGCTGACGCTGGCCGCGCCCAATACCGGGGCGGTGGGCACTACTACCTCACTCTACGGCTCGAACCTGGGCGGCACTACCGCCATTACGTTTGCGGGCGCTGGGTCTAATGTGGTCACATCGGGCTTTACCGTCAATGCCGCCGGCACCCAGATTTCGGGCGTGGTGGTGCCCAGCGGCGCGCAGTCGGGGCCCGTGAATGCTACCTCGCCCCAAGGCACCAGCAATGGGCTGGTCAGCTTCACGGTGCTGCCGGGCACCAACCTAGCCCCCGGCTGGCAGAGTGTGAGCGCCGCCGCCACTGCCAGCGCCATTCAGTTTGCCCAGCCCGATGCGACGGGCAACATCCTGGTGGCGGGCACTTTCAACGGCAGCCTCACGCTGGGCGGCACTACCCTGACCAGCGCGGGGGCCAGCGACCTGTTTGTGGCCAAATACAGCCCCGGCACCGGCAGCTACGTGTGGGCCCAGCGGGCGGGCAGTTCCAGCAATGACTTTCTGCGCGGCCTCGCCGTGCAGGGCAGTAGCGTGTACATCGTCGGGGACTTTAACGGGCAGACCGCCGCGTTTGGCAGCACTACGCTTACCTCAACCCTTGGCTATGCCGGCTACGTGGCCAAGCTCACCGACGCGGGCAGCAGCGCCAGCTTTACTTGGGCACAGCTGCTCGACGATGGCGGCGCGGGCGTGTACGTAGAGTCGCTGGCCGTGAGTGGCACCAGTGTGTACGTGGGGGGCGACTACACCGACGCGCCCTTCGCCATCGGCAGCGGCAGCCTGCCCACCAACATCAGCGGCAACGATGGCTTCGTGGCCAAGTTTACCGATAACGGCCCCACGGCCAGCTTCAACTGGGCCCGCAGTATGGGCAGCGCCGATGGCAGCACCATCTACGTGTATGGGCTGGTGGCGCGCGGCAACACCGTGTACCTGTCGGGCGTCATGTACGGCACCGTCAGCTTTGGCAGCTACTCGCTCACCAGCGCCGGCCAAGGCGACGTGGCAGTGGCGCGCCTGCTCGACGCGGGCACCTCGGCCAGCTTCACGGCCGCCCTGCAAACCGGCGGCACCGGC
Organism: uncultured Hymenobacter sp.; assembly: GCA_964277755.1. Lineage (GTDB taxonomy): Bacteria > Bacteroidota > Bacteroidia > Cytophagales > Hymenobacteraceae > Hymenobacter. The sequence continues at coordinate 60,081 of CAXYJY010000068.1, forward strand.
GATGACTTTTTGCTGAACATGGTGGCTGGCCCCAGCTCAGCGCTCTACCTATCGGGCCAAAGCACCAGCCCCACCTGGCCCGGCACCGCGGCCACCGGGGCGGGCGCGTCCGATGCCTTTATCTTGAAAGTAGTTGACACCGGCACCAGCCTGGCGCTGGGCTGGGCGCAGTTGCTGGGTGGCGCGGGCTCCGACCGGGCCTACCAGTTGGCCGTGAACGGCTCGAACGTGTACGCGGCGGGTTACTTCACCGGCCCCGCCACCTTTGGCCCTACTACGCTCTGGGGTGCGGGCAGCCTCGATGGCTTCGTGGCCCGGCTCGCCGATGCGGGCAGCAGCGCCAGCGTGGCCTGGGTGCAGGCGGCCGGTGGCCTTTCGCTCGATACGTACCAAGCCATCGCCCTGAGCCAGGGCAAAGCCTACGTGGGCGGCTACACCACGCCGCTGTCGGCCTTCGGCCCTTCGGTCATAACCGGCCCCACCGGCGTGAGCGTAGCCGCCCTGGCTACCCTCACCGACCCCGCCATTCTGGCGGCTGCGCCGGCCGCAGCCACGGGCCGCCAGCACCTCTACCCCAACCCGGCCCATGAGGTAGCCCACGTGCCGCTCGCGGCCGGGGCCCACAGCCTGGTAGTGCTCGACGCGCTGGGTCATGAGGTGCGCCGGCAGCCCGTAGCCGCTGGCGCGGCCGAGGCTACCCTTCGCCTCGACGGGCTCGCCGCTGGCCTGTACCTGGTGCGCGTGCTTGGGGGCAGTGCCGCCAGCACGCACCGGCTGCTGGTTGAATAAACCGGGCTTACTACCTACGTGCTTGCCAGTAGGCTAGCTACTTATGGCAAGCAGTTGAAAACACCAAGAGGTAGCCGCACTGAAATTGGGCGGCTACCTCTTGGTGTTTTGAATTATAAACTAATTAGCTCTGCTGCTGGCGCAAGAGGCGCTCGTACTCGCGCTGGGTGCGCTCGCCGCAGTTGAGCCGGCTGTAGGCCGCCAGCCCCTGCGACACCAGCCCGATGCCCCAGAACACCGTTGACCAGATGGGCCAGGGCAGAAAGTCGGCGCGGTGGTAGTGAGGCTGCTCAGTGAGCGCCCACAGTGCCCACAGGCCACCATTCACGAGCAAATACACCCCGAGGTGGCTCTGAAACTTGGTGCGGGCGCGGGCAATCTGCCACAGGCGCTGGTCGCGGGGGGCATCGAAGGAAGCGGGGGGGGCGGGGCGGTGGGGCTGCATGGCGGGGGCTGGTTAGGAGTGGTTGGAAGCGATGGTCAAATGTAGAATTTTGCCCTACCCCTTCGCAAGTTGCCCTTGCTGAAGCGTCGCCTGGCACTTCCGAAGCATCTCAAACACGGCCCGAAGCGCCGTATTTTCTTTCTCAAAATCGCCTGTCCTTGCGAGCGCAGCGAAGTACCTGTAACCGAACGGTGCGGCTGAACAGGTGCGATTACTGCGCTGCGCTCGCAATGACAAGTAAATGTTATCTTGCCTTATGTCCGACGCCCCTACCCCTCGCCTGCGCATCGTGCAGGGCGACATTACCAAGCTCGCCACCACGGCCACCGTCAATGCCGCCGATTGGTCGCTGCTCGGCGGCGAGGACGTGGCCGGGGCCATCCACCGGGCCGGCGGGCCGCAGCTTCTGGCCGAGTGCCAGCAGATACGGGCGCGGCAGGGCGGCTGCCGGCGGCCCACGTCATCCACACCGTGGGCCCGCACTGGAACGGCGGCCACAAGGGCGAGCCCGACAAACTGGCCAGCTGCTACCGTAGCAGCTGGCACTCGAAAACCAGTTGGAATCAGTGGCACTTCCCGGCATCAGCACCAGCATCTACGGCTACCCCAAGGCCGCCGCCGTGGCCGTGCGCGAGGTGCGGCAGTGGTTGGCGGCGCACGAATGGCCGCGCGAGGTAGTGTTGGTGGCGTTTGACGAGGAAACGAGAGCTCTACGAGCAAGAGGTTGCGCGGGCTTTGAAGCAGTAAAATCTATCGCCACAAGCGCAATGTGAACTGGTCGCTCTCTGCTATCAGGTCGGGGTCAGTACCATTGTATTCCTGCATCAGACGGATGATTTTTAATCGCACGCCCATCCCCATGTGCTCCATGTAGAGGTAATCGCGTAGCACGTCCAAAACAAGTTGATTGCGCGTAGCACGGGTACCTGCCCGCCTACGAGCGGGAGTAATTCCATTAGGCAGGCGACCGGGCGAAATAACTTCGAGCCGGTCAGCATAGATAGCCAACTCTATGTCTGTCGCTCCTAGCAAGTAATCGCGATGAGCGACCGCATTCACTATTGCCTCACGAACTGCTTCGCGCGGGTAGTGCCACCGCTCGACACGTATCGCTCCGTTTAGTTCTTCTGCGTCACTGGCATACCGTTCTACGAAAAGCATCGCTCGGTCAATCACACCGGGTTCGAGTAGCTCCACCTGGCCGCCTACTTCTGCGAAGCGCCCCACTAATGGTCCCCTTATTCGCTGAGGGGTAGCGTATTCCTTCTCTACGCCCCTGTATACAATAGCTGTTATACCTGCTTGCGGCAGAAAACGATTTGGATTTTTTCCAAAAAGTAACAGTCCGGCAGCTGAGCAAACAGGCAGTCCTTCGGGCACCACTGCATCGCGCAGCTCTACCATAAGTTCGGTGTTGAGTAGCAACTGCGTCCATTCAGCAACCAGCCGTGCTTGGGACCAGCCGCGTTCCTCATTACTGCTGGCAGGTGGTGCATCCTGATAACGCACTCGCACAAAATAATCTCGTAAACGGGTCAGGTCGAGGTCATCCAGTGAGGTACCGGCGATAGGCTGCACATCGGCCCGCACCTGACCGCGTTGCTGAAACAGGCGCGCCAGTTCGTCGGGATGCATCTCCGCACTCACCGTTCCTGCCCGAACGTAATATGTCCGACGTTGATTGGCCCAGACGTGCAGCACCTGCAAGGCTCGATTTAGCTGAATGACGGCTACATCTCGCCCTGGTTCTACCTCCCGAATTATTTGAAAAAAAGGGATAATGCCTGGCTGCACACGGGTGCGGCACACTGTCATTATCCATTCTTCCAGTTGGGCAGCATCACGGCCTGCCGTGTAGCGCAGACCACTGACGGTACCATCATCCTCCACTCCCAGGAATAACTGCCCGCCTTCAAAATTGCCGAAGGCAACCAGCTCCTTGGCTAGCTGCTCGGGGCGTAAATCATCGCGCTCAAATTCTACTGCTGAGTTTTCACTATCGGCAATACGACTCAGCAAGTCAGTTTTGGTAAGGGGAGCCAGCATCAACTTAAAAATTATATTTGGCGCGGCGGCGAGCAAAGGCCTCCTTGCCACCTTCTAGCACCTTCTCTACTAACTGGTGAACGGCAGGAGTTTCTAACGCCCCACTGATGTCTGCCTGAATACGGTCGCGCTCATAGGCCAAGCCCACAATCAAGTCCGCGTCGCCTAGTACTGGTACGTTCGCGTTGTGCGTTGCAAACAAAAATTGCCTTCTTTTTTTCTCCCGCTTGATGATTGGCACGATATCATCGGCAATAAATCGGTTATCAAGGTCGTCCTCTGGTTGGTCAATCAAGAGCGGCACCAACGAATCTAACAGCAACAACCGTAGCACTGCGGTAGCGCGCTGCCCCGCCGACAGGGCGGCCAGTGGCTTCCAGTCTGGCTCTGCCCCACTATCGGCTTTGTTTAGTTCCAGGTCGGTAGTTGACGGCAGTTCCAATTCCTCCAGGCGCATACAGGCATCCGCGCCAATGTTAGCCAGTTGGTCGGCCTGCCCGGGCGACAGGCCATACTCCTGGCGTAGCGCAGCGACATCACTGCGGCGGCACGCTTCTGCCAGGCCCACGAGGGAAATTTCCTCTTTATTCTTCAGCGTATCTAGGATAGGGGCGTATTTCATACCGCCTGGGTTGTTGGCCGCCAGCGCGCTTCGCACCAAATCCTGCAAGCCAGTGCGGGGGGAGGCGTGCAGCACGCGCACTCTCACTCTATTATCCAGTTGACTTGTGATTTTACTAGCCGTTCGCTCTAAATCCCGACGCTCACTACTCAGTAAATCCTGAAACTCGCTTAGCAGGTTACGCCGGCGCTGCCGCACGGCTTTACGCTCATTTTCAAGCACCTGACGTTGCTTCTCAACTGCACCAAGCTTATCCAGCTCTTTTACCAGCTTCAGGTAGTCGGCTCCATCTACATTCTCCGCCTGTAGCGTTCGGAGCTGTGCCTGCATGGCATCATCCGCCGCTTTGCGTAGTGGTTTCCAGGTCTGCTCTACTGCACTGATTTGGGCTTGCGCGGAATTCAGCGCGACTGCCACCTTGGTGGCAGCCTCCTCTACTGCGGTTTCGGCTTGTCGCAACGCGCTAGCCAGCTCTTGCAGCAGGTTCGCATTTGGCAGGTCTTGCAGGGCTGCGGTGCCTAAGCCATCATAATCAAGATTGCGGGCAGCCTGTAGCGCATCGAGCGCCGCTTGCACGGGCCGCAATCGGTCGCGTGTCGATTGAAACAAGCCTCCTTCCCGCTGCCAGCGCGTATGAGCATCCAATTTGGCCGGCAAATCTGCTTTCTCATATTCGGCCTGCCGCAATTGTAACGCTTGCAACCCGGCTAGGCGCTCATCCGCAGTACTTATCTCTTTATCAAGTTTAAGCAATCGCTCACGGGTTTCAGTTAGCGCGTGCTGAAGCGCAGCTTTGCGGGCTAGCCCATCGGCCGCGCGCGTGGGCAAAAAGCGGCGCAGCAGGTTGGTGAGGTGGCCATCTTTTCCGCGGTCATTGGCCATTTCCGCAATCTCGTGCTGGCCGTATATCTCTGGCAGTTGGCGCAACACATCTATTGGCTTCACGTCCAGCACGTCACCATTTTCGTCGCGCACTGAAGCCGGCCCGGGATGAGTGCGTTCTACCAGATAGGCTATTGGTGCCGGCGTATAGCGTTGTACTGCTACCGATACCTTACCGCCCGTACCCAGCATCCCCTTTACCAGGCTTTCATGATTGGCACGAGCCTCCTTTGCGGCTATTGGCGCATCGAAAGCATAACGCAGGGTTTCTATTATTGATGATTTACCGGCTCCTCGCCCGCCAACCAAGATGTTTAAGTTGGCATTCAAATGAATTGCCAGGCCATCTAGCTTTCCACCTTCCCAAGTAGCTGCCAGTATTTCCATGTGCCCCGCCGGTATGGGCTCACTATCCAGCCGGATGCGCGGTGTCGGGTCTAGAAAAGCTTGCCGCAAGCCTTCAGTGGTTAGCTCGGCAAGTTTGATGCAACACGATGCATTTCGGGCATTGACCTCTGTTGGGCCGTTAATATCTTTTGCATTAATGAGCGCCATCAATCGCTCGCGACGATAATGAGATTGCCCGTTTTGAACAATATCCAAGGGGCCATGCAACAAGTCATTGATAGCTCCCGGAATAGCCGCAGCGTACAATTCCTTACATTTCCACGGCTTGCTAGCCCTATCTCCGCTATCCTTCAGGATACCGTTGTCAGAGGTGACATGAGCAGCTATGCAAATTCCACCTTTACTCAGACCTGTCTTTGCACTGTACTATCTCCACTAACTTTTCCATCGGTTTGGCACCACTCGAATTTTCCTGCCTACCATTTGGAACTGGCCCTAAAAGTCCTTTTAGATGACCAGCTATCATGTCCAACTCTGGTAATGAAGTGCCAGGGTTGAAAAGATAAAGGACATGATGCCCCAAATCTGTCGCAGCTTCAAATCCCGGAAACACCGTAATGCCGGCTGCCTCAGCTACGTCACGTAGCCCGGCAGCGGTGCGTGCCTTCCAATGGTCAGTAATAGCAATAACCTTTACCCCCGCCGCTGTCAATGCTGCAACTAACGCAGCATTATAATCATCTTCATTAGTAAAGCCATGCTGCATTTTTCCATTTTCCTGCGTGTAAGAAAATGGATTAACCTGCAAGGCACAGCGGTAAAACTGCGCGCCGTTAGCTTGCAGCAGGGCCTGCCGGATGGGGTGGGCTTCGGGAAGATTGAAGGAAGGAGTCATACGCCAAAGGTAGAATGCTTCATACCTAAGGCAAGTGATGAACGGCTACACGGCCACGCCCAGCTCCTCTACGCGCTCCTGCACCTGGCGCATCAGCCAGAGCGGCGTGCTGGTAGCTCCGCAAATGCCGACCGAATTAGCGCCAATCAGCCACTCGTCTTGCAGTTCATTTTCATTTTCAATGAAATAGCTGCGCGGGTTCACGGCATTCACCACCGTGAAGAGGGCCTTGCCGTTCGAGCTTTTACGCCCGCTTACGAACAGAATCACGTCGTGCTCCTGGGCGAAGCGGGCGAGCTGCGGCTCGCGGTTGCTCACCTGCCGGCAGATGCTATCGTTGGCATCGAAGCTTTCGAGCGCGCCGCCGGCGGCGGCGATGCGGGCTTCGATGAGGGCCTTCATTTTGTAGAAGCCGGCCGTGCTCTTGGTGGTCTGGCTGAAGAGCGTGACGGGGCGCGTGAAGTCGATTTGGTCGAGGTCGGCCTCGTGCATCACGATGAGCGCCTGGTTGCGCGTCTGGCCGGTGAGACCGATAACCTCGGCGTGGCCGGGCTGGCCGTAAATGACAATCTGGCCGTTGTCGCGGGTGCTGGCGTCGAAGGCGTGCTTCACCCGGTTTTGGAGCTTGAGGACTACCGGGCAGCTGGCGTCTATCAGCTCCAGGTTGTTTTGCAGGGCCAGCTGGTAAGTCTCGGGCGGCTCGCCGTGGGCCCGGATGAGCACCTTGCAGTCGTGCAGCGTACCGAGCTGCTCGCGGTCTATCACGCGCAGGCCCTGCTTGTTGAGGCGCTCTACCTCCATGCGGTTGTGCACGATGTCGCCGAGGCAATACAGGGTTTCGGCTCCGCTATTCAATTCATCTTCGGCCATCTGGATGGCAAATTCGACCCCAAAGCAATAGCCGGAATTTTTATCGATGGTAACCTGCATAGTAGCTAGATAACAGCCCGGCAAGATGCTGGGTTCGAAAAGGCAAAGGTACGGGAATAGAGCGGAAGCGTTAGTCGGTGTACCGTAAGCTTTAGCTTGCGGTACACTCTACCGACCTTTGCCGGCCCGCGCCCGGCTTATGCTGTTCAACTCGCTCCATTTCCTCGTCTTTTTCCCCCTCATGGTGGGGCTCTACTACGCCCTGCCGGCGCGCTGGCGCGCCCCGCTGTTGCTGGCTAGCAGCTACTACTTTTACTTCAGCTGGCGGCCCGAGTACACGCTTTTGCTACTGGCTACTACGCTCTTAGACTATTACAGTGGCGTGCGAATGAGTCGCTTGGCCACCAAAGCGCAGCGGCGGCCCTGGCTCTACCTCAGTTTGGCCAGCAACCTGGGCACGCTGTTCATTTTCAAGTATTTCAATTTCTTTCGCGATACGGCGGGCGCGCTGGCCACGGCCCTGCACCTGCCCTACGCCGTGCCCGCGCTGGAGCTGGTGCTGCCGGTAGGCGTGTCGTTCTACACGTTTCAGTCGGTGGCCTACATCGTGGATGTGTACCAGAGCAAGCTGGAGGCCGAGCCCAATCTGGGCCGCTTCGCGCTATTCGTGGCCTTCTGGCCGCAGCTGGTGGCCGGCCCCATCGAGCGCGGCGGCCAGATGCTGCCGCAGCTGCGCCAAACCCACGAGTTCGATTACGACAACGTGGCCAGCGGGCTGCGGCTCATGGCCTGGGGCATGTTCAAGAAGGTAGTGATTGCCGACCGGCTGGCCCTGCTAGCCAACCCCGTTTTCGACCACCCCCGGCAGTTCGACAGCCTGGCGCTGGTGCTGGCGGTGGCCGCGTTTACGGGCCAGATTTACGCCGACTTTTCGGGCTACACTGACCTAGCGCGCGGCGCGGCGCGGGTGCTGGGCTACCGGCTGGTGCTCAATTTTCGGCAGCCCTACCTGGCTACCTCGGTGGGCGATTTCTGGCGGCGCTGGCACATGTCGCTCTCCAACTGGTTCCGCGATTACGTGTACATTCCGCTGGGCGGCAGCCGCCGCAGCCCCGCCCGCAACTACGGCAACGTGCTGATTGTGTTTTTACTAAGCGGCCTCTGGCACGGGGCCAGCTGGACCTTCGTGGTGTGGGGCGCGCTGCACGGCTGCTACCTGGTAGTGGAAAACTGGTCGGCCCCGCTGCGTGCCCGGCTGGCGCAGGCCAGCGGCTTGGCCGCCCGGCCGCGCCTGCACCGGGCGCTGGCCACGGCTGCCACGGTAGCGCTGGTGGCCTACGCCTGGCTGTTTTTCCGGGCCAATACCTTGCCCGATGCCTTCTACATCAGCACGCACTTGTTCCAGGGCTGGGGCCACCTGCACCTGCCGCAGCTGCAAAAGCTGCTGGCCGGGCTGGGCCGGCACTTCGTGGCCGAACTGGTGGTAGCGGGCGGCGCGGTGCTGCTGCTCGCCGCCGCCGACTACCGCGCCGAGCGTGGCCCGGTGGCGGCGTGGCTGGCGCGCCGGCCCGCACCGCTGCGCTGGGCCGGCTACCTGGGGCTGCTGCTGGCGATGCTGTACGGCGGCATTTTCGGCAGCAGCCAGTTTATTTACTTTCAATTTTAAGCTGCTTTGGCCATGCAAAGACTGTTGTTGCGCCTCACGCTGCTGCTCGGCACGGCGGCGCTGCTGGGCGGCCTGGGCATCTGGGCGGGGCTGCGGCGTGGCTACGTCGATGCGTTTTACGCCCGCTTTGCCAGTCCGCCGGCGGGCTCGCTGGTGCTGGGCACCTCGCGGGCGGCGCAGGGCATCAAGCCCGGCGTGCTGGCCGCGCAGTTGAAGGGCTACGAGGGGCCGTGGCTGAATTACGCCTTCACGCTGGCCGAGTCGCCGTATGGGCCGGGCTATTTGAGTAGCACCCGGCGCAAGCTGGCGCCGGGCACTAAAAATGGGCTATTTATCCTGGCCGTAGACCCATGGTCACTGTCGCTGCAAAAGGATATGGAGCGTATTAGCTTTTCCACTAAATCCTTCCTTTCCTCTCGAATAGATATTCATCTTGAAGAACCTAAGGTTTACCCCGAAGCAAAGTCAATGGTAAGCCGACTGGCTAGTGTCAGCCAAAACCCCAACCTAGATTACTTGGCGCACTACCTGCACAAGCCGTTTTACCAGCTGCTTTTGAATACCGACACGGCTCATGTAGTCGAGCGACTGCACCCCGATGGCTGGCTCGAAATAGCCCTGCCACCACCCAGCGCCGACACGGCGCTGCTACGCCGCCGCACGGCCGAAAAGCTGGCTACTTACCGCAAGCTGGCGGCCAGCAGCGCCTTTGCAACGGTTCGCTATAATAGTTTGTCAAAAACCATCTCGTTTTTGCAACTGCACGGCCAGGTGGTGCTGGTTCGCATTCCGACCGGCGCGGCGATGGCTGCCTTAGAGCAGCAGTATCAGCCTAATTTTGACCAGCGGATGCAGCAATTAGCAGCCGCTCAGCACGTGCCTTACCTCAATTACCTGACCCAGCCCTACCCTACCAACGACGGCAACCACATCACGCGCCAGGCGGCTACGCAATTCAGCCAGCGGCTGGCGGCGGACATTGCGCGGCTGGAAAAGTAGCTTGGACTACAAAGTCCAAGCTACTTGCTCAACTGCTCGTTTACCTTGTGGGCGTAGGCCGCGAACAGGGCCGATGATACCTTGTCCAACACAAAATCGACCTGCTCGGTGATGGTGATGTGGGTGGTATCGAGCAGCACGGCGTCGGCGGCGCGGCGCAGGGGGCTTTCGGCGCGGGTCGAGTCGATGTGGTCGCGCTTGCGCAGGTTTTCGATGATGGCATCGAGCGGTACGTGCTCGCCTTTGGCGGCGAGTTCTTCCTGGCGGCGCATGGCGCGGATTTCGACCTCGGCGGTCATGAAAATCTTCACCTCAGCGTCGGGGAACACGGTGGTGCCGATGTCGCGGCCGTCCATCACCACGCCGCGCTTGCGGCCCATGCGCTGCTGCTGCGCCACCATGGCGTGCCGCACCTGCGCGATAACCGACACCTCGCTCACGGAGTTGGAAATCCGCATCTGGCGGATATCATCCTCCCGCACGTGGTCATTGAGGCACAGCTCGTTGCGGCCGGTGCGGCGGTTGCGCTTGAAGCTGATGTGGATATCATCGTGCAAGGCCCGCTCGATGCGCGCCATGTCATCGAAGGCAATGCCGTTTTCGAGCAGGTACAGCGTGACGCCCCGGTACATGGCCCCGGTATCGAGATAGGCGTAGTGGAGGGCGGCGGCAACGGCCTTAGCCGTAGTGCTTTTGCCACACGAGGAGTAGCCGTCGATGGCAATAACGAGGTTCTTCATAAACGCGCGGGATTGGCCATTGGCCCCGCAAGATTACGAAATTTTGACCTTTTGCGCGCCCAGCCGCTCGGCCAGCCGCCACGGCACCGACGCAAAAAAAGCCGCTACCGACGCCGCAGCGCCCTTATCGAGCTGTTCTTTAACCAGAAAAAATGGGTTAAAAAAAAGCTGGCCCGCAATGCCTACTCCTGTGCTGCCATCGGGGCCGGCGGCCCACTCGCCCTGGTAGGTGCGCACCAGGCACTCGCCCAGGTAGCAGCCCACAGCCGTGCAAAACCCCTCGCGCTCGGCCGGGGCCAAGCTGCGCCGCTGCGCGTCGATAACGCGGCCGAGGTGCGCTACTTCCTCGGCGCCGTAGCCCATCAGGTTTAGCTGCTGGCGCACATCGTCGGCGGTGGTAGTGAGGGCCTGGGCCTGGGGGGAAGTGTCATTTAACATTTAACAAGTATCATTTAATAGACTGATATACTGTAGTTCTAGGCATTGCTTGCGCTTCGCGCCTTCGGAGTTGCACTCCGAAAGTGGCAGGCTGGGGAGTTGCACTCCCCGACGTAAGGGTGGCCGCGGCTGTAATGATGTGGCGGAGTACAACTCCGCAGCCCGCCACTTTCGGAGTGCAACTCCGAAGGCGCGAAGGCACCAAAGCACTTCGCCAGTCAGCTGTTAAATGTTAATTGATAACTGTTAAATGATTAATGCCCGCAGGGGCAGGGCGTACTTTTACCAGCGTGGCTCTTGTACCAGCGGGTTTTCTTTTGCAATGAGCTGTGGCGGGCGCAGCCGCTGGCGGTGCTGAGCACGGCCGCCAGCAGCACGCCGGCCAGCAAACGAGAGTTAAGGGATAGCTTCACGGCACGAATAGTTTTTAGTAAAAGTACTGACCTGCGACTATGTTGCCCAACGCGGTCCGCCGGACAGTTAGTTTATTCAGCTTCAAATGGCTACTGATTTTTCGCTTTCCGTCAACCTGGTCGATATTCCGGGGCGCACTATTTATCCGGCCACGCTGCGGGTAGCCGAGGGGCGCATCGCGGCTATTGAGGCCGTGGCGGGCGCCACCGGCCCCGACGCAGCCCTGCCTTACGCCCTGCCGGGCTTTGTAGATGCTCACGTGCACGTGGAAAGCTCCTTGCTGGTACCCAGCGAGTTTGCGCGGCTGGCCTTGCCCCACGGCACGGTGGCGACGGTGAGTGACCCGCACGAAATCGGCAACGTGCTGGGCGTGGCCGGCGTGCAGTACATGCTGGATAATGCCGCCCAGGTGCCGTTTAAGTTTTGCTTTGGCGCGCCGAGCTGCGTGCCGGCCACACCCTTCGAAACGGCGGGGGCCGAGATTACAGCCGCTGACATTGAGACGCTGTTTCAGAACCCCAAAATCGGCTACCTGGCCGAGATGATGAACTGGCCCGGCGTGCTGAGCCGCGACCCGGTGGTAATGGAAAAAATCGAGCTGGCCCGGCGCTACGGCCGGCCCGTGGACGGGCACGCGCCCGGCCTGCGCGGCGAAGACGCCGAGCGCTACGCCAGCGCCGGCATCAGCACCGACCACGAGTGCTTCACCGCCGACGAAGCCCGCGACAAGCTGGCGGCCGACATGAAAATCCTCATCCGCGAGGGCTCGGCGGCGCGCAACTTCGATGCCCTCATCGAGCTGCTGCCGCGCTACTACGACTGCCTCATGTTCTGCTCGGATGACAAGCACCCCGATACGCTGCTGCTGGGCCACCTCAACCAGTTGGTGGCGCGGGCCGTGGCCCTGGGCTACAGCGTGTTTGAGGTGCTGCAAGTGGCTTGCGTGAACCCGGTGGCGCACTACCGCCTGCCCGTGGGCCAGCTGCGCCTCGGCGATGCGGCCGATTTTATCGTGGTCGAAAACCTCACCGACTTCGCGGTGCGCCAAACCTACCTCGATGGCGCGCTGGTGGCCGAGAACGGGCAGTGCCTGCTGCCCGCCGCGCTCGTGGCAGTGCTGAATAACTTCCACGCCGAGCCTATTGCACCCGGCTCACTCGTGGCTCCGGCCCCGGCAAGCGCCGGAGCTATGCATCCGTCTTTTCCGCTGCCTGTTATCGAATGCTTTGATGGCCAGCTTATCACCGCGCGCCGTAGCTTATTCCTGTCAGTAGTGAATAATTGCTTTGTAGCTGACCCTGCGCAGGATATTCTCAAGCTGGTGGTGCTGAACCGCTACGCACCCGCCGCCTCGCCCGCCGTGGCCTTCATCAAGGGCTTTGGACTGCAAGCCGGTGCGCTGGCCAGCAGCGTGGGCCACGACTCGCACAACATCACGGCCGTGGGCGTGGACGACGCCAGCCTGGCCCGCGCCATCAACCTGGTAGTAGCCGCCAAAGGCGGCCTGGCGGCCGTGGGCCCCGACGGGGCTGCGCTGGTGCTGCCGCTGCCCGTGGCCGGCCTCATGAGCGACCAACCAGGGCCGGAGGTAGCGGCGGCCTACTCGGAGCTCGATGCCTTTGCCAAAGCGCAGCTCGGCTCGGGGCTGCAAGCGCCGTTTATGACGCTCTCGTTCATGGCGCTGCTGGTAATTCCCAGACTCAAGCTGAGTGACAAAGGGTTATTTGACAGCGAGAAGTTCGAGTTTGTGTAGCCGTGTACTTGTCATTGCTTCGCTGCGCTCGCAATGACAAAAATCATTACATTAATTACCAAAAAGAAACCCGGCTATCTGCGTTACGCAGGTAGCCGGGCTTTTCATTTTCAGCAAAAACCTACTTGGCCGGGGCGGAGCTGGGCTTGAGCGCAAAGCGCTTGGCGAGCAGGCGTTGCAGCTTTTCCTCGGTCAGGGGCTTGGTGAGGTACTCTACGTTGGGGTACTGGGCTACGCGGGCGGTGTCGGCGGCGTGCATCGAGGTCGTGAGCACGGCCACTACCGTGCGGTCTTGCACAGCCTGGGGCAGTTGGCTGTACTGCTCCAGAAACTCAAAGCCGCTCATGCCGGGCATTTTCAGGTCCACGAACACGAGGTCGGCCGCCGGCTCGGGCGTGGCCGCCAGGTCTTGCCAGAGAAATCGGCATGCCTCTTCGGCGCGCGAAAACGTGCTCACCTTATTGGCCAACGCCAGGCGACCGAGCAGGCGGTTATTAAGAAAGCTCGTCGTCTCATTGTCATCCACCAGCACGATATGATTCAACACGTCCATCTAATTTATTCGTTTTTCGATTAGCTCTACGAAGATAATACTGCCTAGCCGCATTAGTAGCGGCCGCTGCTAGAGCCAGCCCTGGGCGCGCATCCAGTCGTCGTTGTAGACTTTGCCGAGGTAGCGCGTGCCGTGGTCGGGCAGCACAATCACCATCGTATCCTCCTCTTTCAAGTGCTCGCGGGCGTATTCGAGCGCGCCGTGGGTAGCCGAGCCACAGCTCCAGCCCACGAACAGGCCTTCCTCGCGGGCCAGGCGGCGGGTCATGAGCGCGCCGTCCTGGTCGGTTACTTTCACGAACTGGTCGATGACGTCGAAGTCCACGTTTTTGGGCAGGATGTCTTCGCCGATACCCTCGGTTTTGTAGGGGTAGATTTCGTTTTCGTCAAAAATCCCGGTTTCCTTGTACTTCTTAAACACCGAGCCGTAGGTGTCGATGCCCAGCGTGAACACGCCCGCGTGCTGCTCCTTGAGGTACTTACTGATGCCGCAGATGGTGCCGCCCGTGCCCACGCCGCAGGCCAGGTGCGTGACCTTGCCCTCGGTGCCGGCCCAGATTTCGGGGCCGGTGCTGGCGTAGTGGGCGGCTGTGTTCGATAGGTTGTCGTACTGATTGGGGTAGAACGAGTTGGGCGTTTCCTGGTTGAGGCGCTTGGCCACCGAGTAGTAGCTGCGCGGGTCGTCGGGGGCCACGTCGACGGGGCAAATGACGACCTCCGCGCCCACGGCGCGCAGGATGTCCTGCTTTTCCTTGCTCTGCTTGTCGCTCATCACGAAGATGGTTTTGTAGCCCTTGGCGATGGCCGTGAGGGCCAGGCCCATGCCCGTGTTGCCGCTGGTGCCCTCGATGATGGTGCCGCCCGGCTTGAGAATACCGGCCGCCTCGGCGTCTTCTACCATGCGCAGGGCCATGCGGTCCTTTACCGAGTTGCCGGGGTTAAAATACTCGACCTTAGCCAGTACGGTGCCTTTAATACCCTCCGTTACCTTATTGAGGCGCACGAGCGGCGTATTGCCGAGGGTTTCGATGATGTGGTTGAAATACATAAGTAAAAGGGTGGGGCGGGGTTGGGAGAACGCCCGCAAAAGTACGGCCTTCCCCAACCCCGCTCCACCCACTTGTGTTCACTCAGGGCAGGTAGCTGAGCTTTTGCACCCCGCCCAGGGGCTGCCCGGCCACGAGCAGGCGGCACGCATACGTGCCCGCCGCCAGCCCGCGCAGGTCGATGAGCTGCACCACCTGCGCCCCGCGCCCCACTACCGCCACCCGCCGCACCACCCGCCCCAGCACGTCGAGCAGCACCAGCTCGGCCGAGGAGGCCCCCACCGGCACCGCCCCCTGCCACGTGACTGGCGCACTGGCCGTGGCCGGGTTAGGGTACACCCCGCTGCCTCCGCCGCCCGGCTGCCCCACCCGCTCGGCCAGCACCGTGGCCGCGCTGTCGAGCCGCGCCGTGTAGGCCACCAGGCTGCCCGGCGTGCCGCACGCCGCGTAGCCCCCTACCACCAGCGCCCCACCGCCCGGCAAGGGCTGCCAGGAGTACAACCGCAGCTGCGTGCAGGCCGCGCTCGTGAACGTGCGCTGCCCCAGCAGCTGCCCGGCGGCGCTGACGCGGATGTAGTAGAGCTTGTTGGTGTAGGGCACCGGGCCCGCCCCCTCGTCGCCTGCCATCCAGCCCAGGCTGCCGTCGGGCAGCTCGTAGACCTGGCGCGGGGCCAGATTGGCCGTGGCCTGGGGCGGGTGGCGGTAGGTCCACACCACGTTTAGCGCCGTGTCGAGCTTGCAGAGAAAGCCCCAGCGCTGCGCCCCGGCCTGCTGCTGCCCGCTGAACACGTACCCGCTGCCATCGCCCAGCCGAATCAGGTTGTTCCAGTTGCGGTCCACCTTCTCATTCCCCGTGCTGGTACTGGCAAACAAGACGTGCTGACGCTGACGGCGTAAAATCCCACGAGCGCTGAGCTCATACAGGTAGGGATGAACATACCCTCCAACAGGCGCATAATGACTTATTACCAACCAGCCGCCACGCGCCGTCTGCACCATCGTGCAGGCGTAGGCCGTACCCGGCGCGGGGTTAGCATAGCGTCGGATGCGGCCTATCGCCCCGGCCGTATCAGTTGTTAGCCAAGAGGTGTAGTTGCCAAAGTTTGCCGCGTCTATGGCCACGGCCAGCACGCGCACGCTGTCGCCATCGCGAATGGCCCGCACGGGGTAGCCGACAAAGAGGGCATTCGGATAACGTCGACCTAGTAGGGTATCACCATTGGGACGTAAGCGTTGAAAAAATAAGCTGGCTATATTGCCATCAGCCACGCTTGCCACCAGTAAAAAACCTGGTGTGCCTAAAGAAACTAGGTCTTGCTCTAATGTTATCAGTGTGTGGCCCGTTTGCTGCCGCACTAATGTGCCGTTAGGCTGATAGCGCGCCATAATGAATGGATAGCGTAATCCTGGGCTTGTTACCCCATGAACTAAGCAGTCACCATTATTCAACATTTGTGTATAGCCTAGTACGTCAATTGACGTCCCGGCAAAATCCAGTGGCCGTTCCCAACTCAAGCGCTGAGCCACGGCGGGCAATGCCCCCAACCAAAGCGCGAGTATCCAGATGAGCTTTCTCATAAGATAAAGAGGAGCGGCCCGGCAAGGCCGAGCCGCTCCTTATTTAAAGATTAGCGAGCAACCAGTCGTCGGGGAATGGCTACGGGCTGCCCGTTCACGAGCAGCCGATACATGTACTGGCCGGCTGGCAGGTGTGGCACCTGCACCGTTTGCGCGTTGGGCCCGCTGTCAGCTTTCAGCGGCAAGGTCAGTTGCACGCGCCCGGTGAGCAGGTCCGTAAAACTAAGTTCGGCTGTGGCTGTAGCCGAGGCTTTCGGCAGCTGGTACGAGATGGTCGCCTCGTCTTGGGTCGGGTTGGGGTACGCTACCCCCAGCACGGCCCCGGTGGCTCCGGCTTTCGCCAACGCGGTGCGGCTGGTAGCATGAGCGATGTGAGCCTTGGGCGCGGGCAGCGGGATGCGGGGGTGGAAGTAGCGCAGCCAGTGCCCGGCCCGCTCGGCCAGGCTCGTGCCCGACCACGCCAGCGTGCGCAATATCGTGCTATCAGCCGCTGCTAAGCGGGGCGTGGTCAGCGGCAGGTGCTGGCGCACTGTGCGGTATTGCAGCGCGGCGGCCACCTCCGCGTTGAGCAGCGCCTGCGGTTGCAAAAGCGCAAGCACCCGCTGCGCGGCGGCCGGGGCGGGCTGCGCGTCGTAGGCGCGCAGCAGGGCTAAGCCGGTGGTGCGGTAGTCTTCGGCGTTAGGCAATAGCAACGTGGCCCACCACGCTTCGAGGGCGGCTAACTGGCCGGTGGTCTTATAGGTATCGAGCACTTGGTAGAGGTAAGCGCGGCGGCGGGCGGGCGGCACCCGGCGTAGGCGCACCGAGTCGGCCAGCGCCGCTAGGGTAGCTGCGCTCAGCACCGCGCCGCGGGCGTTCACGCCGTTGCCATTGGTGGCACCTCGCACACTGCTACAGTAGCCTGTCCAACTACCGACAGGAGATGAGGTTGCTATCACAAATACTTGGTTAGAGCCAGCACTACTACTTGTAGATACCAGCACTTCTTGAGGCGAGGTAGTAGCGTAGTATACAAACCCCTGCAACCCATCATTATGCATGGCCTCGTTGAGGTTGCCCTCGAAGCGGTTGGCGGCCGGGCTGCCGGGGCTGCCCTGGTCGTAGAGATAGGCCCCGGGCTGCACCTCCAGCGCGTACTGCGTGGTCACGCTGGTAGCCGTGGTCGAAAACGTGTTGCAGCCAGTCGTCGTCTGGTAGGAGTGACTGCCCCCGTCCGCTACCACGATGCCTTTGTCAGAATCCAGGATGAGGTTGTCGAACAGGGCCCCCTCCTGCGCCGCCGTGCGAATACCTTCCGTCATGCTGGCTAGGCGGTTGCCACTTACTTCCGCCACCCCCGACAGGTACAGGCCCACCAGGGGCTTCAGGTTGGGGGTAATCCCATCCCAGCGCACGTAGTTTCGCTCGAAAGAATTGGAATAGTTGTGCAGCGGGGCTTCGGAATAAAACCCGTAGCTGGTGGCCTGCGGATTTATTTGCTCCGTTGGCACGGTAAGCGAGGTGTTCAACGCGATGCGATTACCGCTGATAACCCTGGGGGAAGCCACGTTATCTGTCGTCCAGATGCCCATCGCATACATGTCAAATAGCTGGTTGTCGTATAGCTCTACCCCGGCCCGGTCGTAGACGTTGTTTACGATGCCGTACACCGCCTGCGTGATGGTGTTGTCATGCACAGCCAGCACGCTGTTACTATTGTTGGTGCCGTAATACGGCGTCAACAACAGGGCCTGGTAGGTGTAAAACTCCTCGCTTGCCGAGGTTGCGTCATACGGGTAGTGCATCTTGGCCGGGTTGGAGCTAAACGAGCACCCGGCTATGCGCGAGAGCAGGCTGCCGGTGTGCCGCGAGTTGTCGCGCACGTGCGTCAGGTTGTGGGCGAAGGTCGAGTTATCGATAGTGTATTCCGTCGCCCCCGTCGGAATGGACACTTCCTCTTGCAGGTCAATGCCGCACCAGGCGTGGCTGATGGTCGAGTTGTTGCGCACCACCAGCCGGTAGGTGCCACCGGGGCCCTGGCCGCCATTACTTAGCACCAGGCCGCGCCACATGGGGCAGCTAGGGCCACTGCCCGAGGCCGTGAGAGTAGCGTTGTCCAGTGTCAGGCTGGCGTTGGCTCCCAGCGTGATGCTGGCCCCCGTCACTTGCCGCTTCGGGCTCTTGCTACCCTGGCCATCCACATAAAAGGTAGTGCCGGGGGTTAGCGTATAGCTGCCGTTGGTGAGCAGCAGGTCGCCCAGCACCCGGTAGGTACCGCTGTAGGTGCCGCCGCCGCTCAGGGTAGTCACGGTGCCCGCCGCGCCCAGCAGGTTGCTGGCCGCCACGCTGGCCGGGCAGCACCCGCTGCCTTGGTTGGGCGTGACGCTGACCGCTGAAGTAGATTGACAAGTTTGATTACCGTTGGTAAATGTCGTTATTACCGTCACGGTATAAGGCCCTGACCCGGTGTAAGTAGTGGTAATGGGTCCAGCACCTACGGCGGTAGAATTATTTCCTAAGTCCCAGGTGTAAGATGGATTAGCATTCGCACTGGTTACGCTTAGTGTCACTACCCCTCCGCAGCTGTAGCTGGCTGCAATCCTAGAAGGGATAGCGAAACAAGGACTGCCTCCTCCACCAATAGGAACTTGCCCCATGGCTACCGCGCGCCAGAGCCAGCCCGCCAGCAGCAGCAGCCAGCGTGTGTGTGTGTAAGCTTGTCCTCATCGAAAAAGAATAAAAGTGAGAAAATATACCTGCCGCGAACCCACGCGCTAAGCCCTTGGTGTAGCGCCGGTTGCCGTTGGCGACGGCAAGGTAGGCTGCCCCCGGCATTTAAAAAACTATTTTTACTAATACTGCGGCGCGGGGCGGCCGGTAGTGCCGGCCGCCCCGCG
>CAXYJY010000069.1:0-46606 GCA_964277755.1 uncultured Hymenobacter sp.
GCCGCCCGTGTCGCCTCACCCCCCGGCCCCCTCTCCGAAAAGGAGAGGGGGAGCCTTTGCGGAGCTGTTGGCTATTGGCTGTTAGCTACTAGCTCCTTATACAAAAGAGCCAACAGCCAGCAGCTAATGGCTAACAGCTAACGCCTGGCTTCCCCTCTCCTTTTCGGAGAGGGGGCCGGGGGGTGAGGCGACACGCCCGCCGAGCCCGCCTGCCTTGCGCTCCGCGCCAGCGGCGGCCCAGCCGCACTACTCTTATTTAGCCTGCATCTCGGGCGGCAGCCAGGTCGGGTACGTGGCCACGGCCCTGGCGGCCTCCTCCCCCACCGGCACTTTCCACTGCGCGAAGAAGAGGGCCAGGTTGCGCCGCGTGGCCGTGCTGATGGCCGTGAACCAGTAGTCGCGCTTGGCGGCCTCGGTGGCCGGGTACTGGCTTTTGGGCAGCTGCCGGTACTGCCGGTACACCTGCTCGATGGGCGCCCAGCCGAAGGCGTGAATCAGCTGCACGTACATACTGAGCGCCAGGAAGGGGTCGGCCTTCCACCTGTCGAAGGACGGCTGGTATTCCAGGTACCAGGTGGCCTTGTCGGCTACTTCCTGGCGGCTGGCTATCTGCGGGTGGTTATACAAGCCCTTGTGCAAGACCTGGTCGAACACGTACATCGTGTACAGATTGGTGCTGACCTCGCCCGTTCCCGCAAAGTCGATGCCCCAGAACTGGTGCCGGTGCCCCAGCTCGTGGAAGAGGCCCCAGTTGCCGGTTTTTTGCATAAAGGCCACGTCGAGCATCTGCGGGCAGCTCGCATCGTTGGGCATTACTATTCGGTCGGGGGCCGTAAACATGTAGCCATACGCCACTTCCTGGTCTACCACGATGCGCTCGGCGTGGCGGCGGGGCACGGTGAGCGCGGCCAGCCTGGCATCGGCCGCCAGCACGGTATCCCAAAAGGCGAGCACGGCGGCCGGGTCGGCGAGGGCGCGGATGCGGGCGGCGGGCACGGTCAAGCTCACGTTGTCGCTCACGAGCTCGGCCCAGGGCGCGGGGTACTGCCGGATGGTTTGCGTCCAGTCGGCCAGGCTGGTCTTGCCCAGCTCGAAGCGCGGGGCCCGCACCGCGCCCGCTACGGTCACGCGCAGCTCTTTGAGCGCGGTAGTGTCGGGGATGTTGAGCAGCAGCAGGCCGCCGTAGGGCGAGTAGATTTCGGTGCGCCCGTGGCTTAGCTCGAAGTGCCGCGTAAGGTCAAACGCCTCGCGCGAGAAGCTGGGCAGGTGGGTCAGGTCGTCGCTGTGCACGCCAATCTGGGCTTCGAGGTGGCGCAGCGAGTCGGGGCCGGAGAGAGAGATGACGACCTTCTCGCCGGGCGGCACGTAGAGGCCGGTGCCGTGGGGCCGGCGGTACACGGGCTCCGGCTCCAGCAGGTCGTTGGCACCCACGCGCACGGGCAACGTCAGCGCGGCCGTCACGCGCCCACCCGTCGGCACTGCCCCCGGAAACGTGGCGGCGGCCGGGGCCACGTAGCTGGGGTTGGGGTGGGCACGCAGCTCAGCGTCGAGCAGTTGGTGCTGCATCATGTAAGCCATGAAATTCCCCCCCTTTCCCTGCCGCACCGGCGCGGCCACCGTAGGCACGATGAGCGAATCGGGCCGGTAGTGCGCCACCCGCGCCAGCAGCTGCCATGTGGGCGAGCTGGCCGGGTAAAAGGCCAGCGCCTGGGTTAGCGTGCGCGAAAGCAGCAGGTTGCCTTGCAGCTGCGTGGCCGTGGGGAAGGTGCCGGCGCGCATGGTGCGCAGAATGTTGGCCAGGCCCAGGTAGTCGGGCGCGGGGTCGGCGCTCAGGTAGGTGCGCGGCCCGAAGGAGACTAGCAGGTTTGAACTCTGCATCATCCCGGCCGAACGCAGCAGGCGGTTGAAGGGCAAGTCGGCCCCCAGCGCGGCCACCGTGCGCGGCCGGTCGGCCAGCGGCGAACCGTAGAGCAGCGTGCCCCCGCGCCGCACAAACTGCTCGATGCGGCGGATGGCCAGCGTATCAGCCATTTCCTGCGTGATGAGCAGCACCTGCGCCGTGGGGTCGAGAGCGGCAGCGGTGCCCACCAGCCGGGTGCCGGCCGTGCGCGACAGCAACGCCGTGAGCGTGGCATTGCCGCCCCACACCTGCACCCGCCGGGGCGCGGCCCCACCGCCCCAGGCCAGAGAGTTGGCCAGCAGCCGCTGCACCGCCGCGTCCTGTACCAGCGGCGCGCGGAAGTACGCGGCCGTGCTGAACACGAGCAGCTTGCCTTTGCCCAGCCGGCTACTCACCACCGCAATATTATCGAACGACGACTCCCCATTGCCAGGCTCGGCCCGCGCCGTGAGGATAATCTCGGGCCGCTCGGTGAGGGTAGTAGTCATGCAAATGGCGTCGGGCTCGCCGGGCGTGGGCAGCTTGCCCACGCCTTGCAGCAGCGCGGCCTTGTCGGTGGTTTGGGCGGCCAGCGGGTGGGCGCTACCCAGGGCCAGTAGCAGACCAAGGGCGGGAAGTAGTCTTTTCAGCATTGGGAAAAGAAATATGGGGGCGAAACCTTCGGCACTCGGAGGCTTTAGCAGCGCGGCCAGCGAGTAAGTTCGGGGCGGGCGGCCGGCTTTTCGCCGGCTGTCCGCTCATCGTGCAACGAGCCCGTCAAACAAAGAGCGGACAGCCGGCGAAAAGCCCGCCGCCCGCCCCGTATTCCGGTTGCAAAGCTGTACTGCTACTAGCTGATACCGACTTGGCTACTTAGGTTGCACCACGAAGCCGCCGCGCGCGGGCAGCGTCACGCTCAGCGTGCTGCCCGACACCGGGCGCGTGGCAAAGCTGCGGTTGGTGTCGCCGTCGGTGATGAGCGTGCCGCCCTTGATGCCCAGCTTAGTGAGGTCGATTTGGATGGTTTTGGGCGCGTTGGAGCCGTTGATGCCCGCCACGTACCAGCCGCCGCCGGGGGCCTGCCGGGCCAGCACCGCATACTCGCCGGGGAAGCCGTCGAGCAGCTTCACGTCGGACCACTGCGGGGGCAGGTTTTTCACGAAGCTTTGCACGTAGGCGGGCTGCGCGGCCATGCCCTCGGGCACCTCGGCGTAGTGCTGCACGCCCGACTGAAACACGACCGACAAGGCCAGCTCAAAGGCGTTGGAGGTGCGGCGCTCCTTGCCCCGGATTTCCGAAAAGGCCATCGGCGTGAAGTCCATCGGCCCCACCGCGTTGCGGGCGAAGGGCAGCATGGCGCAGTGCATGGGCTCCTGGTCGGTGTTCTTCTGGTCGAAGGTCAGAAACTCGAAGCCTTTCACGGCCTCCATGCTCACCAGGTTGGGGTAGGTGCGATTCCAGCCGCGCGGGATGGTCGTGCCGTGGAAATTGACCAGTAGGCCCGCCTGCGCGGCATCGGTTAGCAAGTCCTGGTAGTAATTCATAAACGACTGCCCATCGCCGCCGAAGAAGTCGATTTTCACGCCCGCAATGCCCATCTGCTTGATGCGGGCAAACTCCTTGCGCCGGCTTTCGGCCTCGAAGAGCACGTTCTTGGGCGTTTGCGGGGCCTCGTTCCAATTGCCGTTCGAGTTGTACCACACCAACAGGCCCACCTTTTTGGAGCGGGCGTACTGGGCCAGCTCCTGCATCTTGTCGTAGCCGATTTGCTTGTCCCACAGCGCATCGACCAGGCAGTAGCCCCAGCCCATGTCGGCGGCGTAGTCGATAAAGCGGCGCTGCACGTCGTAGGTCGTCTTGTCGTCGCCCAGCAGCACCCACGACCACGAGGCCTTGCCGGGCCGGCCCACGGCCACCGGCTGCGCCTGGGCCGGCGCGCTCAGGTCGGTGGTCAGGGTCGATTCTACGATGGGGGCTAGCGAGTTGCCCACCACCAGCACGCGCCAGGGCGTGCGCCAGGGCAGGCGGCTTTCGGGGGCGGCCGGGGCGTCGGGCAGGGTGCGTTCGGCGGGCTGCGCCAGCGCAATGCCGTACTCGCCGCCCGGCGAATCCTGCGCCAGGTGGGTGCCGCAGTAGCTGCGGCCCATGCCCGCCTCGGTCAGCAGCACCCAGTGCTTATTAGCCTGGAAAAGCGCCGGAAACGACCACCCCTCGCCCAGCGGGCCGGGCGTGCCGGCCGCCACGCCCATCTTATAGTTCTCCTCATAAGAAGGCTGCGTTTTGGCCCAGCCCGTCTGGGCTTTGGCGTGCGGGTGCAGCCAGCCCCGCGCCCCGGCCGGCAGCCGGAAGCTGGTTTGCTCGGCTTCGAGGCGCTGCACGTCCTTGGCCGGCCCTTCGACTACATACTGAAACGCCACCCCGTCGTTCGACACCTGAAACACGACGCTGAGCGTGGTGCCCTTGTCGCCCGCAAAGCGGAATACGCGGCGGTTGGCCTGGTAGCGGCAGTTGAGGCGCTTGTCGGTTTGGAGCTGGTAGCTGTCGCTGACTTTGGTGGGCGCGTCGGCCTTGGCCAGCGTGAGGTTCTGGCTGAGGTCGGCCCCGGCCAGGCGCAAGCCCAGGCGCGAGGGTTGCAGCAGCTCGGCGTCGCGGTAGCGCACGGCGTAGGTGGGGCGGCCGCCGGCGGCCAGCGCCACGGTCACGCGCACGGCCCCGTCGGGACTGGCGACTTGCAGCGGCGCGGCGGTTTGGGCCGCGGCGGGGAGGGCTAGCAGGGCGGCGCTGAGGAAGAGGTAGTAGGAGTGCATTGAATAGAGATTAATGGTCCGGTAGCGGGTGGAAAGCGTTTGTCATTGCGAGCGCAGCGAAGCAATCGCACCTGCTCGGCGCGCTCGTCGGGTTCCGTTCGGGTGCGATTGCTTCGCTGCGCTCGCAATGACAATCAACTACTTCAATTCCAGCACGACTACCGACTTGGCGGGCAGGGTCACGGCCAGCTTGTCGCCCTTCTTCTTCGCCCCGGTGAAGGCGGCCAGCTTGATATTATTCGGCTTGTCGAAGGTGTTGTAGTCGCTCACGCTGGCCGAGGTCAGCACGCGGCCGGTCACGGTTTTGAAGCTCACGCCGGGCAGGGCGGTTTCGAGAGTGAGGGCGTTTTTGGGGTCGAGGTTGACCAGCGAAATATGCACCGCGCCGTTCTTGTCCTTCGAGGCCGAAACATTCAGGGCCGGGATTTTCTCATTGCCAAAGGCATAGTCGGGGCTGCTGAACTGCACGGGCATAAACTGCGCGTCCTGGTGCACCTGGTAGAGGTCAAACACGTGGTAGGTGGGCGTGAGCAGCATCTTCTCCTTGTCGGTGAGCACCAAGGCTTGCAGCACGTTGATGGCCTGGGCGAGGTTGGCGCCCTTCACCCGGTCGCAGTGGTTGTTGAAGATGTTGAGGGTAGTGCCGGCCACCAGGGCATCGCGCAGGGTGTTTTGCTGGTAGAGGTGGCCGGGGTTGGTGCCGGGCTCTACGTCGGTCCACACGCCCCACTCGTCCACGAGCAGCGCTATCTTCTTGTCCTTATCGTACTTATCCATGATGGCGGCGTGCTTGGCCACAATGGCGTCCATGCGCAGGCAGTTGCGCAGGGTGCTGAAATACATGTCCTCGCCAAAGCCGGTGGCCTTGCCTTTGCTGCCGCTCCAGCTGCCGGTGGGCAGCGTGTACTGGTGCAGGGTGAGGCCCCACATCTGGTTGAGCGGGATGTTTTTCATGCAGGTTTCGGTCCAGTTGGCGTCGTCGCCGTTGGCCCCGCTCACGATGCGCTTGAGGCGGGTGCCGGGGTAGTCGTGGGCGAAGGTGGCGTAGCGCTTGTACACGTCGGTGTAGTACTGGGCCGTCATGTTGCCGCCGCAGCCCCAGCTTTCGTTGCCGATGCCCCACCACGATACCTTGTAGGGCTCGGCGTGGCCGTTTTTCTTGCGCTCCTGCACCATCGGGGTGTCCTCATTCGAGTTGAGGTACTCCATCCAGTTGCTCATTTCCTGCACGGTGCCGCTGCCCACGTTGGCCGCCAGGTAGGGCTCGGTGCCGAGCAGGCCGCACAGCTCCAGAAACTCGTGGGTGCCGAAGCTGTTATCCTCCAACGTGTTGCCCCACCAGAGGTTCAGCATCTTGGGGCGCTGGGCGGCCGGCCCTACCCCATCGTGCCAGTGGTAGGTATCGGCAAAGCAGCCGCCGGGCCAGCGCAGGTTGGGCACGTGAATCTTCTTGAGCGCGTCCACAATATCCATGCGGATGCGCCCCTGCTTGGGGACGTTCAGGCTGGGGTCTACCCAAAAGCCGTCGTAGATGCAGCGCCCCAGGTGCTCGGCAAACTGCCCTTGAATGTGCTTGCTGACAATCAGTTTAGGGTCGCCGGGCTGCACGGTCATCTGCACGGTTTGGGCCTGGGCGGCCAGCGGCGCGGCCAGGCCGAGGGCGGCGAGGGTGAGGCGACGGAAGGAAGAGGTGGACATAGGTGGGGAAATTGTGAGGATTGGAAAAGACAAAAAAGGGTCATGCAGAGCGCAGCGAAGCATCTCGCGTGTTTGCGTCTGCTAGCGTTAAAGATTACTGCGCCACGCGAGATGCTTCGCTGCGCTCTGCATGACAGACGTATTCACCCTAATCAACGCTTACCGCGCAGCCGAATCACCGTCAACGAATATGGCTCGGCAGCGTAGGAAAAGCGCTTCCCAGCTTTATAAGGAGCCGTTTTAGGCATCACCGTGCGCGGGCTGGCGAAGGTGTTCTTCGCATCCTTATCGCCCGAAAACACGGTGCGCGTGGCCGCCAGATTCACCCCTTTCAGGCCCGACAAATCGACCTGAAACGGCTGGGCGGTGGCGCTGGCATTCACCAGCTTCAGGATAAAGTCGCCGGTTTTGGCGTCGCGCACGCAGGAGGCGGCCACGGTGGTATCGGCTGCCGCGCCGGCGGGCGGGGCTACTACGCCAGCCACGTACTCGGTGCCCTGGTTTTGGCCGAAAAGCTGCTGCACGTAGTAGTTGGCGGTGGGCACTACCGTGCGGTTGTTGAAGTAGATGAGGTCGGGGTTCCACTGCGTGTGGCCTTCCTTGGCCAGCAGCGGGGCGTAGCTAGCCAGGTGCACCACGTCGCCGTTGCGCTCCAGCGAGGTCATGTAGGCGGCCTCGGCCACGGCGTTGAAGAGGGTGTTGCCCCACGAGGCGTACTCGCCGAGGTACACTTTAGGTTTGGCGCGGTCGTAGGTGTCGTAGCGGCGGTTGTTGGTCAAAAACCACTTGGGCTTCTCGTAGTAGTGCTCGTCCACGAGCGGCACGTTAAGCTGGCTGGCCAGCGCCCAGCCCTTGTCGTAGTCTTCACCCTTGGGCGACGGCCCCACGGTGCCGATTACCTGCATCTTCGGATATTTAGCGCGCACGGCGCTATAAATCAGCTTAAACCGCTCCTCGAAGCCCGCCGTGATTTTGTCTTCGTTGCCGATGCCCACGTACTCCAGGTTGAAGGGCGCGGGGTGGCCGGCGGCCGCCCGCTTGGCACCCCAGGTCGAGGTAACCGGGCCGTTGGCGTACTCTATCAGGTCGAGCACGTCCTGGGTGTAGGCGGCCATGTCGGCCAATGGGATGCACTGCTGCCCTACCCCGCCGATGCGCCACGAGCCGCCCGAGTTCTGGCAGCTCACGCCGGCCGGCACCACGGGCAGGGCCTTGGCCCCAATGTCTTCGCAAAACTGGAAGTACTCGAAGTAGCCCAGCCCGGCCGTTTGGTGGTAGCCCCAGATGTTGCGCTGGGCCACGCGCTGCTCTACCGGCCCGATGGTTTTCTTCCAGTCGTACCTATTATCCAGCCCATCGCCGTGCGACAAACAGCCGCCCGGAAAGCGCACGAACTTGGGCTTGAGGTCACCGATAACCTGGGCCAAATCGGCGCGCAGCCCGTTGGGCCGGTTGTGGAAGGTCTTCTGCGGAAACAGCGAAATCATGTCCAAATCGACCACGCCCTGGCCGGTGGCCAGCACCACGAGGCTGGCCTCGGGCTCGGCGGCCGAAGGCGCGAGGGTAGCGCGGTACTGCTGCCACCCGGCCGCCTGGGCCGACAAAGTAGTTTCGGCCAGCACCGCGCCTTTTTTATCGCGCAGCTGCACCAGCAGCGGCACGGCCGCGCCCGCGGGCACCCGCGCCCACAGCGAGAAGTCGTACTTCTCGCCCGCTTGCAGGGCGATGCCGTCGAAGCCGTTATTCTTAATGCCCAGCCCTTTCTGAAAGGGGTTTTCGACGCGCAGCTGCACGTAGTGCGGGTTGTTGGCGTGCAGCGGGGCAGTGCTTTCCACCGCGAGGCTGCCCATGGCGTAGCCCTCGTGCAGGTAGTCCCAGCCGCTGAGCGGGTGCCAGCCCTCGTGGTCGCTGGGCGCGTACTCGAAGGAGCGGTTTTGCACCAGCTCGCCGTAGAGCCCGCCATCGGCCGCGTAGTTGATATCCTCGAAAAAGATGCCGAACAAGTCGGGGCTGATGGCCTTGGCGGTGGGTTTGGCCTGGCCCGCCGCCAGCAGCGGCGCGGCCAGTACGGCCGCGCACAGCAGCGGCCGCAGGGAAGAGAAGAGAGTAGGCAAGCGCTTATTTTTTAGCGGTGAAGTGATACATCTCGCTGGCCGCCAGCAAGAACGCCCCGACCCCAAAATTGGCCGTCGAGTTCTTATCCACGACCTGGCCCGGAATGGCTTTCTCGCCGATGGGCTGCACGTAGCCCACGGTGCCATCGGGCTGCACGGCCGTGGTGGTGAGGTACTGCCAGCCTTTCATGGCGGTGGGCAGGTAGGTTTTCTTGTCGAGCACGCCGTGGTTGATACCCCACAGGTAGGCGTAGGTGTTGAAGGCCGTGCCGCTGGTTTCGGGGCCGGGCGCGTGGGCGGGGTCGAGCAGGCTGCGCGTCCAGTAGCCCTCGGGCTGCTGGGCTTTTTGGAGGGCGGCGGCCAGGCCCTGGTACTTACTGAGGTACTCGGCGCGGTGCGGGTCGGTGGCGGGCAGGTCGGCCAGCACGCGGGCCAGGCCGGCGAATACCCAGCCGTCGCCCCGCGCCCAGAAGTCTTTGAGGCCGTTGGCCGACTTGTGCTGCGGGTACACGTACTTGGCATCGCGGTAGTAGAGGCCGGTTTCGGCGTCGTACATGATGCTGTTGGCGTAGCCGAAATACTCGTGCAGCTTAGTCAAATACTGCGGGTTTTTGGTCACGCCGTAGAGCTTGGTCATCACGGGCATCACCATGTAGAGGCCGTCGGCCCACCACCAGTAGTCGTTTTGGGGCGTGCTCATCTCGTACTCCATCACCTCGCGGGCGCGGGCAATGCGGATGGGCTCGGGCTTGATTTTATACAGGTCTACGTAGGTCTGGAAGCAAATCTGCCAGTCGCCAAAGAGCACGTATTCCGGCGTTTCGCCGTATTTGTATTTCCAGTTGGCTTTATCGTCCGAGGTAGCGCCCTGCCACTTGTTGAACACGGCCCAGTCCTCGGCATACTGCCGGTACTTGTCGTTTTTAGTCACGGCGTAGGCGGCCATGTTGCCGGTCTGGTACGCCGCGTGGTCCCAAAACGAGCGCACCTGCGCCGGGTGCGTGGCCTGCCAGTGGTCGTTGACGGTGGTCATCAGCGCCAGCACCTCGGCGGGCTTGGGCTGAGTGGTGGTTGCGCCGGAGCCGGCCGTTTGGGACGTGGCGCAGCCGGTGCCCAGCAGGCCAGTGGCCGCCAGCAGCGCTACGCGCAGCGAGTAGTTAAAACTATTCATTTAGTCGATTTAGGTATCAGGGGCAAAGTAACGCGCACGGTTTCGCGCCGCCCGTTTTGCGCGCCCGGCTGCAAGCGCGGCAGCTGGCGAATGGCCGCCGCCAGGGCGGTTTCGCAGGCGGCGGGCAGCGCGGGGCCGGGGGGCGTGTTGGCCACGTTGTTGGGGTTGCCGGCGGTGGCCACGGGCGGCGGCAGGTTGTTCACAAACTCCGCTTTGTAAATCACGCCGCTCGGCCCTACCAGCAGGTTCACATTGACCGGGTAAGCGGGCACCGCGCAGCCCGCCGCGCCACTTGCCGCCCGAAACTCCCGCCGCAAATCGGCCAGCAGCGCCAGGTAGCCCTTGCCGCCGGGGTACATCGGCATCCGGGCCACGTAGGTGTGGATTTTGCTGGAGTCCGGCGACGGGCGCTGCGCCATTGCCGGGGCGATGGACGCGCTAGTAACGGCAAGGATGCAGATTATTTCTGAGGGAAAGACATTCATGGTACTTGTTCCTATAATTGGCGAACATCTAAAAACGCTTGTCATGCTGAACGCAGTGAAGCATCTCTATCGCTTCGTTGAACAGTGCGGATGAAGCGGTAGAGATGCTTCACTGCGTTCAGCATGACACCCGTTTTTTAGTAGTTGCAAACTGAAAACGAGCCTTCTTTACCACCCCCTACTTCTTGGTAGCCTTTGCCTTCACCGGCACCGTTTTCGTCGCCGCCAGCTTGTACAAAACCGCCCCGTGCCGCCGCACAAACGGCGCAAGCTCGCCATTTTGCACGGCGAGGGTCTGGCCCGTCCACAAGTCGGTGGCCGTAGCCCCGGCCGCCAAACCCAGCTCGCTCAGCCGCACCGGCACGCGCACCGATTCGGCGGGCGGGGCCAGCATGGGGCTCTTCGTGAACACGAGCGCCTGAAACGTGCCGCCCGTATTCTGCCCGGCGGCGGCCCCGTCGAGGCCCACCGTGGCCGTGAAGCGGGTGCAGCCAGCCGGCAGGTCGTACTCAATCACCGAGTTAGCGTGGGTGCCGATGCCTTGCTCGTAGGTCTGCTCACCCACGCGCAGCGGGCCGCCACTCACGCTTTTGCCCTGGCTCACCTGGCCCCAGCCAGCCGTGGCCTGCTGCCACTTCATGGTGCTCAGGGGCACGGTTTCGGCACCTTTTTGCAGGGTCGGATTCAGCCAGTCGGCGTGGTCCCAGGCGGTGCCGTCGGGGCCGCCGCGCACTACCAGGTACAGTTTTTTGGCCCCGTTCAGCTCCACGCTCACGGCTTGCTGCGGGTGCTGGCGGTTGATAGGCTCGCTAACCCAGGCGGCGGCGCTGGCGGGGGCCGGCTGCTGGTCTTCGGCATTGAATAGCGCCAAGTATTTGTCGCCAGTAGCGGGGTCATCGGCAACCCAGGCTACCTGGTCGCCGCGCCGCCACAGCTGGCGGCCGTTGGTGCTGTGCTGGTTTACATTCAGCACGGCCTTGTTGGTGAGCAAGCTTAGGGTGAAGGCGTCGTTGCTGGGCAGGTCGCCGCCGAACATGAGCGGCGAGCGGAAGATGCTCCACAAGGTCATCAGCGTGCGCTGCTCGTCGCGGGTGAAGCGCGTCGGGCGGTCGTCGCCGCGCTCGGCCCGGATGCCGAGGCGGCCCAGGGGCAGCATGTCGGCATCGGGCCAGTTGCCCACGCGGGTGTAGGGCGCCCAGCGGTTGCACACCTCGAAGTGCTCCTTGAGCTGCTCCCACGAGTCCCAGAAGTCGCCCACGGTGCGCCACATGTTGGCGTGCTCCTGGGCGTGCCGGGCATCGGCAATGGGCGTTTCGCCGGGCGACATGCTGAGCACGATTTTGCGCCCGGTGCGGTCGATGGCCTTGCGAATCAGCTCAATCTCGCCCGCGTGGTAGGGCTCCGAGAGGTCGTCAATCTTCACGAAATCAAGCCCCCAGCTGGCGTACAGCTCAAACAGCGAGTTGTAGTACTCCTGCGCGCCGGGCCGGTCGGGCACTACCGTGTACATGTCGTGCAGCCAGTTGCACTGCCCTTCTTTGGTATAGATGTCGGCGGCAGTGAGCTGCGTGCCCTTGATGGGCAGCTTGCGCAGCACCGCTTGCACCGGCACCCCGCGCATGATGTGAATGCCGAATTTCAGCCCCTGGCCGTGCAGGTAGTCGGCCAGCGGCTTGAAGCCCTGCCCGCCCGCCGCCGACGGAAACCGATTGGGCGCGGGCACGAAGCGGCCGTACTCGTCGAGGTTCCAGTCGGGGTTTTTCTCGTTGTAGCCGTGGGCCGTATCGTTGCCCACGTACCAGCGGATATCCACCACCACGTACTCCCAGCCGCTGCTTTTGAGGTTTTTGGCCATGTAGTCGGCGTTGGCCTTGGTTTCGGCCTCGGTCACGGTGGGGCCGTAGCAGTCCCAGCTGTTCCAGCCCAGCGGCGGCGTGGCGGCCCAGTTGCGGAAGGCGGGCGTGAGGTTTTGGGCGTGGGCGGCGGGGCTGGCAGTTAGCAGGGTGGCTACGGCGGCCAGATGAGTGCCGTAGCCTAACAGGCGCTTGCTAAGAACAGGGTGAGCAAAAGAAAATTTCACAGAAGGCAATGTGTTCAAAAATTAGCAGGATATACAGATGAAGCGTGACTACCGTGGAGCCGGGCCTGTTCATTTCACCTGAAACGTGTTGAACGAGTGGGCCGGCAGCATTACATCCAGGTAGCGCTGCCCCAGCTTTATCACCACGGTCTTACTGGCCTCGTTGAAGTTGCCGGCTACTACCAGGTATTTGCCTTGCGGGGTGGTAGCTACCAGCACGGGCAGCTTATCATCCTTGCCCGGGCGCTGGGCCACGATGGTAGCCCCCGCCCCGATAAAGTGGCTGAAGTGCTTCGTGGCGTAGTACTCCGGGGTGTAAGTCGCCGTTTTAGCCTTGGAATCCACCCGAATCAGCGCGTTCTGCTTCCAGCCCCAGGGGCTCACACCGCCGTCGGCCAGAATGGCGTTCCAGAAGGTGTATTCTTCGCAACCGTTACCTAGGTAGTGGGTGATGAGGTCGAAGGTGTGCTCGGCCGCCTTCCAGTCAAATGAGCCCCAGCCGCACTCGCTTTCCGACTGCATGTAGCGGTACTGCGGGTACTTGGCCCGCAGCCGGGGCAAAATCTGCCCGCCCTCCCACTGAAAACCCACGCCCTTGATGGTCTGGGACATGCGCGGGTCGGCGAGCACAGCGTCAATGGTTTCGTAGCGGTTGGTGTTGATGGTGCCCAGGTACAGGGCTACCTCGGGGTGCTGGGCTTGCAGGGCCGGGGCCAGGTACTCGGTGTTGAAGCGGATGATGCCCGGCACCGTCCAGGCGCAACCGGGGTAAATGGTATAGCTCCACGACTCGTTCTGAAACATGGCCGTGGTGATGGGAATGCCCTGCGCCTTATAAGCAGCGATAAATTTGCAGAAGTAGTTAGCGTAGGCCGTCAGGTAGCGCGGGTCCTGAATGAGGTAATCGTTGACCGTCAGCCGCTCGGGAAAGACCTTGCCGTTTTTTTCCGTCGATTTTTCGTACAGCGCCACGTCAGAAGCCGGGGCCAACTGGTTGTATTTGTCGCTGCTGCGCACGGCATAGCTGTGGTTGATTTTCATCCACGAAGGCGGCGACCACGGCGAAATCCAGAACGTCATCCCAGGATTGTAGTGCTGGGCCGCCTTGAGGTAGGGAATGAGCGTGGTCTGGTCGTGCTCGATGTTGAAGTGCTGAAGCTGAAAGTCGCCGTCCACCTCGTCGCAGCTGTACCAGCCGCGAGCGTAATCGTTGGCATTCATGGCAAAGCGCCCCCGCGAAAAATGCAGGTCGCCGGCCGGCGCAAACAACCGGCTCAGGACGGTTTCCTGCTCCGGCTTGGGCAGTAGTTGCAGCGCGTCCCAGCCCAGCTCGTTGAAGCAGGTTCCCCAGGCTTTGAACGTGGCTATTTTTTCGTCGCCCTTCACTTCCAGCAACGGCGCGACAGAAGCCGTTTTTTGCAGGCTGCCCCTGGCTTCTTGCCACAGCCTGCCTTCGGTGCTGCTCGTTTGCACGTAGGCCTGGGCGTGCGCCGCGCCGGTGCTGGCAGCGCAGCACAGCACCGCCAGCAACGTTTTGATAGTGCTTGTTTTGTTAGGTTGGAAAAAGAGGTTCATGAATGATTTCAAATAAGTCAGAAGCTTTTAGAAGGAAATCGACGGGCTCTTACTTCAGCAGCCGCACGTCGTAAATCCCGCCCGCCGTGGAGCCCGCGGCGGCGGCAAATTTCACGGTCAGGTTCGTGGCTTTGCGGGCGGCCTCGGGCAGCTCGTAGTCGGCCTCGAAGAAGCTGTCGCCCCGGTTGCCGTCCAGCTTCACTTCGGTCAGGGGCTGGCCGTTGACCAGGATGGTGAAGTAGCGGTTTTTATCGCCCCCGAAATAGGTCAGGCGCAGGGTTTTGGCCTCGCGCCTGGGGTTTTGCAGGCGGTAGCTAAACCAGTGGGCGGCGTCGCGCCAGTGGCGCTCGCGGAAGGTACCGGCGTTGGACTGCTCGCCCTCGTAGGCGTGGTCCGACTCGGGCTGCTGCTCGCCGGGGCTTACCTGGTCGACGGTGCGGGCGGCCAGGGCGCGGCGGGCGGCGTCTTCGCGGCGCAGGGTTTCCTTGCGGGCGGCCAGCTCGGCGGGCGTGGCCACCGGCCAGTACAGCGTGTAGCGGGCATCGTGCACCTGGTAGAAGGGCACCAGCTCGGTTTGGCCCGACTGGCCCGCCTCGGCCAGGCTGGCTACCGAGAAGGTGAGCGGCCGGCCCGGCACGGGTTGCAGGCCCGCCACCAGCTCGGCGGCCGAAGAAGCCACCAGCACGGGCGTGTTTTCGATGGGGGTGAGCGGGCCGCGCGCCACGTGGCCCATGCGGCTGGCATCGGCGCGCAGGCCGGTGAGGCCGGTGGTATCGGTGCGGGCGGCCAGCACGATGGGGCCGCGCACGAACGACACCCAGGGCGAGTGGTCGGGCAAATATTCGACCTGCGTGTGCTGCGGCAAAGCCACCGTCAGCACGTCGCCGGTGCGCCACTTGCGGCTGATGGTGGCGTAGCCGGCCTGCGCCGTGGTGTCGGTGGGCACCGGCTGGCCGTTCAGCAGCAGCTTAAACTCGGCGGGGCGCACCCAGGCCGGGCGGCGCACGCGCAGGGCTAGCTGGCGGGCTTTTTTGAGGGTGAGGCGCAGGGTGCTTTGCTCTTCGTAGGGCAGGCGCGTGGTTTGCTCCAGGCTCAGGCCGGCCTCGGGCCAGCTCAGGCGCGAGGGCACGAAGAGGTTTACCAGCAAGTCATTATCCTTGCGGTGGGCGTACACCAGCTCGCCGTACTTGCCGTGGTTTTCGAGGCCCGAGCCCACGCAGCACCAGAAGCTTTCCTGCGGCGACGAATACACGCGGTAGTGCTGCGGCCGAATGGGCGTGAAGTACACGAAGCCGCCTTCGGGGCCAGGGTGCTGGCTCGACAAAATGTGGTTGTAGGTAGCCCGCTCGTAGTAGTCGAGGTAGCGCGTGGCGCCGCTGCTCAGGTAGATCTGCTTGCTGAGCTTGAGCATGTTGTAGGTGTTGCACGTCTCCGGCCCCTCGCGGCTTTCCAGCATGGGCTTGAAGTTGTTGACCGGGTTGAAGTGCTCGCTCACGCTGTTGCCCCCGATGCTCACCGTGCGGTTGTGCACCACCGTTTGCCAGAAGAAGCTGGCCGCCCGCGCCCAGCTCGTATCGCCGCCTACTTCGGCAATGCGCTTAAAGCCGATAACCTTGGGAATCTGCGTATTGGCGTGCTGGCCGGTCAGCACGTCCTTGCCCGCCAGCAAGGGGTCTAGGGTCTTGCGCTGCGAAAAGCGCTGGGCCAGCTTCAGGTATTTGGGGTCGTGGGTGAGCTGGGCCACGTCGGCAAATACCTCCGTCAGGCCGCCGTGCTCGCTGCGCAGCATCTGCTGTATCTGGGCATCGGAGAGGCCGGCGGAGAGGTCCACCATCCAGTCGGTGAGGCCGATGAGCACCTGCCGCGCCTGCGCGTTGCCCGCGTACACGTAAGCATCGCGCAGGCCGGCGTAGGTTTTGTGCAGGTTGTAGAGCGGCACCCATTTCTTGCCCAGCTCGAAGCCGCCCGCCTCCACGGTGCCCGCCTTGAGCTGGGCCCACATCGCGCGCCCGCCCGGAATACCGCCCACGTAGCCGTTGCCGTTCTGGCGCTGGCAGCGGGCCAGCTGCTCTATCATGTACGTGAGGCGCTGCTGCACCTGGGCATCGCCGGTGGCGGCGTACATCAGGGCCAGGGCCGAGAGGTAATGACCACCCACGTGCCCGTCGAGGCCGGTATTTTCCCAGTTGGGGTAGCGCTCGGCCTTGGTCGGCAGGCCCGCATCGATGAGAAACGGGGCCAGCAGGCGGTCGGGGTCGAGCGCCATGATGTAGGCTTTGTCAGTTTGCTGCGCGGCCAGAAACGGGCTGTCGAGCAGCTTCACCGCCGATAGCGGAAACTCTTGCAGCGGCGCGGCCGGCCGCTTCGGCTGGGCCTGGGCGGCGAGCGGCAGCGCCAGGAAAGCAAGTAGGAAGGACGGGTGGGACTTGATAAGCATAAGTTTAAGTTTCTTGGCAAAGCCATCAGACCGTCATGCTGAGCGCAGCGCAGCGGAGTCGAAGCATCTCTACCGTTTCGTTGAACAGTGTGGATGAAGCGATAGAGATGCTTCGGCTCCGCTGCGCTGCGCTCAGCATGACAGTTACCTTTAAATAGTTACATTTCCTGGTCAGCTTCACATTTACTGACCGGTTTTCAGCGGGCTTTTCCCTATCGATTTCTTACCCACGCTATTTTTTCGCTGCCAGTAGCGCTCCAAGCGGTCGGCTTCTTTTGCCGTGAGCTGGATAATGGCCCCGTGCTTGGGCGATGTGAAATTGGTAGTC
Source organism: uncultured Hymenobacter sp. (assembly GCA_964277755.1). GTDB lineage: Bacteria > Bacteroidota > Bacteroidia > Cytophagales > Hymenobacteraceae > Hymenobacter. The sequence goes on from CAXYJY010000069.1 coordinate 16,575, forward strand.
TTCATCACGCCCTCGTTAAAGCGCCCCAGGTCCTGAAACATCTGAAAGTCCGTGGTTTGCACAAAGCCAAAGTTGTGCGGCTGGATACTGAAAATGTCGTAGAGCACCACCCACTTGTTCTCACCGATGCGCTTCCACACGTTGGGCGCTTCGCAGGCCCCCGGCGCGGCATCTACCCAGGCCGGGTTATAGCGATAGCCGCTGTGAATGCTGTCGGAAAGCGCCATTTTGATGCCGCCGGGCTTTTCCTGCGCCACGTATAGCAGGCAAAAGCGGCCATCGGGCAGCTGGGTAATGTCGGCATCGAGCACCTGCACGGCCGGGTCGGGGTAGTCAAACAGCAGTTTCGGGGCCGAGGTGAACCGGGTAAATGCCGCGTCGGTGTAGGCGTAGTACAGCTTGGTTTGGCCGTTGCCCAGGCGCATGGTGAAATAGAGCATCAGCTTGCCCGCCACCGCGTCATAAATTGTTTCGGGTGCCCAGGCGCAGCCGACCTGCAACTCGGGAAACGCCTGGTCGAGGCGCACCTCGTGGTGCGTCCAGTGAATAAGGTCCGTGGATTTCAGCAGCACCAGCCCGCGGTTGTTGCCCCAGCCGTAGGCCTTTTCATCCCGTTCCCAGGTAGTAGCGCGGTAGCCTTTCTGCTTGGCAAACAAATGCAAGTCGGTCATGGCCATGTAAAAAGCCCCATCCGGCCCCCGGTAAATGTGCGGGTCGCGAATGCCCCGCTGCTCGGCAATCGTATCGCCGGCAATCACGGGCTGCCCGCCGTTCACGGCGGTGAAGGAGTAACCGTCGCGGCTCGTGGCCATGAATAAGCTGTGCGTGGGGTCGGTGAAGTACACCATCAGGTAGGCCCCCATCTTCTTTTCCGAGGGCAGTTGCGGGCGGCGCTGCGCCTTCCCTACCCCGGTAGTTCCCAGGAGCAGCGCCGCCATTATCAACCAAGTCAGGTGCTTCATTTATGCTAGGATGAGGGGAAAAGTCTTTTTGTCATGCTGAGCTTGCCGAAGCATCTCTACCGCTTCGTTGAGCGGCTTTTCAACGAAGCGGTAGAGATGCTTCGGCAAGCTCAGCATGACCCGAGAAACACGCTTTTAGCGCCAGGCAGTAGTTACCGCTGGCTTATTTCAGCTTTACCGGCTGAATACCAGCGTGCGTGGGCTTCACCGGCTTGATGCTACCGTCGGCGTTAAACTCCAATTTATCAATGCACACCTCGCGGTGGAAGCCCGCGTCGCCGCCCATTTTAATGCCCTGCGGGTAGGTGAAGCGGTGGTAGACGAGGTACCACTCGTCGCGACCAGGTATTTGAATGACCGAGTTGTGGCCGGTGCCATAGATGCCTTGGGCCGGGTCCTTCACGATAACCGAGTTATTAGCGGGCACCGTAATCTTGCCCAGCGGTGTATCGGCGGTGCCATAGCGCACCTGGTAGTTAGGGCTGCGGGTGTCGTCCTCGCTCCACATGAAGTAGTACTTGCCGTTGCGGTAAAAGGCGTAGGCACCCTCCCGGAACGTGTTGTCGGGCGTCATTACCTGCGTGGTGCCGGGCTTGAGACTGGTGAGGTCGTCATTGAGCTCAGCGCCGGCCATGTAGCCGTTGCCCCAGTAGAGGTACAGCTTGCCGGTTTTGGGGTCGCGGAAGGCGGCGGGGTCGATTTGCTGGCCGCCCTTCACGCCTTCGGGCAGCTTGTCGAGCAGCGGCTGGCCCGAGTCTTTAAATGGCCCGGTGGGGCTGTCGGCCAGCGCCACGCCAATCTTCGCGCCCGCGCAGAAGTAGTAGGCGTACTTATAGCCGGTCGCGGTTTTTTGCTCAATAATGGTGGGGGCCCAGGCATTCTTCTTCGACCAGCTCACATCCTTGGGCAGGTCCAGAATCACGCCCTCGTCCTTCCAATGCACTAAGTCGGGCGACGAGAACGTCTTGAAGTACGTGCCCGACCAGCCGTTAAACCCGTCGCTCGTGGGGTAGAGGTAAAACTTGCTCATCTTCTGCGAATACAAAATATCGGGGTCGGCGTAGTAGCCGTTCAGCGCCGGGTTGTGGGTTTCGGTCACGCTCATCTGGTAGGTGCGCTTGGCCGCCCCCTGCCCTACCGTGTAGGTCACGGGGCCTTTGGCAAAATTTTGCGGGCCGCTGGGCGACACTGGCAGCAGCGGGTTCTTGATTTGCAAATCCAGCGATGCCAGGTTGGTGCCCGGTAAGGCCAAAAACGCGACTTTGCCGGCCGCGCTGTCTACTACCGTATTCAGCTTGCGCAGGCCGGGGTTGGTAGCAGTCAGCAGCACGTCGGAGGGCGTGAGCCAGCGCTGGGCCAGGCGCGTGGCCTCGGCGGCCGTAATGGGCATCACCGTGCCGTGGCGCGGGTGAAAATTCATACTCACGTCCTGGTCTACCACCGTGAAATTTTGCAGGTCGCGGGTGCGGGTAAACTGGTACTTGCCGCTGGTGTACATGTCGTACATCAGGATATAGTCGGGCGAGTTATTCAGCTTGAAGGTGCCCGCGCCTTCCACCGGGCTCGTGGTTTGCTGCACGTACTGGTCGCCCAGCACGTAGCCGCTGGTGAGTTTATCCGACACGGCGACTTTGATGCCGTTGCCGTTGCCCTCGGTCTTGAAAAAGAGGTAGTACTTGCCATCCTTGGCCACAATGTCGCCATCGATGCACGAGCCGTTGGTGGGCGAGAAAAACAGCTGCTTGGGCTCGCCTTCGAGGTCGGTGAAGTCCTTGTTGGCGTAGGCGTAGTAGATTTTATCGGGCTCCGAGCCGTATTGCAACGAGAAGTACACCATATACTTCTTGGCCTGCGGGTCGTAAATAGTCTGAGGGGCCCACACGCGCTTGAGGTCGTCCTGCTTGGCGTATTTTTTCTGGAAGTTGATGGCGTTGTGCGTCCAGTTTACCAGGTCGGTCGATTTCAGCAGCACCATGCCCCGGTTTGAGTCCCAGCCCTTGGCTGATACCATGTCGGTCGCCACCATGTAGAACGTCTTGCCATCGGCCCCGCGCAAAATATGCGGGTCGCGCACCCCGCCCGTCTCGCTGATGCTGGCCGAGCTAATGATGGGCCGGTCGCCATTCAGCGCCGTGTAGTGATAGCCATCGGGGCTGAGGGCGAAGCGAATAGCCTCTTCCTTCTTGTCGTTACCGGTGAAGTAGGCGAAGAGGTAGGCGCTGTAAGACGAAGCCTGGGTAGCGGTTTTAGCGGCTTTGGGCGACTGGGCGGCAGCGGGCGCGGCCAGCGCCAGGGCGCTCAGCAGCAGGGCAAGGGGGCGTTTCATCAAGGTTGTTGTGGTCTATTATTTTGTCATGCTGAGCGGAGCGCAGCGGAGTCGAAGCATCTCTTTCGCTTCGTTGCCGTGTGTCATGCGGAGCGTAGCGAAGTCGAAGCATCTCTTTCGCTTCATTGCTAGCGGTAGAGGTTAGTTCACCGGTAGAGATGCTTCGACTCCGCTGCGCTCCGCTCAGCATGACAGACGTTTTTACTGATTTATCCTCAAAGCTTCACCGTCGTTTTCTTCCCGGCGTAGCTCACTTCCTTGGCCGGCGCGTCGTCGGCCCCGAGGCCAGTACCGTGCTGCGCATCCACTACCAGCACGCGGAAGGTGCGGCGGTCCTGCATCCCGGCAAACGTGCCGGCGCGGTCCTCAAAAGTCAGCTGCCGCGCCTTGTCACTCCAGCGCATTTTTATCGTGGCAAACGCGCCTTTCTCGTAGTTGTAGTTGTCGTTCTCGTCTTCGTAGAGCGTGAACTCGCCATCGGAACCGGGATACACCCGGATTTCGAGCGGCGCGTCGGCCTTCTCGCCGGTGTACTGCTGGCGCGGCCCCAGCGGCAGTACCGAGCCGGCGCGCACGTAGAGCGGCATCAGGTCGATGGGCGTTGCGCGCGTGAGGGTAGTGCCGCCGGCTTGGCGCTGGCCGGTCCAGAAATCAACCCAATTCGCGCCGGCGGGCAGGTACACGCTCACGCTCTTAGTTTGGGTGAAATCGGGCGGCACGGGCACGTTGCGGTCGGGCCGGTTCACGTACTGGGCTTCCGTGACGGGGCGCACCAGAAAGGCGGGGCCGAACATGTATTCGCTGCCCATATCAAGTACTTTCGGGTCATTGGGGAAGTCCATCGGTAGGGCGCGCATGGGCGTGCCGGCGTTATGTGTCACCTGCCACATCAGCGAGTAGAGGTAGGGCTGGAGGCGGTAGCGCAGGTCGATGTACTTGGCCTGCGAGTCGAAGGCCCAGGTGCCGCGCTCGCCAAACTGGTAAATCTCGCGGGGCGTGTATTCGCCGTGGCTGCGCATCATGGGCGTGAGGGCCGCGAATTGCTGCCAGCGCGTGTACAGCTCCCAGAAGGCCGGGTCTTTCACACCCTTCGGGTATTGCCCCGAAGGGAAAAAGCCGCCGATGTCGCTGTTCCAGTACGGAAAGCCGGTGAGGCTGAGGCTCAGGGCGGCCGGAATTTGCTTGGCCAGCACGTCCCAGCGCGAGTCTACGTCGCTCGACCACACCATGGTGCCGTAGCGCTGCTGCCCGGCAAAGGCCGAGCGCGTGAGAATGAACACGCGCTTGTCGCTGGTGGCCTGGCGCTGATGCTCGTACACGCCGCTGGTGGCCACGAGCGGGTAGGCATTGCGCACGCGGCGGAAGCTACCCAGGGCCGTTTCGTTGTCGTCGTCGGTGTCGAAGGGCTGGAGCTGGTCGGGCTCGGTGGCATCCATCCACCAGGCATCCATGCCCAGCTTGAAGATACCCTGGTTCAGGTATTTCCAGTAGATGTCGCGGGCGGCGGGGTCGAAGGCATCATACACCTTCACGTGCGGCGTGCGCGGCCACGTGATGAAGTCAAAGAGCATGTCCTTGCTGGCCAACTCCTGGTAGGGCTTGGTTTTCTTGCCAAACGACGGCCACACCGAAATCATCTGGTGGGCGTGCAGCTTGTGCACCGCGTCCACCATCGCCTGCGGATTCGGAAAGCGCGGGTTGCCAAACTCCATCGAATTCCAGTAGTCGTTGTTTTCGCCCCAGTACTGCCAGTCCTGCACAATGCCATCGAGCGGCACGCCCAGGGCGCGGTATTTTTCGACCACGCCCACCGTTTCATCCTGGCTTTTGTAGCGCTCCTTGCTTTGCCAGAAGCCCAGCGTCCAGCGCGGAAACATGGGGGCCTGCCCCGTGAGACTGCGGTAGCGGGCCACCACGCCATCGGCCGTGCCGCCGCCGTTCAGCAGGTAGTAATCGGTGCAGTCGCCAATCTCCGAATCGAACACCGTGCCCGTGGCCGCGTCGCTGAAATTGGTGGTCGAGTAGTTGTCCCAGAGCACGCCGTAGCCCTTGCTGGAGTGCAGCATGGGCAGCGCGATGTCGAGGCTTTTCTGCTTCAGCAGCACCTTCTGGCCGCGGTAGTTGAGGTGGCCGTCCTGGTGCTGGCCCAGGCCATACACCGCCTCGCCGGGCGTTAGCTCAAACGTTTGGCGCACGCGGTAGGTGGCGGCTCCCAGGTCGGTTTTGAGACTGAAGCGGGTGCCACGCGCCTTCTCGCTCAGCAGCGGCTGGCCCTTAGCCGTGCGGAAGCTCACCTGTCCGGTCTGGCGGTTCACCAGCACCTGGGTGGTGGCGCTGCCCACGGTGGCCTGGCCGTTTTGCTCGCCGTATTTGAGCTTGCTAGGGGCGGGCGACAGCGTCACGGTGAGGCTCTTCTTGCCGGCGTCGCGGCCCTTGGGGTATTTCAGCACCCGCACAATGTCGGGCGCGTAAAACTGCACCTCCACGGTGAGCGAGTCGGTGCTGAGGCGCAGGCCGCCGGTGGTTTTTTGGTAGTCCTGAGCGTGGGCCGTAGAGGCCAGCGCCAAGCCGAGGCCGGCCAGGAAAAGGCCGCGAGAAACAGGGTGGGACAAAGGAGCAAGTAGGAAAAGGTAAAACAATTGCCACCCCCGCAGGGCCGGCCTACAAATATGGCGCTTTTCGCACAATCGATTGTGCGAAAAGCGCATAAAAAATGAAAAACAAATGAGCCGGTTGCCGCGGAAGATGCCTTTCCGCAGCAACCGGCCCTTAAAGGTAGCCCGCCTCCCCTACTCAAACGTTATTGCTTTGCGCGTGCCATCGACCATTTCCACAGTCGCGCCGGTGGCAGTGGGCGTGAGGCGGCGCACGGGCAGCAGCTCGGCTTTCGTCCACTTCTGCCCCGATTTTTTCCAGAGCATGAGCGTGGCGTAGAGCTTAGGTCCGGGAGCCATTTGCGCGCTGGCGTTGAGCAGCGTGCTGCCGGGCTTCACGGGGTTGAGGCCCTTGGTATTCAGGGTTTCGAGCCGGTCCCAGCCGCTCAGGTTCACCAGGGCCAGCTGGTAGGTGCCGTTGTCGATAAGCTGCACCTCGTGGCCCCCGATTTTGCGGGTGCTACGCCGGATAGTGCCCGTGAGGTTGGGCAGGGCGTAGTGGCCCAGGCGGGCGGCTATGGGCTCGGTGCCGGCGCTCTGGTCCACGCGCAAGATGCCGTTGGGCAGCGGCATATCGGCCAGGTGCAGCTTCACGTTGGGGTTGGTTTCGAGCTCGGCATCGCGGTAGTACACGCCGTCGGCAAACCTTTTGAACGTGTAGAGGCGCAGCGGCTCCCACTTGTCCTGCTTGTTTTTGAAGACGTAGTTCATGGCTACCTCGCCGTTGGGGCCGTCGGCCTGCCACGGAAAGGCGCTGTTGTAGCTCAAGCGGTTATAGTTTTCGCTGGCCCGAAACGGCTCGCCTGCCCCGATGGCCTTGAAGTGGCACCACGCCCGGATTTCGCTGGCCCCGCTGTTGGCGTAGTCGGTCAGCAGGATATTGGGGCCGGGCAGGTAGCTGTTCAGCACCTTGCCGGAAACCAGCGCGGGCGTAGCCCAGGCACCCTCGTTTTCGGGGGCCGTCCAGAAGGGCGCGTCGGCCGGCGTGAGCAAGCCCAGGAACACCTTGCTCAGCCAGTACATGCTGCCCCGGCAGCTGTAGCCCTGCACGGCGGGGTCAAACTCGCCGTAGAAACCCAGGTTGGGCACGTTATCCCGCAAGAAATCCGGGTTCTGTAAAAATTGCAGCAGCGTGCCCGAGGCTATGCGCCGCATCCAGCCGAAGTTGGTATCAGCCTCGGGCTCCAGGCCCATCAGCGGAAACGGCACCGCCGCCGCGAAGCGGTAGCCGATGCTGCGGCCGTACATTATCATGCTGCCATCGCGGGCAAACATGTAGGGGTAGCTGCCGCGCAGGTCGTTGAAGTTGCTGGTGAGTTGGGCGGCAATGTCGGGGTAGTGCTGGCGGGCGTAGTAGTGCGTCCAGAGCTTGCCGTACATCTGAAAGGCCCACATACTATAGTAGTCGTAGAACGGCGCGTCGTGGTACCAGCCCTGGCCCCGGTAGTGGGTCAGCTGCTTGCGGGCATATTCTTCCAGCAGCGGCTTGTTCACCTTATAGCCGCGCGAGTCGAAGAAGCTGAGCACAAACACGTTGAAGTAGCGCCAGTTTTGCTGCACCGTGGGGCCGTCGCCGTAGCTGAGCATGGTGGCGGCCAATTGGTCTTTGGTGGCCTGGGGCAGCGGGTCCCACAGCACCTCGGGGGCGGCGAAGAGGGCCACCGCCAGCCCGCCAAACTCCACCAGGTTCTGGCTGGGGCCGCCGTCCTTGGCGCGGGGCTTGATGAAGCTCGGGCTGGCCGGGTTCACGAGCTGCGCCAACTGGTGGCGGTAGTAGTCGGCCACGCCCACACCGTTCAGCGTCAGGCCGGGCTCTTCTTTCAGCAGCGGCGCGGCCATAAACAGCGTGCGGCACAGCCCTTCGAGCTTTTCGGTGGGCACCTGGCTTTCGCTGCGCGGGTAGCTTTTGCCGGGCTGCTTCGGAAACTGCATCGGGTCGTCGAGCTTATGCACGTAGCTGAAGGCCCCACCGAGCAAGTAGCGGGCGGCATCCTGCCAGTGCCGGCGCGTCATACCGGTGTAGGGGCTCAACGTTTTATCGGGATTTTTGACCTCAAAAATCGGCAGCTTGGTGGCGGGCCGCGCCACGTGGGTGTCGAAGAAAGCGGGGGTAGTGGCGGTAGCCTGGGCCAGGGCGCGCCCGGTGGGCAGCACCGCCAGCGCGCCAGCCAGCAAAAAGAAATACTTCATTGAATTCATCAATACAATTACCAAAGCAAAGGCCAGAGCCTGCTAGTGCAGCAGCAAGCTCCGGCCTTTTTTCGTTATTCTAGGCCCGCGACCAGCGCGGGCTTGCTACCAACGCATAGTAGCACCTTATTTTGAGTCGTTAGCGGCGCGGCCTTCGCTGGCTTTGGGCTGGTTGAACACGCCCAAATCCCAGCTATCGGCCCAGCTCAGGCGAGGCTGGTCGCCCTCGAAGGTGAGCGGCAGCCAGACATAGCCGCCGTCGATGGGGTTCTTGGGCGTCCAGCGGTCGGCCATGAAGATGAAGGCATCCTTCTTGCCCGCTACCGGCAAGATGTAGGTACCCTGCGAGTTGTAGGTAATGTCGGCCTGCGGTCCGGTGGCCGGGTTGTCGAGCTGCCGCCACGGCCCCCAGATGGAGCTGCTCACGAACGAGCGCGCCGCGTTGGGGTCCCAGCCGGTGCAGCCCGAGGTGATGAGGTAGTATTTGCCATCCTTTTTGCACAGGGCCGGGGCCTCGTTGTGTCCGGCTGGCGCGATGGTGTTCCACTTGCCCGTGAAATTCTGGTAGTCGTCGGTGAGCTCGGCCACGTGCAACGTCAGGTTGTCCTCCGACGACGCAATGTGGTAGGCCTTGCCATCGTCGTCCACGTACACCGTCATATCGCGGGCCATCTGTCCCGGCTCAAAGTCGCGGCGGATAAAGAGGCCCTGCGCCACGGCCGTTTGCCAGGTGGGCGTCCACCATTTCAGGTCTTTTTCGCCAGGCCCGGGCTGCTTCCATTCCTCCTTGAAGCCCAGCGGCCACTGCCCCGCGCCGGGGCGGAACGAGCGCACGTATCTGTAAGGCCCAGTGGCTTTATCGCTCACGGCCACGGCCGTGCGGGCGGCCTCGTAGCCCTTGCCCTTCAGCTCCAGGTGAAACCACATCACGTACTTGCCGGTCTTAGCGTTGTACACCACCTTAGGGCGCTCCAGCACGCAGCCTTTCTCCACCTCCGAATTCGAGCCCTCGGGCGCTACCGCAAAGGCAATGCCCTCATCCTTCCAGTTATATAGGTCTTTGGAGGAATAGCAATGCACGCCCACCTGGGCGCTGTTGCCCTTGGGGCCGGCTATCTTATGCTCGCCGAAGAAGTAGTAGCGCCCCTTGTCGTAGAGCGCGCCGCCGCCGTGGGCGTTGAGGTGCGTGCCCTTGTTGTCGGGCCATGGCTGGCCGGGCGCAAAGGCCGCGCGCTTCTGCGCGTGCGTGGCGCCGGCCAGCGCCAGCAAGCCCAGAAAAAGAAGATGTTTCATACCGGGAGAAAGGACCAGAAACGGTGAAGATTAATTAGCCAGCGCCGAGCTTGGACGCACCTCGCTCAGGATGGGGTGGTCGAGGAAACTCAGGGTAGCCTGCTTGGTTTTGAGCATTTCCAGCACGGTCACGGTGTTCTGGCCTTTCTTGAGCCACTCGGCAGGCACATACAGCGTTTGCTGCGGGCCGATGGCCCAGTAGCGACCCAGGTTGTGGCCGTTTATCCACACCACGCCCTTGCCCCACTGGCGCATGTCGAGGTAGGTATCGGTGGGCGTGCTCACCGTGAAGGTGCCGCGGCTCACGGCCGGCGCGTCGTTGTTGGCGCGCTCGGTTTTCGCCGTGGGCTTCTGCGGGTCTTGCGCCAGCGGCAGGCCGTAATGCTGCCAGTTGGTGAGCTCCTTGCCGCCCAGCGTCACGCTTTTGGTGATGCCTTTGTTATTCTCCAGCAAGTACTTGCCAAAGTTGATGCGACCCAGATTTTCCACCACGATGTCAAGCTGCACCTGCCCGGCAGGCAGCGTCAGGCGCAGGCTGTCCTGCTCCAGGCGGCGGTCGAGGGTGCCGGCGCGCTTACCGTTTACCAGCACCACGGCGTAGTCGCGCACATCTTTGATTTTAAGCCACTTTTCGCCGCCACCGGCTACGGTGGTACGGTACTGCACCAGGCCATAGGCCTGCTTGAGCTTCTCAAACGTGAGGGGCTTGGGGCTGGCCACCGGGGCGGCGGCCCGGCTCATCAGCTCGCCGTTGTACGTGAGCTGCACGGCGGGGAACGCCACGCTGGGCTTGGCGGCGGGCACGGGCGGCAGGGCGGGCGCACCGGCCGGCCGGTACTTGGCGATTACCTCGCGGAAGGCGCGGAACTTGGCCGTGGGGTTGCCCGCCTCATCGAGCGGGGCGTCGTAGTCGTAGCTGCTGATTTGGGGCTCGTAGTGGGTGCCGGGGCCTTTGTAGTTGGCCCCGTTCATGAAGTCGCGGGTAGTGCCCCCGTGAAACATGTACATGTTGATGCTCATGCCGGCGCGCAGCACCGAGTCGAGGCCCGGCGTGTACTTGGCGGCGGGCACCGTGTGGTGCTCGGTGCCCCACCAGTCAAACCACGCCGGGTACCACTCGGCCACGTAGTAAGGGCCTTTGCCGTCGTGGTTGGCGTTCACGAGCTGCCGAATCTGGCTGGGCTTGTCCACGCCGTTCACGGCGGGCAGCAGGCCGGGCAGGTGGCCGGCGGCCACGTCGGCGGCCGGGTCACAGGTGTAGAGCAGGCCGTCGAAGCCGGCTTCCTCAAACATTTTCTTGTTCTGGGCCAGGTACACTTTGTCCGAGCCGTAAGAGCCGTACTCGTTTTCGACCTGCACCATCAGGATGGGGCCGCCGTGGTTGACTTGCAACCCGGCCAACTGCTTACCCACGGCCAGCAGGTAGCGGCGGTAGGCGGCCAGATACTGCGGCTCCTGCGAGCGCACCTTCAGGCCCGTGATGTTCTGGAGCCAGTACGGATAGCCGCCAAATTCCCACTCGGCGCACACGTAGGGGCTGGGGCGCAAGGTCACCCACAGGCCTTCTTCCTGGGCCATCTTCACGAAGGCGGCTACGTCGTTATTGCCCGTAAAGTCGAACTGGCCCGGCTGGGGCTCATGCGCGTTCCAGAACACGTAGGTGCCCACCGTATTCAGGCCCATGGCTTTGGCGGCGCGCAGGCGGCTGCGCCAGGCTTCGCGCGGAATGCGCGGGTAGTGCAGCTCGCCCGACACAATCTGGTAGGGCTTGCCATCGAGCAAAAACTGGCTGGTGCCCAGCGCGAAGGTGTGGGTCGGCGCGGGCGCGGGCCGCTTGGCGGCCGGGGCGGGGCCGAACCCCAGGCCAACGCCGGCCAGTAGCAAAGGAAGAAAACGCATGGTCATGCAGGGGATTCTATATAAAAATCAAGCTTCGTTCAGTGAGCCCCTGACGCAGCGACAGGTAGCAGGTACTCCGGGAGTGGTAAAGAATTCCCGAAATACTTGCTACCTGTCGTTGCGCGTCAGGGCTGGCTAGCCTACCAGCCGGGGTTTTGGCGGAAAGCGGGCACCTTGCGGATTTCGCCGTCGGGCAGCGGCAGCAGGTACATCTCGGGCCGGAAATTGTGGCGGCGGATGGTGGGCACGATGTAGTAGGTATAGGTGAAGTTGGGCGAGGTGCCCCCGCGCACGATGCGCATGCGGTTGTTGAAGGCGTTATTGGTCACCATCGCGATTTTCCAGCGGCGGATGTCGTGCCAGCGGTGGTCCTCGTAGGCCAGCTCGATGCGGCGCTCGTTCTGGATAAGCGTACGCATTTGGCTTACGCTCAGTCCCGTCGGAATACCGTAGCGGCCATCGGCACCGGCGTCGATGCCGGCGCGGCGGCGAATCAGCACCAGCTTGGGCACGGCCAGCTCGGGCTGCCCGGTTTCGTTGATGGCCTCGGCGTAGCTGAGCAACACTTCGGCGTAGCGCATCAGCGGCCAGCCGCGCTGGCTGTTGGCGCTGGTGGTGGCGTCGCACATCTTGCGGCAGTAGTAGCCCGTGGTCGAGCCGCCGAGGTCGATGCCATCGCTGGGCGCACCCTCGTAGGTATTAACCGGCGCGGGGCCGGCTGCCGACGACAGAAACAACGGGGCTTGGTTGTAGATGACCGTGTTGTAGAAGCGCGGGTCGCGGTTGGCGTAGGGGTTGGTAGCGACGTAGCCCGAGCTGGCATCGGTGATGGCCTTGCCATTCTTCATCGGGAAGGCATCCACGATGTTCTGGGTTGGCATCGAGTTCCAGCCTCCACCGCGGGTAGGCGGGAAGTAGAAGCCCTCAAAGTCGCGGTTGTTACCCCGGTTGGAGAAGAAAATGTACTCGGAGTTGTAGCGCTGCAAGAACATCGAGTAAAAGCCGTAGCCGGGGGCCGTGACGTTATCCTCTACCAGCGCGTACTGGTTGCTGTTGATGACGGCATTGGCGGCGTCGGCCGCGGCCTGCCAGCGGCTGACGCTATACGTAGGGTAGCTCACGATGGCCGCCAGGCTAGCGTCTGTGGTTTCGGCCCCACCGTTGAAGAGCGGGCTGGCGGCCTGGAGCAGGATGCGGCTCTTCAGGGCCAGCGCAGCGCCACTCGTGACGCGGCCGTAGTCGGCCGTGGCCTGGGCGGGCGCGCTCACTAGGCCGGCGGCGCAGGCGTCGAGCTCGTCGCTGAGGTACTTCACGCAATCGGCGTAGCTGGTGCGAGGCTCGTTGATGAAGTCTTCGAGGCCATATACCTTATCCTTGATGATGGGCACGCCCCCGAAGCACACCAGCAGTTGGCTGTAGTACCAGGCCCGCAGGTAGCGGGTTTCCAGCGCGATGCGGTCGCGGGTGCTTTGGCGCAGCGGGGCGTTGGGCAGCTTGCTCAGCAGCAGGTTGCAGCGCCGGATGTTAACCCACGGCGTGTCGTAGAAGTCGTTGAACGGAAAGTTGAGCGGCGTGAAGGTGCCCGCGTAGAGCACTACTGCCAGCTGTGTACCGCCCGAGTAGCGGTATTCGGCATCGTCGGTGGCCTGCTCGGTGCTGCCGTGGCTCGACCAGCGGCCCTTGTCAAAACTAAACCGGGTGGCGCTGTAGATAGCGGTTTGAAAGGCAATGGTGCGGGCACTGTCGCTAAATACCGAGTCTTCGGTAAGCGCCGTGGTACGGGGCTCCAGAAAGTCATCCTTCTTGCAGGCCGTGGTCAGGGCAACGCCGGCCAACAGCAGGGAGAGGGTCTTTTTCATTATCGCAGAGGGTGAGAAAAAGCTTAGAAAGTAACGCTCAGACCGAAGTTGAGTAGGCGCTGCGGCGGGTAGAGCGGGCGCGAAGTGCCGAGCGTAATCTCGGGGTCAAAGTCGTAGAGCTTGTCCATCACGGTCCAGGTCAGCAGGTTGGTGCCGTTGGCGTAGATGCGGGCGGCCGGGATGCCCACGCGGCGCAGCAGGCTGGTGGGCAGGTCAAAGTTGATTTGGGCCGTTTTGAGGCGGACATAGTCGCCGCGCACCTGCCAGAAGGTCGACTGATTGGCGGTGGGGTCGCTGATGCCGCTGAGCAGCGTCAGACGCGGGTAGCGGGCGTTGTCGCCCAGCTCGGGCGTCCAGGCCTGCTGGTGCACGCTGGTCAGGTTGGCGGTAAAGGCCTTGATGGCCTCGGCCGCCGCACTCACGTTGAAGTTGCTAGCACCTTGAAACAACACGCTGAAGCTGACGCTCTTGTAGCGCGCGCCCAGCGTGATGCCGTAGGTAGTATTGGGCAGGTTAGGCAGGCCCGTCACTACGCGGTCGAAGTCGTTGAGCAGGCCGTCACCGTTCACATCCTGGTATTTCAGGTCGCCGGGCTTGGCCCCAGTGGCGGGCTTGGGTACGTTGCTGTTGTTGATATCGTCGGCCGTGTAAAAGCCCTGGTAGATGTACACGCGCTGCTGCCCGATGCTATTGCCCGTGAAGCGCTGGTACTCGTACTGCGGATTGGGCTCGTCGCGGAACAGAATCTTGTTTTTGGCCACCGAGTAGTTGGCCTTGATGTTCCAGGAGAAGTCACGTGAAATCGGGCTCTGGTAGCCCAGTTCCAGCTCGTAGCCCCGGTTGTTCACGCGGCCCAGGTTCACGGGCGGCAGCCCCTGGCCGAAGATGGTCGACACCGTGCCGCGGTTGGTGAGAATGTCGTAGCGGTCGTTGTTGAAGAAGTCAACGCTGCCGAAGAGCTTGTCCTTAAACAAGCGGAACTCCACGGCCACGTCGAGCTTTTTCTCGGTTTCCCAGGTCACGTTGTTGTTGGCCAGGCGGCCTTCCGTGATGCCCCCGAAGCCGGTGCTGTTCTGGCCAAAGTCGTAGCCGTTGCCGCTCGCGTAGTTCTGCTGGTAGTAGTAGCTGAAGTTGTTCGGGTCGAGCACGTCGTTGCCCACGATGCCGTAGCTGCCGCGCAGCTTCAGGTAGTCTATCACGGGCACCGTGTTCTTGATAAAGTTTTCCTCGGCAATGTTCCAGCCCGCCGACACGGCCGGGAAGAAACCGTAGCGGTTGTTTTCGTTGAAGCGGTCCGAGCCGTTGTAGGCCCCGTTGAACTGCACCAGGTACTTGTTCTTGTAGTCGTAGCCTACGCGCATCGAATAGCCCAGGAAGTTATTGGGAATGAAGCGGTAGATGTAGTCGCGGTTATCGGCCGTATTCGCGTTGCGATTATACAGCGCCAGGCCGTACACGTGGTGCTTGTCGGCAAACGTGCGGTCGTAGTTGAGGATGGCTTGCAGGTTGAGCACGCGGCCGCTGCTGCCTGGGTTGTAGCCGATGAAAAAGCGCCGCGTGCGGAAGAGGTTGGCATCGCGGGCCTCGTAGTTGCCGGGCCACGGGTCTGGAATATTTACTGCGCCGATATACGACGGGTCGGGCGTGAAGATGAACGACGGGAACGCGTCGCGCGTCATGGTGCGCGTGTATTTGTAGTTGCTGGTATACGCCGCGCGGCCCGTCAGCGAGAGGCCCGTGAGCCATTTGCTCAGCTTGCCAAAGTCCTCCTTCAACGAGAGCACCGTGTTGATGTTGTTCTCGTTGTCGCGGCTGTAGCCGTAGTTGGTGAGGCGGCCGATTACGTTGTTCGCGTTGAAGCCCGAGTTGATGTCACGCGACCATTTGCTGTAACCCCAGCTGCCGTCGGGGTTAGTGATGGGGTAGGCAAATGGGGCCAGCGTGGGAAACGAGCTGTAGTCGTAAAATACGTCGTTGTAGCTGAAGGGGCTACCCGCATTGGGGTTGTTTACCTGGGCAAAGTTGCCGTAGAGGTCGAGGCGGGCGTCGAGGCCCGTCGTCACGTTGATATCGAGGTTCGAGCGGTAGTTGTAGCGCTGGTGGTAATAGTTGCTATTCACACCTTGGCTGGTGCCAAAATCCTTCAGGATACCATTCTGGTAGAGGTAGCCCACCGATACGAAATACTTCACGCGCTGCGAGCCCCCGCTCATATCGATATTGCCGCGGTACTGCTGCGTCCAGTCGCGAAACAGCTCCTTGCGCCAGTTGATATTGGGGTGGCCGTAGGGGTCTTTGCCGTTGCGGTATAGCTCCAGGTCCTGCTCCGAAAAGCGCGGCGTAGCGGCCGGGTTGTCGTTGAGCTGGGCGATGTTGTAGAGACGGGCCGACTCGGCCGCGTCAAGGTAGTTGGTAAACTTGGTGGGCTGGGCAAAGCCCACTTCGGCGCGACCCGAAATCTGGGGCGGGCCGTCCTTGCCCCGGCGCGTCGTGATTACGACTACCCCGTTGGCCCCGCGCACCCCGTAGATGGCGGTAGTAGCGGCGTCTTTCAAAATCGAAAGGCTCTCAATCTCGTTGGGGTCGAGGCGCTGAAACTGCTCGTAGCTATACTGAATATCGTCGACGATAATCAGCGGCTGGTTGTTGCCGTTGTAGGAGCTGATGCCGCGGATGAAGAACGCCGCCCCGTCGGCCCCCGGCCGGCCCGAAGGCTGCTGCGAGAAAAAGCCGGGCAGCTTGCCCACCAGCGTGTTCTGGAGGCTGGCCGCCGGGTTTTCGCGAATTTCCTTGCCGCTAATCTGGCTTACCGAGCCGGTCTGGGTTATCTTCTGCTGTTCGCCGAAGCCCACTACCGTCACCTCGTCCAGCTTCTGGTCGGTCGATTCCAACAGCACGTTCACCGTGGTGCGGTTGCCCACCAGCACTTCGCTCAGCTTGTAGTTTACGGAGCGAAAAATGAGTACGCCGCTCTTGCCCTTGAGGGCGAGGCGGTACTTACCATCCAGGTCGGTGGCCGTACCGTTCGAGGTCAGGTCTTTTTCGTACACGGCCACGCCCGGCACCGCGCCCAGGCGGTCGGTTACGGTGCCCTGCACTACGCGCCCCTGGGCCAGGGCCGACTGGCCAAAGGCGCTCAGCGCCAGCACCAGTAAAAGTAAAATATGTTTCATATTATCGGTATCGGGTGGGAGGTTTTCCTTTTTAGCTGTTCGTCTTTAGCTGCTGGCTGTTAGCCCTTAGCTATCTGTACGTTGCAAAAAGCTAACAGCCAGCAGCTAAAGGCTAACAGTTCAGCAATTACCAACCAGGATTCTGCATTAGGTTCAGGTTCTTGGTAGTTTCGTCGTAGGGCAGCGGCATGTAGTAGAGGCGCGACTGCCAGCGCATGGTCGAGGTAATGGCGCGCGGATTGTAGGTGTAGGTATAGGGCGAGGCCGTGGTGCCGGCCCCGGCGCGCGTTATCTGCACGCCGTAGAGCGGGCCGCTAAGCACGGTTTCGGCCGTTTTCCAGCGGCGCACGTCCCAGAAGCGGTGTTCCTCAAAGCCTAGCTCGATGCGGCGCTCATTCTGGATGAGCGTGCGGGCATCGGTCTGGCTGATGCCAGTCGGGATGCCGTAGCGGTTGTTGGTACCGGCCGTGAGGCCCGCCCGCCGCCGCAGCGCCACGATTTGCGTTACTGCGTCTTCGGTGCGGCCCACCTCGTTGAGGCACTCGGCGTAGTTGAGCAGCGTTTCGGCGTAGCGAAACAGCGGGAAGTTGTGGCTCTGGCTGGTATAAGTAGTGGCGGTGGTAAAATCGCCCAAAAACTTACGCAGGTAGTAGCCGGTGCGCGTTTGCACGGCGCTAGTGAGCGGGCGGTCGCGGCCCCCGTCGAAGGTTTCCACATTGCGGCTCAGCCAGCGGCTGCCGGTAGTTACGGCGGTGGTGCCGCTACCGGTAGTCACCCCGTTGGCAAATACCGAGAGCAGCAGGCGCGGGTCTCGGTTGGCGTAGGGGTTTTGGGGGTCGTAGCCCGAGCCACTGGCCGTGATAGGCAGGCCCGTCAGCATCGGGAAAGCATCTACAAAGTTCTGGCTGGGGCTGGTGTAGCCCTGGCTCAGGGCCGGCGTGCCATAGCCCATCGGAGCGTTAAAGGTCTCCAGGTTGGAACTGTTGGCCGACTGCTTGGCTAGGATGATTTCGGAATTCTTCTTGGTCGTAAACGTACCGGCAAACGACGAATTCAGCGCGTGCAGGTTGAGGTTTACTAGGTCCTGGCTGGCCGTGAGGGCCGTTTGCCAGCGGTTGGCGTCGTAGCTGGGGTAGCCCTGCAAGGTGCCGGCCCCACCCACTTGCCCGCCGTTGAAGAGCGGGCTGGCGGCGTAGAGCAGCACCCGGCTCTTGAGCGCCAGCGCCGCCGTGCGCGGAATGCGCCCCCACTCGCCATCGGGAATGGAAGCGGGCAGGCGCAAGTCGGGGCTGATGGCATTGCACTCGCTCACGAGGTAGCTCACGCAGTCGGCGTATGTATTGCGCGGCAGCGAGAGGTCGTCGTTGAGGGTGAATACGCGGTCGGCAATGAGCGGCACGCCACCGTAGCGCTTCACCATCTCCCAGTATACCATGGCCCGGATAAAGCGCGCCTCGGCTTTCCAGAGCACGATGTTGGCAGGCAGCGCCGGTACCCGGTCGATGTTGGCCAGGAAGATGTTGACCCGCCGGATACCCGCGTAGGCCACCGCCCAGTATGGGTCGGGGTTGTTGGCAACGCTGATGGCGCCGTTGGTAAAATACTCGGCCGGGCGGTTGAGGCGCGAGGGCACGGCATCGTCGGTACCACCAGCCAGGAAGTCGCCTAGGTTAATGGTAACGGTGTTGGCCTGCGGGCTGAACTCGTTAGCGCGGTTGAAGCCGGCGGGCAGGTAGTTGAAGAGGTCGTTGAAGTACCAGATAGCCAGCGTGGCATTCTTGTCCTTCTCATCCCACATAAAGTCGTCCTGGATGAAGTAGCGCGGCTCGGTTTCGGGGTCTTTCTGGCAGGCGGTGCTGCCCAGCGCCAGCAGTGCGGCCACGGCCGGCACGTAGAGTTTTTTGGAGAGCATAAGAGCGGCGGGTGGGCGTTAGAGCTTGATGTTGAAGCCGAAGTTGAGCAGGCGCTGCTGCGGATAAGAAGCGTTGAATACTTCCGGGTCAGTGCGGGTAAACTGGCTGAACGTAACCAGGTTGGTGGCATTGAAGAAGAAGCGCACGCCTTGCAGACGCACCCGCTTGCTGAATTCCAGCGGCACGGTGTAGCCCACCTCCACGTTTTTGAGGCGGATGAAATTGTTGTTGCGAATCCAGTAGCTACTGCCCAGGAAGTTGTTGGGGTTGCCGCCCAGACCCAGGCGTGGGTAGCTGGCGTTAGGATTCTGGGGCGTCCAACGGTCGAGGTGCTGCTCGAAAGCGTTGCCAAAGCCGCCGTTGGCGAAGGCATATTCACTGGCCCCACTCAGGTAAATGGTGCGGTTGAGCGAACCTTGGAACAGCAGCGTGGCGTCGAAGCCTTTCCAGCGCGCGCCCAGCGTGATGCCGAAGGGAATGCTGGGGTTGTTGCGCCCGATGGGCGCCACGTCGAATTGATTAATGATGCCGTCGCCGTTCAGGTCTTTGTAGCGCACGTCACCCGGCTGCGGGGCGTAGCCCACGATGGTGGGTGCCCCCTGAATCTCGGCCTGGCTCTGGAAGAGCCCATCGGCGATGTAGCCAAACTGCTGCCCTACCGGCTGCCCGGTGCGGTACATCCAGTCGTAGGGGCGGTACACTTCGTCGATGTTCAGCACCTTCGTGTACTGCACGCCCAGGTTCAGGGCCCCAATCAAGCTCAGGCTGCCGATGTTTTGCTGGTAGCTCAGCTGGGTCGTTACGCCGTAGTAGAGGTTGCGGCCCAGGTTTTCGTCGGGGTAGGTCTGGCCCAGCAGCGTGGTGTTGCGCCCGCGCTGAATCAACAGGTCGTAGTACAGCGAGTTGTAGTACTCGAAGGTGACGCCCAGCTTGTTATCAAACAGCGCCCCCTGCGCGCCCAGCACAAACTTGCGGGCTTTCTCCCAAGTGCGGTTGCGCGAAGCCAGCGTTTGCTCGCTGATGCCCGACACCTGCCCCGCCCCGGTGCCGAAGAATGGCCCGCTGGTGTCGAAATACGTTTGCACGTAGGTGAAGTAGCTCGGCACGTCGTTGCCCGTCACGCCCAGCGAAGTGTAGAGCTTCAGGTTCGACAGCCAGCTTTGGGTGTTTTGCAGGAAGCTCTCGCGCGAGATGTTCCAGGCCAGGCCACCGGCCGGGAAGAAGCCGTAGCTGAAAGCACCATTGTCGGGGTAGCGATTCGAGCCGTTCAGGCCAAAGGCCAGTTCGGCGATGTACTTGCCCTGGTAGTTGTACGAGCCGCGGGCCGAAATGCCCTGCACCGTGTAAGGCAGGTCCGAGCCCACCGTGTAGGCATTGCGCGAGCCCACCAGCACGGCGTGTATCCCGTGGTCGCCCAGCTGGCGGTCGTAGCCCAGGTCGGCTTCCACGTAGGTGGTGTTGTTCTGGAAGTTAATGCCCTGATTGTTTTGCTGCTCGCCGTTGGTGCCGAACTGCGTGTAGGTAGGCTGGCCGTTGGCCCCCACGCCCTGCTGAAACACCGCGAACTGCTTGTCGCGGTAGTAGATTTCCGACAGGCTGGCGTAGTACGAGCCCAGTGCCCGCGCCCACAGGCCGGGGGTCACCTCATTGAGCGAGCGGCGCAGGTAAAAGTCGGCAATGACGTCGCGGGTATACGTTTCGCGGTAGCCCGAACCCACGGCCTGCGCCCAGAGGTTGTTCTGAAACTGCTGGTTGCCGCCGTACGTGCCGTTGTCGTTGTACACCGGGTAGGCCAGTGCCGGCGTGTTGATGATGTTGCTCAGGATGGCCGGCAGGCCCTGCCCGAAGTTGGCCCCGGTGTCATTGTTGTTCAGAATGCGGCCCAAGAGCCGGATGCCGCCCGTCAGCTTCTTGCTCAGCTGCAAGTCGATGTTCGAGCGCAGCGTGTAGGCCTTATAGTCGTTGCTGGTGTTGTACTTGTTGATATCGCTGGTTTTCAGCAAGCCCGACTGCTTGAGGTGCTCCAAGCTCACGAAGTACTTGGAGAAGGCATTGCCGCCGCTGGCCGAAAACGTGTAGCGGTCGAGCTGCGACGACTTCTTCAGCAACTGCTCGTTCCAGTCCACGTTGGGGTGCCCGATGGGGTCCTGCCCGTTCTGGTACAGCGCCAGGTCCTGGGCCGAGTACAAGGGTGCCAGGCCGTCGTTAATGCGCGCCTCGTTGTTGAGCAGGGCGTAGTTGTAGGCGTCGAGCGGCTTGGGGAATTTGATGGGCGACTGAATGGCCGACTGCACCGTGAGCGAGATGCGCGGCTGACCGGGCGTGCCGCGGCGGGTAGTCACGTTCAGGATGCCCGCGTTGGTGTTGCGCACGCCCAGCATCGAGGTGCTCAGTGCGTCCTTGAGCAGCGTTACCGACTCAATCTCTTCGAGGTCGAAGTTATAGATGGGCCGCACGATACCGTCGATTACCACGGTTGCGCCCTGGCCCAGCAGCGAGGCAAAAGCGATGTCGTTGCCCGGCTGCCCCGAAAACTGGTACACCTGCAAGCCCGCGCCCTGCCCGGTCAGCGCCGTCAGGAACGAGGTAACCGGCATGCGCTGCAAGGCGCTGTTGTATACCGTCTGGGTCGAGGCCGCCGTGAGGTCGGGCCGCAGGCTGGTGCCGAACAAAAGCTGCACCGGCTTGAGGCGGGCCACGGCCGGGTTCTTGGTATCGAGCACGATAATAGGCGTGAGGTCGGAACTCGCTTCGAAGCGCCGGATTACCGAGTTGTCGATGCTCAGTGTCAGCTGCTCGCCGGCCTGCACGCCGGGCAGCGGAGCCTGGCCCAGCGAGTCGGTCACGGCCGTAAGCGTGCCGCCGGCGTTGGCCAGCTTCACCCCGCGCAGGGGCTCGCCGTTCTCATCCGTGACGGAGGGTGTGAACACGGTCGGCACCGGGGCGCGGTTTAGGTCGGTCGGCGTGCCAGTGGTTTTGGCCGTGTCGGTGGGCGATACGGCGCGCTGGGCCGGCAGCGGCATGTTCATAATCTGCGCGCGAGCAGTGGTAGCGGCCGCGCCGGTGGCCGCTAAAAATAGTAGCCGGCAAAGCGCCCGTGAGGGTAAGGGTTTGGGCATAGAAAAAAGGGGGATAGCGGAAGACGCTGGGTGGGAAAATCGGGGATAGTCAGCGCAGCAGTACCTGTCAATTCAGCTTTGGTAAGTAGCTGCTCACTGCCTAAACAGCCAGCATTGATAACATTGCAGCAACACAAAAGTAGTGGGTACCCGAGCGGTATGGCAGGTGCATTTTCATCAATTAGCAGGGGGGAAATTCATCTATTGCTTAAGTAGCCCGGGGCGTCCGCCGCTTCACGCAAAAAGGCTAATTCAGCCACAACATACTATGAAACAAAAATTTAAAATAACAATGAGCTTATCTTAAAAGGGTATAAAACTCCCTGCCACCAGCAGCAATCGGTTGGGCGTCCATTCTTACCTTGCAACCCGAATGTGCCCCCTAGCCAAGGGCTGCTTTCGCCCCTAAGGCAAGTCTTTTTTTACCCGGCTGGGCGGCTACGCCCTCGCCTGCCTGACCTAGCACTCACCTCGCCCCCCCACGCCTACCCGCCGCTGCCTATGCGCCTTTTTTACCGCTGCCTGCTCGCCCTACCGCTGCTAGTTATATTGGCGCGGGCGGCATGGGCGCAGGACACTGCCCCCGGCGATTTTCGCTTCGAGCACCTCACCGTGGACCAGGGCCTGAGCCACAGCGACGCCATGGCCGTGGCCCAGGACCAGGCCGGCTTTATCTGGGTGGGCACCAACCGCGGCCTCGACCGCTACGACGGCTATGCGCTACGGCCCTACCTGCTACCCATCACGCGGCAAGGCGTGGCCGGCAATCGCATCAAGGTCTTACACGTGGCCCCGGCCACCGGCCGCCTGTGGGTGGGCACCGAGCGCGCCGGCCTCTATTACTATGATGCCACCGCCGACCAACTGCGCCCCCTGAGCCCGCCCGCTGCCCCGCCCGCCGCTCGCTCGCTGCTAGCGCAGCTCGCCGATGTCAGCATCATGGCCCTGACCTCCGACGCCCAGGGGCGGCTGTGGGTAGCCACCCAGAAGCACGGCCTGTTTGTGCTGGCCTTCGATGCCCGGGGCGGGCTGGCCAGCGTACGCCTGGTGCCGTTTGCCGTCCGCCAACCAAGTGAGCACTACCTCAGCAGCCTGGCCACCGATACCGAGGGCAACGTGTGGGTAGGCACTTACAACCAGGGCCTGGGCGTGGTGCACCCCGGCGGCACCCTGGTAGTGGAACCCACCGAAATAACCGACCACGTGCGGGCGCTGCTCGTGGACCGGCGGGGCGATTTCTGGATTGGCCTCAACCAACAGGTGCTGTGGGTGAGCGCCGCCAACCGCCGGGCCGGCCGCCAGCTGGCCGCCCACCCCCAGCCGCTCGACTATCCGCAGCTGCAAGCGCTTCAGCTCGACTCGTTTGGGCGCTTATGGGTAGGTACCAACTACGGCCTCTACGTGTGGGAAGCCGGGGCCGTGACGGGCACCGCCCCGCCACTGCGCCCCGCCCCTACCCTACTGCTACCGCAGGACGGCGAGCCCGGCGGCCTCAACTCGGAGCGGGTGCACCAAATTTTTGAGGACCGCACCCAGGTGATGTGGCTGTGCGCCTCGGCCGGTGGCCTTAATAAGGTGAATCTGCGCCAGAAGCCCTTCGGGCAGCTGCGCCGCCAGCGGGCCGGCCAGGCAGCATTGGCTAGCAACTACATCAACGCCGTGTATAAGGAGGAAGCGACCAACACGCTGTGGCTGGGTACCCGCAACGGCGTGCAGGCCTACGACCTCGCCCGGCAAACCTACCGCAGCTACCTCAGCGAAGACAAAACCTCGGGCCGCCGCAGCATCGACGTGTCGGCCCTGTACCAGGCCCGCGATGGCACGCTCTGGATTGGCACCCGCAACCGGGGCCTGGTGAGCCTGAGCCGCGCCGGGGGCCGCGAAACCCTCCGCACCTACGACCCGCTCGTGGCCGGGGCCGGGGCTTTGCACGATGCCAGTATCGAGCGCATTACCGAAGACCGCGCCGGCCACCTGTGGGTGGCCACGCTGAACATGGGCCTGCTGCAATTCGGCGCCCAGGGCCAGCTTTTGCGCGCCTACCTCGCCAAAAACAGCGCGCTGCCCACCAGCCGCTTTACCTACCTGCTCTACGACGCGCGCCGCGACGTGTTGTGGGCCAGCACCGCCGACCAGGGCCTGCTGAAACTGCGCATAGAGCCCGACTCGCTGCGCGTACTGCGGCAGTTCCGGCACCAGCCCGACGCGCCCAACGGCCTGCGCGTGAACTACGTGTGGCCGCTGCTGCTCGACCGCCAGGGCACGCTCTGGATTGGCACCATTGGGGGCGGGCTGCACTGGCTGGCCACCGATACGCAAGGCCGCGAGGCGGTGCGCAGCGCCTACAAGTATTTGCCCGAGAGCGATGTAGAAAGCCTGCTGGCCGACGACGCCGGCCACCTCTGGATAGGCGGCACCGGCCTCTACCGCTACGCCCCCGCCACCCGCCAGTACCTGCGCTACGACGTGGCCGACGGCCTGCAAAGCAACGCGTTCAAGATAGGCGCGGCCGCCCGCGGGGCCGACGGCACGCTCTACTTCGGGGGCATTAATGGGGTGAGCTACTTCCAGCCGGCCATGATTCAGCCCAACCCCTACGCGCCGGTGGTGCAGCTCACGGGCTTGCGCGTGGCCAACCAGCCGGTGGCCGTGGGCCAGCCCCTGCGTGGCCGGGTGCTGCTCGCGCGGCCACTATCGGAGCCGCAGACGGTAGTAATTCGGCCCGGCGACAATGACTTTTCGGTTGATTTTGTGGGTTTGAACTACGCCAATCCGCAGAAAAACCGGTACGCCTACCAGCTCGAAGGCTACAACCGGGGCTGGGTAACGCCGCCGCCCGGCCAGCGCTCGGCCAGCTTTGCCAACCTGCCGCCCGGCCACTACACCCTGCGCGTGAAAGCCAGCAACGGCGAGGGCGCGTGGAGCGCCCGCCCCGCCACCATTAGCTTCGACGTGCGCGCACCGTGGTACAAAACCGGCTGGGCCTACGCCCTCTACGCGCTGGCGCTGCTGGGCGCGGTGGCGTTGTATCGCCGCATCGAGATGACGCGGCAGGAGCTGAAAAGCCGGCTCGCGCTGGAGCATTTCCGGGTCGAAAAAGAAAAAGAGCTGACCAACCTCAAGCTCGGCTTTTTCACCAACATCAGCCACGAGCTGCGCACGCCGCTCACCCTGATACTCGGGCCGATGGAGGAAATTGCCGGCAGCCCCGACCCGGTGCCCGGCCTGCAAGCCAAGGTGCAGCTGATGCAGCGCCAGACCCGCAAGCTGCTCGACCTGGTAAATCAACTGCTTGACTTTCGGAAGGTTGAAACCGGCCACGTACCGCTGCGCGCTACCTGCCAGGACGTTGGGCCGTTTATCGCCGAGCAGTACGCCAGCTTTCAGCACCAGGCCCAGGAGCGCGGCGTGCGGTACCAGCTCGACCTGCCGGCCGGGCCGGTGCCGCTGTTCTTCGACCAAGGTAAGCTGGAGATTATTCTCACCAACCTGCTGGCCAACGCCTTCAAGTACGTGCGCCCCCAGGGCCGCGTGGAGCTGGCCGCCGCCGTGGTGGGCAGCCCGGCCGGGCCGGCCGTGTACGCCGATGGGCAGCTGGCCGCCAACTACTTGCGCATCACCGTCAGCGATACCGGCGTGGGCATCGCAGCGCACGAGCTCGACCGTATTTTCGACCCATACTACCAGGCCGCGCATACCAATACGCTGCGCATGACGGGCACCGGCATCGGGCTGGCGCTGGCTCGGCAGTTTGCCGAGCGCCACGGCGGGCAGCTCACCGTGGCCAGTACGCCGGGCGTAGGCTCCACGTTTGAGCTACGCCTGCCCTTCGGCCAGCAGCACCTGCGCCCTGAAGACCTGGCCCCCGCGCCCGAAGTAGATGCATCGACCGCCGAAAACCCCGAGCCCGAGCCGGCTACCCCCGACGAGCGGCGGGCCGGCGAGCCGGCCACCGCGGCGGCCCTGCCCGCCGGCCCGCCGCGCCTGCTGGTGGTGGAAGACCACGACGAGGTGCGCAACTACCTCTGCGAGCTGTTTGCGGCCGACTACCAGGTGCTGGCTGCCGAAGACGGTGTGGTGGGCTGGGAAATGGCCCTGGCCCAGCAGCCCGACCTCATTATCAGCGATGTAATGATGCCGCGCGCTGATGGCCTGGAGCTGTGCCAGAAGCTAAAGCAGCACCCCAAAACCAGTCACATCCCGGTGCTGCTGCTAACCGCCCGCACCGCCGAAACCCACCAGCTCGAAGGCCTCGGCATGGGCGCCGACGACTACGTGAGCAAGCCTTTCAACCCTACCCTGCTGCATGCCAAGGCCGACGCCCTACTGCGCAATCGGCGCAAGCTACACGAGTTTTACCAGCGCCGTATCTTATTGCAACCCAACGAGATAGTAGTAGCCGACGCCGACCGCGAATTTCTAGAGAAAGCCATGCAGGTGGTCGAGCAGCACCTCGGCGATACCGAGTTCAGTGTGCAGGTGCTGGTGCGCGAGCTGGGCCTCAGCAGCTCGGTTTTTTACCGCCGCATCAAGAGCCTGACAGGCCAGACGGCAGTCGAGTTTATCCGCGACGTGCGCCTCAAGCGGGCGGCCCAACTGCTGGCCAGCACCCAGCTGCGGGTGTCGGAAGTGGCCTTTGAGGTGGGCATCGAGAATGCCAAGTATTTCCGGCAAGTGTTCCAAAAGCTCTTTGGCACCACGCCCTCCGACTACGCCCGGCAGCACCGGGGCGCGGCCACGCCGGCCGAGTAGCGGCTGCGACTCGGCACGCGCTCCGCTGGCTTATGGCGAAAACTTCCCCGCTGATTTTCCAAAATACCCCCGAGTCGTCGGGCCAGGCGGCCGTACTATTGTGGCAGCGGCCATCCCCGTTCTTTTGCCGCTGGTATGCCGCCCGGCAGCTAACTGGCCGCGGCCCGGCCCCCGGGTCTGTTCCGGACTGCTAAGGTTCAAAAAGTAAGCTTGCATGAAACGTCGCTTTTTTCTGGGTCAGGCGGCTACCGGCCTTTCGGCGCTGGCTTTGCCGCACGTGGGTCGCGCCGCCGCTCCTACCCTTTTGCCCCCTACCAAGCGCCCCACCAACGACCGGGCCTACTGGCTGGCTACCCTGCTGCGCGTAGCGCAGCCCGTGCTCATGGCCGGGGCTGCCGGCCGCCTCAAGGCCACCATGCCCATTGAGGCCGCCGCTGGCCAGCAGGAAGGCCGCCGCAGCGTAAGCCACCTCGAAGCCCTGGGCCGCACCCTCGCCGGCCTGGCCCCCTGGCTGGAACTCAAGAACGTGCCCGCCGACGAGGCCGCCCGCCAGCAGCAGGCCGCCGAGCAGGCCCGGCAGGCCATCGCCCACGCCGCCAACCCGCAGGATGCTGACTTTCTAAACTTCAATCAGGGCGGCCAGCCAGTGGTTGACACTGCTTTCCTGGCCCACGCGCTGCTGCGCGCGCCTACTCAGCTTTGGGAAAAGCTGCCCGCCGCCACCCAGGCGCAACTAGTGGTGGCGCTGCAAAGCAGCCGCGTTATCAAGCCGGTGTATAGCAACTGGTTGCTGTTCAGCGCCATCATCGAGGCGGCGCTGCTCAAGTTTACTGGGCAGGGCGACCCCATGCGGATGGACTATGCCATTCGGGAGCACCAGACCTGGTACAAGGGCGACGGCACCTACGGCGACGGCCCTGATTTTCACTGGGATTACTACAACAGCTACGTCATTCAGCCGATGCTGCTCGACGTGGTGGGCACGCTGGTAGCGGCCGGCCGCGAGCGCAAGGAATTGCTCGAAACCCTGCGCACCCGCGCCCGCCGCTACGCCGCCGTGCAGGAGCGCCTCATCGGGCCCGATGGCTCGTTTGCGGCCTTTGGGCGCTCGCTAGCGTATCGCTGCGGGGCGTTTCAGCACCTGGCGCAATGTACCTTGCAGGGCGTACTGCCCGAGGGGCTGCCGGCCGGGCAGGTGCGCAGCGCGCTCACGGCCGTCATTCAGCGCACCATGGAGCCCAAGGGCACCTTCGACGCGCAGGGCTGGCTGCAAATCGGGCTCTGCGGCCACCAGCCAGGCATCGGCGAGGGGTACATTTCGACGGGCAGCCTCTACCTCTGTTCCACCGCCTTTTTGCCGCTAGGTTTGCCCGCCAGCCACGCCTTCTGGGCCGAGCCCGCCCAGGACTGGACTGCCCGGCGCATCTGGTCGGGCCAAGATGTCAAGCTCGACCACGCGCTGTAGATTGGGTGAGTGATTTTTTGGCTGAGCGGGTGAATGGGTGGTCTTGTCATGCTGAGCGGAGCGCAGCGAAGTTGAAGCATCTCTACCTCAATACTAACTTCTAACGCTAGCAACGAAGCGATAGAGATGCTTCGACTTCGTTGCGCTCCGCTCAGCATGATAGGACTACCCATTCATTTACTCATCCTAAGAAATCACTCACCCGCTCACTTCCTAACTCTATACATGCTATACCCCCGCTTATTCTACGCCAGCGCGCTACTAGTAAGCTCCTTAGCCAGCCACGCCCAAAAGCCGCTCAAGAAAGACGAAGTACTACTCTTCGCCTACTTCAAAGGCAACGGCGAGGATGGCCTGCACCTAGCCACCAGCCCCGACGGCCTGCGCTGGCAAGCCCTGAACGGCGATAAATCGCTGCTGACGCCCACCGTGAGCAAAGACAAGCTCCTGCGCGACCCCTGCATCATCCGGGGGCAGAACGGGTTGTTTCACATGGTTTGGACCACGAGCTGGCACGACCGCGGCATCGGCTACGCCAGTTCGAAAGACCTAGTGCACTGGAGCCCGCAGCAGTACCTGCCGGTGATGGAGCACGAGCCCACCGCCAAAAACTGCTGGGCGCCCGAAATCACTTACGACGCCCGAAGCAAGCAGTACCTCATTTACTGGGCCACTACTATTCCGGGCCGCTTCCAGGCCGGCGAAACCACGGCCGACGGCGGCAAAAACCACCGCATCTACTACGTGGCGACTACCGATTTTAAGAATCATACGCCGGCCAAAGTACTGTACGATAAGGATTTCAACGTCATCGACGCTACCATCCAGCCCGCTGGCAAGCGCTTCGTCATGTTTCTGAAAGACGAAACTCGCGAGCCAGCCCAAAAGAACCTGCGCGTAGCCTTTGCTGACCAGGCAGCCGGGCCATATGGCGCGCCCTCGGTACCCATCACGGGCCAGTACTGGGCCGAGGGGCCGACGGCCATTCAGCTAGGTGATAAGTGGCTGGTGTACTTCGACAAATACACCGCGCACAAGTACGGGGCCGTGACCTCGACCGACCTCACGCACTGGACCGACATTTCCGACCAGGTGCAGTTTCCGCAGGGCACGCGCCACGGCACGGTGCTGCGCATTACTAAAAAGGAGCTGGCTCAGCTTCCTCAATAAGTTATTTATGGCAAAATATCTCCTGCTCGCCCTGCCCCTCGCGGGCCTGCTGGGCGCTACTGCCCCGGCCCCCACGGCCACCGTCACGGTGCGCAACAAGCTGAACCTGGCGCGCCGCGCCGAAACCATCACGCTGCCGCTGAAGCAATTGCCGGCCGCCGTGCGCAACCTCAGCGCCGCCAGCCTGCGCGTGCGCGACGCTGGCAAGAAGCTGCTGGTGAGCCAGCTGGTAGACACCAACGCCGACGGCCAGCCCGACGAGCTGCTATTCCAGACCAACGTGCCGGCCCAGGGCACGCAGACCTTTACGGTGGCGGCGGGCACCGAGCCGGTGCCGGGCAGCGAGCTCACTACCTTCGCCCGCTTCGTGCCCGAGCGCACCGACGACTTTGCCTGGGAAAACGACCGGGTGGCATTCCGCACCTACGGGCCCAACGCCGAGCAGCTCTACGACAAAAAAGACCCCAACGGCACGCTCAGCAGCGGCATGGATTGCTGGCTCAAGCGCGTGAGCTACCCCATCATCGACAAGTGGTACGGCCGCCATGTCAACGTCAAGCCCTTTGCCTACCACACCGACATCGGCGAGGGCTACGACCCCTACCACGTGGGCAGCAGCCGCGGCGTGGGTGGCACCGGCGTGCTCGACACCGTTGCCGATAAGCTGTACACGTCCAAGAACTTTGCTACTTACAAAGTACTGGCGACCGGCCCCATCCGCACGGTGTTTGAGCTGACCTACGCGCCCTGGGATGCAGGCGGCAAGCAAGTGACGGAAAAGAAAATCATCAGTCTCGACCTGGGCTCGAATCTGACCCGCTACGAAGAGCACATCGCCGCCAGCCAGCCCCTGCCCAACTGCACCATCGGCCTGACATTGCACGAGGCCAAGGGCGAAGTGCAGGCCGACCGCCAGGCGGGCTGGTTTCGGTACTGGGAGAAAATCGACGACTCCAACCTGGGCACTGGCGTAGTAGTAGCCCCGAGCTACCTTGTTGACTACCAAGACCACCGCAGCGCCAAAAAAGACGACAACCAGCTGTATATGGTAACCAAGCCTCGGCAAAACACAGTCGTGTTCTACGCTGGCTTTGGCTGGCAGAAGAGCGGGCAGTTTGCCTCGGCGGCGGCCTGGGACGCCTACCTCGGCGAGTTTGCCCAGCGCCTGGCCTCGCCGCTGGCCGTGAGCTGGCGGTAGCTCGCCGGGCGCGGACCTCCCCCCCTAGCCCCCTCTCCCGTGGAGAGGGGGCTAGGGGG
>CAXYJY010000070.1:0-59527 GCA_964277755.1 uncultured Hymenobacter sp.
TCGCAGTAGGGTGCGGGCCTGCCCCCGCCCGGCGTTGTTCAGCTTCCGCCTATTCTGAACAACGCCGGGCGGGGGCAGGCCCAGCACCCTACTGCGCTTTTACATCGTACTCCGTGAAGAGAATAAAACGAATTCAACTAAAAAAGGCCATCCAAACTGGGTGGCCTTTTTTAGTTGAATTGAGTTTGGAGCTATAGCAAACCGCTCAAAAAGCCGGGCAGGATGCCCAGCACCAGCGTGATAACGGCCAGCAGTGCCAACGTAAACGACTGGAAACCATCGACCGCAATCGGGGCTTCGTTGCCCGGCTCGGCGGGGCGCAGGTACATGGCAATGACGGGGCGCAGGTAGTAGTAGATGCCTACCATGCTCATTACCACGGCGAAAACTACCAACCAGATATTAACCGGGGCCACGGCCATGAAGATAAAAAACTTGCCAAAGAAGCCGCCCGTGAGCGGGATGCCGCCCAGCGACAGCATGGCCACCGTGAGCACGAACGCCAGCAGCGGATTGGTGCGGGCCAATCCTGCCAGACCTGCGTAGTCTTCGCGCTGGCGCTGGTCGGATACGAGCTTGAGCACGCCGAAAGCGGCCACCGTAGCCACCGAGTAAGCGAGGCTGTAGAAGAAAATGCCCTGCGCGGCCGGGCCGCTGAGCTGGCCCTGACCCGCCACGAGGCCGAGCAGCAGGTAGCCGGCGTGGCTTACGCTGGAGTAGGCCAGCATACGCTTGGCGCTGGTTTGCACGGCCGCGCCGATGTTGCCGAGCAGCAGCGTGAGCACGCACATGGCCGCGATGGTGGGCAGCCACACGGTGCTGGCGGCGGGCAGCGCCACTACAAGTAGCTTGAGGAAGGCGGCGAAACCGGCAGTTTTTACCACCGTGCTCATGAAAGCAGTGAAGAAGGTGGGCGTGCCTTCGTACACGTCGGGCGTCCAGAAGTGGAAGGGGGCGGCCGATACCTTGAAGCCGATGCCGATGACCATCAGCGGCACGCCCACGTAGAGCATGGGCAGCAGCGTCTGGTTGGCGGGCGCGGCGATGGCGGCAGCTACTTCGGAAAGCTGGAAGGTGCCGGTGGCGCCGTAGAGCAGCGCGATGCCGAAGAGCAAAATACCGGTGGCAAACGCGCCTTGCAGGAAGTATTTGAGAGCGGCTTCGTTGGAGCGCACGTCGCGCTTGTTGGAGCCAGCCAGGCAATACATGCTGATACTCAGGATTTCAATGCCCACGAAGAGCATGATGAGGTGGTTGTAGCTCACCATCATGATGGCCCCGACCAGCGAGAACAGCAGCAGCGAGTAGTACTCGGCGAGGTTGGGCTCGCCGGCCGCCACGTAGGAATTGGAGAAGGGCACCAGCAGCAGGGCCGTGAGCAGCACGATGCCGCTGAAAGCCACCGAGTAGTTGTCCACCGTCAGCATCTGGCTGATGTAGGGCGAGTCGAAAAGGCCGCCGAGGCTGCCGGCGTGATTCCAGTCGAGCAGGTTGAGGCCAAACACGAGGGCCAGCACCACTAGCATGAAAGGCAGTAGCGCCCGGTTGGAGCGCATAAAGCCTAAGAACAGGTTGACGATGCCGAAGACGGAGAGTAGGACGATGGGGAGCATAGAAAAACGCCTGTCATGCTGAGCTTGCGAAGCATCTTATCACGCTCGTGCTCAATAACTAACTACTTAATGCGCCGAAGACAGCCTTGATAAGATGCTTCCTTCGGCACGCCAGATGGCATGACCCGAAGAAACTACCGACTAACCAGTGTGAGGATGCCGTTGGTAACGGGCTCGGTGAGGTGCATAAACGTGCCGGGGAACAAGCCCAGCCAGAACACGAGCACGATGAGCGGCACGAACATCAGCAGCTCGATGCCGCTGAGGTCGGTGATGGTATCGGAAAACGCCGAATCGGGCCCGAGCATGGCGCGCTGGTACATGCGCAGCAGGTACACGGCCGAGAAAATGATGGTGAGGCCCGCAATGGCGCCCGCCCACATGTTGAACTCGTACACACCCGCCAGCAGCAGGAACTCACCCACAAAGCCACCCGTGAGGGGCAGGGCCACCGTGCTCAGCAGCATTACCAGAAAGCACACCGACAGCAGCGGCGTGCGGCGGGTGAGGCCGCCCAGGTCGGCCAGCGAGCGGGTGCCGGTGCGGCGCTCGATGGCGTCGGCCACCAGGAACATACCTACTACGTTGACGCCGTGGGCCAGCATTTGCACCACCGCGCCTTGCAGGCCCATCGCTTTCAGCGAGAATACGCCGGCAATCATCAGGCCCACGTGCGAGAGCGACGAGTAGGCGATGAGCTTCTTCATATCATCCTGGCGGATGGCGATGATAGCGCCGTACACGATGCCGATGATGGCCAGTACCTCCACTAATTGCTGCCACTGGCTCACGCCGAGGGGCAGCACCGGCAGCAGCCAGCGCAGGCAGCCGTAGATGCCCATTTTGAGCATGATGCCCGAGAGTAGCATGGTAGCCGGGGCCGGCGACTCGGTGTAGGTATCGGGCTGCCAGGTGTGGAAGGGGAAGATGGGCATCTTTACGGCGAAGGCCGCGAATACCAGCCAGAACAGCCACGCCTGCTCCGACGCGCTGAGCTTCAGGTTGTAGAACGCCTGCAAATCGGAAGAATGCGCGGCCAGCGAGCCGGCGGCGGGGCCGGTTTGTAGATACAAATACACGAAGCCGGCCAGCATGAACAGCGAGCCGATAATGGTGTATAAGAAGAACTTAAAGGTAATCTGGATGCGACGCTCGTGGCGGCTCCAGGCCCCGGCCAGGAAATAAATCGGAATCAGGGCTACTTCCCAGAAGAAGTAGAACACGAATGCATCCAAGGCCGTGAACACGCCGAGCAGGCCGGTTTGCATAAACAGCACCAGGGCGTAGAACGCGCCGGGATTTTCGTACTCTTCGTGCCGGAAGGCGGTGAGCAGAATGATGGGCACCAGCACCGTCGTAAGCAGCACTAGCACGAGGCTCAGGCCGTCGAGGCCGAGGTGAAAATTGATGCCCGCCGACGGTATCCAGTTGATATTGAGGTCGAAGCCGGCTGGCCCGCTGCGGGCGTAGGTGAAGGCCGCGAACACGGCCACGGCAAATTCCAGTAGGGCGGCTCCCAGGGCCAGGACGCGGGCGGCGGCTCCTTTGGCAAAGTGCAGCAGCAGGGCGGCCGCGAGCGGGAAAAAGACGAGGAAAGCTGTCAGCATTTAGCGAAAGCGCGGTAAAGGCGGCCGGAAGTCCGGCCGTGACTACCGCGAATTAGCTGCAAACTTACTGCCCACGCCCGAAGGTTGCCACGAACAAGCTCAAAAAGGTGCCGAATTGCCGCCGCGCGCCACCCTAGCACGCGCCAGCCCGTAAGTTTGACTTCCAACGCCCTGCCCATGCCCCGCCACCCGATTACCGATTTTCTCAGCACCGCCGCCGGCCCCATCCTCGACGTGCGCGCCCCGGCCGAATACGCGCAGGGCCACATTCCGGGCGCGCTTAGCCTGCCGCTCTTCACCGATGAGGAGCGCGCCCGCATCGGCACTACGTATAAGCAGGTGAACCCCGAAAAGGCCGTATTACTAGGGCTGGATTTTTTTGGACCCAAGATGCGCCGCATGGTGGAAGAAGCCAAAAAGCTGGCCCCCGGCCAGGAAGTGCGCCTGCACTGCTGGCGCGGGGGTATGCGCAGCGGGGCCGTGCAGTGGCTGTTGGAGCTGGGCGGCCTGCACGTCAACCTCTTAGATAAAGGCTACAAAGACTACCGCCGCTGGGCGCTGGCCGAAATGGCCCGCCCGCGCCCGCTGCGCGTGCTGGGCGGGGCCACCGGCAGCGGCAAAACGGCCGTGCTACACGCGCTGGCCGCGCAAGGCGAGCCAGTGCTGGACTTGGAGAAACTGGCCCACCATCAGGGCTCGTCCTTCGGTGGGCTGGGCCAGCCGCCGCAGCCTACGCAGGAGCAGTTTGAAAACGACCTCGCCGCCGCCCTGGCCGCCCTGCCCGACGACCGCCCCGTTTGGGTCGAAGACGAGAGCCGCACCATCGGCAGCGTGGCGCTACCGGGCGAGTTTTTTGCCCAGATGCAGGCCGCCCCGCTGCTGGTGCTCGACGTGCCCCGCGCAGCCCGCGTGCGCTACCTCGCCGCCGACTATGGCCGCCACGATGCCGGTGCGCTGGCCGCTGCCGTGCTGCGCTTGCGCAAGCGCCTCGGCGGCCTCGTCACCAAAGAAGCGCTGGGCGCCATCGCCGAAAACGACATGCCCCGCATGGTGGAATTGGTGCTGGCGTACTACGACAAAACTTACGCCTATGGGCTGGAAGGGCGCAAGGCCGTAACCGTCGCGGCCGAGGGCACCGACGCGACGGCAAACGCTCGACTGGTTTTACAAGCCGTAGCGCAGGAAACAGCTAACTAACCTGCACTAGCCATGAAGCGACACGTATTTTCTCTATTAAAAGCGCTTGGTTTAGCAGCCGCCTTGCCAGCGTTTTCTGGCTGCTCTTTTTTAGTATGGTCGTTTATGCGCAATACTTCCGAGAGTGCAGTGCTGGTAAAGATTACTTGGAAGAATCCAAACCAAAAGCTGTTTGATTTTCTGCCTTATTCACCCAATCTGCTAACGCCTAAGCCAGAGAATATAAAGCTGCTCCGCGACTCATTACCAACTACTAATACTGTCACCACTACTTCCTTCAGGCTTCCGCCGTATGCTACCGTGCTGGTTGGCAGCGGCTACAACCAATTTCAGTCATTTCAGTCTATGCGTCTACAGCGTGCTGACTCATCGATGCAGCTACTAGATTCTACGCAACTGGCCAAGGCGATTAAATCGAAGATGATTGGTGGGGTACGCTTTTGGTACGACATTCAAGCTAAAGCAGAATAATTATGACTCTTGAAAGCCCCAACATCCGCCTCACCCAGTATAGCCACGGCGCGGGCTGCGGCTGCAAAATCGCGCCCAGTGTGCTCGATAAAATTCTGCACAGCAGCCTGCCGCAGCCCAGCTACGATAACCTGCTCGTGGGCAACGGCAGCCGCGACGACGCCGCCGTGTACCGCTTGCCCGGCCAGGGCGGGCAGTGCGTCATCAGCACCACCGATTTTTTTATGCCCATCGTCGATGACCCGTTTGACTTCGGGCGTATCGCCTCGGCCAATGCCATTTCGGACGTGTACGCCATGGGCGGGCGGCCTTTGCTGGCCATTGCGGTGCTGGGCTGGCCCATCGATAAGCTGTCGCCCGAGGTAGCGGCGCTCGTCACCGAAGGCGCGCGGGCTATTTGCGCCGAGGCGGGCATCCCGCTGGCCGGCGGCCACAGCATCGACTCGCCCGAGCCCATTTTTGGGCTGGCCGTTACGGGCCTGGTCGAGGAGAAAAACCTGAAGCAAAACGACACTGCTACTGTAGGCTGCCGCCTCTACCTCACCAAGCCGCTGGGCGTGGGCATTATGAGCACGGCTCAGAAGCGCGAAATGCTGCGCCCCGAAGACGCCGACGTAGCCCCCGCCCAAATGCGGCAGCTCAACAAGATAGGGGCCGAGCTGGGCGAGATACCCGGCGTGCGCGCCATGACCGACGTCACGGGCTTTGGCCTGCTCGGCCACCTGGCCGAGGTGTGCGAGGGCAGCGGCGTGCAGGCCGTCATCGACTACTACCGCGTGCCGCGCCTGGCCGAGGCCGAGCGCTACCTGCTGCAAGGCGCGGTGCCTGGCGGCACTACGCGCAACTTCGCCAGCTACGGCCACAAAATCGGCCCACTCACCGACGAGCAGAAATACTACCTCTGCGACCCGCAGACTTCGGGCGGCCTGCTGGTGTGCGTGGAGCCAGGCGCGAGCGATGCGGCCGCGCAAGCCGTGTTTGCCCGCCACGGGCTGGCGCTGGAAAGCTTCGGCGAGCTGCGGGCGCACGCGGCGGGCGCACCGTGGATAGTGGTGGAGTAAGGGGCTGGTTTCTGGTTATTTTGTAAAAAGCCGTAAAGCTTGCCATGTACGAACCGCTAACTAGAAACCAGAAACCAGAAACCCCAAGACTCATCATCGGCCGGCTCGCACCCACGCCCAGCGGCTACCTGCACCTCGGCAACGCCGTGAATTTTGTACTCACTTGGCTGCTCGTGCGCCGGGCGGGCGGCGCGCTACACTTGCGCATCGACGACCTCGACCGGGCGCGCCTGCGGCGGCCATACTTGGATAATATTTTTCGGGTAATTGACTGGCTTGGTCTTGATTACGACTACGGCCCGAGTGGACCCGACGACTTTCTGCGGCACTATTCGCAGCTGCTGCACTTGCCCGACTACAACTGTGTACTACGCCGTCTAGCTCAGCAGCCGGGCCTGGTATACGCCACCCGGCGCAGCCGCACTAGCCCGGCCGAGCCTGTGCCGCTCGACGCACTAGGCGCGGCGTGGCGCGTGCGGGTGCCGCCCACCGTGTATACAGCCAGCGCGTCAGCTAGCAAAACCCAGGTGCCGCTGGCGGCTGTAATGCCCGATTTTATCGTCCGCAAAAAAGACGGCGTAGCGGCCTACCAAGTGGCCTCAATAGTTGATGACCTGCGCCTAGGCACTACGCTCGTGGTGCGCGGGCTTGACCTGCTGCCCAGTACCACGGCCCAGTGTTGGCTGGCCGCCCAGCTAGCCGAAACGCAGGCTTTCAATGCCAGGCGTATTCAATTTCATCACCACCAGCTCGTGGCCGACCCGGCTGGCCATAAGCTCAGCAAGAGCACCCAGGCCAGTGGTGATGGCGGCGTGCTGGCCCTGCCGGACGGCCCGGCGGCCGTGTACCGGGTGGTAGCCCACGTGCTGGGGCTATCTGCCGAGGTAGCGTCATCTTTGCCAGCCCTGCGAGTGGCTATAGCGTCTGCGGAAAGTCTAGTACCGTAGTCCGCCACCGGGTTGGTGGGCCGCCGCCCGCACAAAAAAAAGGCCCGCTGCCGAAGCAGCGGGCCTTTTTTTTGTGCCTGGTAGCAGGGGGTAGTACGGCTACTGGCGCACCACGTTGAAAGTCGTGTTTTGGGTGCCTTGCTGCACTTTCACGATGTACTTGCCGGGGCGCAGGCGGCCGGTTTCGGGAATGGCGACGGTGGTGATGCCCACTTGCGGCGTGCTCACTACATTGTCGTACACGCGGCGGCCCATGACGTCGTATATCTGCACCGTAGCAGCGCCGGCCGTGCAGGTCGACACTTGCAGCGAGAGGCCCGAGTCGCCAAAGGGCACGGGGTAAGCATCAATCTGATTAGTAACGCCCGTCACGGTTATCGTAGAAGAAGCGGAGCACCCGCCGCTGCTCACCGTGAGGCGATACACTGAGGCTTTGGTGGGGGTTACGCTGATGGTCGATGTGTTGGTGGTAGCCGGCAGGCCGTCGCCGCTCACCAGCGTCCAGGCGTAGGTGTAGCCGGTAGCCGGAACGTTCGAGGCCGACAACTGCGACGAAGTACCCGCGCAAACGACCGAAGCCGAAGCCGTCAGCGCCGGCGTGGGCACCACGGCCACGCTCACCGTCGACGACAGCACGCAATTGCCAGGATACGTGACTGTGAGGCGATACACCGAGTTCTGCGTGGGGGTTACGCTAATGGTCGGTGTGTTAGTAGCAGTCGGTAGGCCATCACCGCTCACTACCGACCAAGCGTAGGTGGGTGAGTAGCTGGCGATAGCAGCGGCGTTGGAGGCACTGAGCGTGGCCGGGCTACCGGCGCAGGCCGTGGCCGCCGAGGTCACTAGCGCGGGCGTCGGGTACACGTTGACGCTTACCGTCGAGGTAGAGGTGCAGGTTAGGCCAGAATACGAAATGGTGAGGCGGTATACTGAGTTTTGGGTAGGCGTAACAGCCAGCGTAGCCGTGTTGGTCGTGGTGGGCAAGCCATCGCCACTTACCAGCGACCAGGCATAGGCGGGCGTAGCGGGGGTGCCCGAGAAGGTCACGTTGTCGAGCGCCCAATACCACGACCAGCTGGTGGTGTAGCGCCAGCGCACTTGTACGGCCGGCTTATTAACATAGGCATTCAGGTTGACGGTAGCCGTGGCGGCGGCCGTAGTCGAGCCTTGTACCGCGCCGTAGGTGACCGCCGGCGTCCAGGTAGTGCCGCCATCGGTGGTTACTTCTACGGTAGCAATGTCGCCCGAGAGGTAGCGCAAGTAGTGCTGGAACGTAACCTGAAGCGAGGAGTAGCCATTTGTGCTGAATACCGGCGATGTCAGGGTGGTATTGGTAATCGAGCCTGAGCCCCCGATGTCAGAGTTGGCCAATACGAAATTGGTACCGTCAATCGAATAGTTAGACAACGGCGCGTAAGTAAACGGAGCGGTGCGATACTGCCAGCTGGTAGAGGCAGCGCCGAAATTAGCGATAGTCCAGCCAGTAGCCGTGCCGTTGAAGTTTTCGCGGGGTAGGGTGGTAGCAGTTACCCCGCTGGCCGTGAGCGTAGCCGTCGAGCCCGGGCAGATGGGGCTGGCGCTCGTGGCGAGCACGGGTACGGGCGGAGCCGGGTTCACCACCACAGTCGTAAGCGCGAAGTTGGCGCACGGCCCCGTCGTTACCGAAACCTTGACGCTATAAGTGCCGGCCATTGCCGCGGTTACATTGGTCAGGGTCGGGTTTTGCTGGGTGCTGGTAAAGCCATTGGGGCCCGTCCAGGCATAGGTAGCGCCAGCTGGGCCGGTAGCCGTGAGCGTGAGGGTGCTGCCGGGGCAGGCGGCCCCGCTGTTGCTGGCCGAAGCGGCAACAATGCTAGGGCAGCCTACGCTGGAAGTGGCCAGCGTGCTGCGGCGAGGGGTGTTGGCTGCCATCACGGCTTGCATCCGGTCCTTCTGTACTTGCGTAAACATGTACAGGCACACGTCGTTGGAGTAGTCCATATAGTTCATGGACATATCACCCGTAACGTTGGAGCAAGTGACTTTGGGGAAGGCTACGCAGCCCGTATTGGCAGTTTGCTGAGTAGGCGTATCCGAGCAAAAGTCGTTGCCGCAGCTGGCATCACCCCAAATGTGGCGCAGGCTAAACCAGTGCCCCAGCTCGTGGGTGAGCGTGCGGCCCAGGTCGAAGCCCGCGATGTAAGTGCCCGTAGGGTTTTTGGCCCGGCTGCCGTAGGCCGAGTGCTTTATCACTACGCCATCGGTAGTAGCTAGGCCGCCGATGGTGTTGAGGCCACCGAGCCCCGCTGTATTATCCGGAAACTGGGCGTAGCCGAGCAAGCCGCCCCCGTTCAGGTCCATTACCCAGATGTTGATGTAGCGGCTGGGGTCCCAATAGGTCTGGGGCTTGATGGTGCCGTCGATGTACGAAGTGTTGGGCGAGGTAGTACCGCCGTAGGGAGGAGCGGTGAAGTTCTTCGTATTGCGATTAACCCGGTCAATGCCCGGCTCGTCCAGCAGCGCGCCGGAAGGGTCAAACTTGGCGGGGGTAAACTGAATTTCCGTATCGCCGCGCCGCGATTGGTAGACGCTCGGCACGAGAGAGCCGTCCGCATTAGTATTGCGATAATCCTCGTTAAGCACGTCGAGCTGCGACTGTATTTGTGCCTGGCTCAGGTTGGTACCTACGCCCACGGCTTCGCCGTTATGGATAATGTGAACGATTACGGGCAGGGTGTAGGTAACGTTCGTGCGCAGCGTTGAGGTAGGACGTTGCAACGTAGTGGTCGAGCGCTGCGGGTTGTAGCCCGGGATAAGGCGCTTGAGCTCAGCTTGCATCTGCGCGTTTACTTCTTCAGTAGCACAAACACGTTTGGGAGGAGCCGGCTGGGTCTGCGCGGCTGCGGGCTGCGCCCCCAGTGCCAGTAGCGACAGCAACCCTCCGGCCAGGACGGAGTAGATTTTAGCCATAAAAAGTTGAAAGTGGGGAGAATGAGCGAATGTGAAGGCCGTTGAGTTGGCCGGTTGGAAAAGGCGGAAAAGCAGGTTTTGTAATTATTACGGCATGATTTACATGCTGCCGCCAAAGATAATGCAATAACCCGCCTTTCCCTATGTACCGGCCATGTAGGAGGCGAAATAACCCGCTGTCGCCGGTTTTATAGTCCTTTTGGCCACTCCTGGCGCACTTCTGCCTTGAACTGCTCGGCCCAGTAGTCGGCCAGGCGAGTGGGCTCGGGCAGCTTATAGCCGCGCAGGCAGGCCTCGGTGAGGCGCAGGGCGGTGGGCAGGTCGCAGCGGTGGCCGGCGCTGACGAACAGCGGCTGCACCCGGTCTTTGCTGCGCAGCACCTCACCCAGCAGCTCGCCGCTGCGGGCATCGGTGAGGGGCGCGCGGTCGCCCTTGCTGGGGCCGGGCTCGGTGTACTGGCCCGTGAGTTTGTGCTTGGCCACGCCAAAGGTAGGCTTATCGAGCAGCACGCCTAGGTGCGCCGCGATGCCCATGCGGCGCGGGTGCGCCACGCCGTGGCCATCTACCATTATTACGTCGGGCTGGTGCGTGAGCTTAGCGAAGGCCTGCACCACGTTGGGCGCTTCGCGGAACGACAGTAGCCCCGGAATGTAAGGTAGGGGCACCGGCCCGTAGTTGTAGACTTTCTCGACCAGCTGTAGCGAAGGAAATTCCAGTACCACGAACACCGAGAGTATCGTGTCGGGCGTGGGAAACGATGAGTCGCAGCCCGCAAGCAGGCGCGGCTCGTGGGGCAGGAGTTCGTGGCGCAGGCGCTGGTGCAGTTCGTGCTGCTGGGCGGTGAGGCTGCGCACCAGCGCGGGGTCGGGGGCGGGGCCGGGCGGGCGGAAGTAAGCCACGGGGAGAGTTTTGGAGTAGGAGGTCTAAGTTTTGAATTCGTCCAGCGGGCAACCTTTCGCGGCGTGCTAGCGAACACTTGGAAACATATGAGCGGCGCGGCCGAAAGGTTGCTTCCGAACAACTCAAAATTCAAAACTCAAAACTCTCCTGTGGCTACTCACTCCGACGCCGAACAGCCGGCCGCCACCGGCTCGGGCCCGTGGCTCGAGCGGCGCTACTACATCGATGTGGCGCGCCCGCACCTCACGCCCGCGCAGCTCATGGCGCGCGTGCAGGCCGACTTGCCCAGCTTCTCGCCCGAGCTGCTGGCCGATTTTACCAAAGACGAAGGCCCACCCGGCGAGCTGCTGCGTGTAGGCGATGAGTTCAGTATCAAAATTTTAGGCCCTTGGAACGGTCGGGTGCGCGTTGTCGGGGCCGGGCCCACCAGCTTCGAGTTTATCACCCTCGAAGGCCACCCCGAGGCTGGGCGCATTCGCTTCGAAGCGCACCCGCTCGACGGGCGGCCCGACGCGCTGCGCTTTGAAATAAGCTCGCGCGCCCGCTCGCGCGACGGGCTCGTGGCCTTTGCTTACGACACCATCGGCGGCGGGCTGCTGATGCAAAAAGCTACCTGGGTGGAGTTTTGCCGCCGCGTGGCCGCCACCTGCGGCGGCCAGGCCCTGGCCGACGTAGTAGTCGAAACCGAGCGCCGCACCCCCGACGGTGCCATCGGTCAAAAGCATAGCCAGCAGTAGGTAATGACGGCTAATTGCTCCTTATTAGCTAATTGCTCCTTATTAATTACTCCTTGTTAAATGAACCAGCCGCCCCCTTGGGAGCAGTACCAGGCCCGCCTGGCCAGCTACGAGCACGCTCAGGTCAACTACGATTTCTCGCGCCAGAGCGAATACAACGCGGCTAACGGCTGGCGGCTCGACGACTACACCACCGACCTGCCGGCCGAAGCCCCCGGCCCGCCCGCCGCGCACGGCGCGTTCGTGGCCGCCCAGGAGGTGCTGCGGCGCTACGCCTTTCCGCCGCCCAGCCTCATCACCGGCATATTCAAGCCCGATGAGCCCCTCGAAAAGCGCGTGATGCTGCTGCGGGCCCAGTTTCTGGGATTCACGTTCTGGTTTGGGGTGCGGGTGAGCGAGGTGACCGACGAGGCCGCCCGCACCACGCCCGCCGGCCCCGAGCGGGTGTGGGGCTACGGCTACCGCACGCTGGAAGGCCACTTCGAGCGCGGGCAAATTGACTTCACCATTCACAAAAACCTGGCTACCGGCGCGGTGCAGTTTCGCATCCACGCCGTATCGCAGGCTGGGCGCATTCGCAATCCGTTTTACTGGCTGGGCTTCAAGCTGTTTGGGCGCATGCTCCAGCGGCGCTTTGCCCGCGAGTCGCTGGCCCGCATGCGGCAGCTGGTGGCCGAGGCCCTGGCCCGGGGCCAAACAAAGCCTGCCTAGCGCAGTTATTTCCGCACCTACCAGAACTGCCGCAGCGGCCCGCCGGGCTGCTGCGGCTTTTTTGTAAGCTCTTTTCTCTAAAACCAAACCAGGCAGCAATGTCCACTACGAAAGCCTACGCGGCCCCGGCCGCCAATATTCCGCTCGCGCCGTTTCGGCTGGAGCGCCGCGCGCCCGGCGCGCACGACGTGCAAATTGAGATTTTATTCTGCGGCGTATGCCACTCCGACCTGCACCAGATTCGCGACGAGTGGGGCGGCTCCATCTTTCCGATGGTGCCGGGCCACGAAATCGTGGGCCGCGTCATGGCCGTGGGCGACCACGTGTCGAAATTCAAGGTAGGCGACTTGGCCGGCGTAGGCTGCATGGTCGACTCGTGCCGCGAGTGCGCCTCGTGCCAGGAAGGCCTGGAGCAATACTGCGAAACTACCGGCATGGTGGGCACCTACAACAGCCGCGAAATAAAAACCGGCCATCCTACCTACGGCGGCTACTCGCAGCAGATAGTGGTGGACGAGAAGTATACCTTGAAAGTGAGCGAGCAGCTCGACCTGGCCCGTGTGGCCCCGCTGCTGTGCGCGGGCATCACCACCTACTCGCCCCTGCGCGAGTGGCAGGTAGGCCCCGGCCACCGCGTGGCCGTGATGGGCCTGGGCGGCCTGGGCCACATGGCCGTCAAGTTTGCCGTGGCCATGGGGGCCGAAGTAACCGTGCTCAGCACCTCGGCCAACAAGGAAGAAGATGCCAAAGCGCTGGGCGCCCACAAGTTTGTGGTGACGAAGGATAAAGAGCAGTTTAAGTCGGTGCGCAACTACTTTGACTTCATCATCAACACCATCTCGGCCCAGATTGACCTCGGGGCCTACGTGAACCTGCTGCGCCGAGATGGCACCATGATACTGCTGGGCGTGCCCACCGAGGCCCCGCAGCTGCACGCCTTCAACCTCATTGCCAAGCGCCGCCGGGTGGCCGGCTCGCTCATCGGCGGCATCGCCGAAACGCAGGAAATGCTTGACTTCTGCGCCGAGCACAACATCATGTCAGATATTGAGATGATTGACATTCAGCACATCAACGAAGCCTATGAGCGCATGTTGAAAGGCGACGTGAAGTATCGTTTCGTAATTGACATCGCCTCGCTGAACTAGCTACCGTTTAAGTGCTCGCTAGATAGCAAACCCCAAAGGGGGCGCGCAACGACCGTTGCGCGCCCCCTTTTTTTAGGCAAGGTCAGCTAAGCAGCCGGGCGCTCTACTAACTATTGGCAAACGCTTTGCGTAGCCAAGCCTATGAAATTCCTTCTTGCTATGCTGCTGGCGGCGGGCACACTCGCCCCGGCCCACGCCCAGGTGAAGCTGCCGACGCTGCGGGCCGCCTGGGTCAACCCGCTGCCCAAAGACTCGCTCACCGGCAAAATATCTTTTCAGGGCGTGGTGCAGGTGCCGGGCGCTACGCCGGCTACGCTGTATGCGCGGGCCAAAAAATGGATGGAAACCGCGCCCGGCCCCGTGCCTATTACTATCGAAACGCAGGACGCGGCCGGAGGCAAAATCACCGGCAAAACCAGCGAGCTGGTGATGCAGAATTTGTTTGGGGCCAACGTGCAGGTGCCGCTCTGGCGCACCATCACCATTCAGGTCAAGCCCGGCCGCTTTCGCTACCAGATTACCGATTTTGCCTTCGACAGCGGCAAGGGGCTAGCCCCCGTGACGCCCCTCGAAAATTAT
Source organism: uncultured Hymenobacter sp. (assembly GCA_964277755.1). Lineage (GTDB taxonomy): Bacteria > Bacteroidota > Bacteroidia > Cytophagales > Hymenobacteraceae > Hymenobacter. Next base: position 13,921 of record CAXYJY010000070.1, read on the forward strand.
CTGACGCCCAACGAACTCACCTTCGACCACAACGGCTACCCCAAGCCCGTGCTGCAATCGGCCATCGAGGCCGTGCAGCGCAGCGGGCGGCAGCAGGCCAGCGCCATCCGGCAGGCCCTCACGGGCAAGGCCGCCGACGACAACTGGTAGCCCCGGCCCGCTGCTCTGGCGATAGGCCGTCAAAACGAAAAAGCTCCCGCCGGCAGTTGCCGGCGGGAGCTTTTTCGTTTTGATTGGGCCGGTGGCCCAGGCACTAGGGCTTCACGAAGCGGGCGTGGCGCACGGGCTGGCCGGGAGCCTGCACCTGCACGATGTACATGCCAGCCGCGAGGCTTTGCACGGGAAGGCTCAGGGCCGGCTCGTTGCTGGCCTTGGTGGTGAAGTGCAGCATGCGCTGGCCTTGCGTGTTGAGCACTACTACATCGAGCCCGGCCTGGCCGGCTTCGGCGAAGGCTACCGATAGGTTGGGCTCGGTGGCCGGCACGGGGCTCAGCACCAGCTCGCTGCTGCCGCTGGCGGCCCGGCGGGCTATGGCCGCTACCGGCGAGTAGGCAGCAGTGCCGTCAAAGTCTTCCTGGCGCAGGCGGTAGTAGGCGTGCGAGCTGGCTGCGGCCGTAGCCAGGCCCTTGTCTTCAAACTGGTAGACGCTGCCGGCGGGCAGGTTAGACCCCGCCACGTAGCCCACCGGCTGCCAGGCCTCATTGGCACCAAGCTGCCGCTCGATGCTGAAGCCTTTGTTGTTTTTCTCGCTGGCCGTGCTCCAGGTGAGGAGGGCCGTGCCATTGGCCGTAGCTTGGGCCGAGAAGGCTACCAGCTTCACGGGCAGCGGCGTTACCGCATCGCTCAAAGTGAGGTAGGTATTATTTTCCAGCATCATCATCCGATAATCGAACGCGATGGACTGGTTGTTGTTCGAAGGCGGCGAAGTCAGTTTCGTGTAGGTGCCGGGTGCGCCGCCAATCGACTTGTAAAGCGCCAGCTTGTTTTCCGGAATATTGTTGAGCTCGTCGGTGCGGTAGTAGAACTGTAGCGACATATCCAACAAGTTAGTCGAAGGATTAGGCGAAGTCAGGATAAAGTAGCGCTGAATGCTATTGCCGTTGTTGCCAATACCTACGCCGGGGATGGTAGTACCCGTGACGCGCGTGGCGGTTACGAAGCCGTAGAAAGGCGAAGAATTCTGGGGGTTGAGCGCTAAGCCCAGGTTACCAAAAGTCAGTCGGCCTGAACCACTACCACCCAGGGTCTGGGTAATGCGGGTGTTGCCAACAATGTGGCTTTTAGCCGATTCATTTTCCAGGGTAGCAGCCCCATCAAGCGTCACCGTGTTGGCGCCGGTGTACAGCATACCATTCTGAAAGAAGAGCTTGTTGAGAATGAAGATGTCGCTGTTCAGCGTGATGTTGCTCGACGGCGTGCTTAGCGCCAAGTAATTGAAGGGAACTTCGTAGTTGTTATCGGTCGTGATGTTGTGGGCTACGCTGTTTCCGACAAAGGAAACTGCCCGCGTATTGGGCTGGAAGGTAGCTGGTGAGCTGGCATACCCGTTGCTCACGTTGAAGTCACGGCCAACATTGAGGTCGCCGCCCGGCTGGTTCGAGAGCACCAACTGGCTGCCACCCGCAAGATATACGCTTTCCCGCACGTTGAGCGCGCGCGGGGTTTGGTCCATTTTCAGAACGCCGTTGCCCATCATGCGGATATTGCCCACGAACGTGTCGCCGTAGTTGGAAGTGCCGCTACCAAAGTAGAGCGTGCCGCCGCTTACTATCAGGTTGTTAGAGATTGACCAAGTTCCACCCGTAGAGCCCCGGCCAATTTCCATGCCTGGCGAGTTCATGGTGAAATCCCACACCTGGAGCTCGCCAATCTGGTAATTGTTCGAAGTGCCCGCAAACGCATAGCTTAGCAGGTTAAACGGCAGCGTGGCGTTATTATTGGCCGTATTGAGTACGGTGTAGTAGAAAGGAAACTGCGGTAGCGTTTGATTGGAGTAAGCCAGTGCGCCTGTATTGGTAGGAGCCAGGTCGTAGCGATAGTTATCTTGGCCATTCTTGTCGTTGGTAGCGTAGCCCAGCCAGTTGAACGCGGCCGGAATGGTGCCCCCACCCGTCAGGGCGCTCCAGCTTAAAACCATCTCGCGGCTAGAACCCGAGCTGCTTACAAATACGTCTGCTTGGCTTTCGGGGCCCCAGCCCCCGGTGCCATTGGCCCGGCTGATGGAAATCAGGCCATTGGTACCGCAGAAAATGCGGACATCGGCACGAAAAGGAAGCTGCGCAACTATGCCCGACGAGGTGTTAGGCGCGTCAACGCGCTTTAATATCTCATTGATGCCCTGTTTATTGCCGTTAACGAACCCACCGCCATTCACGGGCAGGATAGGGTTCAAATCGAGGTACACGATGGTAGGCTCGTAGGTAGTGCCACCGCTCTTACCGATGTAGAGCTTGTTGGCATCCCAAGTCATGTACCAAGTGCCACCCGGGTCTTGGCCGTTGTAGCTCTGGTAAGAGTTGTTGTTGTACTCGCCAGGAGTCGGAATACCGTCCTGCACCGGCGGCGTAGTAGCATACTGCGCCTGCGCAGGCTGCGCTAGCAGCAAGGCAATGGCCCATGCACTCAGAGAGTAAATAAGTTTGTTCATTGCAAATGAATTGATGCGGAAAATGAAGGAATAGGGAATGGGGATGTACAAAATTAAATCAGAAAAATTCTCTTGTTGTTATTCTCATAAAGAATTGTAGCTAGCGAAGGCCGCAAAAAAAAGGACCACTCGCAGAGTGGCCCTGAACAGTAAACTTGTATAAATTGTAGATAATCAAGCAGTATTACTGCTTGGCTTGGCTTGCCAGGGCACTTGCGTAAGCTGCACGGCGGGCCATAATTCTTTTTGCCCGGCGTAGTGCAGGAAGATGCGGGCCGTAGTAATCACGTCTTTTTCGCAGTACTGTACAATGCGCTTCAGGTTTTTATCCTGCCAGTACACCTGCGCTACTAGTGCGCCGTCGATGTCGTCTTTGGGCGAGGGGATGCCGAACACGCCCGCCAGCAGCGGCAGCGAGATGGTGCCCTTGTTGTCGCCAAATTTCCAGAGCTCCATCGTGTCGATGAGGTGAGGCAAGTCCCAGGGCTTGTGGCCGGCCATGTCGAGCATGGGCGGAATGGCCTGCCCGCAGATGAGCATGCGCCGGCCCAGGTAGCCGTAGTCGAACTCGCGCCCATTGTGCGCGCACAGGAAAAACGGGTCGTTGCGGTGGTCTACTTTGTCGCGGTCCTTGATGCTGGTAGTGGCCCCGTAGAGCCGGCTGCCGTAGGGCCGGCGCGCGCCCAACATGTCGGCAAAGCCGCGCAAGACCTCGCACTCGTCGTCGTCGGCAAAGGACTTGACGCGGAACTCCAGCGTTTCGTCTTTCAGGTACCGGAACATGCCCACCGAGATGCACACGATTTTGCCAAACTCGGCGTAGAGGCCGCCGTGGGCGAAGAGGTCGGCGTGCGAAAGGCCGTCGGCCAGCTCGCGGGCGTGGCGCTTGTCGCAGAATTTTTGCCAGAGCGGCTGCATGGCCTCGGGCAGCTCGGCGTGGGTGGCGTGGCCGGGCACGGTTTCGATGTCGACAAAAAAGACGCGGGTGAGGTCGACGTGGCGCAGGATGTTCATAGAAGCAAAGCAAAAGACTAACGGGCAGTACCCCAAAGCTAGGCCGAATGTTTGACGACCAGCGGGCGGGCGCGCTGTACTTTCGCGACCATGCTGTTTTACTTCGGTTTGCGCAGCTCGTTGCTGCTGCCTTTCGTGGTGCCGGGGGTGGTGGCCGTGCTGTGGCTGCTGGGCCGGGCGGCGCGGCGCGGGGCCGCGCCTGATGCCCTGCTGGCCTTGCTCATCGCGGTGCCCACGCTCAGCGTGAGCCAGTGGATGCTGGGCTACGCGGGCTGGTTCGACAGCCACGACGGGCACTCCACGGTGATGTTCTACGTGCCCTGGCGGGCCATTATGGTGCTGGGGCCGGCCTACTACCTGTACTTCCGCAGCCTTACCAACCAGGATTTTAGCTGGCGGCGGCTGGGCTGGCACCTGCTACCGGGCCTGCTGGAATGGGCACTGTTTGGGGCCGCTGCGGCCTACGACCTGCTGTGGTGGCGTGGGCTGCGCGGGCAGCCGCTGCCCGACTTCTTCGGCACCAAGGGCGCGGCGGCTACCGCCCTCGATGCCGTGCATTTGCCCGAGGCCCTGCTGGGCTACGCGCTGCTACTGGGCTACGGCCTGCGCGTGCTGGCCGGCTACCGCCGCTACGCCCGCTACCTCAACGACAACTTTTCCGACCCCGAGCGCCTGCGCTTTGCCGGGCTGCGGCAGCTGCTGTTGCTGCAAGCGCTGGTGCTCACCGTGGGGCTGGTTTTTACGGGGCTTAATGTCTGGTTTGAGTTCAGCTACGACGATGCCTGGTATTTCTTCGCCCTGCGCGGCGCGCTGATTTACGGCCTCATCATCGTGGGCGTGCAGGCCAACTACGCCGCCGCTACCACCCCGCTGCGCTTCGAGCCCGACAGCGCGGGCGAGGCCTCGACAGCCACGTCAGGAGCCTCGGAAACCACGTCAGGAGTGTCGGAGACCACGTCAGGAGCCTCGACAATCACACTGGGAGCCTCGGAAGCCACGCCGGGAATGTCGCCGACTACGTCGGGAGCCTCGACAACCACAGCGGGCGTGTCGGAAGCTATACCGGGAATATCGGAGACCACAGCGGGAGTTTCGTCGGCTACGCTGGGAGCCTCGGAAGCCATAGTAGCCGGCGCGCCGGCCCTACCGGCCGCCCCGCCGCCCGCCCCGGCCGGGGCGGCGCTGCCGCCCGAGCTGCTGCCCTGGCGCGATAAGCTCTTGCTGCTGATGGCCGACGAGCGGCCCTGGCTGGAGCCCGAACTGACCCTGACCGAGCTGGCCCAGCGCCTGCGCACGCACCCGGCGCTGCTCTCCAAGGTCATCAACGCGGGCTGCGGGCAGAACTTCAACGACTTCGTGAACACCTACCGCGTGCAGGAGGCCCGCCGCAAGCTGGCCGACCCGCGCTTTGGGCACTACTCGCTGGTGGGCGTGGCCCTGGAAAGCGGTTTCAACTCAAAATCAACGTTTAACCGCGTGTTTAAAAAGCTGCTGGGGCAGGCCCCCAGTGAGGTAGCACGGCCCAAATCATAAGTTAGGACGGGCCAGATTATGGCCTGGGGCGCTTGGCGTGGGGTGGGCGAGGACTTTTGCCTCGTCTTCACTTCACACCTTTTGCTATGTGCTTGTCCGCTTGCCGCCCGCCCCATGCCGCGCCGTTGGCGCTAAAAAATTATTTGGTGCGCCGCCGTAACGTTTGGCCCTCGGGGGCGATAGTGGGGGCGAAGAAGCGCCAATATGACGCTATGGCTATTTTTTCAAACTTAGCGCATTGGCTGGGCAACGTTTGCCGCCCGGCCTGCATCTATCGCCCTGACACCTCTACTTCCTTTTCCTTGAAGACCTTTTCTGCTGCCCGCCTCGGGCGCTGGCTGCTGCCGGCGGCCGCCCTGTTCACCACGTCGTTGGCGTTGGCCCAAAGCCCGGCCCCGGCCGCCGCGCCGGCCAATACCGGCTCGCTCACCGGCACCGTGCTCGACTCGCTGAGCCGGCAGCCCGTGTCCTACGCCACGGTGGTGCTGCTGCCGGCCGCCGCCGCCGATACCAAGGCCATCACGGGCGTGGGGGCCGACGACGCGGGCAAATTCTCGCTCACCAAGCTGCCGGCCGGCACCTTCCGGCTGCGCCTGAGCTACGTGGGCTACGCCACCCGCACCCGCACCGTGACCGTGACGGCCGGGGCCACCGCGCTGGGCAACATCCTGCTGCCGGCCGCCGCCACTGCCCTCACCGAGGCCGTGGTGGTGGGGGAGAAGCCGGTGGTGGAAGTGCGCCCCGACCGCCTCGTGTACAACGCCGAGCAGGATATCAGCAACGCTGGCGGCTCGGCCACCGACGTGCTGCGCAAGGCCCCGCTGCTGGCCGTGGATGGCGACGGCAAAGTGACCATGCGCGGCTCCAGCAATTTTCGGGTCTTGATTAACAACAAGCCCTCGCCCACGCTGGCCAGCAACCTTACCGAGGCGCTCAAGAGCATTCCGGCCGACCAGATTAAGAGCGTCGAAATCATCACGACGCCGCCCGCCAAGTACGACGGTGAGGGCACGGCCGGCATCATCAACATCGTGCTGAAAAAGGGCGTGAACCAGGGCCTCAACGGCCGCGTGAGCGCCGCCAGCGGCAACCGCAACAGCAACTTTAACTCGGCCCTGAATTTCAAGCAGGGTAAAATCGGCTTTACCTCCTCGGCCAGCGCCGGGGCCTGGTACAACCCCGGCTACTCGGAGCGCAGCCGCGTAGGCTACAACGAGCAGCGCCAGGAAGTCAGCAACCTGCTGCAAACCGCTGATGTCTATAACAAAGGCAAGTGGTACTACGGCACCGTGGGCCTCGACTACGACCCCGCCGAGCACCACACCATTTCGCTGGCCGGCTCGATAAACGGCTACAACGGCAACTCGACCAACGACATGTTCAACCGCCTCACGGGTACCCGAAGCCAGCTCTACACCCGCAGCACCGACAACCGCTGGAGCGGCCTCAATGTGGAGGGCACCGGCACCTACACCCGCACCTTCAAGCAGGCGCGCAAGGAGTGGAGCGTGCTCGGGCAGTATGCGCTGAATAACGGCACTTTCGGCTACGACTTCGACCAGTACGACAACTCGGCCGTGCTGCTGGCCACCGAGCAGGCTACCTACCGCGAGCGCAGCCGGGGCCGCACGCCCGGCCACGAAGTGACACTGCAATCGGACTTTACGCAGCCCTTCGGCGACAAGAAAACGCTGGAAATGGGCGTGAAAGCCATCTTCCGCCGCACCGGCTCGGTGGCCGGGGTGGACACGCTGCGCGCGGCCAACAATCCCAACTTTTTGCCCGACGGGCGGCGCGTGACCGATTTCAGCTACCGCCAGGACGTGCAGGCGGCCTACGCTACCTACTCGTTTGGGCTAGGCAAGAATACCACGCTCAGCCTCGGCAGCCGCCTGGAGCGCACGGCCATTGAGGCCGATTTTCGGGCCACGAAGTCCACGTTCGAGCCGCGCAGCTACCTCTCGCTGCTGCCCAACGGCAGTGCCCAGTACAAGCTCAGCGAGGCTAGCAGCCTGCGCGCCGCCTACAGCCGCCGCATCACGCGCCCGTTTATTGACTACCTCAACCCCTTCGTGGACCGCTCCGACCGGCAGAATCTTTCGTTTGGCAATCCTTTCCTCAATCCCGAGCTGACCGACGCCTACGAGCTGAGCTACAACACCAATTTCAAGAGCAACTCGGTTAATATCTCGGCCTCGGTGCGCCACACCGGCAACGCCATCGAGCAGGTACGCTTCCTCACTACTAACCCCAGCGCCCCGCTGCCCGCCGACGTGGTGCCCGATGCCAGCGTAACGGCTCAGACTTTCCAGAACGTGGCCGCCAATACCTTCTACCAGCTCAATTTCTACGGCTCGTTCAAGCCCACCGAAAACTGGAACCTGAGCGGCGGCCCCGATGTGCAGTACATCGTGCGCCGCAGCCCCTCGCTGGGCGTGAATCGCCAGGGCTTCACGGCGGGCCTGAACATGAATACCTCGTATAAGCTCAAAAAGGGCTTTAGCATCCAGGGGTTCGTGTACGCCTCGCTGCCCTCGCCCGACATTCAGGGCCGTGGCTCGGCCAACCTCTACTACCAGATGGGTGCCAAGAAAACCTTTCTCAAAGACAAGGCCGACCTAGTGCTCAATTTCGGCAGCCCCTTCAACAATTACTGGCCCTACCGCAACACCGTGAGCACGGCCCTCTTCGAGGAGCGGAGCGAGTATCGTGCCTTCCAGCGCTCGTTCCGCCTCAGCTTTAGCTATCGCTTTGGCCAGGCCCAGCAGGGCAAGCAGCGCAAGCAAATCAGCAACGACGATACCAAGGGCGGCGGCAGCAAGCAGGGCGGCTAGGTTTTTTAGTGGCTAATGGGTAGTGGCTAGTGAACAACGTCGTCATGCTGAGCGCAGCCAAGCATCTCTATCGCACCGTTGAATGAAGCGGTAGAGATGCTTCGCTGCGCTCAGCATGACGGACGTTCTTTTTACCGTATTACTACTCTTTAAAAGCATTACGCATCGAATGCGCCTCGGCCCGGCGGCCCCACTGCGCGCAGCGGTTCTGCATTTGCTGCCGGAAGTTTTCGCGCTCCTCGGGCGAGAGGTTCGATACCTCACTCGCAATTTGCTGCTTCCACTGCCGCTTTTTCTGCGCCCAACTGCCTCGCCCGCGCCCAAAGCCGCCGAATAGAATGCGGCTCAACACGAGCAGCCCCAGCGTTTGCCCGAAGCTGATAGCTGGGCCATGGAAAAGCTCGGGCACTAGCCAGTTCCAGAGGCTTTGGGTAACAAAGCCAGCTGCAACGATGAACAGGGCCGCGAAAAAAACGAATTTGACGGCTTTTTTCAGCCAGAAGGTACGATTCATGAGAGTAAGGCGAAGTAGCGTGCAACAATGCCGCGCGCAGCATGAGGGTAGGAATGCGAATGAATGGCCGCCCGGCCACAAAATAAAAGCGCCGCGCTAGTCCGTGAAAAGCTCGTCGTAGAGCGTGCGCAAGCGCTTGCGCAAATGCTTCACGGCGTAGTGCTTGCGCGAAATCAGCGTTTTGAGCGGCACGCCGGTTTCGGCCACCATGTCGTTGAAGGATTTATCTTCCAGCTCGTGCCACACGAACACTTGGCGCTGCTCGGCGGGCAGCTCGGCCAGCGCGTCGGTGAGGGCGTCCATGATGGTTTCGCGCAGCAGGCGGTTTTCGGGCGCGTCGTCGGCGGCGGGCAGGATGTCTTGCAACAGACGGGCCGGCTCGTCGCCCTCGGTAGCCGCGCCGAGCGGCGCATCCAGCGACACCGTGGCCTTGGGCCGGCGGTAGCGGTCGATGATGCGGTTGCGCGCCACCCGGAAGAGCCAGGCCGCCGCCTGCTCCACGGGCTTAAACAAGCGGTAGCTTTCCACGAGCTCGGCAAAGACATCCTGCAAAATGTCCTCGGCCTCCTCGGGGTCGGGCACCCGCCGCTCGATAAAGCGCAGCAACCGCCCCCGCTGCTCGCGCACCGTGGCCTGAATCTGCTGGTCTTGCTGGCTGGCCGTCATGGCGGCAGTGAGGGTAAGGGCGCTCGCGTTCATCGTGCCCAAGCAGACGCGGGGCGCGGGGCGATATTTTACGGAGAGCGCACAAAAAAAGCGGCTTCCAGGGGAAGCCGCTTTTTCAATACATAGAACAGAAGTCGAACCTTGCACAAATTAAGTGCCGGAATATACAGGTGTAGCCCGGACTTTTAGTCCGGTCGCGAACGCAGCTCGTATCCATGCTTGGTTAAGCCTGCATAAACGTGGCTATCTAATCGCAGATATGGGCTGCACTCGCGGCCGGGCTAAAAGTCCGGGCTACACTTATGCCTTTTTCGGGTACCTTTGCCCGCTAAGAGCCGACCAGCCCCGGCCCCCGAACACACCCGCATGAATCCGACGATACCCGAAGTCATCCGCACCGTTCCGCTCCAGTACTACATGTTCTTCGCCACCGCGCTCTTCTGCATCGGTGTCACGGGCGTGCTGGTGCGGCGCAATGCCATCATCATTTTCATGTGCGTCGAGCTGATGCTCAACGCCGTCAACATCCTGCTGGCCGCCTTCGCCGCCTACCGCGCCGACCCCAACGGCCAGGTGTTTGTGTTCTTCATCATGGCCGTAGCCGCCGCCGAAGTCGCCGTGGGCCTGGGTATTATCGTCATGATTTACCGCAACTTCCAGAATACCGACGTTAACCTGCTTAGCCGCTTGAAGTGGTAAATTTCATGGTTGAATGGATGGGCTGTTAAATGGTTGTATTGCTGTCAACTACGACTAGCAATAAGCTACTCAGTTCAACAATCCGACCATTCAGCCATTCATCAATTTTTCGAATGGAAAATGTTTTACCCGGCGCTGCCGCGCCGTACTCGACCCTGTTCTACGCCGCTATTCCCGGTCTGCCTTTCCTGGGATTTTTGATTAACGGCCTGCTGAACCGCAAGCTGTCGGGCACGCTGGCCGGACTCATCAGCAGCGCTACCGTACTGGGCTCGTTTCTGCTGTCGCTCACGCTGTTCCTGGGTTTTAAGTACCAGTACACCGTGCAGCTGTTTGACTGGATTTCGGTCGGCTCGCTCCAGATTCCCTTCGGCTACCAGATAGACCAGCTCAGTTTGATTATGCTGCTGCTGATTACGGGCGTGGGCTTCCTCATCCACGTGTATAGCATCGGCTACATGGGCCACGACGAGAACGTGGGCAAGTTTTTCAGCTTCCTCAATCTCTTCGTGTTCAGCATGTTGGTTTTGGTGATGGGCTCCAACTTCGTCATCCTCTTCATCGGTTGGGAAGGCGTGGGGCTGTGCTCATACCTGCTCATCGGCTTCTGGAACAAGAACACGAGCTACAACAACGCCGCCAAAAAAGCCTTCATCATCAACCGCGTCGGTGACCTGGGCTTCCTGCTCGGTATCTTCCTCATCTACCTCACCTTCAATTCGGTGCAGTACGGCGAGGTGTTTCAGAAAGCCAGCCTGAACCAGTTTGGCCCCTACACGGTGGGCATCTGCACGGCCATCACGCTACTGCTTTTTGTGGGCGCGATGGGTAAGTCGGCCCAGCTGCCGCTCTACACCTGGCTGCCCGACGCCATGGCCGGCCCCACGCCGGTATCGGCCCTTATCCACGCCGCGACCATGGTCACGGCCGGCATCTACCTAGTGCTGCGCGCCAATGTGCTTTTCACGCTGGCCCCGCACACGCTGGAGGTAGTCGGTATCGTGGGCCTGGCCACGGCACTCTTCGCCGCTACCATCGGCCTGGCGCAGAACGACATCAAGAAAGTACTGGCGTACTCCACCGTGTCGCAGCTGGGCTACATGTTCCTGGCGCTGGGCGTGATGGGCTATACCTCTTCGTTCTTCCACGTGCTCACGCACGCTTTCTTCAAGGCGCTGCTTTTTCTGGGAGCCGGCTCGGTTATCCACGGCATGAGCAACGAGCAGGACATGCGCCGCATGGGCGGCCTGCGCAAGGCGATGCCGATTACGTTCATTACCATGCTCATCGGCTGTTTAGCCATCGCGGGCATTCCGCCATTCGCGGGCTTTTTCTCGAAAGATGAAATCCTGAGCCACGTCTACGAGCACAGCAAAGTGATGTGGGCTATTGGCGTCTTCACCTCGCTGCTGACGGCCTTCTACATGTTCCGTTTGCTATTCCTTACCTTCTTCGGCGAGTTCCGGGGCACCGAGGAGCAGCGCCACCACCTGCACGAGTCGCCGGCCAGCATGACGCTGCCGCTCATCGTGCTCGCGGTGCTGTCGGCCGTAGGCGGTTTCATGGGCGCGCCCATGTTCTTAGATAAAAAGCATTACCTGGCCGATTTTCTGGCTCCGATTTTTACCTACTCCAAGCAAATTCTGCCCGCCGCCTTCGGTGCCGAGCCCGACCACAATACTGAGCTGATGCTCATCGGTATCTCGGTGCTGGCAGCCGTAGTGGGTATCATGGCCGCCTACTTCATCTACGTGGCCCGCGCCCAGCGCCCCGCCGAAGAAGAATCGCAACGCTCGGGCCTCGACAGCCTCGTGTACCACAAGTACTACGTGGATGAGCTGTATAACTCGCTGTTCGTGAAGCCTACGATGGCGCTATCCGGCGGCCTTTACAAGTTCGTTGAAAACGGCATTATCGACCCTATCGCCAACGGCGTGGGCCGCGTAACGCTGGCCGGCGGGCGGTTCCTGCGGGTTGTCCAAACCGGCTCGGTCGAAACTTACCTGCTGCTGATGGTACTGGGCATCGTACTCATTCTGGGCCTGAATATGGGCCGGATGTAGTAGCGTGAGCTTTTTAGTTCTCGTTTTTACACCGTTCGCCTATCGCAAAAAAGGCGAGCTACAAAGTTCGTGCTACAAAAATCCCGACCTGACAATTCCTTGTCTGGTCGGGATTTTTTATACATAATCCATGCATAGTACCTTCGGCAGAAGCAGCCGGCCACGTCTTCGGCTGTCTATTCGTGCATGAAATACCTCTTACCCGCGCTGGTATTGCTAGTCGCCCCTGCACTTGCCATGGCCCAAGAAACCCAGTACCAGCAGCCCCCGGCCGCCATTCGCGACCTGCTGCTGGCCCCACCCACGCCGCGTATCAGCCTCTCGGGCGATGGCCGCACGATGGCCATTCTGGCCGTGCAGGATTTCCCCACCATCGCCGAGCTGTCGCAGCCCGAGCTGCGGCTGGCCGGCCTGCGTCTCAACCCGCGCACCAACGGCCCCAGCCGCGTAAGCTACGCCGTGGGGATGCAGTTTAAGCAGCTGCCCGGCGGGGCCTCAACGCCGGTGCAGGGCCTGCCCGCCCAGGCCCGCATCAGCAGCCCCAGCTGGTCGCCCGACAACCAGCACGTAGCTTTTGCGCTCACCGTGCCAGCTGCCGAGGGTAGCGCGGGCCGCGTCGAGCTGTGGGTGGCCGACGTGGCTACCAACTCGGCGCGCCGCCTGCTGGCCACGCCGCTCAACGACGTGTTTGGCTCTTCTTTCGAGTGGGTGTCGGATAGCCAGACGCTGCTGGCGCGCACCGTGCCCGCTGGCCGCGGGGCGGCCCCGGCCGCCGATGCCGCGCCCACCGGCCCCGCCGTGCAGGAAACGGGCGGCGGCAAAAAGTCGGGTGCCCGCACCTACCAGGATTTGCTGAAAAATCCCGCCGACGAGCGGCTATTCGAGTATTACGCCACCTCCCAATTGGTGAAGGTGAAGCTGGCTGATGGCTCGGCGCAGCCGCTGGGGCAGCCGGGCGTGCTGCGCTCGGTGTCGCCCTCGCCCGATGGCCGCTACGTGCTGGTGCGGACCGTGCACCGGCCGTTTTCCTACACGCTGCCCGTGAGTAGCTTTCCGCAGCGCATCGACGTGCTTGACCTGGGCAGCGGCGCGGTTGCTAAGACAATAATCGACCTGCCGCTGGCCGACAACGTGCCCACCAACTTCGACGCCGTGCCCACCGGCCCGCGCGACCACGGCTGGCGCACCGATGCTCCAGCCACGCTTTATTACGCCGAAGCCCAGGACGGCGGCGACCCAAAAAAGCAGGCCGTCGTGCGCGATAAAGTGTACTTGTTGCCCGCGCCCTTCGGCGGCCCGGCGCAGGAGCTGGCGGCCCTGCCGCTGCGCTACGCGGGCATCATCTGGGGTACCGACCACCTGGCGCTGGTGGAGGGCTACCGCTGGGCCGACCGCCACGAAACCACCTGGCAGCTCGACCCCACCGCCCCCGGCCAGGCGCTGAAGGTGCTGTTTGATGGCTCATCGCAGGATACGTATCACAACCCCGGCACGCCCTATACGCGCCGCAACGCGCAAGGCCGGCCGGTGCTGGCCCTGGGGCAGGGCGGGCAGGCCATCTACCTGTTCGGCCAGGGTGCCTCGCCCGAGGGCGACCGGCCCTTCGTGAACGAGCTGAACCTGAAGACTGAGAAAAGTACTGAGCTCTGGCGCTCCGAAGCCCCGTACTACGAGGTGCCGGTGGCGTTGCTCGACGCCAAAAAAGGCGCGCCCGAGCTGCTGACCCGCCGCGAGGCCATCGACCAGGTGCCCAACTACTACCTGGAGCCGCTCGCTAAGAAAGGCAAGCCGCTGGTATTGACGCACTTCGCCAATCCCTACGCCGCGTTTGGCGGGAGCTTTCGCAAACAGGTGTTGCACTACAAGCGTGCTGATGGGGTAGCCCTGACCGCTAACCTCTACCTGCCGCCCAATTATAAGAAAACCGATGGCCCGCTGCCCACGCTTATGGAGGCGTATCCGGTTGAGTTTAAAGATAAAGCCAACGCCGGCCAGGTGAGCGGCTCGCCCTACACCTTCACCCGCCTCAGCTGGGCCACGCCCGTATACTGGGTTACGCAGGGCTATGCCGTGCTGCAAGGCGCTACCGTTCCCATCGTGGGCGAAGGCACCGCCGAGCCCAACGATACCTACACCGAGCAGCTGGTAGCCAGCGCCAAAGCCGCCATCGACGAGGGCGCGCGCCTGGGGGTGGTAGACCCCGCCCGCGTGGCCGTAATGGGCCACAGCTACGGCGCCTTCATGACGGCTAACTTGCTGGCGCACTCCAGCTTATTCAAGGCCGGTATCGCGCGCAGCGGGGCCTACAACCGCACGCTTACGCCCTACGGATTCCAGGGCGAGGAGCGCACCTACTGGCAGGCCAAGGGCGTGTATGATGCCATGTCGCCCTTCAACTTTGCCGATAAGGTGAAGACGCCCATCCTGCTCATTCACGGCGAGGCCGACAACAACTCGGGCACGTTCCCCATTCAGAGTGAGCGCTTTTACGCCGCCCTCAAGGGGCAGGGCGCTACCGTGCGCTACGTGGTGCTGCCCGCCGAGTCGCACAGCTACGCGGCCCGCGAAAATCTGCTACATATGCTTTGGGAAATGAATACTTGGCTCGCTAAATACGTGAAAAACCCGCCCGCGCCCGGCCTCTCGGGCCGCGCCAACTAGTGGTTCCAAAATAAGCAATAATGAAAAAGCCTGGGTAGCGCCCAGGCTTTTTTTATGTAACAATATAAACTTAGCACAACCAAAATATTAATTTAATACATTGAATGTAAGTAGTTTGATGCGCCTCATGTGATGTACATGTAGGATGCCGGTGGCTGAAAATCGGAAACACGCAACCCTGTCGCGCTTTTTGCGCTACACAGGCCCAACTAGCAAATGCTACGCGCTACTTTCTCCACCTTTCTTTAGTATGGGAAAACTACTCTCTCCGCTGCGGCCAGGGGCTTTGGTCCTCGCTGGCAGCTGTCTGGCTTTCGCCGCCCACGCCCAAACGGCCGACAAAAAAACGGCCATTGGTGTCAATGTCAGCATGATGCAATACCAGGGCGACTTGGGCAGCGACTGGGGTCAGTCGTCGTTTCCGCTACAAGTGGGCGTGGGCGCGCACATCACGCGCTACCTCTCGCCGTCGTTTGACGTGGCGCTGCTCGGCAACTACCAGAACTACTACCGCTTTGTGTCGCCCAACCGGCCTTTCAACAGTTTCACGGCCAGAACGGGTATGGTTGACCTGGGCCTCAAGCTAAAGCTTAACAACGGTAAAATTCTGAAGGAAGACTTCTTCCTACAACCCTACCTGATGGGTGGCGGCGGCTACTTTATGGCCAATAGCAGCGGCAACTACGCTACCAATGCGGCTAATCAGCCCGTTGCTGGTAGCTTCTTCAACCAAGTGCGTCAGTTCGAAGTATTTGGCTTGGCTGGGATGAAATTCCGCCTGTCGCCTTCGGTGGGACTGGACATTACGGCCAGCCAGCACTATCCTTTTGCGGAGGGCATCGATAACATTAACAATCCTAATAAGAAGCTGCACGACCGTTTCCTGGTATACTCGGCCGGCCTCACGGTGGCCATGGGTAAAACTAAAGACACCGACGGCGACGGTGTGCCCGACCGCAAAGACAAATGCCCCGATACACCCGCTGGCGTGAAAGTAGACGTTAACGGCTGCCCGCTTGACACTGACGGCGACGGCGTGCCCGACTACCAGGATAAATGCCCCGATGTGAAGGGCCTGGCTAGCCTGCAAGGCTGCCCCGATGCCGACGGCGACGGTGTGGCCGATGCCGACGACAAGTGCCCCAACACCCCGGCTGGCGTGCGTGTCGATGCCTCGGGCTGCCCGGTTGACAGCGACGGCGACGGTGTGGCCGACTACCTCGACAAGTGCCCCAACACGCCCGCTGGCGTGAAAGTAGACGCCTCGGGCTGCCCGCTCGACCGCGACGGCGATGGCGTGCCCGACTACCAGGACCGCTGCCCCGACCGCCCCGGCCCCGCCTCCAATAAAGGCTGCCCCGAGATTAAGGCCGAGCAGAAGAAAATCCTGAACGAGGCTACCAAGTACATCCAATTCGACTTCAACAAGGCTACGCTGAAAGCCTCGTCGTACCCACGCCTCGAGCAGATGGTCGCCATCATGAACGAGTACCCCGACTACTCGCTCAGCATCGCGGGCCACACCGACAACGTGGGTAACGACGACTACAACCTGCGCCTGAGCTACGAGCGCGCCGCCGCCGCCCGCAAGTATATGCTCAGCAAAGGCATCCCGGCCGAGCGCATCGAGGCCCGCGGCTACGGCGAAACCAAGCCCATTGCCGACAACAAAACCAAAGCTGGCCAGGCCCTGAACCGCCGCGTGGACTTTGACCCCTACCTCACCGGCGAAACCAACGCCGCCGAAGCGAAGTACGGCCCTGCCCCGACCATCTCGGAACTGAAAGCCGAGGGCAAGAAGCTGCCCGGCAAAAAGACTACCGGCACCGGCTCGCCCCGCAGCCGCAAGGCCCCGGCCAAGCGCAAGTAGGCCGCCCGGCCCCGCAGCAGATGCGGGTAGCCTAAGTGAAAAAGCCAGCCCCGTAAGGGCTGGCTTTTTTGCGTGTAGGGGCGCTGGGCAAAACCGGTGCTTGCCTTTCCTTACCTGGCACGAATTGCCAGGTAAGGAAAGGCAAGCACCGGTTTTGCTGGATAAATAATTGAAAAATAAGGTGTTTTATATATTTATCCGAAAATCCAATGTAATTCCCATTTCATGAAAACTCAGCTTACCCAACTTCAGCTTATCGCCGCCCACCCGGCTACGCTGCTGGTAGCCAGCCTCGGCCTGCGGTAAAGAAGACGATATGCCGCAGCCTGCTACCGACTACGGCCCGGCCGTGACCATGGGCGCGGGCAAGGCGATGGGCTGCATCAGCCGCGATGCTAGCGGCAACCCCACCGAAATCGGCGTGCGCCTCGCCTCGGCAAGGCGGCGCTGAATGGGCTGCCCGCCACGCCCACCACCGGTACCATGTACGACATCGCGCTGCCGCCCTCAGCTGCCAAAACGCCCTTCGACCTCATTTCCTTGGACTTGAACCCCATCGGCCACGAGCCCAACGGTGTGTACTCGGTGCCGCATTTCGATGCGCACTTCTACATGCAGGCTACGAGCGCGCAGCACGCCATTACGCTCGACGACCCCAAGGGCGACATTTTCCCGGTCACGAATAAGCTGCCCGACGGCTACTCTACGCCGCCCAACGTGGTGCCCGGCCGCACCATCCTCATGATGGGCCGCCACCGGGTCGACCCCACCAGCCTCGAATATCAGCCCGGCGGCAGCTTCGGCAGCACCTCGCGAGGAACCGTTGAATTAATCGGCTGGCTGGCGCGTTAGTCGCTCAGTAAAACGCTAGTAGCCTGCTGTGAGACAATTATTTTGCATATTCCTGTTGTGGTTGGCGCTTGCTGGGGCGAGGCCGGCCAGCGCGGCTTATCGGCAGGTGGCGGAGGGCGTGCCCAGCGGCTTTGCGGGCCAGGTAGATGCCGGCTGCACCGCCACCCTGACCTGGCAAGCCACCGCCGAGCGCGACAACCAGGCCTACGAGGTGCAGGCTTCCGGCAACGGCAAAACCTGGGCGGTACTCGGCACCGTGCCCAGCCAAAATCAGGCTGCCGGAGCGCGCTACACCTACCGCGCGGGCGTGCTCGCCGGCACCCACTACTACCGCCTACGCATGGTGGATGCCGATGGCTCCGCTACCTACTCGCCGGTGGTGGCCCTCACGGCCATGTGCGAGCTAGAGCCCTTGCAGCTGGTGCCCAACCCCGTGCGCGATTACGCCCTGGTGAGCGGCCTGCCGCCCGGCCGCAGCCAACTGCAACTCTACAACACCAGCGGCCAGCGCGTGTGGCAAACCACGGCCGAGGGTAGCGCTCGCCTCATCCTCAGTAGTTTGCCGGCGGGCTTGTATTTGCTGAAAGTGATGGCCGCCGATGGCACGCTCAGCAGTACTACGCGGGTAGTGAAGGAATGAGCCGGCTGGCTTCACAACTAATACAGCATTAGGCAGTAAAAGGAAGCGGCACCGAGCTTTCAGGTAAGCTCGGCCTTATTTTTTCTCTTTACCTATGACTTCCAGATATCTTGCCCTGCTACCCACGCTGGGTTTGCTCGCCGCCTGCGGCAGTGGCCCTAGTAAAGAAGAAAAGCAGCAGGCCCAGGCCGACAACCCGGCCCAGACCATCACCACGCCCAAGAAGGAAACTGTGCACCTGCCCGCGCCCTACGAAAGCAAGTCGGTAACCAAGCGCGTGGACATCATCGACTGGCCGGCCGGTCAGACGCCTGAAGCCCCCAGTGGCTTCATGGTCAGTGAGTTTGCGGGCGGGCTGCAAAGCCCGCGCTGGGCGTACGTGGCCCCCAATGGCGACGTATTCGTGGCCGAGGCGGCTACCTTGCCTAAGGGCCTGAAAAAGGACATCGCCGCCGCGCTGCGCCTCGACAAGTCGCGCTCGCTCCAGCCCACCAGCGCCAACCGCATCACGCTCTTCCGCGATACCAACGGCGACGGCAAGCCCGACGTGCGCACCGCGTTTCTGACGGGCCTCAATCAGCCCTTCGGGATGCTGGTGATGGGCGACTACTTTTACGTGGGCAATACCAACGGGCTGGTGCGCTACCCCTACAAGGCCGGCGCTACCAAAATTACGGCTCCGGGCCAGAAAATCCTGGACCTGCCCGAGGGTGGCTACAACAACCACTGGACCCGCAACCTACTGGCCAGCAAGGACGGCAAGCACATTCTCGTTACCGTCGGCTCGGGCTCCAACGTGATGGAGCACGGTGCTGAAAATGAGAAGCGCCGCGCCAATATCCTGGAAATAAACCCCGACGGCTCGGGCGAGAAAATCTTCGCCAGCGGCCTGCGCAATCCCATTGGCCTGGCCTACTACCCCGGCACCAGCACGCTGTGGGCGGCCGTGAACGAGCGCGATGAGCTGGGCGACGAACTCGTGCCCGACTACATCACGAGTGTGAAGGAAGGCGGCTTCTACGGCTGGCCATACGCCTATTACGGCCCCAACGAAGACCCCCGCCGCAAGGGCGAGCGCCCCGACCTGGTAGCCAAAACCCTGGTGCCTGATGTGCCGATGGGCCCGCACGTGGCCGCCCTCGGCCTCACTTTCTACGACCAGAAAGCTTTCCCTGCAAAATACCGGAACGGTGCCTTCGTGGGCGAGCACGGCTCCTGGAACCGCTCGCAATACTCGGGCTACCAGGTGGCCTTCGTGCCCTTTAAAGACGGCAAGCCCACCGGTAAGCCCGAGCCCTTCCTCACGGGCTTTTTGGTGGGCGAGGGCTCGAACAAGGCGCACGGCCGCCCCGTGGGCGTAGCCACCATGCCCGATGGCGCGCTGCTCGTGACCGACGACGCCGGCAATAAAGTATGGCGCGTGAGCGCGGCGCAAGCTGCGGGCGGCGGGGCCAAAACCAGCCGGTAGATGACATGTAAAACGGAGTGGCACTCCATTTATCGTGCGGGCTGCTTGCTCGGTGGTAAACGGAGTGCCACTCCGTTTTACATTCACGACAGCGCCTGCGGCGCTGGATAGCCCGAGCCGGCCGGCCGCGTGCGGTCATTGGGCAAAGGCACGAATTCGTGGTTATCGCTAGGAGGCAAAAGGATGCGGCCGGCCTGCCAGTCGGCCTTGGCCTGCTCGATGCGCTCACGGCGCGACGACACGAAATTCCACCAAATGAAGCGCTCGCCCAGCGGCTCGCCGCCCAGCAGCAGCAGCGTGCTAGGTTTACGGGCCACCAGCACCGGGTCGAGGCCGGGTGTGAACACGAGGAGCTGGCCGGGCGTGTACACGCAGCCATTTACCTCTACGCTGCCCTTGGCTACGTAGGCACCGCGCTCGGGGTAGCCGCGCGGCAGCCCGAAGCGGGCGCCCGCTTGCAGCACCACGTGCAGGTAGAATAGGGGCGAATGAGTTTCGACTTCATTTTTGAGGCCGAAGGCGTCGCCCGCAATCAGGCGCATCCACACGCCGGTGTCGGTAAAAATAGGTAATTCGGTGGGCTGGTAATTGCGAAAGGTGGGAGCCTGCTCTTCGTCGGCTTCGGGCAGGGCCACCCAGGTTTGCACCATTTCGAGGGCGCCGCCGGCCAGCGCGGCGGGGTCTTCAAAGCGCTCGGAGTGAGCGATGCCCGAGCCGGCCGTCATCCAGTTTACTTCACCGGGACGGATGATTTGCTCTACGCCCAGGCTGTCGCGGTGCGTGACCTGCCCGCCAAACAAATAGCTCACCGTGCTGAGCCCGATGTGCGGGTGCGGCAGCACGTCGAGGCTGGCCAGCTGGGCCGGGGCGGCCTGCACCGGCCCGGCGTGGTCCATAAAAATAAACGGCCCCAGCATCCGCCGCAGGCGGTAGGGCAGGATGCGCTTCACGGCAAAACCCGGCGCGAGCGCCGCCGGCCGGGCATCAATAACGAGGTCGAGCATGAGGCTAAAAATAAGTAGCGCGAACGTTGTAGTTCGCGTCCGTTAGCAAGCATCCAGGCAGACGCGAACTACAACGTTCGCGCTACAGCAGGCCGCGCATTTCCTGCGCGTTGGCGATAGCCGAGCCGCCGATGTCGTTATTGAAATACAGATACGCCTGCGCCACACCCGGCGCGGCGGCTACCTCGGCCGCGTAGCGCCGGAGCGCTTCGGTAGGGTAGGGTGAAGCGTAAAGGTCAGGCACGCCGTGGAAGCGATAGTAGAGCGTGGGCGCGGTAGCCACTACGGCATCAGGTAGCAGCGGGTGGCTCTGGCCGCAAAACACGACCTGGCGCTGCCGTAGGGCAGCGTATGCCTCCTCGCACCACCAGCTGGGGTGGCGAAATTCGAGTACGTTCACGAAGCTCGGGTCGAGGCAGTCGAGGATGCGGGCAAGGCGGTCGGGGGCGTAGGCCAGGCGCGGCGGCAGCTGAAATAGCACTGGCCCCAGCTTCTCCAGCAGGCCGCGGCCGGTAGTGTCGTAGAAGTCGCCCAGCAGCTGGCCCACGCCGTGAAACTGCTTGTAGTGCGTGATGAGCTGCGGCGCTTTTACCGCAAATTGAAAGTCAGCAGGAGCCTGCGCATACCAGTTTTCGAGGAAGGCCAGCTGCGGGAAGCGGTAGAAGGTCACGTTCAATTCCAGCGTGCCGAAGTGCTGGCTGTAAAACTCAAACCAGCGCCGTACGGGTAGCTTATCGGGGTAGAACACGCCGCGCCAGTGCCGGTAGTGGTAGCCCGAGCAGCCAATATGGTGGGTAGGCATGGAAAGTAGCGCGAAGCTCCGCTTCGCGTGGCGTTGTTGAGGGAAAATAGTCGCCGTAGCCAGGTAAATGCTACGCGAAGCAGCGCCTCGCGCTACGCTACGAGCTGCACGAAAGCGTGGCGCTGCCCGGCTTGTCGGCGGCCCAGGCGGGGCGCTTGGCGGCCAATTCTTCGTGCGCCGGGTGCTCGGCAAAGGGCGTTTTCAGCACCTCAAACAGGGTTTCGAGCTTGGATAAGTCGCCAGCTTCGGCCGCCTCGATAGCTTGCTGGGCGAGGTAGTTGCGCAGCACGTACTTGGGGTTGGCGGCCAGCATCCCGGCCCGGATTTCTTCGGGCGCAGCAGCTTCCCGGCGCAGGCGCTGGGCGTAGCGGTGAAGCCAGTCGCGCAGGGGCTGGTCGGCACCGGGCGTGGTAGCGTAAGCCGTTGCGGCGATGAGCGTACCGAACAGTTCATCTTCCGCGCTACCTGCCAGTAGCGCCGGGGCTAGGTGCGACAGTTGCCGGAAGAAAATGGTCATATCCACTCCCGCTCCGGCCAACGCGGTGGGCAGCGAGCCGGTGAGGGCTTGGTCGCTGGCCTCGGCCTGCGGCGTGAGGCCGAGCTTGCGCAGCAGCAGCGCGTGCTGGGTGGCGTTGAAGGTAGCGGCGTACTGGTCGAGGCCGGCGCGCAGGCCCTGCGGGTCGGGCACCAGCGGGGCCAGCGCCTGGGCCAGGGCCGCCAGGTTCCAGAGCGCTACCTGGGGCTGCTGGCCGAAGGCGTAGCGCCGGGTGCCAAAGTCAGTGGTGTTGGGCGTCCAGTCGGGGTCGTAGGGTTCGAGCCAGCCGTAGGGGCCGTAGTCGATGGTGAGGCCCAGGATGGACATGTTATCGGTGTTCATGACGCCGTGCACGAAGCCCACCGTCATCCAGTGCGCTACCAGCACGGCCGTGCGGCGGGCTACTTCCGCAAACCAGCGCAGGTAGGTGTCGGGCGCGGGCAACCCCAGCTCGGGGTAGTAGTGGCGCAGCACAAAGTCGGCGAGGGCGCGCAGGTTGTCGATTTCGCCGGTAGCGGTCAGCAGCTGAAAATTGCCGAAGCGGATGAATGTCGGCGCCACCCGCGCCACAATGGCCCCCGGCTCGGGCCGGGCGTTGCCATCGTAAAACATGTCGCGCACTACCGCGTCGCCGGTGCCCACTAGGCTCAGGGCGCGGGTGGTGGGCACACCGAGGTGGTGCATGGCCTCGCTGCACAAAAACTCGCGCACCGACGAGCGCAGCACCGCCCGCCCGTCGCCGCGCCGCGAGTAGGGCGTGGGGCCGGCCCCCTTCAGCTGGATTTCCTGCGGCGAGCCATCCACGGCCGCTACTTGGCCCAAGGCAATGGCCCGGCCATCGCCGAGTTGCCCCGCCCAGTTGCCAAACTGGTGCCCACCGTAGCGCGCCGCGAAGGGCTTCATGCCGGGCAGCACCAGGTTGCCGGCCAGCGCCGCCACGGCCGGGCCGCGCACGGGCGGCTTTTCGAGGCCCAGGTACTCGCCCATTTCGTTGGACCAGGCCAGTAAATGCGGGTCGGCCACGGGGGTGGGCTGCACCCGCGAGTAGTGGTAGCCGGGCACCTGCCGCGCGCCCCGGTTGCCGGGGACTTCGCCGTGCAGCTCGTCTACGAAGGTGTTTTCAAAAAGAGCCTGGTCGAAAGGGCGCTGGGACATAGGAGGCGATGGTAAAAGCCGAAAGCAAGGGCTGTAATGCAAACGCGGCGGACGGGCGCAAGTTTGGCCGAGCTTAGCGCTTGGCGGGTGCGGGCTGCCAGTAAAAGCAACCTACCTTGCCCCTATGAAAGCAATGCTCTTCGCAGCCGCACTGCTGGCCTCCAGTTTAGCCGGCCACGCCCAATCCATAAAGCCGCGCCCCAGCGGCAACCCCGTTTTTTCGGGCTGGTACGCCGACCCCGAGGTAGCCATTTTCAACAAGCAGTACTGGATTTACCCGACCTACTCGGCACCCTACGCCGAGCAGGTGCACCTTGATGCCTTTTCTTCGCCCGACCTCGTGCACTGGACCAAGCACCCGCGCATTCTCGATACGGCCAGCGTGAAGTGGGCGCACCGCGCCATGTGGGCCCCCGCTATTGTGGCCAAAGGCGGCAAGTACTACCTCTTTTTCGGGGCCAACGACTACCACCCCGAAAAGCCCAACGAGCCACCGGGCGGCATCGGCGTGGCCGTGGCCGACAGCCCGGCCGGGCCGTTTCGAGACTACTTGGGCAAGCCCCTGGTGGGCACCATCGAAAACGGCGCGCAGCCCATCGACCAGTTTGTGTTTCAAGACAAAGACGGTAAATACTACCTGATTTACGGAGGCTGGCAGCACTGCAACATCGCGCGGCTCAAGGACGATTTTACGGGCTTGCTACCTATGGCCGATGGCACGGTGTTCAAGGAAATTACGCCCGAAAAGTATGTAGAAGGCCCGCTCATGTTCCGCCGCCAGGGCAAATACTACTTTATGTGGAGCGAGGGCGGCTGGACCGGCCCCGACTACTCGGTGGCCTACGCCGTGGGCACGTCGCCCTTCGGCCCCTTTCAGCGGGTGGGCAAAATCATGGCCCAGGACCCGAACGTGGGTACTGGCGCGGGCCACCACTCGGTCATCAACGTGCCCGGCACCGACCGCTGGTATATCGTGTACCACCGCCACCCGCTCGGCGATAAGGACGGTAATCACCGCCAGGTGTGCATCGAGGAAATGCACTTCGACGCCAAGGGGTTAATTCAGCCGGTGAAGCTGACGACGGAGAGCGTAGCGGCGCAGCCGCTGCGATAGAGCTCGTCTGCCGTGTTACCCCACCCCCGGCCCCTCTCCTCCGGGAGAGGGGAGCCGGACGAGTTTTGAGTTAAGAGTTCGGCAACTCAAAACTCAGCACTCAAAACTCTCAACTCAACGACTGGCTCCCCTCTCCCGGAGGGGAGGGGCCGGGGGTGGGGTTACACGAGTCGCTACGCCCCCGGTAGCGTCGCCTCATACGTATCAGCGTACTTGAACTCCTCCAGCCAATAGTCGGAGCTGATGATGTCGTACACCACGCTGGTTTCGGTCTTTTCGCTGGGCGTGAGCTGCCACAGAATCGAAGTAGCTTCGGGAAACTCGCCGCCCGCCAGCTGGTCGCCGAAGAGGCGGTGCAGTAGGGCGCGGTCGCTGAGGCCGGGGGCAAGCAGGCGTAGCAGCGCGGCGGCGGGCTCGTGGTCGAGCAGGGCTAGGGCGGCGGGGTCAGCGGCGGTTATTTTTACTTTAAACTCCACGGCTTGCGGGTGCGGAAATTTGCCGTTGTAGGCGTCGTAGAGCAGTTGCGTGGCGTTGAAAAACTTCTGGTGCAGCGCAAAATTGGGGTTTTCTTCCCACAGCTTTTCGGTGGGCATCTGGTGGGCCAACTGCTCGGTCTGGCCCTTGGTGAGCGCCTCGCCGGCCACGTGGCCGAGTACGATTTCGGCGGCTTCGGCGGGCTCCAGGTCAGTGAGGGCCAACTGGGTCATTTCCTTGAGCTCGGCCGGGGCGATGGCCTCGGGGCTTTCGTAGCTGAGGGCATTGAGCAGAGCCAGATAGTCGGCATTTTGCCAGGCATCGGGCAGGGCGGCGAGGTGCTGGAAGGAGAGGCGTTCGACAGTGAAGGTGGACATGGGAAACGGGCGGATTGTGCGCCCGGCCCCGTTTTACGCATGAGTTGGGGCGATGACTGGAACAGGAGTGGTTATAAAATGCCTGTCCTTGCGAGCGCAGCGAAGCAATCGCACCTGTTTAGCCGCGCCGTTCGGGTGCGATTGCATCGCACGCTCGCAAGGACAGAAAAACTAACGACTAGCCCTGTCGCCCGGCGCGCACCAGCGCCCCGCCGCCCAGCAGCAGCGCCAGCCCAAATACCAGAAACCCCAGGTCGGCCGGCAGGTGGTTGGGCGTGTACTCGTACACGTGGTGCAAGCCCAGGATTTCGTGGTCGATAATGCCTTCTATTACATTAAACAAGCCCCAGCCCAGCGCCAGGCCGCCCACCAGCGTGCGGCCCGAGTGCGGCACGTCGGGGCGGCCGGTGGCGCTCCACAGCATGGCCAGCCCCACGGCCGTGAGCACCCACACGGCGGCGTGAAACAGGCCGTCCCAGTACATATTAACCTTGGCGCGCACCAGCGTGTCGGGCGGCAGCTGGCCCGAAAGCATATTGTGCCACTGCAAAATCTGGTGCAGCACGATGCCATCGACAAAGCCGCCCAGGCCGGCCCCGAGCAAAATGCCGGCCCCCACCAGCGGCGTGCGGCGGGTAGCCGAAAAGTTAGCGACTGGCATAAGCAGGGGAGAAGTAGGGCCGGAGTTTATCCCAGTAAAACAGCGCCAGACCCAGCGCCAGCAGCAGTGCCACGGGTAGCAGTACCAGCAGCACGTTGGCCGTGTAGGCGGGCGTGTAGATGCCCG
Organism: uncultured Hymenobacter sp.; assembly: GCA_964277755.1. Classification (GTDB taxonomy): domain Bacteria; phylum Bacteroidota; class Bacteroidia; order Cytophagales; family Hymenobacteraceae; genus Hymenobacter. The sequence goes on from CAXYJY010000070.1 coordinate 39,630, forward strand.
CCCGCACCCGCGGCCGGCACCAGGGACAGGCCACGAGTGCGGGCGGCGCGAGCCACAGGCTGCCTAGTAGCGTCAGGAAAAGCTTTTGCATAGAAACAGTTATTAGAACGGCGGCCCGCAGTTGCGCGGCGCGGACTTTGTAGCCCGCGTGCGTGAGCGTGCACCTAAACGCGGACTACAAAGTCCGCGCAACCAACTACGGCCCCGCGCAGCCGCTGGCCGGCTTTTTACGCCTACTTTGGCAGCGCGAATTGGCCTGCCTGGGCCGTTTAGTTCACCCAACTGCTTTCCCGCCATGCCTTTCACCGAAGACCCTACCGCCGGCGTTTTTTCGGGTACGCCCAAGCTCGAATTTATCGACACGCCCGGCGTGCCCAACCGTAACGTGCGGGTTATCGACGACTTCACCTTCACGGAGGCCGCCAACGGCACCGTGTGGGACGCGCCCGTGGGCAGCATCATCGACGGGGCCAGCATCCCGCGGGTGCTGTGGACGCTGGTGGGCTCGCCCTTCACCGGCGACTACGTGTACGCCTCCATCGTGCACGACGTGGCCTGCGATACCCGCGCCCGGCCCTGGCGCGATACGCACTACATGTTTTACCTGGCCTGCCTGGCGGGCGGCACCAAGCGCGGCCGGGCCAAGCTCATGTACTTGGCCGTGCGCAACTTCGGCCCCCGCTGGCCCGCGCCCGATGCGCCGGTAGTGCCGGCGGAGCAGCCGGTGGGAGAGCTGGCATTCAGCATGGTGGCGCTGGCCGGCGAGAAGCCGGTGGCCCCCTTCAGCCCCTTCGTGCCCTACCACAACCAGTTGCGCTACCTGCGCCGCGCCCAGGCCTACCTGGCCACCCACGGCGAGGGCGCCTCGCTTGAAGCTATCGACATCTATGCCTGCCGCCCGATATGAAACTGATTTTTGCGCTGCTACTACTGCTGGTTGGATTCGGAGCCCAGGCCCAGCAAGCCGAGCTGGCCGCTTTGCTTCAAAAAGAAAACGTGCCGGGGATGCAGCTGGCTTATGCCAAAGGCAAGGCCACCAAAACCTACGCCGTTGGGCTTACCAAAGCTGGCACCACGCAGGCCGTGGCGGCCACCAGTATTTTTCAGGCGGCCTCGCTAGGCAAGGTGGTGCTGGCCTACGTGGCCCTGCGCCTGCACGACCGCGGCGTGCTCGACCTCGATAAGCCGCTGCTGACCTACGCGCCCTACCCCCGCTTGCAGCCCGATGCGCGCGCCGCCCGCATCACGGCGCGGCGGGTGCTCACGCACACCACCGGCCTGCCCAACTGGGCCGACAACCCGCTGGGTGCTACCTGGGCTACCTCGCCGCTACGCCTCAAGTACGCGCCCGATAGCTGCTGGAACTACTCGGGCGAGGGCTACGTGTGGCTGCAACGCACGCTGGAGCATCTCACCGGCAAATCGTGGGAAAAGCTGGCGCAAGAAGAGGTTTTTCAGCCGCTGGGTATGAAGAACAGCAGCTTCGAGTGGCAGGCGCGCTTCACTGGCCGCGCCGCCACCGGCCACGACGCGCAGGGCCAGCCCACCGAGATACGGCAGTTTGCCGCGCCCTACGGCGCCTACTCGCTGCTGACCACGGCCACCGACTACGGCCTGTTTTTGCAAGCCCTGGCGGTGGGCCGGGGCCTGAAGCCCGCCATCGCTCGCCTGCTGGCTACCCCCGCCAACGCGGCCGACCGCTGCGGCACGCCCGCCAGCCCCGCCGACCCGGCCATTGCCTGGGCCTGCGGCGTGGGGCTGGCCACCACCACCCAGGGCCCCGCCCTCTGGCACTGGGGCGACAATGGCGACTTCAAAGGCTTTTTTATGGTGCTGCCCGGTAAGAAAGAGAGTTTGGTTTTCCTGACCAACAGCGCCAACGGGGCCAAACTCACCGACGAGGTGCTGCGTATTTTCTTCGGCCCCGGCCAGTACTGGGCTATGCAGTGGCTGGCGGCCGAGTAGGCGCAAACGGCTGAGGCTGTTTTGCGTATGTAGTGGGGCGGTGGCCGGGCTACCGCGCTCACCTTCATTTCCCACCCTCCCCATGAAAGCTTCCCTGCTCGCCCTTGCGCTGGCCCTCACCACCAGCGCCGCCCTGGCCCAAACCGTAGCCCCCGGCACCGCGCCCGGTGCCCAAACCGGCAACCCCTCCAACATGCCCAGCGCCGGTGACCCCGCCACCAACCAGCAGCGCGTGGACAGCAAGCGCCAGGACGCCATGTCGGGCGACAAGCGCATGATGCGCAAAAGCGGCAAAATGAAAACTAGCTACGATGGTAAGAAGATGAAAACCAAGATGTAGCGTTTGCTCACGCTTGTCTATGACGTTGCTTAGAAAGTAGTAATCTGTCATGCTGAGCGCAGCGCAGCGGAGCCAAAGCATCTCTACTGGTGAACTAACTTCTGGCACCCAGCAACGGTGCGACAGAGATGCTTCGGCTCCGCTGCGCTGCGCTCAGCATGAGAGGCAGTTTATATTCTAAAATCCCTAAGCCTGCGAAAAGCCGTTGCCCGCCCAGGCAGCGGCTTTTTGGTGCGCGCCGCCGGCCAACTGCCGGGCCGGCAACCCGTACTAACGCCAGCCGCCGCGTGGCAGCGCTCTTTGAATTATGCTAACTCCCGACCCTGCTTTTCCTACCTCGCCGGCCGCCGGGCCCGCGCCGCTCATCGTGCTGGCCGGTGCCACCGGCGACCTTGGCCACCGCATTGCGCTGGCGCTGCTGGCGCGGGGCGCGCAGGTGCGTGCCCTCGTGCGCCCCGGCAATACCAAGCCCAAAGTGGCAACCTTGCGCGAGCGGGGCGCGGCGATAGTCGAAGTCGATTTCAACGACCCGGCCGCCCTCACGCGCGCCTGCGGGGGCGCGGCCTGCGTGGTGTCGGCGCTCTCGGGGCTGCGCAATGTGATTGTGGATGCCCAAACGCACCTGCTCGATGCGGCCGTGGCGGCCGGCGTGCCGCGCTTCATCCCGTCTGATTTCAGCATTGATTACACCAAGCTGCCAGCCGGCTCGAACCGCAACCTCGACCTGCGCCGCGAGTTCAACCGCCACCTCGACCGGGTGCCCATTCAGCCCACGTCCATCCTCAACGGCATGTTTGCGGATTTGCTGACCGGGCAGGCCCCGCTGGTGCTGTTCAAACTAAAGCGCATCCTGTACTGGGGCCCGGCCGACCAGCCGCTCGACTTTACGACCATCGCCAACACGGCCGAGTACACCGCCGCCGCCGCCCTCGACCCCACCACGCCGCGCTACCTGCGCGTGGCCGGCGAGGTAGCTACCGTGCGCGATTTGCAGGCCGCCGCCACGGCCGCCACCGGGCAGCGCTTCAAGCTGTTGCGGGCCGGCGGGCTGTGGGTGCTGAAGCTGATGATTAGAATAACCCGCCGCCTGGTACCCGCCAAAAACGAGGTGTTTCCGCCCTGGCAGGGTATGCAGTACCTGCACAATATGTTCACCGGCCAGCCCAAGCTTACGCCGCTCGACAACGACCGCTACCCCGGTATCCGGTGGACGTCGGTGCGCGAGGTGCTGGCCGCGCGGCCATAGCTTTAAGTATGAGCGACCTGCCTTTGCTGCGCGAGTCGGCGGTGCTGGTGCCCGTATTTCGCGATGCTGCCGGCGAGGCCAACCTGCTGCTCATTCGCCGCACCGACTATGGCGTGCACGGCGGGCAGCTGGCGTTTCCGGGCGGCAAGCGCGAGCCCGCCGATGCCTCGCTGCTTGCCACCGCCCTGCGCGAAACCGAAGAAGAAATTGGCCTGCCCGGCACGGCCATCGAGGTGCTGGCTGCCCTGCCGCCCGTAACTACCCTGACCAGCAATTTCTCCATTGCCCCGTTTCTGGCCCGCATCGCGCCGCCGCCCACTTGGCGCGTGCAGCCCGCCGAGGTGGCCGAGGTGCTGCCCGTGCCCCTGCGCTACCTCGCCGACCCCGCCAACGCGGGCCACGAAAACTGGCAACTGCCCGGCTGGCCCGCTCCCGTGCCGGTAGACTTCTGGCGGGTGGGGCCGCACTACCTCTGGGGTGCTACCTACCGCATTGTGCAGGCGCTGCTGCCGCGCCTGCTGGCCGGCGAGTGGGACTTGTGAAGCTGCGGGCCGGCGCGGATATGTTTCCACCGGCTTACTCATGAAGTATAAAAAGCTGTCATGCTGAGCTTGCGAAGCATCCTGGTACGTTTGAGTGTTTTAGCGTGATAGGATGCTTCGCAAGCTCAGCATGACAGCTTTTATAATGGGCTACCCTTTTTATAATGGGCTACCCTCGCTTGGCAAAACCAGCCCGGCTCTTTAAAAAATGGCGATTGATGGAAAAACAGCTGGCTTTCGCTACGCACGCTTTGAAATGCAAAGCTCTTTTGCTTGCTTTGCACTGTGGCCGTCTCTTAGGCCTGGCGTAAAGGAGGTACTGTCCCGGCCCACTACCAGCGGCCTCGGCAAATACAGCCATTTTTCACATCCTTTCACTTAAAACCTTACTACCATGACCCTCACCAAAAGCCTCACCCGCCTGGCGCTGGCCACGGCCGTCCTGCTGCTTATTCCGCTGGTAGCGATGCAGTTCACGAAAGAAGTTGACTGGACGCGGTCCGACTTTGTCATAGCGGGCGGGCTGCTATTTGGCGCGGGGCTCACCTACGTGCTGGTGTCGCGCCTGGGTACCAATGGCGCGTACCGCCTGGGGGCGGGCGTGGCGGTGGCGGCGGGGCTGCTGCTGGTGTGGGGCAACCTGGCCGTGGGCTTTATCGGCAATGAAGACAACCCCGCCAACCTGCTGTATGGGGCGGTGCTGGCCGTGGCCGGGGTAGGGGCGCTGGTGGCGCGCTTCCGGGCGGCGGGCATGGCGCGGGCTATGTTTGGGGCCGCCCTCACGCAGGTGGCGGTGCCGCTGGTAGCGGCGGCCATCTGGCGGCCTGAAGGGAACCTGGGAATGCTATACGTGCTGGTGTTAAACACGCTTTTTGCCGGCCTCTGGGTGGCAGCGGGGTGGCTGTTTCGTCGGGCTGGGCGTGCGTAGGGTGCGCTGCGGGCAGGGCAAAAGGCCAGGGTAGGGCGGTGGCGGATAGCCGCAAAACCTGGCGGCTGGAAAGACCGTTGCGCAAAGAGGCGAGCGCGGCGTGGCATCCGAAACTTGGCGCGCTGCGTAGCAGCAGCGTTCACCTTGCTTTTTTAGCTCATACTTATTATGAAGCTGCTACTTGCTTTCGCCGCGGCCGGCCTGCTCGGCACCGCCTCTGCCCACGCCCAAACTGTGTTGCCCTCGGGTGCCGTGGCCCCGGCCGGAGCTGTCATTACGCCTTCGGCCGTGCCCGTAACGCCGGCTACCGTGCCAGGGGCCCAGCCTTTGAGCACGCCCGCCACCCGCGACGCAGGCAGCCCCCGCCCCGCCCGCCGCGACAAGAAAGTGCCCGGCATGAGCCGCGAAGACCGCAAACGGCTGCGCAAAATGGGCAAGGTGAAATACAGCGCCGACGCAGAAAAGGAGAGCGGCGTCAAGTAGCTCAAGTAATTATGCAATCGGCGGCTCGGTAAACGCCGGGCCGCCCGCTTCGCCGGTAGCCGTGGTGCTGCTGGCTACCGTGCGGCAGCCAGTGGTCGAGGTTGCCAGCCGGAGGTAAGCCGGGGTCAAACAATCCGGCTGGGTGCGTAGTCTTAGCACGGGCCGCTTGCGCCGGTTGCGGCGGCTGTTCTACTCGCTTACCTACCTGTTTTATGAAGATTGGAATTATCGGCGCCGGCCACATCGGCAGCGCCCTGGCCGGGCGACTCACCAGCCTCGGCCACTCGGTAAAAATCGCCAACTCGCGCGGCCCTCAAACCCTGACCGACTTGGCCAACAAGACGGGCGCTACGCCCGCCACGGCCCAGGAGGCGGCGCGCGACGCCGAGATTATCGTAGTCACCATTCCGCTGAAAAATATCCCCGAGCTGCCCAAAGACTTGTTTGAGGGTGTACCAGCCAGCGTGCCGGTTATCGACACCAGTAATTACTACCCCTTGCTGCGCGATGGTAACATCGCGGAGCTGGAAACCGGCGACCTCACCGAAAGTGAGTGGGTACAGCAGCACCTGGGCCGCCCAGTGCTGAAGGTGTTCAATAACATCTTCGCCGCTAACCTCGCAAATAACGGCAAGCCCGCAGGTACGCCCGGCCGCATCGCGCTGCTGGTGGCCGGCGACGATGCCGCGGCCAAGCAGAAGGCAATGGCCCTGGTAGAGGAACTAGGCTTTGACGCCGTAGACGGTGGCAGCCTGCACGAGTCGTGGCGCCAGCAGCCGGGCTCACCGCTGTACTGCACCGACCTGCCGGCCGACGAAGTGCGCAAGCACCTCGCCGACCTGGGCACCCAGCGCACGCCCGAGCAGCACGCCGAATTCTTGGCTAACCAAGCCGCATCGGAAAAGCAGTTGCAGGCGCAGGGCGTCAAGCTATAAACCCGCCGTCCTATGATGGCTGGCCAATAGATTTATTCTTGGTTAAGAAAGGATAAACGTTGGCCATGCTGAACGTAGTGAAGCATCTCTATCGCCCCGTTGAATGGTGCGGTAGAGATGCTTCACTGCGTTCAGCATGACCGATATTTGCAAGGCTTTGATTTAAGCAATGGCCCTCACCAAGGCAAAATGCCTTCGGAAGATGACATAGTGCCGCTAGGCCCATCGGCCGGCAGCAGGGCCAGCCGGATGGCCTCGGCCGCGCCCTGCGCGGGCGTGTCGGTGCCCTCGAAGCCGTTTAGGTCGGTGGCCGTGTAGCCGGGCGCGGCCGAGTTCACTTTGATACCCGTGTCGCGCAGCTCATAGGCTAGCTGCACGGTGAGCATGTTCAGCGCCGCCTTCGAGGCCGAATACCCGAGCAGCGCCCAGTCGTGCTGCCCCACGATGGTGAGCGACCCTAGCGGGCTGGATATGTTGACGATGCGCCCCGCCGCGGCCTGCTTCACCAGCGGCAAAAAAGCCTGCGTAGCAGCCAGCGTGCCTATAAAATTGGTTTGCAGCGCCTGCTCCACGCTGCGCACGTCGGCATTGGTAGGCGAGCCATCGCCGGGCACGTTGATGCCCGCGTTATTTACCAGGATATCGAGGTGGCCTTCCTCGCGTTGCAGCTGCGCCGCTGCTGCGGCTAGGGTAACTTGGTTGCTCAGGTCTACTTCGAGGAAGCGAACGTCGCCTTCGGCTGCTAGTTCTGCTACTGCCTGCTGGCCCTTAGAGGCCTCGCGGGCGCCGAGGTATACCCGGCAGCCCGCTTGCAGTAGCCCCCGCACTATTTCGAAGCCGATGCCTTTATTGCCGCCGGTGACCAGCGCTATTTTTTGGTTTGCCATGTTTGTCTGTGGGGTTTGGCCTCCTGGGGTGGGGAGGCGAGTAAGTACACCACAAAGGTCTGGGCGGTAGGAGAGGGGGTAAACTTCGCCAGTCAACCCATCTGTTTTAGATTTCAAACATTGCCAAACTAACCGTCATGCTGAGCGCAGCGTAGCGGAGTCGAAGCATCTCTACCGCTTCGTTGCTGGGCGTCAGAAGTTAGTTCACCGATAGAGATGCTTCGACTCCGCTGCGCTGCGCTCAGCATGACGATTTTACACCCCAGCCACCGCTACCCGTCGAAAATCCCCCGGCGTCTGCCCCGCATGGCGCTTGAAAAAAGTGCAGAAGTGCGCCACGTCGGCAAAGCCCAGGCTGTCGGCAATCTCCGAAACGCTCCAGGTGGTTTGGCGCAGTAGCAGCTTGGCTTCCTGCGCCAGGCGGCGGCTGAGGAGGACGGTAGTGGTCTGGCCCGTGGTTTCCTTCAGCACCCGGTTGAGGTGGTTGACGTGCACGGCCAGCTGGTCGGCGTAGTCGGCGGCCGTGCGCAGGCGCAGCGGCGGCTGCGGGCTGAGGCGCGGAAACTGCCGCTCCAGCAGCTCCGCAAATTGGGTGGCTACCCGCTCGGCGGCGCTGTGCGTGGCCAGCGGGGCGGGGGCCGGCTGGAGCTTTTGCACCAGGTGCAAAAGCTCCCAGAGGTAGGTGCGCAGCAGGTCGGGCTTGTAGGCGTAGGCCGAGGGCAGCTCGCGCAGCATCTTCTCAAAAATAGCCTCGATGGCCGCGCAGTCGGCCTCGGCCACCTCCCACACCGGGTAGGCACCGGGCCGGAAAATCGGCAGCTCGGCCAGCACCACACCGGGGCGGGCGGGTAGCAGAAAGGCGTCGTCGAAGAGGCAGCTGTAGCCCCCAAACTCCTCGGTGAGCGGCAGCCAGCGGTAGGGCACGCGCGGCGTCACCAGAAACAAGGTATTGGTGCCCACGTGCGGGGCCTGGTCGGCGCACTCCACCTGGTTGCGCCCCCGGCAGAGCGTGATTTTGTAGTACTCGCGCCGGCTAAACGCCATCGGGGGTGCCCCGCGCAACTCGGCCAGCGCAAACACGTTGAAATGCCCCACGCCCGGCCCCATATCCGGCGGCGGCACCACGCCCGCGGCCGACGCCGGGCCGGGGGCAAGCGCTTCGTAAAAGGCGGCTAGGGTGTTCGGTTTCATGTTAGTGGTCAAGCTGGAAATTATAACGTCTATCATGCTCATCTGGCGTCCGCGCAGCGAAGCATCTCTACCGCTTCATCCAAACCATTCAACGGTGTGTAACAGCTGCTTCGATTCGTAAATTCGTGCCTTGCCATCCTCGCCATGACTTTTCGCCAACGCTACCGCCAATTGGATAATCCGGCTTTTGTAGAGCAGATGATGCTGCGCTCCGTGTACGGCACGATGGCGCTGGAAAACCAGACCGTGCCAATGGAACGCCTGGAGGCGCTATACGAAAAAGTAGAAGCCGAGCGCACCGCCAAGCTTACGTCGCAAACGGGCGAAGCTGCGCGCTAATCGGCAACCTGGCAACGAACTGATTCACTGAGCGTACCTTAGTAACCTATGAAGCCTAACAGCCACCTCCCCGAAGCTACCAGCGCCCCCGTGCTGAGCGAAGCCCGCAAGCGCGCCTCGGTGAATGCGCTGCGGCAGCGCTACGAGGCACACCAGCAGGCCACCGGCCTCACGCCAACACAGGAGTTTCAGCAGCTGCAGGCGGCGCAAGGTGCTAAGTGACCCGCATTGCCTGCGGTGCGACTGCGACCGGCACGGCGGCTACATCGAATACAGCATACGGCATTTGCACCCCGATTGGGATGTGCTAACTCAAACCTATGAGATTCGGTCCATGACCGACGACGGGCGGTTTATCTACCACAGCGACTTTCAGCTATTTCCAATTGGCAGCGGCATCCCTGCCAGTTTTGCGCACTACGCCCCGGCCGTGAAGGCACAGCTGTGGCAAGCCATCTTCCGGGTTAAGCGCTACTATTTAGTTGCTTACGAGCCGGACATCGTGCAGCATCTCATCAAGCAACCTTACTCGGTGCTGCGGCGCTATCACTTCTATCGGCAGCACTTGAGCCTGCCTGAATACGCCATCAGCTACGACCAATTCAATATCTGGTACACCCGGTTGCTAGAAATAACACCCACAAGGTAGCCCGCTACGCCTGTCGCCTGTAGCATCATCCGGTTTTCAGTATCTTGGCCCTATTGAGTAGTAGCCGTTAAATGAGGAAATGGCTTTACGATTCCCGGCGCTACGCTCCTAGTGAGGTAAATCGATGATAACCCGCTTTTTTGAATCATTATCGAGTTCCCCAAAGTTTTCGTAGTATATCAATTCAAGCCATTCGCATGCAGCCGCACGTCTTATCCTTCGAAACCAGTAACGAACACGCTATTCAGGAACTGATGAGCCTGGCGCACCGCCTGGGGGTCAAAGTATCGGAAACGACGGCTACTACCAGCCGCCAGGCCGATGTTGCCCGCCGCGCCGCGCTGTTTCGCTCCCTGTTTGGGGCTTGGCAATCCGATGAAAGCGGGGAGGAACTGAACCGCCAGCTACGCGAAGCCCGCCAGACCAGCCGCCCCGACATCGAGCTATGAAGCAGTACCTGCTCGATACCCATAGTTAAGGGTATTGTGCATACGAATAAAAAGGATAAAGTTAAATGTTAGCTTAGCCAGATGAAAATTGACGTTCAATTAGAGTTTCCAGATGAGCAGGCTGCTTCCGTGATGCGGCAGTTGCGAAACCTGCCAGAAATGACTATTCGTTTCTTGAAAACGGATGCGCAGGCAGAAGTTATCGGCCAGCTCCATGATAAAGAAGCTTTGTCGGAGCAAGAGCAACACGCGCTGCTCGACCAGGTAGTTGGTTCGTGGCAACAGGAAGGCGAGGAAGACCTGTTGAGCCAGATTTACGGTGCGCGCCGCGACGCTCCCCGCGAAGTTGGGCTGTAAGTAATTAGTATATTCATAATAAGCCTTTAATCAGAGTAATATGCCAACCACCCTTGTTTTAGAGCCCACCAATGATACCGACCTGTACTTGCTGCTAAGTCTGGCGCAGCGGCTGGGCGTGAAGGCTACCACCTCACCAGCAACTGCTTTGTCGCTGGAGGAACGGGAGCGCCGCTTTCTGGCCCTGTTCGGCGCGTGGAAATCGGAAGGCGAAACCGGCGACGACCTCAATCGCCTATTGCAAGAGGCTCGCTATACCGAGCAGCGCGATATTGAGCTATGAGCCCATGCTACTTGCTCGACACCAATATCTTGGTGCATTACCTCAAAGGCGAATTCAGCATAAAAGAGCGCATCCAGGCGGTAGGCCTAGCCAACTGATTTCTCTCCGAAATTACTGCTGCCGAGTTGTTATTTGGCGCAGCCAACAGCGCGCCCGCCTGGCAAGCGCAGCGGCGGCAAGAAGTAACCCAGATACGCGCCGACTTCGCCGCGCAGATACTGCCTATTGGCCCGGCGCTGGAAACCTATGCGGAGGTGAAGACGCAGCTACGCCGCCTCGGCCGCCCAGTAGATAGCTTCGATTTGCTTATCGGTAGTACCGCTTTGTTTCACGGCTGCACGCTGGTAACGCGCAACACCCGCCACTTTGCCGATATGGTTGGTATCGTGTTGGAAGATTGGGTGCAGGAGTATGAGGACGGGCAGCGGACGGAGTAGCTGTTTTGCTGTAGTTTGTGTCGAAAATAGTGTTGATTTTGAGGGTTTTAACCAGATTTCCAAATTATGAATGCCACACTTTTATTTGCATTTGTTCTTGGTTTCTTCGCTTTGGTATTTATGATAAATAAAGAAGTGCAAGACGCCAAAGATGCTAAATCTAATTATGCAAGAGCACTTTTTTTGTTGTCAGAATTTAGAGATGCAAAATGGAAGTCATTACCTTATTCGTCTGTTTTAAACCCAATAACTGAGAAATATATAACACGTTTTAAAGGTGATAGCAACACAAGATTTGGTTTTGAAATGGCTTTGAATGAAGAAGAGATTAAAGGGCTTGTAGCTAGGTCAACAGGCGCAGAATTAATAGTTGATGCAATGTTAGTTGGGGAGCAGCTCGCAAAATCGCAAGGAGTTAATAGACGTGATGCACCCGAAAAAATGGATGCTCTTTATAAGAGATGTGACGAAATTCATGCGGATGTGAAGAAGGTTTGGAAAGCTCATTTTGAACACAACTCCTGGGGCGTATAGCCTTGCAGTAAGCAACTGTTGAGCTTTTGCTATGTATCGTTCTCACAATCCTAAAATCGCCGTCGCTGGCGAGCACCGGGGGAAATACGAGCTGTTTTGGGTAGCGGAAAACGCTGAGCACGTAGTGAAGCGCGAGCACGACTCTTCGCACCTGATGTCCATCAAGGATGTGGAACGGTTTGCGGCGCGGGCTACGTATATTGTGTACGGTCAGCGGGCCAACTATCGGCTGTCCTACGGGTTAGGCCTGTGGGAGGGCAGATACTATCAGGTGGTGTGTTACCTGGTAGAAAAGCCATACAAGCGATGCATCATCGAAACCTGCCACATCGTAAACCAATACGCGCTGCTGCAAATTTGCAAAAAGCTCTTTCCTAAAAACTAAGCATATGGAAGCCAACCACACGGAGCGGGATGAATCATTGGCAAAGATGTTTGCCTTAGTCGGCGACGACTACGAAACCGGCATTGCGAAGCTGGTGCAAAAGGTTGATATGATGTTTAAAACATCTTTAGAAACTGCCAAAGGCCGGGCTGCTCTGCGCCGGGCTGGTTTCAACGTACCCCGTGCCAAGCGCAAGATACAATAAGTCACTTTGGCTAGTTTTGCGTATCCTGTTGTAATAAAATCAGTCAAAAAGTCCGATTTCTCACTTCTGCACCCCATTTGCTAAGTCTGCCGTAGATAATCTTCCTCACCCGAAGCATCTACTCAAGCTTAACACTCAATGGACTTTAAAAACTTCACTATCAAGGCGCAGGAGGCCGTGCAGAAGGCTACCGAGCTTGCCGGCGCCAACCAGCAGCAGGCCATCGAAACCGGCCACCTGCTGAAGGCCTTACTACTGAACGACGAGAACACGCTGGCCTTCCTAGGTAAGAAGGTGGGCGCCAACCTGGCCAACCTCGGCCAGCGGCTCGATGCCCTCGTGGCGGCCTACCCGAAGGTGAGCGGCGGCTCGCCCTACCTCGCCAACGAGGCGGCCAACGCCGTGCAGCGCGCCAACACCCAGATGAAAGATATGGGCGACGAGTTCGTGTCGGTCGAGCACCTGCTGCTGGGCATCCTAGGCGGCAAAGACAGCGTGGCCAGCCTGCTCAAGGACAACGGCTTTACGGAGAAGGACTTGAAAGCCGCCATCCAGGAGCTGCGCGGGGGGCGCAAGGTGACTAGCCAAACCGCCGAAGACCAGTACCAGAGCCTCAACCGCTACGCCATCAACCTCAACGAGCGCGTGCGCAGCGGCAAGATGGACCCCGTTATCGGGCGCGACGAGGAGATACGCCGGGTGCTCCAGATTCTGAGCCGCCGCACTAAGAATAACCCTGTGCTGCTCGGTGAGCCCGGCGTGGGTAAAACCGCCATCGCCGAGGGCCTGGCCCAGCGCATCGTGGCCGGCGACGTGCCCGAGAACCTGAAAGACAAGACCTTGATGAGCCTCGACCTGGGCCTGCTAGTCGCAGGGGCCAAGTACAAGGGCGAGTTTGAGGAGCGCCTCAAGGCCGTTATCAAGGAAGTGACCGACGCCGAGGGCGAGATTATTCTCTTCATCGACGAGATTCACACCCTGATTGGGGCCGGCGGCGGGGGCGAGGGGGCCATGGACGCCGCCAACCTGCTCAAGCCCGCCCTGGCGCGCGGCGAGCTGCACGCCATCGGGGCCACCACGCTCAAGGAATACCAGAAATACATCGAGAAAGACAAGGCCCTGGAGCGTCGCTTTCAGGCAGTGATGGTGGACGAGCCGAGCGTGCCCGACGCCATCAGCATCCTGCGCGGCATCAAGGAAAAGTACGAGCTGCACCACGGCGTGCGCATCACCGACGATGCCGTGATTGCGGCCGTGGAGCTGAGTAGCCGCTACATCACCGACCGCTTCCTGCCCGACAAGGCCATCGACCTCATGGACGAGGCCGCCGCCAAGCTGCGCATCGAGCTGAACTCCATGCCCGTGGAGCTGGATGAGATTCAGCGCCGCATCATGCAGCTGGAGATTGAGCGCGAGGCCATTCGGCGCGAAGACAACCACGACCGCGAGGCCGTGCTGAGCAAGGAGCTGGCTGAACTGGGTACCCAGCGCGACGAGCTGAAGGCCAAGTGGGAAGGCGAAAAATCCGTCCTCACCGGCATCCAGACCGAGAAGGAGAACATCGAGCGCTTCAAGACCGAAGCCGAGCAGGCCGAGCGCCAGGGCGATTATGGTCGGGTAGCTGAATTGCGCTACGGCAAAATCCAGGAAGCCGAGCAGAAGCTCAAGCAGCTACAGGACGAAGCCAACGCCAATAAAGACGGCGGCGGCATGCTGCAAGAAGTGGTGACCAGCGAGGACATTGCCGAGGTAGTGGCCAAGTGGACGGGCATCCCGGTGAGCAAAATGCTGCAATCGGACCGCGACAAGCTCCTCAACCTCGAAAACGAGCTGGGCCGCCGCGTGGCCGGCCAGAGCGAGGCCATCGCCGCCATCTCGGACGCCGTGCGCCGCTCGCGCGCCGGCCTGCAAGACCCCAAGCGGCCCATCGGCTCGTTTATCTTCTTGGGTACCACCGGGGTAGGTAAGACCGAGCTCGCCAAGGCCCTGGCCGAGTACTTGTTCAACGACGAGAACGCGATGGTGCGCATCGACATGAGCGAGTTTCAGGAGCGCCACGCCGTATCGCGCCTCATCGGGGCACCTCCCGGCTACGTGGGCTACGACGAGGGCGGCCAACTCACGGAGGCCGTGCGCCGCAAGCCTTACTCGGTGGTGCTGCTCGACGAGATTGAGAAGGCGCACCCCGACGTGTTCAACATCTTGCTGCAAGTGCTCGACGATGGCCGCCTCACCGACAACAAAGGCCGGGTGGCGAACTTCAAGAACACCATCATCATCATGACCTCGAACACGGGGGCCGACATCATTCAGCGCAATTTCAAGGAGCTGAACGAGTACAACCACGAGGAAGTGGTTGACCGCACCCGCGAGGAAGTGGTGGAGCGCCTCAAGCAGCACATGCGCCCCGAGTTCCTGAACCGCATCGACGAAATCGTGATGTTCCAGCCCCTCAAGCGCAAGGAAATCCGCAAGATTGTCGATATCCAGTTCAAGCAAATCCAGCAGCGCCTGCACGAGGCCGGCATCGCCCTCGAAGCCACCGACGAGGTGCTCGACTACCTCGGCGAGCAGGGCTTCGACCCGCAGTTCGGTGCCCGCCCGCTCAAGCGCGTATTGCAGCGCGTGATTTTGAACGAGCTTTCCAAGGAAATTCTCTCCGGCAAAGTGAGCAAGGACGCTGTGGTAGAAGCGGTACTGGAGGACGGTGCTGTGCGCTTCGAGAACGTGGAGTTACCGACAGTGTAAACCCTAGGTCAGAATTTGCATAAGAAAGCCCCGCTAGCGCGTTGCTGGCGGGGCTTTTTTGTGTAAGGTCGATAGCTTAATTAAAATACTTCTTCTTGAGGCGGCGCTGCACGTACGGAGGCAGGCGCTTGGTTTTTTGGTAGTCGGCGGTCACCTGGGCTTCTTTCGCTTCGCTGAAGCGCGAGAGCTTGCCGATGCCAATGGCGGCGGGGCCGCCACCCAGTACGGCGGTGCCTACCACCGTGCCGCCCGCGTTGCTGCTGCCGGCCCCCGCGATGAGAATACGGGCGGCGAAGGCCGCGCCAATGCCAGTCCAAATCCAGCCCCCGGTGCGGCGCTTGCTAAAAAGCTGATGCACTGCCTGAAGCGTGTCGGAAGCGGGCGCTACAACGGGCCGGCCTATCGAGGTGCCGGGCGTAGAAGCCTGGACAGCGCTGAATTTGATAAACCCAGTGAGTAGCAGCGCAAAAAGTAAGAATTTAGGCATGTGAAAAGTAATCAGACGAAACTGACAAGTGGTTTTGAGACGAATAAGAAGGCGATAAAAGCCGGGCCAGCCGCCTAGCGAGAAACACCAGCCTGCTCGCGCGCTTGCTGCTGGGCAATGGCCTCGCGCAGCAAGGCGGCCTCGGCAAAGTGGCGCTCGCGCAGTAGGCGGCGGTAGCGGGCCGGAATGGGCGTGCCGGCCGCATAAGCCCGGTCCACGGCCACGAGGTGGCTCTTGTTGAACTTGCTGGCGTGGGCGATGAAGCCGACTACCGTGCCCGCCAGCACCGCAATGCCTAGCGGCGGCGAAATAGCCTTGTCGGCCACCTGCTGCCGACCGTTTTGGTCGGTGCTGGAAAGGCGGAACGTGAGCGAGATGCCCGCGATGAGCGGCACCGCGTAGAGAATGCCCGCGTAGCGCCGCTTGCGAAACAGCGACAGCAGCGCCCCGGTGGTATCGGCCCCGCTGGTAGCGCTGGCCTGGTAGCGCGGCAAATACCAGTTGTTGAGCACCAGCACGGCCCCGGCATCGGCGGGCGCGGCCCCCAGCGGCGGGGGCGCGGTAGTAGATTGTGCCGCAAGCGGCAAGCTCAGGCACAAGGTGGCCAAAAGACAGATTAGCAGGCGCATATAAGTCGGATTGTGAAAAGGCTAATTGGCGGGCTTTACCTTGATTTCCTTATACTTCACGATGGGCTGCGCGAAGAAGCGGGGCTTGAGCTTGCGGCGCAGCGAGCGGGGCAGGGGCTGGCCCGCCGCGTAGGCCGTCAGCACCTGATTGAGGTGGCCATTGCTATAGTGCGCCAGCTTGGCGGCCCCGTAGGCCATGAAGGGAGTAGCCGCCAGAAAAGCCACGCCCACTCTGCTGCCACCATCCGAGGCCGATGAGCCGTAGCCGCCGTAGTTGGTAGTAGTGTTGCCGGCCGTGCTGATACGCACCGCCGACAGCACGGAGGCTATCATCCAACTTACGCCGCCCGCCTGCCGCCGGCCGTAGAGGTTGATGATGGCCTGGGCCGTATCGTTTTGGAGGTACTGACTGCGCAGGCGCTGCTTGAACTGTTGGGATTCAAGGCTTTCGCCCTGCGTCTGGGCCTGGGCCGTGCCCACGCAGGTGCCCGCCAGCAGCAGAAAAAAGAGTAAACGCTTTAGCATAAAAAGCTATTAATAAGTGAAAAGCGCCCCAATATAGCAGCTAAGTTTCTCTTGTCTAGCCCGAAGCTCATCAAACGCACACGCGGTAGCCAGCTAAGCGCGGGCCGGAAGGTGAGGCAAGACGCTATGCCTGGCCGAAGGCCAGATTAGCCGCCGCCCCCGACCTTTGCCTATAATGTCCGCTTTCACGAATTACCTGGAGGTTGGCTTCCGGCACATCTGGAGTGCGCAGGCCACCGACCACCTCACGTTTTTGCTGGCGCTGTGCGCGCCCTTTGTGCTGGCCGACTGGCGGCGCGTGGTGGCGCTCGTCACGAGCTTCACCATCGGGCACTCGCTCACGCTGGCGCTGGCCACGCTGGCGCTGATTGCTGTAAATAAGGCCGTTATCGAGGCCCTGATTCCGGTCACGATTATTTTCACGGCGCTGGTCAATATGATGCAGGCCGGCCGCGCCGACGCCCGGCCCTCGCGCCGGCCCGTGCCCGTGGTGTGGGCCGCGCCCAATGCCCTGGCCCTAACGTTTGGGCTGATTCACGGACTGGGGTTTGCCAATATGCTGAGCTCGCTGCTGACTTCGAGCCGCGAACTGCCCCTGACGTTGCTCGCCTTTAACTTGGGCGTGGAACTGGGGCAGCTATTGGCTGTGAGCATCATCTTGCTACTGGGCTTCGTGGTGTTGCGCGGCCTCCGGGCTGCCCGGCGCGATTGGGTGCTGGTGACCAGCGGCGCGGCGCTGGGTGTGGCCGTGCTGCTGCTGGTGCAGATGGCGAACGGATAGGTAGGGTAGGAGTAATGTTGTCCTTGCGAGCGCAGCGCAGCAATCGCACCTGTTCAGTCGCGCCATCCGGGCGCTGCTCTGGTGCGATTGCTGCGCTGCGCTCGCAAGGACAACCCCACACCCACGCGCAACCTTCGCCGTAAATTCGCCGACCTTAGCTGTTACCTTTTTATTAATCCCCGCTTTTTCATGCGTTCTCTACTCCTGGCTGGTGGCCTGGTGTTGGGGCTGGCGCCCGGCACTTTGCTGGCCCAGACTACCAACTCGGGCACCGACAAATTTGCGCAGCTCGAAACGATGCTGCCCACGCCCAACTCGTACCGCACGGCCAGCGGCGCGCCCGGCCCGCAGTACTGGCAGCAGCGCGCCGACTACAACATTAAGGTGACGCTCGACGACCAGAAGCAGGCGATAACCGGCTCGGAGACCATTACTTACACCAACCTCTCGCCCGACGTGCTCACCTACCTGTGGGTGCAGCTCGACCAGAATATTCTGGCCAAAAACTCGATAACCTACGCCACGCAGGTGGGCCAGATTACGAGCGGCCGGCTGGGCTTTCAGGACGTGGACGCGCAGCTGACCACGGCCGAGTTTGATGGCGGCTATAAAATCGCGGCCGTGACCGACGCGGCGGGCAAGCCCCTGAAATACACCATCAACCACACCATGATGCGGATTGACTTGCCGAAGCCTTTGGGGCCGAAGCAAGTGATTTCGTTTGGGGTGAAGTGGAGCTACAACATCAACGACCAGCTGAAAATCAGCGAGCGCAGCGGCTACGAGTATTTCCCGGAGGATAAGAACTACCTCTACGAAATCGCGCAGTTTTACCCCCGCATGGCCGTGTACTCGGATGCCAAGGGCTGGCAGAACAAGCAGTTCCTGGGCAACGGCGAGTTTACGCTGCCCTTCGGCGACTACCGCGTGAGTATCACCGCGCCCGCCGACCACGTGGTGGGCGCCACCGGCACGCTGCAAAACGGCGCGCAGGTGCTGACCGCTACCCAAATTCGCCGCCTGGCGCAGGCCAAAGGTGCCAAGAAGCCGGTGCTCATCGTGAGCCAGGAGGAAGCCACCAAAAACGAAAGCAGCCGCGCTACGGGTACCAAAACCTGGACTTACGTGGCCAAAAACGTGCGCGACTTTGCCTGGGCCAGCTCGCGCAAATTCATTTGGGATGCGATGGAAATCACGCAGAGCGGCAAGCCTGTGCTCTGCATGAGCTACTACCCTAAGGAAGGTAACCCGCTGTGGGGCAAATACTCTACCGAAGTGGTTGCCCATACCATCAAGACGTATTCCAAGTTCACCATTCCCTACGAGTACCCGGTGGCCATTTCGGTGCACGGGCCGGTGGGCGGCATGGAGTACCCGATGCTGTGCTTTAATGGCGGCCGGCCCGAGAAGGACGGCACCTACACCGCCGACCGTAAATACGGCATGATTTCGGTGATTATCCACGAAGTGGGCCACAACTTCTTCCCGATGATTGTGAACTCCGATGAGCGGCAATGGACCTGGATGGACGAGGGCCTTAATACCTTCTGCCAGTACCTGACCGAGCAGGAGTGGGAGCGTAACTACCCCAGCCGCCGCGGCGAACCGCGCAACATGGTCGACTACATGCGCACCGACAAGAGCCTGCAAACGCCGATTATGACCAACTCGGAAAGCGTGTTGCAGTTTGGCAACAACGCCTACGGCAAGCCGGCCACCGCGCTCAACATCCTGCGCGAGACGGTGATGGGCCGCGAGCTGTTCGACCACGCCTTCAAAACCTACGCTACCCGCTGGGCCTACAAGCATCCCGAGCCGGCTGACTTTTTCCGCACCATGGAAGACGCCTCGGCCGTGGACCTCGACTGGTTCTGGCGCGGCTGGTTTTACACCACCGACCGCGTGGATATTTCGCTGGATGCGGTGAAGTCGTACAAGCCTAACACCAAAAACCCCGGCCTCGAAAACGCCCGCTTGCAAAACGAGCGCCAGGCCCAGGTGCCGAGCATTTCGGCGCAGCGCAACGCTACCGACATCAAAACCACGCTGGTAGACGAGAAGCCCGACCTCAAGGACTTCTACAACAGCTACGACCCGCTGGCCGTGACCGAGGCTGACAAGCAGCGCTACTTCCAGTACCTGAGCACCCTCACGCCCCAGCAACAGCAGCGCCTCAACGGCAACCTCAACTTCTACGAACTGAGCCTCCGCAACGTGGGCGGCCTGGTGATGCCGGTAGTCATCCAGATGACCTACGAAGACGGCTCGCAGGAGCTGACGACCATCCCGGCTGAAATCTGGCGCAAAAACAACGAGCAGGTAAGCAAAATCATCATCACGCCCAAAAACGTGACCTCGTTCGTCATCGACCCCTATCAGCAAACGGCCGACACTGACTTGAGCAACAACGCCTTCCCGCGTCAGGCTGCGCCCTCGCGCTTCGAGCTGTTCCAGGCCGGGCAGGTGGGCAATAACGCCCGCCAGCCCCAGAACCCCATGCAGGCCGCCGGCGTTACCACCGCCACGCCCGCGCCGCCCACCCCACTGGAGCGCCGCGAAAACAAGCCCAACCC